>DASZLO010000161.1:0-11519 GCA_035552315.1 Bryobacteraceae bacterium
TCCATTCTCATCCAGAAAGGCCAGCAGCGGGAGATGCGACGCGAATTCGGCGATAAACGTTGTAAAAAGCTGCTGCACTTCGAAACCGGCCGCCTTCATGGTTTCGCCGGTTTCAGAGGCGGTATATTCGCGGACGTGGCCGATCTCAGCGGCCTGACCCGCCCGCGGGCGTTCGTAAAGAAAGAAGATCTGCGGGTTGTCTCTGCCGTTCAGCGCTTTGGCCGCGCTGGTAACGCTGCCCGTGTTAGGCGTGGTGAGGATCAGAGTCCCGCCTTCGCGCAGCACCCGGCGCGATTCCAGCAGCAGGTGCATCGGATCGTACGTCATGTGTTCGATGATTTCACCTGCGATCACGGTGTCGAAATAGCCGTCGGGCCACGGAAACAGATCCCGTTCCGCGTCGAAATGTTCCACGTCGCAGCGGAAATCGCCCATCTCCTTATGATCGACTCTGCCCGTCGGCCCGTAATACGCGCCGTGTACTTTTTCGTACCCGCACAGGCTCTGCAGCAGGGGCGTGATCTGCATGTAACAGCCTAATTCCAGTACACGGCCGGTTCCCGAGGGTGGAGGGACTAGCGCGAGAGTTCGCGCCAGACGGGGAATGTGCTTCAGAAGATACTGCCGGCCGCCCTCGTCGGGCATTTCCAGCCTGTGCAGCGCCGCTTCCGCCGCCTTCAATTTCGCCGGATCGAACGGTTCAGCGGCTGAATGCGATTTTGACGGAGTCAAATGGTAGTTCAGCCGCCGCAGAAGACCGCGAATAATTGTCAGGTGGGCAGGGAGACGGGACACCTCAAACCAGTTTAGTAGTCCCGCCCCCGCAAATTAGTAGCGATAATGGTCCGGCTTGTAAGGACCTTCCACCGGCACCCCGATGTATTCGGCCTGCTCCGCTGTCAGCGTAGTCAGTTTCACGCCGATCTTCTCCAGGTGCAGCCTTGCGACTTCTTCATCGAGCTTCTTGGGAAGCACATAAACGCCGGGCTTGTAGGTGTCTTTGTTGGCCCACAGATCGAGCTGCGCCAGCGTCTGATTGGAGAAGCTGTTGGACATCACGAAGCTCGGATGGCCGGTGGCGCAGCCAAGGTTCACCAGCCGGCCTTCCGCCAGGACAAAAATGCTGTTGCCCTTCGGGAACGTGTACATGTCCACCTGCGGCTTGATTTCAATCTTCTTCGCCGCCGATTTGTTGAGCTTATCGATCTGGATTTCGCTGTCGAAGTGGCCGATGTTGCAGACAATCGCCTGGTCCTTCATCTTCTCCATGTCGTCCAGCTTGATCACGTCGACGTTGCCCGTAGTCGTGACATAGATGTCGCCGCGCCCCAGCGTGTCCTGGAGGGTGGTGACTTCATAGCCTTCCATCGCCGCCTGCAGAGCGTTGATCGGATCGATCTCGGTGATCACCACGCGCGCCCCGAGGCCGCGCAGCGAATGAGCGCTTCCCTTCCCCACATCCCCATACCCACAGACCACGCATACTTTGCCCGCCACCATCACGTCGGTCGCGCGCTTGATGCCGTCCGCCAGCGATTCGCGGCAGCCGTAAAGATTGTCGAACTTCGATTTCGTGACCGAATCGTTGACGTTGATGGCCGGAACCAGCAGCGCCCCGGTTTCGTGCATCTTGTACAAGCGGTGTACGCCCGTGGTGGTCTCTTCCGAGACGCCGCGCCAGTCCTTCACCACATTGTGCCAGCGGTTCTTGTCTTCCGCGTGAACCTTCTTCAGCAGGTCTTTAATAACCTGCTCTTCTTTGTTGCCAGAAGGCGTGTTGACCCAGTCGCTGCCGTTTTCCAGTTCATAGCCTTTGTGGATGAAAAGGGTGGCATCGCCGCCATCGTCCACAATCAGCTGCGGACCGAGTCCGCCCGGATGCGCCAGCGCCTGATCGGTGCACCACCAGTATTCTTCCAGCGTTTCGCCTTTCCACGCAAAGACCGGAATGCCGGCGGCTGCGATCGCGGCGGCGGCATGGTCCTGTGTGGAGAAGATGTTGCACGAGGCCCAGCGCACGCTCGCGCCCAACGCCACCAGGGTTTCGATGAGCACCGCCGTCTGGATCGTCATGTGAAGCGATCCGGTGACGCGCACGCCCGCCAATGGCTTCGTTTTTTCGTATTTGCGGCGGATCGCCATCAGGCCCGGCATCTCATGCTCGGCGACGGATATTTCTTTGCGGCCCCATTCGGCCAGCTTCATGTCAGCAACTTTGCTGGTAAGTACTTCTTGAGCTATGGTAGACATTTCACCTCAACATATCTAATAATCAGGATACATTGATACATTAGCATGTCAGTTCTCAAATCGCTACGACTTCTTTCCGATCCCAACCGCCTCCGGTTACTTTTGCTACTGGAGCGGGAAGAGCTATCCGTGGCCGAGCTTCAGGAAATCATCGCCACCGGACAAAGCCGGATCTCCACCCATCTGGCCCAACTCAAGCAAGCCGGCCTTGTGGAGGACCGGAAACAGGGCAAGAACAGCCTCTACCGCCTGAAAGACCGGCAGATCGTGGAACTGCTGCACTCCGCCGCGGGCGAAATTCGCGAAGCCAAAGCCGACGCCAAAGCCCTGCAACTGGTTCTCGAAAAAAGGCGCGACAAGGTGCGCGGCTATTTCGATGAACTGGCCGGAAAATTCGGGCGCAACTATGTGCCGGGCCGTTCCTGGAAAGGTCTGGCCGAAATGCTGCTGCAACTCATGCCGCCCATGACCATCGGCGATCTGGGCGCGGGCGAAGGCACCTTTTCGCAGCTTCTCGCCCAACGCGCCGCACGCGTGATTGCGGTGGACAACTCCGCCAAGATGGTCGAAGTCGGCGCCAAACTGGCCCGCGACAACGGCATCGCCAACCTCGAATACCGTCTGGGAGATCTGGAGAATCCGCCCATAGATCCCAATAGTCTCGACTTGACATTCTTCAGCCAAAGCCTGCACCACGCGCTCCATCCGCAGGAGGCCGTGAACGCCGCCTACCGGCTGCTAAAGCCGGGCGGACGTATCGTCATTCTGGATCTCAAACGCCACACCTTCGAACAGGCCAGGGAACTCTACGCCGACACCTGGCTGGGGTTTTCCGAAGTCGAACTCCGCGCTTTCCTCGAACACGCCAGCTTCAC
Organism: Bryobacteraceae bacterium; assembly: GCA_035552315.1. GTDB lineage: Bacteria > Acidobacteriota > Terriglobia > Bryobacterales > Bryobacteraceae > BOG-234. The sequence continues at coordinate 3,126 of DASZLO010000161.1, forward strand.
AGGGGTGCAAAGCTGGATTGTCGACCGAGAAAAGCAGACCCCCGCCTTCGAGACAATTTTGGCCGTGGGTACACGCTAAAGTACGCTCTGGCGCGGCCCAAACTGCGATAATTCATACGGTGCAAAAATTTCAAACGCCCGTAACACGAAATCTCGCAAGAAGTTGCAGGGAACTTCCAGGCACCCAGGCGCATATACCAAGCAGAGACCGATGAAGCGAATAACCACATCATCCATACTGATCCAGGCGGCGATTGGCCTTTGCATAGCGGGAGCTTGGCCACTGGCGGCGCAGGGCCCGTCCTTCGATTCGACAGGCAACAGCCTTCTCAATGGCACTTATTATTTCCGCCAGGTATTTTTTATAGTCGGCGACAACACAGGCGGTCTCAGTGAAGCCGTCAGCCTTTACGGTCACATTTCCTTTGACGGAAACGGAAACTACTCCATTGCCGACGGCATCGCTATGGATTCCGCCAATGGCCAACCTGTGAGTCTGGCGTGCGAAGTGTCGACGAACTGCACCTCGGCCAACCAGGCCGGTACCGTCACCGGCACCTACACGGTCGCGGCCAGCGGCTACGGCTACCTCAGCAATCCGATCACGGGCGATTCAACTTACATTCTGGTGGCGAATTCCGGCAGCACCACCGGCGGACTGATCACCGGCAGCACGACGGAAACCTCGGGGGGCTATAACGATATGTTCATCGCCGCGAAGAACCCCGCGACTACTCCTTCGACCAGCACTTTTAGTGGCACATATACCATGGCGGGTTTCATTCCCGGTGGCAGCCCGACAGGATCCGCCGATCTCTTCTTTCAACTGAACCCGAACGGCGCGGGCAGCCTCGGCACGGTTACGGCCAGCGGATACATCGGCGGCTCCGGCACGAGCGTTCAGACGCAAACCACCGCGAACGTAAAATACATATTCAGCAATGGCGCCGCGGTAATCCAGTTCCCCAGCTCCAACACTGCGATTTATTTCGCAGGTAATGAGTATCTGTATTTCTCGCCGGATAACAATTTCGTCTTCGGCGGTTCGCCCAATGGCTACGACATGCTGGTAGGAATTCGCAACGATGCCGCGGGCACGAACGAAAACTTCTCCGGGCCCTATTACCAAAGCGGCATCGATCAGGATCTTTCCACTTACGCTTCACAGGGATATGCCAACCTCGACACCTACTACGGCTCGCTTGGCGCGGGCGGCGGCAACATTGTGGGTTCGCAGCGCATCCAGTCGGTGTTTTCCAATAACGCCTACTCGCTGACGTTTTCCGACACCTATCCCACCACCATAAGCGGCTCCGGCGCGATAACCGACGGCTACACCCAATACGCCTACGGCGATAGCGGCGGCGTCCGAATCGGCGCGGGCATCTGGCCCTATCTCGGGCTCACGGTCGCATTCCCGGCTATCACGCCCGCGGTCACCGGTTCCGTCTTTCTGAACCCGACGGGCGTTGCCAACGCCGGCAGTTCAGCGCCGTTTACAGCAGGGGTGGCCAATGGCGAACTCATCACCCTCTACGGAACGAACCTCGCGCCCGCCGGCCTCGTGGTAGCGCCAAATACCCCGTTTCCAACTACGCTGAACGGAGTTCAGGTGAACATCAACGGCATCTATGCCCCCATCTACTATGTGAGCCCGACCCAGGTGTCGGTAATCGTGCCGTTCGAAAATCCCTATTCCATCGCGCAGATCAGCGTGATCAACAACGGGGTTGCCTCCAATAGCGGAGTCCCGATAACCGTGTTCGTGGACAAGACGGCCGTGGGGCTTTTCACGACGCCCCCTGGCGGTATCGGACCGGGCGCGCTCGTGCATAACGCCGATGGCAGTCTGGTAACTGCATCCAGTCCCGCGCAGCCTGGCGAATACGTGCAGGCATTTCTCACTGGCCTCGGAGGCGTGATACCGGGCCCGTCGCCCGATGGCGCGGCCGGCTCTTCGGATCCGAATAACCTGAACAACTCGATCTACTTCAGTTCCACCGCCGCTTCCAATCAGGTGACGGCTTATATCAGCGGCATCTCCGCCCCCGTGGTATTCGCGGGTCTGGCCCCGGGCCTTGCCGGTTTGTATCAGATCGATTTGCAGATTCCCGCGGGCTTAACCGCCGGCGTCAACAACATCGATATTTCCGGTCCGGATTCTTACAACTCGGAGGCGACAATCGCCATCGGAACCGGAACGCTCGGCGCGCAAAGTTCGGCGTCGGCGGCGACCGCGCAGGTCAAGCGGGCCGGACCCCGCACGCGCCGTGCATCGCCGTCCTCGGTGAAGCCGGTCCTGCGCGAGGTGCCCCGCGGATTGCTGGGCCACTCCGGCGGCTCCATCGGCCGTTAAAGACCTATCGCCGCATATACGCGTAAAGGTCGATTGAGTAATTGAAAACAGGCATGCGTCGCTGGAGCACATAGTTCTGCGCAATGAATCCCTTCAGGCTGCGCAGAATCTCCAGATCGGCGTCTTCATCCCATCCGACGGAGTACTCGTCACCCGATAAATCGACGATGTACTTCGGCGGCTTCGCGAGCACGTCCGCCCACAAGGTGTTCTGAAATTCCTTGTAGCGGCCGTGTTCGCTGGTGAGCGGATAAATCATGACGAACGGCGTGGCGCTCCGGCGCTGGGCGTAAAAAAGAATCTCCGGCTCCGATCCCACAATGAGAACCCGGTCGTCGACGGTCGTCGATTTTGCAATAAAATCGGCCACCTGCCTGGCTTCCGGGAATGGATTCACGCCGAAATGACGGCGGCTGATCGCGGTCGCGTCATGTCCCAGAAAATATTCGCGATTCACCCCCGCCGAAATAGCCACCACCGCCAACCCTGCCGCGAGCGCCGCCACGCTCCTCTTCCCGACAAACACGGAAAATGCATAGCCGCCCGCCAGCGCCACGGCCGGCGCGATCTGCACGAAGTAGTGAGGATAGACATATCCCGGAACAGTTCCGAGAAATGACAGCAGGAGGAATCCTCCCAGAAAAAACCCGCGCGGGTCTCTTCTGATCGCGGCCGCCACCGCCACAACCAAACCAGCCGCCGGAAAAACGAAATCGCCGCGCGCGATCTGTCCCAGCCGGTACGGCAGCATCTTCAGCGTTTCGCTGAACGGGACGCTGGCGTAGTCCAGTTCATACGTGAAGCACCAGTAAATGAAGGGTTCAAGAATGCCGTGCGCGTAGAAGTAGAAAACCACGCAGGCCGAGAACAGCACCGCCCCTCCCAGCCAGACCGCCGGGATCTTCCAGTTTCGAACCGGCCCCCGCAGCGCACCGGTGCAAATAAAGAGAAACACAAACAGCACGCTGGTGAAGGCTGTCTGTTTGGTCCAGCAGGCCGTGGCCCCGGCAACTCCGCTCAGAAACAGCAGAACCATTCTGTTGTTCCGCATTCCCGCCACCGCCAGCAACAGGCTGAGCACGGTAGGCAGCAGCGCGTACATCTCTGTCGAAGCGGTGAACCCGTTGATCGCCGGACTCGCGCTGAACACTGCGAAAGCGAACGCCGTCCAGAGCGCGACGGAAATGCTCCGGAAATAAATCCGAGCGATCAGGAACAGGCAAACCAGCGTCAGAAAGTTGTAGGCCAGCAGGAATGTGTGCATACCCTCCGCCGTAGGAGGAACCAGCCGCAAAGCGAAAGCGTTGATGAAGAACGCCACCGGCGGCTTGTGGTCCAGCGCATCGAGATAAGGAAGTCCGCCGCGATTGATGACCTGGCCGATGTAGCCGAACGCGCCCTCATCCCGGTCCAGCGGAACTCCGATTCCGGGCAGGCGAAGCAGTACATAGACCAGCAGGATGGAAAAGGAAAAGGAAACGGCAGGCACCCGCCAGCGGGATGTCGATAAGGCGGGCACGGATCGGGTCAAGTTCGTGGCGGAGAAGTTCTCAGTTTACAATTACTTCGGCTTGGACGGCAGAAAGGTCTTTCTCCCCAGCCATCCCAGGGCGCCCGCAAAAAAAAGCACGGCCGCGGCACCAAGCCACAAGCCGTGCATTACAAAATAAACAAAAGCTGCCACCAGAGCGGCAAGCAGAAAACAACCGCAGGCGCACATGCGCTGCCGGTAAGTTACTTCGCCGCGACGGCTAATTTATCGGCTGCGCCGCGCAGGGCGTCCGCCTTATCGGTCTTTTCCCAGCTGAACGATTCTTCGTTCCGGCCGAAGTGCCCGAACGCGGCCGTCTTCTTGTAGATCGGACGCCGCAGGTCCAGGTGATCGATGATGCCCTTGGGCGTGAGCGGGAAAGTCGCCCGGATCAGTTCCGTCATTTCGCTCTCCGGAATTACGCCGGTGCCGAACGAATTCACCATCACCGAAACCGGATCGGCCACGCCGATCGCATAAGCAAGTTGCACTTCGGCGCGCGTCGCCAGACCTGCAGCCACCAGGTTCTTGGCAATGTAACGGGCCATGTAGCAGGCCGAGCGATCCACCTTCGTCGGATCCTTGCCCGAGAAAGCGCCGCCGCCATGACGGCCCATGCCGCCATAGGAATCGACAATGATCTTGCGCCCGGTCAGTCCGGTATCGCCGTGCGGTCCGCCAATCACAAAACGCCCCGTCGGATTGATGTGATACTTCGTGTGCGCATCCACCATGTTCTGCGGCACCACCGCGTCGATGATGTATTTGCGCACGTCGGCGCGCAGCTGTTCGGTGCTCACATCTTCGCCATGCTGCGTGGAAATCACCACCGCATCGATGCGGCTCGGCTTGCCGTTCACGTACTCCACTGAAACCTGGCTCTTGCCGTCAGGCCGGAGATACTTCAGCAGCCCGGACTTGCGCACCTGGGAAAGGCGCTCGGTGAGCCGGTGCGCCAACTGGATCGGCATCGGCATCAGTTCCGGAGTTTCGTCGCAGGCATAGCCGAACATCAGGCCCTGATCGCCCGCCCCGCCCGTGTCAACGCCCATCGCGATATCCGGCGACTGGCTCTGGATCGCATTGAGTACGCCACAGGTCTTGGCGTCGAATCCGAAAGCCGCGTCGGTATAGCCGATCTCCCGGATCGTGGCGCGCGCAATGCTCTGGACGTCCACATAGCAGGTGGTGGTGATCTCGCCGGCAACAATACAGGTTCCGGTGGTGACCAGGACTTCGCAGGCAACGCGCCCCATTGGATCCTGTGCCAGAACTGCGTCGAGGACAGCGTCGGAAATCTGATCGGCGACCTTGTCGGGGTGACCCTCGGTGACGGATTCAGACGTAAAAAGATGCTTTTGAACTTCGGCCATTAATGCTCCCGTATCTATAGAAAAGGACGTATTCGAGTGTGCGGTTTAAAAGCGGAGACCCCGTCCACGTTGCACAAACTCTTAGTCTAGCGGACGCATTATGACGGCGCAAACCGGCCCGTATCGAAACGCCCTCGCTCCGGGGCGAACCCTTACAGTCGCCGGACCGCCCCCGCAAATGTTGCTCCCGCTACGGATGTAACAGTATAGTCAAAGTAGTGGATTCCGGAAGAGAGCTGTCGCCGAGAGAACGTGTCATTCTTCACTCGATCGTCCGCGCCTACATCGATACCGGCGAGCCGATCGGATCGCACACGCTTTCACGCGTCCGATCCCTGGCCCTTAGTCCCGCCACCATCCGGAACGTCATGGCCGATTTATCCGATCGCGGATTCCTCGCCCAGCCTCACACCTCGGCGGGCCGCATTCCCACTGACCGCGCGTTTCGGGATTATGCCGGCACAGTCTCGGCGCGTCCTCTGCCGGCTGCCGAACGGGAGCATATTTTCAGCCAGATGCAGTCCGGCGAAAGCCTCGAAGAGCGCGTCGGCATTGCTTCCCGGGTGCTGACCCGGATTACGAAGAATGTGGGAATCGCCGCGGCGCTGCCTTCTTCCGCGCAGGAACTGGAACATCTGGAGCTGGTTGCCCTGTCCGACCAGCGGGTTCTGATGATCGTGGCCACGCGCGATCGCCGCGTTCAAAATAAGATTGTCAAACTGGAACGCGCCATGTCGCAGGACGACTTGGTGCAGCTCCGCAACTACGTGAATACCAATTTCGCCGGCTGGACCCTCGACAAGGCCCGCGCCGAACTGCTGCGGCGCATCGAAGAGGACCGTGCTCTGTACGACGCGGTGCTGCAGAAGTTAACCCTGCTCTATCAAAAAGGTCTGCTGCTGGCCGACCAGGACCCGCAACTCGCCATGGACGGCGCCTCTTACCTGATGGGCCTCGATCTCCATCTCACCCGCGAAACCATGCGGGATTTATTCCGGGCGCTGGAAGAAAAAAAGCACGTTGTGGCGCTTCTCGACCGCTTTCTGGAAGGTTCGCAGGGACAGGTCGGCGTTCACGTAGGCCTCGCCAACGCTCACCCCGCCATGAGCGCGCTGACGCTGATCGGCGTCACCATCGAGCTGCCTTCGGGCGTTCGCACACGTCTTGCGGTGCTTGGGCCGATGCGCATGCAGTACGAGAACGTGATGTCGACGGTTCGTGAAATCGGCCGCGCTTTCGAATCCCTGCAATCCTGATCCGGCGCTTTTCTCCATACTTGGACCCGCGCCGCCAATGCTAACCTGAAATTGCCGTGACCGTAGATAATAAAGAAGCGAATAAAGAAGCCAACAAAGAAGCGAATAAAGAAGAAGCCAACACCGGCGCAACCCAGGGCGGCGACGGTGATCAGGCTGCTGCGGATAGCTCCGTCGCTGCCTCAGTCGCTGCGCTGGCCAACGAGCGTGATGAATTGAAAGAACTACTGCTGCGCCGTCAGGCCGAGTTCGATAACTTCCGCAAGCGCACCGAGCGGGAACGCTCCGAATACCTGCAATACGCGGGCATGGAACTGGTTCGCGATATGCTTCCCGTCCTCGACGATTTCGACCGCGCCCTCAAGAATGAATGCGGCAGCCCGGACTATGCCAAAGGCATCGAGATGATCTACAGCCGCATGTACGAAACCCTGAAAAAAATGGGGCTGGAACCGATCGAGTCGGTAGGCAAACCGTTCGATCCGCATCTGCACCAGGCTGTGGAGCGCGTGGAAACCAAAGATTCTCCCGACGGTACCGTTCTCGGTGAATTTCAGCGCGGGTATATGTTCAAGGGCAAGATGCTGCGGCCCTCGATGGTAAAGGTGGCAGTGGGTGCCTGAAGCCGGCGCCTGAAGTTGCCTCCGGAGCCTGCGGGACGCTGCCCCGCATCTAATTAGGAAGAACCTGAGTAAAGAGCTGTAAAACCATAAATGCCAGTGACGAAACGCGACTATTACGAGGTGCTGGGCGTGGTCCGCGGCGCCGGAGATGCAGAGGTGAAGGCGTCCTACCGGAAGCTCGCCATGCAATTTCATCCGGACCGCAATCCCGGCGACCATACCGCCGAGGAAAAGTTTAAGGAAGCCGCCGAAGCCTATAGCGTGCTTTCCGATCCGCAAAAGCGCGCCGCCTACGACACCTACGGGCATCAGGGCGTCTCGGGCATGGGCGGCGGATTCGATCCCAATTCCATGGACCTGAGCGACATCCTGAGCCAGGTATTCGGGTTCGGCGATGTGTTCGGCCAACAGCGCGGCGGCGGTCGGAACCGGGCCGTGAAAGGCGAAGACGTCCGCTACGATCTGACGCTCACCTTTGAAGAAGCGGCGTTCGGCAAGATGGTCGATTTGCAGGTCCCGAAGCTGGAGGCCTGTGAGCGCTGCAAGGGTAAGGGCGCCGAGCCGGGCAGCGGCTCCATCACGTGTCCTGCGTGTCACGGCCGGGGCGAACAGATTTTTTCGCAGGGGTTCCTGTCGGTGCGGCGCACCTGCTCCAGTTGCGGCGGCGCCGGTCAGATCGTCAAGAACGTCTGCAAAGAGTGCAAGGGCGAAGGCTATCGCCAGGTCAACAAGCGGCTGCGCGTCACGGTGCCCGCGGGTATCGCCGACGGCAACCGTCTGCGCGTCCCCAACGAGGGGCAGCCTGGCGGCAATGGCGGACCCAACGGCGATCTGTACATCTTCTTCACCGTCAAAGAGCACACCATCTTCGAACGGCACGAGAACGATCTGCACTGCACGGTTCCGATTTCAGTTGCGCAGGCGGTGCTTGGCGACGAGATCAGCGTGCCCACGCTGGAGGGCCCGCATCAACTGGTGATTCCCGAGGGAACGCAAAGCGGGACGGAACTGAAGCTGCGCGGCAAGGGCGTCCCCGAAGTTCAGGGAAGAGGCCGCGGCGATCTGGTCGTCCATATCGAAGTGCGGATTCCATCCAAGCTGACCAAAGATCAGCGCCGGCTGTTCGAAGAACTGGCCGACACTTTGCCCGTGAACAACGAGCCCCATGAAAAAGGCCTGTTCGCCAAGGTCAAAGATCTGTTCATGTAGGGATTTGTTCCCGTAGCAGCGCTCACATCACGGTTCGAGATCCCGG
>DASZLO010000162.1:0-27165 GCA_035552315.1 Bryobacteraceae bacterium
ATTGCGGCTATTTATGCGGGCTCCGCAAGGGAAGGAATCACAAACGGGCTTTTGTCAAGGCAAATCCACGGATCTTATAAACTCATTTTATTTCAGTGATTTAGAATGTGGAAAAATTAGCCAGGTTTTTTGCTTGACGTAGCTGCCCGGGAAACTTTACTATCCAATCACTAAAGTTTTTGCCGGTTGTGAAGCCGTCGAAAATGATTCTCCCATCGAAGATCGCTTTGTGAGCGATCTCAGAAGCCCGCCTCGCAGGAGGCGGGCTTTTTAATTGCCGGTTGTATGACTGGAGGGCTTCCAGCGTGCCCGGATGGGTGCGGGTTGGAACAAGGTCTCTGGAGACCCGGTGAGTTCACCAGGACGTCCTATTGCCCCAAAGAAGGGCATTTCTTCCGTCTTAGCTACTCCGCAAAATCGGCGCTTTGACCCCAGTTACCTGCAAATACCATCTCGGCGAGCGGTTTGCGGCTCCGTGTGGGGGGAAGAACCGAATTTTCATCGATATACCCGGCCGCGAATGCCGCGCCGATTTCGAAATCCTCCGGAACCCCGAATTCCGTCCGCGCCCGGCCCGCATCGAAGCCGCCCATGAAATGCACCCGGATTCCCATAGTCGTCGCCTGAATCGCCAGGCTCCCGGCGGCCGCCCCCGTGTCGTAAAGCCCAAAACGATTGGGAGTCGAATTATGCGAAAAAGTCTTCCTGGCCGCCGAAAAACCGATCAGATAAGCGCTCCGCGCCCATTCCTGATTCTTCTCCACCAGAACACCCAGAATCCGGGCGAATTGCTCCGGCCGGTCCTTCGTCGCGACAACGAATCGCCACGGCTGTTCGTTGAAACAGGAAGGCGCCCAGCGCGCCGCCTCGAAGAGCGTGCGAATATCTTCCGCGGCAATTGGCCTGTCCAGAAATTCACGCGGACTCCAGCGGGTCCGGATCGATTCATGCAATGCAGCGGAGGGGTTATCAGTGGGAGTTGTTGACATTCCCTGAATGGATGCTCGACGCGCCGTTTTGGTGGCGTCGATTCGCCCGGACACGCCCGAACGCTAGAATCTAGTTTGCATCGGAAAACAACCAGACAAAATGTCAGATAAGAAACTGCAGGTCATCCCGCTGGGCGGACTCGGCGAGTTCGGCATGCACATGATGGCCATCCGGTATGGCGACGACATCGTGGTGGTCGACGCCGGAATGATGTTCCCCGAGGCCGAACTGCTCGGCGTGGACATCGTGACTCCCGACCTCACCTTCCTCAAAGAAAACCGGCAGCATGTTCGCGCGCTGCTGATCACGCACGGCCATGAAGATCACATCGGCGCGGTGGCTTTTTTCCTCGCCGAATTCAATGTGCCGGTCTACGGAACCGCGTTCACCCTCTCGCTCGTCGGCCGCCGCATCGAAGAATACGAAGTGGATGAGCCGACCCTCCGCACCGTAAAGCCCAAGGATATCGTCGAGATCGGCCCATTCAAAGTCGAGTTCATTCACGTCACGCACTCGATCGTGAGCTGCGTGGCGCTGGCCATTACCACCCCTCTGGGCGTCATCATCCACACCGGCGATTACAAGGTCGATCCCACTCCCACCGACAACGAATTGTTCGATCTGCATACTCTCGCCGATTACGGCAAGCGCGGCGTGCTCCTGCTGCTTTCCGATTCGACCAATGCCGACCGGCCCGGATATTCCGATTCCGAACGCGCCGTGCGCCCGCGCCTCGAAGACGTCTTCAACCGGTCCGAGAGCCGCCTGTTCGTTTCGTGCTTCAGTTCGTCGATTCACCGTCTGCAGCAGCTGATCGATCTTTCGCAGGAGTTCGGGCGCAAAGTGGCGCTGGTGGGACGCAGCATGATCGCCGTCACCGAAATCGCGCACCGGCACGGTTTGCTGCAGATTCCGGACAACATTCTGATGCGGCCGCAGGACATAATGGCGGCCAAACCCTCGAAGGTCACCGTGCTGATCTCGGGCACGCAGGGCGAACCGATGTCGGCGCTCTCGCGCGTGGCGGTGGACAGCCACAAACATATCTCCGTAACGCCCGGCGATATGGTAGTCCTCAGTTCAAGAATTATTCCGGGAAATGAGAAGACTATTTTCCGTATGATTGACCATTTATCCCGGCGCGGCGCGGACGTTTTATATGGCAGCATGAATCCGCCCCTGCATGTTTCCGGACACGGATCGATGGAGGAGCTGCGGCTGGTTTTGAATCTGGTGCGCCCGCGCTATTTCGTGCCGGTGCATGGCGAATACCGCCAGCTCGCCAAGCATGCGCGCCTCGCCGAACACCTGCACAACGTGGGGCTGGAAGAGACCTTCATTTGCGAAACCGGCGACGTCCTGGAGTTCGATCGCCTGGGCGCCCGTAAGGCCGGACGTGTCACTGTGGGCCGCATCTGTATTGATTCCGGCGCAGTCGGTGAGGTCGTCGGCGATATGGTGGTGCGGGATCGCCGCCTGATCTCGGAAGACGGCATTGTGATTCCGATCATCGCCATCAACAAGCACACCGGTAAGATCGAATCGGCCCCGGAACTGGTCTCGAAAGGCTTCGGCCTCGAAAGCGATCTGGAGTTCATGCGCGCCGCCCGCGAAGTGGTTGCCAAAACGCTCGAAGGCTCGAGCGATGAAGAAAAAGGCGACGCCGGCGTAATGAAGGAAAAAATCCGGGCGGATTTAAAAAGATATATTCATAGAAATGCTGAGCGCCGGCCTTTGATTATGCCGGTTATTCTGGAGATTTAACCCGGCGGTTTAACTCTTTCCCGCCACCGTCAAGCCATCCATAATCGTTTCCACCGCCGCCGCGTCGCCCATCGTGGAATTGACCATCAGATGGAAAAAGTGCCGCTCCGGCCATTCGACATCGAAGTATTGCTTGATGAAAGCCGCCCGGTCCCGGTCCACCGTTTCGGCGAGGTGAACCGCATCCGCCTCGCTCTTCCCGGCCTGCATCAGCCGCCGTACCCGCTCCTCAAACGGGGCGTAGATGAAGACGTGAAAAGCGCCCGGCCGGTCCCGCAGGTAATATGCGGCACCGCGCCCCACGATCACCGCGTTGCCCTCCGCGGCGGCGGCTCGAACGAGTTCTTCCGACACCCGGCGAATCCCGTCGGCGTCGGCCATTTTTATCCCCTGCGTATTCACAGAGCCCTCGAAGCTGCCGCGCAGAAACGACTTGAAAAGCCGGTAAGTCAGAGGGTCTTTGCGCTCCTCATGCTCCTCGATCGCCCGGCGGTCGCACTCCAGATGCCGCGCAATTTCGTTGGTGAGCAGCTGATCCCATAACTTCCACCCGAGACGCTCCGCCAGTTGCTTTGCGATGTCGCCCGCGCCGCTTCCGTATTCGCGGTCGATGGTCAGTACGTTCATCATTCGGATATCCTTACCGGCCACAGTATATATCGCGCCGCCGCGAATTCGCGCTGTATTAAAATGAGGCCTGCCATGAACATCAGCGCCGACGACTACCGTAGACATTTTGAGTTGCTGTCGGACGCGGCCCTCCTCTCCACCAGCCGGGACGATCTTGTCGAAGCGGCCCGCCACTGTTACGACGAAGAGGTTTCCCGCCGCGGCCTGAACGAAGCCGAAGACCCGGGTGAAGAAGAGCCCGCGGAAGGGGAAGCAGCCGCGCATAGTGGCGATGAGGTTGGTGTCGTGGAGATTGCCACCTATACCGTCTCCGAAGAAGCCAGCCTCGCCCGTGGACTCCTCGAAAGCGCCGGCATCCCCTCCAGAATCGACGTGAACTACACGCTCGGCCCGGTAGAACTGCGGCTGCTGGTGTCCGAAGATATGGTGGAGCAGGCGCTGGAAATTCTGGAAAGCGAAATCTCCGAAGAAGAACTGGCCGCCCAAGCCGAAGCCGCCGGGTTTGTTGAAGAAGAATTCGACGAGTCCGAAGCGGACGCTGAAGAGGCCGAAGCGGAAACCGAAGACGGCCACCCCTCTTCAGCCGCCCGCTGACAGAGCGCCTAAGGGGCGAAAACCTTCCCCGGATACGCGTAGAACAAAACAATCAGCCCCACCACCGAAGCCAGCAGAATGCTGTGCTTCAGAGTGAAACGGAATAGTTTGCTCTCTTCCTTGCCGCCGCCCGCCGACGTCGCTGCCGCGGCCACCGCGATGCTCTGCAGGCTGATCATTTTGCCCATCACGCCGCCGCTCGAATTGGAAGCCGCCATCAGCACCGGGTTCATATTCAAATGCTGCGCCGTAACCACCTGAAGATTTCCGAACAGCGCGTTGGCCGAAGTGTCGCTGCCCGTCAGAAATACGCCCAGCCAGCCCAGCAGCGCACTGAAGAAGGGGAACATGGCCCCCGTGGTTGCGAACGCCAGACCCAGCGTCGCGGTCGAACCCGAGTAGTTCATCAGGAACGCCAGCGCCATCACCACAGCAATGGTCAGTTCCGCGAACGCGAGCTGGCGCGCTGTCTTTCCCAGGATCGCCAGAAATCTTCCGGGGGAAACCCGCAGCACGATCGCCGACAGAATGGCTGACGCGAGGCACGCCGTGCCCGATGCCGAAAGCCACGGGAGCGTATAGAACGCGTCGTAGATCACGGGTTTCGCGGTCACTGGCGGCATCTTCTGCACCAGTCCGTGCAGCCCCGGCCATGCGAACTTCAAAGCCACATGCGCCATCTGCGCCTGCACCGGCTTCATGCCCCAGAACAGAATGCAAACGACCAGAAGCGCGAACGGAGACCACGCCAGCAGCGCCGCCGACCGCGGTATATGCGTCCAGGGATGCGCCTCGCCGTGCCCTGTCATCTTAAAGTTGTCGCTCGGTTTCCAGGCCCGCAGCAAAACCACCAGGACCCCGATGGCGGCCAGCGATGCCAGGATGTCGGTCAGTTCGGGGCCAATATAATTCGACACCAGAAACTGCACGCCCGCGAATGTCGCCCCGCACGCTATTGCCGCCGGCAGCACGCCGCGCAGAGCCCGCCATCCTCCCATCACCACGATCAGATAGGACGGCACGATCAGCGACACCGGCGCGCAGATCCTGCCCACCCCGGCGCTCAGGCGCAGCAGCGGCAGCCCTGTGGTGCTGGCCAGCGTAATCAGCGGCGTGGCGATGGATCCGAAGGCCACCGGCGCGGTGTTGGCCAGCAGGCAGATTCCGCCCGCCAGAAACGGCGCAAATCCCAGACCCGTGAGCATCGAAGCCGCCACCGCGACGGGCGTGCCGAACCCGGCCGCTCCTTCGATGAAAGCGCCGAACGCAAATGCGATCAGCAGTGCCTGCAGCCTGCGATCGTCCGTGAGGTTGGCGATGGAATTCTTGACGATTTCGAACTGCCCGGTCTCCACCGTGATGTTGTAAAGCAGGATCGCGGTGAACACAACCCAGCCGATCGGGAACAGCCCGCTGGCCGCGCCGAAGGCGATCGAGCTGAACATGATTCCGGCCGGCATGCCATTGATGAACAGAGCCACCGCGGCGGCCGCGGCGAGCCCCGCCAGTGAAGAAATCCACGCGGCCTTGCGGAGCACGGCGATCATCACCAGCAGAACCAGAATGGGGAAACCTGCGCCAAACGCAGACCATGCAAGGCTGCCATACAGCGGCGTGTAATTGTGCTGCCACATAGACGTTATGGAATGATATCAGTTGTGGGCGATAATCCGTCAAGATCGAGATCTACCCGGTGGGCGGACTCGCCGAACAGGCCGGAAGCGCCTGTCCCGGTGGCGGAGTTCTCTTTTTTTCGGCGCACGCGTTTGCTCCTGGCGTTCATCGCCATGGCCGTGCCGCTGGAAGCCATTCTAGTCGTCCTCCTGCCCGGCGCTGTCTATTTCTTCATCGACCGGATCGTCCCCGCGCCCGTGTTGAGCACCCTCTATCTCATGCTGGGGATCATCGCCGGCGCCGCGCTGCTTGGCCTCGCCGCGGGTTTTCTGGCCGACAATCTCGCGGCCCGCGCGCAGAGCCGGTGCCTTGCGGAGCTGCGCCTCGCGATGTACGACAAGCTGCAGCGCATTTCCATGTCGCATCACGCTCCGGACCAAAACGCCGCGCTCACCGGGCATTTTTCCGGCGATCTTGCATCCATCGAAACCGCCCTTGCCCACGCGGCATCGCGCGGCCTTCTCCCCGTCGTACAGGCGCTTCTTTGCACCGGACTGATGTTCTGGCTCGACTGGCGCGCCGCCTTTGCGGGCCTGCTCCTGTGGCCCTGGATTATTCTTGCGCCCGCGGCATCGGCATCGCACGGTTCGCGCATGCGCGATGCCGCCAAAGAGGGCCTGAACAGCCTGCTGAGCCTGGTGAAGGAAAGTCTCGAGGCCCAGGCTGCGATCCGCGTATTTTCGCTCGAACATACCGGCGTCGCCGGATTCCGGAAGCGCAACGATCTGGTCTCCCGCGCTGCCCTCAAAGCGGATCTCCGGGCCGCCTTTATGGAGCGTTTCGCCGCCGCCGGCATCCCGCTCATCCAGTTGCTTCTGCTGGCGGTGGGCGCGGGTTTGGTCTTCTACAAGCAGATGACCCTTGGAGTTTTCGCCGCGCTCCAGATATTCGGCTACGTGCTGAGCGGATCGCTTGTATCGGCGGCCGGTTTCCTTCCCGTGTTCGCCCGGGCCCGCGAGGCCTACGCGCGAATTGGCGAACTGCTCCAGCCATCCGGCGCGATCGAGGACATGGATGGCGCACGTTACCTCCCGTCGCTGCATTCTGAAATCGGCTTCTCCGAAGTCCGCTTCCGCTACGGCTCTACGACGGAAAACAGCGATGAAAAGGAAGCGATCTCCGGCATCACGGCCCGCATCCCCCGCGGCACATGGGTTGCGTTCGTCGGCGTCAGCGGCTCGGGCAAGAGCACCATCCTGAAGCTGCTGATGCGCTTCTACGATCCTTCCAGCGGCCGCATCACCATCGACGGCCACGATCTGAAGTCGGTCACGCAGGCCTCCCTGCGCGGGCGTCTGGGTGTGGTCCTGCAGGAAAATTCGCTCTTCAATATTTCCATCCGGGAAAACATCCGGCTGGCCAAACCGGACGCGTCGGAAGAGTCGCTGGCCACGGCCGCGCGGATCGCGGGCCTGCACGACATGATCATGTCGCTGCCGCAGGGCTACGACACGCTGGTTGGACAAAACAATGTTGGGCCCGACAGTGCCACCTTTTCCGCCGGCGGCGTGCAGCGTCTGGCCCTGGCGCGCGCCATTCTCCGCGAACCCGATATCCTCCTGCTCGACGAAGCCACCTCGGCGCTCGATCCGGTGGAAGAGGCGGCCGTCAGCGCCATTATCGAAGGCCTGCGCAAGGGACGCACCATGATTTCGGCCGCCCACCGGCTCTCCACAACGGCCGGGGCCGACCATATTTTCGTGCTCGACAATGGCCTCGTTGTCGAGCAGGGGTCGCACTTCGAGCTGATGGCGCTGGACGGCATGTACGCCTACTTGTGGCGCAAGCAGGCCGGTTTCCGTTTCTCCGCCGACGGCGCGCATGTGGATGTCGACGGCGAACGCCTGAAGGCTTTCCCGATCCTCGAAAATCTCGACGACGCCGCGCTCTCCGAACTGGCCCCGTTCTTCGCCACCGAAACTTTCCTGCCCGGCCGCGAAATTGTTCGCCAGGGCGATCCGGGCGATAAGTTCTACATCATCGCTCGCGGCCAGGTGGAAGTGCGCCGGACAGAGGAAATCTCGGGACAGATCGCCGAGGTCGCGGTCCTGCAGGACGGCGATTTCTTCGGCGAGATTACTCTGCTGACGGGCTTTCCGCGCATCGCAACCGTTCGAACCCTGACTGTTTGCACCTGCATTTCGCTGGAGCGCGGTCACTTCACGCGCCTGCTCGACCGCTTCCCCGAACTCAAGCGCGAAGTCTCGGCGATCGCTCTCAAGCGCCTGCGCGAAACTACGAAATTTGTGGCTGCGTAAAGCGGTCGGCGAAGTCTTCCATGCGGTCGACCAGCACGTCGGGCGGGTACTCCCGCAGACTGTCGGGCTGGAACCCCCAGGACACGCCGCAGGAGGCCACTCCGGCGTTTCGCGCCGTCAGCACGTCCACATAGCTGTCACCGACCATCCAGGTCTCTTCGGCGGCGGCGCCGGATTCCGCGCGCAACGTATCGATGCCGATCGGGTGCGGTTTCTTGAATTCGAAACTGTTGCCCCCATAGACCTGAAAGAAAAGATTCCCGATGCCGAGCCCGTTGACAACGAGGTAGCTGATGCGCACCGGCTTGTTGGTGAGCACGGCCAGCTTCTCTCCCGCGCCGTGCAGCCGTTCGAGGGAATCCCGTACCCCCGGATACAGCACCGTGTAATCGAGCGCGTGGTTGCGGTAGTAGTCGAGGAAGAATTGCAGTGCGTCGGCAACTTCCGTGTCACCGGCATCGGGGCCGAGCGCACGCTTGATCAGCACAGGCGCGCCCTCGCCGACATACGAGTAAATCAGGTCGTGCTCAAGCTCCGGGCGTTTGGCATACCGCCGCGTAGCGTTGACCGCGTGCGCCAGATCGAGGCGCGAGTCGATGAGCGTACCATCGAGGTCAAAAATCAGCAGTGACACTTAAGAAGCTTTGCGGGGGCGCCGGGCAGTGCGGCCGCCCTGCGCGCGCGTAACGGGTTTGCGGCGCGGACGCTTGCCGTCGATATCGTAGATCACCAGTTTGCGCAACAGGGTGTTGCGATGGATGCCAAGCAGCTTGGCGGCTTCGGACTGATTGGAGCCTGTCCGCCGCATGGCGCGCTGGATCATCCCTTTTTCGATGATTTCGACCGCCTGTTCCATGAAGAACCCGGTCTCCATCAAGTGATCTATGAGCGCGTCAAAATTTTCCTTCATTCTCGGCTGTCCTGACTTTTTTCCAGTGCGGTTTTGATGTTTGCGTATTGTTTCTGGAAGCCTGACTTCAGTTCCATCGGAGCCATCGCGACTACCAGGTGCGAGGCATTCAACACATAAGGCGCAATCCGCGAGTGTACCACCGCCGAAGGTGTGGTTTCGGATTCCACATAAGGGCCGAACGCCATGAACGCAGTCAGCAATGCCATCGTCACGAGCAATCCTCGTAGCACGCCGAATGCCGCTCCGAGGAGCCGGTCGAAAAAGGAAAGCCCGATGGTGCGCAGGAAGCGGTTGACGATCCAGCCGAGGATGCCGCCGGCAAGCAGCACGGCCACCACGACGAGCACGAAGCCGATCAGATTCGCCGCGCGCGCAGAGCTTGTATACGGCGCGATGAACGATCCGGCGATACCGTAGAACCACATTCCGAAGACCAGCGCGAAGAACGCCGCCGCCAGTCCGATCACCTCGCGGGAGAATCCCTTGCGGGCGCTCATGACGGCGGAAAAAAGAAGGATTGCGATGAGTAAGTAGTCGAGCCAGTTCACTGTGCGCTACAAGTCCCGGCCTGTTAGACGCTTGTAGGCTTCGGTATATTTCATCGAAGTCTTTTCAATGACGTCGTCCGGCAGCGGCGGCGCCGGCGGTTGTTTGTTCCAGTCGAGCGTTTCCAGATAATCGCGCACGAACTGTTTATCGAACGACTTCTGCGGCCCGCCGGGCGAATAAGTATCGCGGGGCCAGAAGCGCGAAGAGTCGGGAGTCAGGACTTCATCGGCCAGCAGCAGTTTGCCTTCGTGCCAGCCGAATTCGAACTTTGTATCGGCCAGAATAATGCCGCGGGATTCGCTGTGGTGAGACGCTTTCTCATAAACGCGCAGCGTTAGATCGCGCAATAACGCAGCGGTCGCGGCGCCCACTGCCTTTGCGGCCGCTTCGAACGGAATATTTTCATCGTGTCCCGATTCGGCCTTCGACGCGGGCGTGAAGATCGGGGCAGGCAGTTTGCCGGATTCGAGAAGCCCGGCGGGAAGAGGGATGCCGCAGATCGCTCCCGTCCTCTTATAATCCTTCCAGCCGGAGCCGGAAACGTAACCGCGCGCCACGCACTCCACCGGTTCCATGCGGCAGCGCTTCACCAGCATGGAGCGACCTTCGAGTTGGTCGCGGAACGGCAGCAGGTGCGCGGGATAGCGGTCCACTTCGGCTGTGATCAGGTGATTCGGCACGGTGTCGCTAAGGTAGTCGAACCAGAACAGCGACATCTGCGTGAGCACCCGGCCCTTTTGCGGGATGCCTTGGGGGAGGATGCAATCGAACGCGGAGATGCGATCCGTCGCCACGATGAGCAGGTCATCGCCGACCCCGTAGATGTCGCGAACCTTGCCGCTGGCAATGCGCTCGACGCCGGGCAGACTGGTGGAAGTGATTACCGTCGCCACTGGTTCAGGATCTCGCGCGCCGCAGTGCGACCTGGACCTTGCTATGTTTCTGGCCGTACGCGAAGTACACGCCGAGGCCAATCACCAGCCAGATGATCAGGCGAGCCCAATTGATCCAGCCGAGTTTATACATCATGTAGCCGTTGAACAGAATGCCGAGAATCGGTACCAGCGGCACCCACGGGGTACGAAAAGGGCGGGGCTGCTCCGGATTGGTCCGGCGCAGGACAACCACGGCGACGCAAACGATGACAAACGCCAGGAGCGTTCCGATATTGACCATCTTGCCGATGTCATCGATGGGTGTCACGCTTCCCACTATTGCGGCCAGCAGACCCACAAGAATTGTGTTCTTCCACGGGGTCCGGAACTTCGGGTGGATTTCCGCAAAGATGCGCGTCGGCAAGAGCCCGTCTTTCGCCATTGAGAAGAGCACACGGGTCTGGCCGAGGAGCATCACCAGCATGACGCTTGTGAGGCCTGCCAGAGCGCCCAGAGTAATGATGTGGGAGGCCCCGGTAAGTCCGCGATCGAGAAATGCGCGCGCGATGGGCGCTTCAATATTGACGTCCCGCCACGGCACCATGCCGGTCAGGATGGCGGCAACCGCGATATATAGGAGAGTGCAGACCACTAAAGAAGCGATGATCCCGATGGGCAGATCCCGCTGGGGGTTCTTCGCCTCCTGAGCGGTGGTGGAGACAGCGTCGAAGCCGATGTAGGCGAAAAATATGTAAGCAGCGCCCGCCCCGATTCCGGAGAAGCCGAAAGGCGCGAAGGTGGCCCAGTCGGAACCCCAATTGGCCTTGCTGATGTAGGCCGAGCCCAGACCGATAACAAAAAGAACGACGGAAACCTTAAGGACCACGATGAAAGTGTTGAACTGCGCGCTTTCTTTGATGCCGACAACGAGGATTGCGGTGATGAGGAGGGCAATCAGGAAAGCCGGCAGGTTAAAGCCAATCTCGACGCCGAAAATGCTGGGCGCGTTTAGCAGGTCGTGGGCGCGCCGAAGGAGTTCAGGGGAACCGGCGTCCACAATCGCCGCAACCTTTTCGATGAAGGCCTGGGTTCCGGGAGCGAGGGACGGATCGGAGGACTGCGCCATCTGGCGGGCGATCTCGCCTTGCGCGGTACGAATGCCGGTCCAGTGATCGTACGCGAGCCAGAGGGGCATCTTGATATTGAAGATGTTCAGAAGCTCAATGAAGTGATTTGACCAGCCGGACGATACCGTACTGGCGCCCATCGCGTATTCCAGAGTGAGATCCCAACCGATGATCCATGCGAAGATCTCGCCGAGAGTTGCGTAGGCGTAGGTATAGGCGCTGCCTGCCAGGGGAATCATGGCGGCGAATTCCGCATAGCAAAGCGCCGCGAAGGCGCACCCCATTCCCGACAGGACGAAGGACAGCATCAGCCCCGGTCCGGCGTAGTGGGCGCCCAGACCCGCCATCACGAATATGCCGGCGCCGATGACAGCGCCCACTCCCAGCGAAGTCAGCTGAAAGACTCCCAACGTCCGCTTCAGGCTGTGTTTACCCGTTTCCTGGGCTTCCTGCATCAGGTCTGTCAGCGGCTTGCGAGCCAGTAAATTTGGCATCTTTATTGATAAACTCCGGTTACCGTGAGATCTCAGAATTGTAACGCAAGATTGTAAAGCAAGGACGCGAGGAAGCCCGCTCTTCTACAGACGGATCCGCGAAAAGACTCACTGTGGAATACCCTCTTTTCTTCGCCAGAGGAAATACACAGGCGCCCCCAGCAGTACCACGATTAATCCTCGCACGGTGAATGCGGGTTTATTGATCAGCAAAAAGACTTCAATGAGACTGGCCACCACCATATACAGGGCCGGAAGCACGGGATAGCCCGCGGCGCGGTAGGGGCGTTCCATATCGGGGCGGGTTTTACGGAGGCGGAAAAGTCCGGCGATCGTCAGGATATAGAACAACAGAACTGCAAAGATAACATAGTCCAGCAGATCGTTGTACTGTCCGCTGAGCGTGAGCAGGACGGTCCAGATGCACTGGATCACCAGCGCGAATACCGGGGTGTGCGTGACGGGGTTCAGGGTTCCGGCGCGCTTGAAAAACAGGTTGTCTTTCGCCATCGTGAAGTACACGCGCGCGCCCGACAGGATCATGCCGTTGCAGCACCCGAAAGCCGAAACCATAATGGCAATCGCCATCAATTGGGATGCCGAGTTGCCGAACATCACCGAGACCACCGCGGTCGCCACCCGGTCCTCCGGCGCATTCTGGATCTGCGGCAGCGTGAGCACCGAGAGATAGATGAAATTGCAGGCGAGGTAAAGGATCAGAACGATGCCCGCGCCCAGCCCCAGCGACAGCGGCAGGTTCCGTTTCGGGTTGCGGACCTCGCCGGCCGTGAAGGTCACGTTATTCCAGGCGTCGGCGGCGAACAGCGGGCCGACCATCGCCGATCCCACCAGCGCGACCGTCGCCCAGCTCCAGCCGGCATTCCGCCAGACGTCGTGAAAATTCGAACTGGTCGCTGCGGGATTGCGTCCGAGGACGAACCCGAAGCCCACCAGCCCCAGCAGGGCGCTCACCTTCGCGAAGGTGAAAACGTTCTGAACCACCGCGCCCGTGCGTACGCCCCGCGTGTTGATGAACGTGAGGACGACGAGAACCGCGATGGCCAGGAGCTGCTGCGTGGTGACCCCCAGTTTTCCCGAGCCAATGAGGTAATTGCTGCCGGAGATTCCGGGAAAGAAAACGCCGCTGTATTTCGCGAAGGCCACCGCCACCGCCGCGATGGTGCCGGTCTGAATCACCACGAAAAGCGTCCAGCCGTACAGGAATCCCCAGAAACGTCCGAAGGCTTCGCGCAGGTAAACGTACTGGCCTCCGGCGTGTGGCATGGCGGCAGCGAGTTCGCCGTAGCTGAGGGCCGCGATAATCGTGAGCGCCGCGGCGATGATCCAGCACAGCATCAGCAGCCCGGGGGATTTCACCTGCCTGGCCAGGTCCGCGCTGACGATGAAAATGCCCGAGCCGATCATGGAGCCCATGACGAGCGTGGTGGCATCGGTGAGCCCGAGGCCTTTTACGAAGCCGGGCGGGGTGGTTTGCGTTACCGGCTGAGTTGATGCCATTCGCTCATTCTCTCGCGAAGCAATCGTTTTGTGCAGGGGTTTGGGAAAAGATCTGCGATGAGGGCAACCGAGTCCGCGCCCGCACGCCAACAGTGTGGCGCATTTTCCCGGGTGATGCCTCCGATGGCCACCAGGGGTTGGGCGGTGAGGGTCCGGATCTTGCCGAGGGCTTCGAGGCCGGTGGTGGGATCGGGATTCTCTTTTGTGCTGGTTCCGAACACCGGACCGTACGCGACATAGTCGATTGCATCGGCGATCGGGTTTCTGTTCGCGGCTTCCATCTGGGCGATGTTGTGGGTGGAAAACCCTATGACGGGCGCGGGACCGATTACGGTGCGGGCATCGGTGGGGAGCAGATCTTCCTGGCCGAGATGAAGCCCGGAGTCCTGTTTAGCGAGAAGCCGGGCATAGTCGGCGCGGTCGTTAACGATGAACAGGACCCGGGCCTCGCGGCACAGCTCGGCAATCTGACCGGCCCGGGCGAAGGCTTCGCCGGACCAGAAGGCCTTGTGGCGGTATTGAAGGATTTCGGCCCCGCCTTCGAGCAGGGCTTCAGCAGCTTCGACCGGGCCGAGCCCGTGGCGTTCAAGCGTTCCGGTATCGAGAATCGGGTAAACCTTCGGCAGTTTGGCGAGACGAATAAACGAACCCAAACCTAGTTATAGCCAATAATAAGTGCTGATTGCCGGTATTCGAAAAAACGAACCTATTTCGTCAATCTGCTCCGCTAGAACAGTAGAGCACAGGACTTGTTAGTTGAAGAGGTAATCCCGCGGTATCACCGGAAAAAGCTGGTGCGATTGTTGCGACAAATTTCCCGTAAAAGTGAACACGACCAGCCCTCGTCTTTCAGGACTGCAGAGAACATTGGCTGATTTCTTGGATTCTCCGGGGCCGTCGGCAAGATAGGGTAACACGTTCAGTCCCCGATTAGTGTTCTAAACTAGAACAGCCGGCCGCAATTTTTCACCCGAAATCAATTTTTTGAGCTTCGGTCTGTCCTGAGGACATTGGTAATTCGCGGCCGTCCGGAGAATTCGTGTGACGGAACCGATTTCAGCACTGCGAACTGCTACTAGGCGCGCGAAGTCGGATGTCGCTAACAAGCTCGTCAGTATGTTCCTTCATGAACTAAGCCGGAAACTCACGCAGAGCTGGGGTGTCAGAATTGACGGACTGGAATATAAAGAAATTGTTCGAGAATGGTTCGGTAGCCAATGCCCCTATTGCAGCCGCAATCTCGCAAATATTGACTGGGTGGTCGAACATCTCGACGGTATGAATCGATATCGCGCCGGTCTACACGTTCCGGGGAACGTGCTCGTCGCCTGCAAGAAGTGCAACGGCGAGAAACGTCGCGACGATTTGCCGAAAGAACTGACGCTCGCCGAGTCTGGCTGGGCGTCATTCCTCTCTCACGACGGCACTCGTTGTCCCTCGTCCTGTCGTACGTGTATGTACTGGAAGAGCGTTTGGGCCGACGAGAGCCAGCGCCATGAGCAAATGAGCGCAAATCTTCAGAGAATACGCGCCTTTCGAAAGATTTTTCCAGATTTTGAGATGGCGTTGCCAGCGCTTAACGAAACCTTGCCTGGTCTTTTGACGAAGCTTTATTCAGATTGCCAGAGGTTTGCCGAAACGGAAATCCGATCGCTCTTGGACAGATTCGACGAAATTCAGACCGGTCAGACCCGGCCCCATGATTCGGAATCCGGTCAGAAGTTGGGCTCGACAGCAGACTCGGTGCTCGCGACTTCTGCCGGCGAGTAGGTTGTGCATGCGATCCTAGCCGGGTTCGGGTGCACCATTAATCTTAGCGAATTGGTCGGCTCTGCCGCCCTGCAAAACGAACCCAAAGTACTTGGTCCGTTCCTGGGTAGTCTCCATTATCCCTTGACGCAGGACGCCCCAGGAATGCTGTCTCCATAAGCCGCCGCTCAAGGCGTAGCCTGTACCGATTCCCACGACTCCATATTTGCGCGTTGGCCAGAGCGCTGCAACGTTTTCGTGGCATCTGCTCACTCGTCCGTTCTTCAGGACCACCGGACCTCCAAGCACAAAGCCGCTAACGATGAGTTCCTCAGCGTCCGGATCGTAGATTGGAGGTGCGACCACGAACTCGCCATCGATACGGAGCAGAAGTCGGAGCAGTTCTTTCAGTTCTGGTTGTTTGGCTGTCGCCTCTCGCCAGCGACGATTCAGGATTGACCGTTGTTCGGACGGTAGTCCAACTGGCGCGGTTTGAGAGATTCTCACAGGCCTCAAGCCAAATCCATTGGAGGGGCTCTAGCGCGCGATCTTCCCGCGCATCACCTTACCGCGTATTCACGGGCGGCTTGGATATCCTCTGCGCGCAGCCAGGGAAAATCGCTGAGAATCTCCTCTTTCGGTGCGCCTGCGGCGAGAAGGCTCAGAATATCCGCCACAGTTGTGCGAGTGCCTCGTACGATTGGCTGTCCGGACCGGACAGCCGGATTTATCGTAATGCGACCGTTTGTTTCCGGGCTCACAATCCGATTTTACTAGAATCGCAGGGGCAACTGCCGAGCTCCCTACCGCCCGACGACAACAATCATGAAGCTGTCCGGAAGCGCCTGCGGCCTTGCCGCCTTGCCGTCTTTGCTTTCCCCGGGAGGTCCATACTGCGCCGCCGGCAAATAGAGCTTGTGCGCCTTCTGGTCGGCCCCGATGGTGCGCGCGCCCTGCGTGGTCGGAATCGTCGCCACCGCCGCGAATTTCCCCGGGCTGGTTTCCGCCACCATCGTGATCGTCCCGTCGCGCCCGTTGGCGCTGAACGCGTAGCCGTCGTCAAACGCCACGCCGTCCACCCCGAGCCCGATGTCAGCCGTGCCGATCAGCTTGGTGCCGTCGCTGATCGCCATGACCTTCTTGCCGCACACGGAGAACAGATGCATTTCCTTCGGATCGATCGCCAGGCCGCTCGGTCCGTCGCACGGCGCAATCGAATAGTGCCGGATGAGCGTGGCAGTCTTCGCATCGATGACGCCGACTTCGCCCTTGTCTTCGTTGTTGAAATAAACATTGCCCTTGCCGTCCACCTGCGCGAACTCCGGCTTGCCGCCGACCGCTACCGAGGCCGCCACGATCGCGCCGGTCTTGGCATCGAACACCGTGGAGTCGCTGCTGCGGCCGTTGAAGGTCAGGACCCGATGCGTCACCGGTTCATAGATGATGGCGTCCGGGTTGGTCCCCGTCTTCACCTTGCCGAGCACGGCCAAAGTCTTAATGTCGAAAATCGTAACGTCGTTGTCTTTGCCGTCGCTGGTGAAACCGCGGCCAAGATCGTCCGCGATCGCGATCCCGTGTACCCCGTTGGTGCCGGGAATCGTGCCCACCAGCTTGTCGGTGTTGGTGTCGATCACTTCCGTCTGGGTAGCGTGCGAAACGTATAGCCGGTGGTTCGCACTGTCCACAAAGACGTAGTCCCAGCTGGCCGGGCCGCCGATTTTGATCTTGTCGATGACCTTGTAGGTCGGGGGCGCCGCGAATGCCGACGTGCAGAGGGCGATGAACGTGACCAGGAGGGATTTCTTCATTTCATAACGTTAGCCGGGCAAACTGAAGATTTACTGAAAAGAGACGGCGCGAATTGCTCCACGTTTCGGGGCTCCCGAACGTCACTGGTTGAAATAGTTCGAAACAGAAGGTTGAAGATGAAAAAAGCCATTCTCGGATTCGTTCTCCTGGCGACGCTGGCCGCGGGTTTGTGGGCGCAGCGCGGGCGCGCCCCGGAACGCGCTCCCGATCGCTATACGGAGTACGCGCCGCTCGAAGTCCACTCGGTCTTTCCTCGCGAGGTCTCGCCCGGTCAGTATCAACAGGTGAGCCAGAGCGAACTGCAGGGGCTCGCCGGCGAGGGCTGGGAACTGGTGAGCGTGATGCCCTACGTCTATCGCAACGAGGAACATGGTGCGCAGTTGGCGGCGCGGGCCGTGGTGACCCAAACTTATCCGGCTTACTTTTTCAAGCGCGCACGGTCGTCGGGACAACGCTGACGCCGGCACTCCCGCTGGCGCGCGCGTTCTCTCTGCGGTACAACCCCGCAGCGGCATAACCCGCTGCGGTACAACAGTGACATGACCGCGAGCCGGAGGGTATGCGCAGTCCGATAGCGGTGTGCCTGATTCTAGCCGCCTGTCTGCTGCCGGGGCCGCGCCAGGCCATGGCGCAAAGCGGTTCGCCGGACCCCGTTTTTGACGACGTTCACTTCGCCCGGTGGTCAGCCGACGGCGCGGGAACGCACTTCAACTGGAACGTTTCGCTGAGTGAAACCCTGCTTTCCACCCATCAGCGATTGTTCTCCCGCGTAGTGATGAACGTTGGCGGAGAGGAACTGGCGCGCCGCCGGGGCCAGGGGCAGTTCCTGATGATGATTCAGCTCACCGATGAGAAGGGCGCGGTCTGGCAACACCACTATCCGATCGACCTCGAAACCATCGCCGAAGGGGTGAAGGGGAACGACTATCAATACGTTCAGCCGTTTTTTGTGCTGCCCGGCGACTATACCGTCCTGCTCGCGCTCTTCGACACAGCGTCGGAGGAACACACCGTGACCAGGCGGAAGTTGCACGTCCGGCAGTTGCGCAGCGATCCGCTGCACGGGGCGTGGCGCAACCTGCCGGCTGTCGAGTTTCTGGAGCCCTGCGATCCGCCGGATGCCTGGTTTCTGCCGATGATCCGGGGCAAGCTGGATTTGCCGGTGAAGACGAAACATCCGGTGCAGATTGACCTGCTGGTGAACCTGACGCCTACTGACCGCTTCGCCGGGTCGAGCCGCGCGCAGAACGTAAACATGTCCGTGCTGATTCCCGTGGTGAAAGTGCTCTCCGCGGTCAACTGGGGCGATGCGAAGCTGAATGTGGAGTTGCTCGATCTGTCCCGGAACCGTGTGGTGTATCGCCAGGACAACGTGCGGGACATTGACTGGGGCAGGGCAGGGTTTCGGCTGGCCCAGACAGCGCCCGGTGTAATCGACGTGAAATCGCTGGCCAACCACCGGTACAGCGCGTCGTTTTTCGTCAATGAGGTCAAGCGCCGAATTACCGCGCCTTTGTCGCCCGGACAGCCGCGCGCGGTGATCGTTCTGAGCAGCACCATCAGCTTCCGTCCGGAGGTCGAACTCCATCCCATCGAAGCAGGGCTGCCGCGGGGCACCAGGATTTTCTACCTTCGCTATCAGATGCCACGCATAATCGCCGGAGCGCGAAGCGGACGCGGCAGCGGCGAGATACCTGTGCCGCCCAGGCTCGGCCCTCTCACCGACGATCTGGAGCCGCTGCTCAAAGGACTCAGCCCGCAATTGTTCGACGTAACGAATGCCGGTGAATTCCGCAAAGCGCTGGCGCGAATCTTCGACGGCGTCGCGGCTCTTTAGTGAGAGCATAGTTGGAATGAACAGCGTATTTCGCGAAGGGCTGCTGCCAGGCAAGGTGGCGTTTATAACGGGCGGGGGAAGCGGAATTGGACTTGCCATGGCCGCAAGATTCGCCGAACACGGCGCGAAGGTGATGCTGGCAGGGCGCAGGCAGGAAGTGCTGGACGAAGCCGCCGCCGGCATCAGGGCTTCCGGCGGAGTCGCGGACACCGCGGCGCTCGACGTGCGGGACTATGCGGCGGTCGAAGCCGCGCTTCGCCGCACGCACGATGCATTCGGACCCGTCGATATCGTGCTGGCAGCCGCGGCGGGCAACTTTCCGGCCCCGATCCTCGGCATGTCGGCCAACGGTTTCAAGTCGGTGATCGACATCGATCTTCTGGGGACATTTAATGTAATGCGGGCCGCCCATCAGTTCCTGCGCAAGCCGGGCGCTTCGTTGCTGGCCATTTCCGCGGCTCACGCCACTTCGCCGATTCCGCTTCAGTCGCACGTCTGCGCGGGTAAAGCCGCGATTGAAATGCTGATGAAGTGCATCGCCCTCGAATGGGGCCCGGACGGCGTGCGCGCCAATTGCATAACGCCCGGACCGACGGCGGATACCGAAGGCATGCGGCGTCTGGCGCCGACACCCGAAATCGAGGCGAAGGTCAAGGCGTCGACGCCGCTGCGCAGGTATGGAACGAAAGATGAGCTGGCGGATCTGGCGCTGTACCTTTGTTCGGAAGCCGCGGGATATCTAACGGGCGGAGTCTACAAGTGCGACGGCGGATCTTCCATGAAATCGGGGATGCTGTAGATTACAGCATCCGAAGATCGCGCCCGCTCATTTCCTTCGGTTGTTTTTCGCCCAGACATCCCAATAGCGTCGGAGCGATATCCTGCAGCGCGCCCGCCGCCCGCAATTTTTCTCCCGAATCGTCCACCAAAATCAGCGGCACGGGATTCGTCGTGTGATAAGTGTGCGGACCATGCGTCACCGGATCGACCATCATCTCGGCATTGCCGTGATCGGCGGTGATGATCCAGCGCCCGTTCTTTTCTTTGAGCCGCTGCCAGATGCGCCCGAGGCAGGCATCCACCACTTCAACGGCCTGCACGGTCGGCGCCATCTTTCCCGAATGTCCCACCATGTCGGCATTGGCGAAGTTCATGACGATCACGTCGAAGTCCTTCCGGCCCATCGCGTCAATCACCACGTCGGTAACGCCTTCGGCGCTCATCTCCGGCTTCAGATCGTAAGTGGCAACTTTCGGCGATGCGACCATCTCACGCTCTTCCCCCGCGAACGCCGTCTCCATCCCGCCATTGAAAAAATACGTCACGTGCGCGTATTTCTCCGTCTCGGCCACCCGAAGGTTCTTCCAGCTCAGTTGCGCAAAAACGTTCGCAAGAATGTTGTCGAGCGGTTCTTTGGTCAGCACGAACGGCACATTCAGATTCTTGTCGTAAAGCGTCATCGTGGTGAAGTGCAGCCTTAACGGCGACTTCGTCAGCACCTCCGACATCTCGCGCCCGCGATCGGCCCGGTAGTTGAAGAAGAAGCAGACATCTTCTTCGCGAATCAGTCCCACCGGCTCGTTCTTCTCATTCACGATGGTCACGGGCTCGATGAATTCGTCGGTGACTCCGTGCTCGTAAGAGCGCCGCATCACATCGATCGGGTCCGTCGACTTCTCGCCGTCGCCAACCACCATGGCGCGGTAAGCCTTATCGATGCGCTCCCAGCGCTTGTCGCGATCCATCGCGTAATACCGCCCCTCGACCGAGGCGATCTTACCGACGCCAATCTCCGCCATCTTGCGCTCAACTTCCCGGATATAGCCGATGCCGCTTTCCGGCGCGGTATCGCGGCCGTCCATGAAGCAATGCACGAACACATCCCGGACGCCCTCGCGTCTCGCCATTTCCAGCAGCGCATAAAGATGGGTGAGCTGCGAATGCACGCCGCCATCGCTGCAGAGGCCCATCAGGTGGAGCCGGTGCCCGTCGCGCGCATGGCTCATCGTGGCTCGCAGCACGGGGTTGGAGAAGAATTCGCCGTCCGCGATCATGCGGTCGATTCGTGTCACATCCATCTGGACGACACGCCCCGCCCCGATATTCAAATGTCCGACTTCGCTGTTCCCCATCTGGCCTTCCGGCAAACCGACATACGGCCCTGAAGTATGAACCAGCGTGTTCGGAAAATCCCGCAGCAGCATGTCGTACGTAGGCTTGCGGGCGGCCGCGATGGCGTTGCCTTCAATCGCGCGGGAAAATCCCCACCCATCGAGGATGGTCAGGATCAGCGGCTTGTTTTTCATGTTACTGGCGGAATGCCTTCCTGCCAGTGAACTTCGCGGCGGAGCCGAGCCGTTCTTCGATGCGCAGCAGTTGATTGTATTTTGCGATGCGGTCGGTGCGGCTGGCCGATCCCGTCTTGATCTGGCCGGCATTGGTCGCCACCGCGAGGTCGGCGATGAAAGGGTCTTCGGTTTCGCCGGAACGATGCGAGACAACGGCCGTATAGCCGTTCTTGAAAGCCGTCTGCATCGCGTCGAGCGTTTCCGACAACGTGCCGATCTGATTGACCTTCACGAGAATCGAATTCGCCACGCCCGTTTCGATGCCGCGGTTCAGGCGCGCCGTGTTGGTGACGAACAGATCGTCGCCCACCAACTGGGTATTTGCGCCCATGGCGTCGGTCATCAGCTTCCAGCCTTCCCAGTCGTCCTCGGCCATGCCGTCTTCGATGGAAACGATGGGATACTGGCGGCGCCAGTTGGCCCAGTATTCGACCATCTCGGCGCTGCTGCGGCGGCTCTTGTCGGATTTCTTGAAAACGTATTCGCCATTCTCGTAAAACTCGCTGGACGCCGGATCGAGCGCGATGCCGATCTGCTCGCCGGGCGTGTAGCCGGCCTTCGTGATGGCTTCCAGCACGACTTCGAGGGCCTCTTCGTTCGATTTCAGATTCGGCGCGAAACCCCCTTCGTCGCCGACAGCCGTGGAGTAATTGCGCTTCTTGAGCACCGTCTTCAGCGTGTGGAACACCTCGACGCCCATGCGCAGGGCTTCTGAGTAACGATCCGCGCCATAAGGGACGATCATGAATTCCTGCATGTCCACGGAGTTATCGGCGTGCGCCCCGCCGTTCAAAATATTCATCATCGGGACGGGCAGGGTGCAGGCATTGATGCCGCCCAGATAACGGTACAGCGGAGCGCGCTGCGAGCCGGCGGCCGCTCTCGCCACCGCCATCGAAACCGCGAGAATGGCATTCGCTCCCAGATTGCTCTTGTTGGGAGTTCCGTCCAGATCGATCATAATCTGGTCGACGGCCGCCTGCAGAGTGGCGTCGTGTCCATGCAGGGCCTTGGCGATGGGGCCGTTCACATTCGCGACCGCTTTGCGGGTGCCTTTCCCCAGATAGCGGGCTTTGTCGTCGTCGCGAAGCTCGGCGGCTTCGTGCTCTCCGGTGGAGGCGCCGCTGGGGACGGCCGCGCGCCCGTTGCTGCCGTCGGTGAGGATGACCTCGGCCTCGACAGTGGGGTTGCCCCGTGAATCGAGTATCTCTATCCCGCTGACTCTAATGATCGTCGACATAAACACCAGAATATCCCGCCCCCCGCCTTGCCTTGCCCTCGCTGCATCTTTGGGAGGATAATAATCATCCAAGGGTGCAGGTGGAAAAGTATGAACGCTGATGATTTGGCCAGAGTCCGCTGTCGCCCGGACCGTCGCGCTTTCCTTGGCGCCGTGGCTGGCGCGATTTCAGCCGCTGGAGCGCTGCAGTTTGTCAGTGGTTCGCTGTTCGCCCAGGAAGCGCCCACACCTCCCGTTACCGAGGAACTGATCTACCAGTGCCCCATGGAGCCCGAGATCCGCTCCAGTAAACCCGGCCGATGCCCCAACTGCAATATGGAAATGGTGGCGCATATCCCTGAAGCGGTTGAATACCCCATGGATTTCGATATCAGCCCGAAACCTGTGAAGGCCGGCGTGAAAGAGGAAATGACTTTCACGGTTCACAATCCTCAAAGTGGCCAGCAGGTGGAGAAATTCGTTGTCGAACACGAGAAACTTTTCCATCTGTTCATCGTGGGCGCGGACCTCGACCCGGTCCATTTCGTGCATGACCACCCCGTGTTCGGCGCGGACAAGAAATTCCGCTACACCTATCAATTTGCCAAGCCGGGTTTTTACCGCATCCTGGGCGATTTCATGCCCGACGGTGGAACTCCGCAGCTAACCCCTAAAACCATAATCGTTCCGGGCGGCGCGATGAAGACTCCCCATCTGACGAAGGACTACGCTCACAGGCAGATGACGAACATGGGCGTTTCCATCACCACCGTGCCGGAAGTGCCCGTCGCGGGCAGCGAAACCCGCATCTTCATTCACCTCACTGAGGCTGAGGGTCTCGAGAAATATATCGGCGCGTGGTGCCATATGCTGGGCGCGAGCGACGACCTGATCGATCTGAAACACGCCCATCCGTTTGTCGCTGATGGCGGTCCGGAAATGCGTTTCGACGTGTATTTTCCGCGCGCACGCGGCTATCGCGTCTGGTTCCAGTTCCAAAAGAAGGGTCTGGTCAATACGGCTTACTTCGACATTCCGGTGGCGGATGTGGAAGAGGCTTCCAAACTTCCGTAACGTGAAGGTGTGCGTGGGGCCCTCGCCCCACGTCCTTATTTTCCGGGGACCGGCGGCTTTCTCAGCTGGCCTGACAGATGCTCCGTAAGTGCTTTCGGAGCAGGCAGCAGCGCGATCGTGTCACTGGCTGGAACTCCGTGGATCACCGTGCCCGCGGGGAGTTCCAGAGGGTTGCGCAGCAGGAACGGGTGCTCAAACGCCTTCTTGTAATTCTGAAACCAGATCAGCGGCTGGATATCGCCGTCCGGCAATTCCGCGATCACCTGGTAGGTCGCCGAGTCCGGGATCAGCTTGGGCGAGATCGCATCGAGCACGAGCGGCTTTGAAAGTTTGGTGTCTCCGCTGACCGCGACTTCCTGGCTATAGTGCGGTGCGGCCGCATCGACCGGAAATTTGATGTCAGTGGGAATGTCTTTCGGATCGCCTTCCGGCGCGCCGCCTTCTTCCCAATCCACGATCAATTCCAGCTGCTCTTCAGTCAGCCCCTTGTCGTTGCGGAAGTCCCCGAAGCCTTTTACCGCGCCCCAGGGCGGCATACGCCGCTGCAGGACTTCTTCGCCAATAGCTTTGGCCCACGGCCGGGCCGCTTCATAAGTCATCAGAGAAAAGGCCGTGCCGCCATCGCGATGGCAAGTCCCGCAGTGCGAAACCATCAGTCTCACGATTTCGCGGTCGAAAGTGATTTTCGTCGTAATGGCGTCGTGACCATATCCGGCGACAGCTCCCGCCATAACTACCAGCGCGCAACGCCCTGCGAAAACCAGTCTGCGCCGACTCGTTTGATCGATCTTGCCCATTTGCACTCCAGTCCTGTCGAAATCTCTTGCCGTCCAGGCGGTTAGCCCGCAACCACTGCTTTATTCTTTGACCAACTTCAGGATACTCCCGGTATCGGTCGCAACCCAAACATGATCCTCGTCCGGCCCGGTAATCATGGCGCCATGCGCGACAGCCCGGTAGTCGACCGGCATCTCAGTCCAGTTCTCACGATCCGTGCTGGTGAGGATCCTCAATTTGCCCGGAATCGGGCTGCGATAAACCTTGCCGGCCGTTTCATAACCGGCGATGAAAGCGCGGTTGGACCCGTTGAAAAGCTTCACGTCGGTAATCGCGACTTCCTTGGTCTTATACGAACTTTCACTGGCGCCGCCATGCAGATTGATCCGGTAAACTTCACTCGGAAACTCGAATTCATCCCGGAACTCCAGCAGTCCCAGGCCTGTCCCCTGGGTCGTCATGCTGAGCCGTGTGGCTTCTCCGAAAAGTGAGGCTTCGCCTTTAAACCAAGTTTTGCCGGCATCGGTGGTTTGCAGCAGGACAGTGTAATGAGGAACCTGCTTTCGCTTCGACACCGCTTCGGGCTGCATCCAGTCCGGGCCGCCGCGCGTCGGGGGGACGTTCCAGCCGGAAATGATGCCGTTGTTGCCCTCGAAAGAAATCTCTCCGAAAGTCAGAAAAGCCAGGCTCCTCGCGTCCTTCGGATCGCCGATTTCTTTCAGAATGGCCAGCGGCGTCCACGTCGCGCCGCCATCGGTTGTCTCCACAACGCGCTTCTGCAGTCCCGCTGCGAAGCCATGCTGCTTGTCCAGAAACCAGACCCGCAGCAGGCCCGAAGGGGCCTTGTTGAGCTTGGTCCAGTTATGGCCGGATTCGGTGGTGGCCCAGATGCTGTCATCGGTCACCATCCAGCCGTTCGAGTCGTCGAGGAAGAACATCGACAGGCACGTATCTTTGACAGGATTCTCCGTCCAGTGCGTACCGCCGTCGCTGGTGAGCAGCACCAGAGGACGAGCCTTCTCGTTCCGGCCTGTGGTCTGTCCGCACGCGATGCCCCGCGTAACGCTGGGGAACGCAATGTCGTTGATCGTGAGCGTGCTGTCGATCTGACGATAGCGATACTGAATGTCCCAGTGAGGATCGGCGCCGAACGCCAGGGACCCGGCCGCCACCATAACCGCGGCAAGCGAAATCAGACTTCTTGACATGTACTTCAATCCGTTGCTTCCAGCCTTTATAAATACTTTACAGGAATAGATCCTTTACCGGCTGCGGACCGGTCCTCCGGAAAGAACCAGTTCGGCATGATTGATCGATTCCACCGTCAATTCCGACATCCGCGCCAGCGCCAGAGCGCACCCCACCTGTTCGCCCAGCGTTGTGAGGACTTCCATCTCACCGCCGGTGTGCTGATGCGCCTGGCGGTGCTGCACGTTGATCACACCCACTACTTTATTGCGTGCAATCACCGGTGACGACAAAAATGCTTCGTAGGTGTCTTCGGGAAGTTCGCCGAAATACTTAAACCGCGGATCGCGGTAGGCTTCGCGCGAAATCGCCAGCAGGCGCCGCTCACGCGCCACCCAGCCGGTAAGACCCTCGTTCAGCTTCAGCCGCACGCGTCCGATCTCGGCGTCATGGTGGGCATTGGAAGCGCAGAGAACCAGATCTTCCTTATCGCAAAGATAAACCAGACAGGAATCGCACTCCGTAAATTCAACAACGAGAGAAACAATACCCTGGAGGACTTCCTGCAGGCTCATGTCCCGAACCATGAAACGGCTGACCTTCTGGAAGAGCCGAAGTTGCTGTTCGATCCGCTGCAGGCGGCCTTCCAGGTCTTTTGCCTTCGGCACTTTTCCATTATAGGGTAGCCGCCGATTCGGAAAATATGATTGAACTGGCATACTGGCGCGACCCCGAAAGTCCTCTGCGGATTGAGTATTCGCGGCAGGCCATGGAAGCGATTCGCCAGCTCGCGGTCGAAGGACTGAAAGCCCTTCCGCGTACCGGCCTCGGCGTAGGCGGACTGCTGCTGGGCGAGCGCGCCGGTACCCGCGTGCGCATCCTCGATTCGATCGAACTGCCATGCTCCCACGCATTCGGTCCGCAATTCCTGCTGACCCCGCAGGAGAAGGCGAGAGCGAAAGAAATCGTTCGCTCGGTCGAGAATCCGGCGGTGGTGGGGTGGTATTGCTCCCATACGCGCGGAGAACTGGATCTCGCGGAAGCCGATCTGGAGCTCTACCGGGAGCTGTTCCCGGCGGAATGGCAGATTACCTTCCTGGTGCTGGGCGAACTGGACCGCCCGGCGCGCGCGGCTTTCTACTGTTCCAGCCAGAACGGCCTGATAAAGGGCGCCGAGCACGACCTGCACATCTGGATTCCAGGGCTCTCTGAAACAGAGCCCGCGGACATCCCTCCATTGGAGTCTCCGGGTGCCGGCCTTTCGGACACCGAGCCGGAAATTCCAGCCGCAATTGCACAGCCGCCCGTCAGAGAAAGCCAGCCGCGCTGGCGGACCTGGACCACCGGCTGGGTAATGAGCTGGGTGCTGACCGCGGTAGCCGCGCTGGCCGTAGGGGCCGCCGCCTTCGAAGTACAAAACACCTGGCTCACCGAAAGGCCCGCGCCCCCGCCGGTCACGAGCCAGCTCCCCCAGCAGATTCCGTAGGCATTCCGGAGCGTGATCTCCTGCAGATCGGTATAAATTGGTGTGGGTAACACGAGGAGCGAAAGAGGAGAATCTCGCAAAGGATTATTCCCGCCAAAACTTTCGTCCCGCTTTAAATCAGCCACTGATGAACACAGATAAACACTGATAAGTGGGGTGAACCCCTTGGGTGAGACACGAGGAATGAACTCACTTCCCCGTTTGATGTATTTTGCTACCCTTCCAGCCTAACCCGGCTAAAGACTGTTCTTAACCGGGGAAGCGGAGGCGAGCTCTGCTGGAGAGCAACTCG
>DASZLO010000163.1:0-1820 GCA_035552315.1 Bryobacteraceae bacterium
GATCTTCATGGCGCATGAATATAGGAAGCCGATCATCGTGGTGGAGACCGCCTACAACTGGACGCCGGGCGAATATACGAAACGGCCGGGACCCTTCCCGGAGAGTCCTGAGGGCCAGCGGCAGTTTTTAGATGAAGTGAATCGTGTGATCGAGGAGACGCCGGACGGCCTGGGCGCGGGAGTCTTCTGGTGGGAACCGGCGGTAACGGGCGCGCTGATGCGGCGCGGAATGTTCGATTCCGATTCCAACGCGCTGCCGGTAATCACCGTTTTTGACAAATTAACCCGCCACTAGCCGAACCTGAGTTTGGTGCTTGTTCGCCAGCGATGGTCGACGATTAAAAGAGCAGACGATCAGGCTTTTTGCAGGGCTGGCGCTGTTCGCAGTCGTGGCGACCGCGCAACAGACCGACAGCTCCGGCTTCCAAAGGACGATTCAGCCGTTTCTCACGAAGAACTGCTATGGTTGCCATAACGCTAAGGTGCAATCGGGCGGCCTGAATCTTCAGTCATTCGGGGATGCGGATTGCGGTGGCGAAAGATCATGACCACTGGCAACTGGTCCTCGAAAAACTGCGGACCTGGCAGATGCCGCCGACGGGATTGCCGCGGCCGCCGAAAGCGGACGGACGAAATATTGCGCCGCCGATCGAGAAGCCGCCGGGCATTCCGGTGGAGTTCGCGGAGCACGCGAAGCTGCTGTTCGAATTGCAACTGATCGCGTTTGTAACGACGATGGTGATCGGGCGAGGAGGGCAGCGTGCGGACTTACGAGGAGATCGGGGTTTCCGATCCGCATCATCCGCTTTCCCACCGCAATATGGCCCCGGCGCTCGAAAGACTGACGAAGATCAACACCTTCCATATGCAGCTATTCGCCGACTTCGTGGCGAAGCTGAAAGCGACGCCGGATGGAGATGGTACGCTGCTGGATCGCATGATGATTCTGTATGGCTGCGGCATTGTGGACAGCAATCGGCACACGCATGAGAAGCTGCCGGTGCTGGTGGTGGGCGGAGCCAACGGGTGGGTGATGAGCGGGCGGCATATCGAGCTGAAGGAGGATACGCCGGTGGCGAACCTGTATATGGCGATGCTGGGACGGATTGGCGAAGAAGGATTCGTTCGGCGACAGCACGGGCACTTTATCCATATGATTCGTTCGTTTCTTTTGACCGGGTTCTCCGCGGGAGCACTGCTGGCCCAGAATGCGGCGGCGCCTGACCTCGCACCCGGGAAAGTGGATGCGCAGAGACTGGGCGCCGCGGTACGGGCGCTCGACCGATCATCGAATGTGTCAGCCGAGACCAAAGCCGAAGCGGATAAATTGATCGGCGAGGCGCGGCCGTTGCAGATGTCCGGGCAAACGGGCGAGGCGATGCGACGGCTGGCGCTTATGTGTTGTTGAAGGGGCAGCGGTGGGGCGCAGGCGACGAATTTGCCTGGTCGCTTTCGCTGCGGCCGGAGCAGGTGGTGGCCGATCCGGCGCTGCCGCTGATTGCCAGGGTGATGCAGGTTTATGCTGCCCCATCCCGTGCCGCGGGATTTCTTCGACGCGCACAAAAGGCGCCATTGATCAGGCGTTTTCCGCCCGGCGACATCGCAGAGCGCGCGCCACTGTCGCCAACCCGATAAAACCAGTGAGGAATGTGGCGAAAGTGGCCGGTTCGGGCGTGGCCACGAGTGTATTGGGATCCGACTGGACGCGAATTATCGTCTGAACTCCTCGCTGGTTCGTAAGCGTCGTGATCGTCTGGAGTCCGGTGGTTTCGGTGAGCGCCAGAGTTTCCGGCATGAGGAGAGCGAGCGGCGCCCCAGGA
>DASZLO010000164.1:0-3030 GCA_035552315.1 Bryobacteraceae bacterium
TGAGACGACCCGCGCCCGCCCCCAGTCAATAAACCCCTCCGCAAGGCCTTTCTCCCGCCTTTGCTGATCCATACCAACTCTGCACAACCAGAATCGCTTGTCAATGCCATCCGCCTTCAGTTCTGCAAGTGGTTCACCACCCGCGCATGAACATTTCCCCCACATCCTCAATGCCTTACGCCCGATCCGGCTCCGAAGCATCCTCCACGCCCGCTATACTGTCGCCGGGCAAGCCAGCAAGGCCGCTGCCCGAAGGCTCTTTGACAACTGAATATCAATCCACTGAGCCTGCAGGAGTACTGCGCCCGGCTGATGGCGGATTCAGCCGGGGGATGGCGAGGAAGTTGGACCCGAGAAAATAAAAATTGCCAAACGAACCTGAGAAGTGATTGAAACTAAAACGAGGCGTAAGTCGCAACCCGACAACCCGAGAGCCGAACGCTCGTTCAGTTTGTGATACGGAATGAGTAGACCTTGCCCAGGGACGTTGCTGACTTTGATACAACAGCGCCAGGCGGTAACAGCCCATATTCGCCATCTTTCGCCGCCGCGGGAAGCGTCACAAGGAAAGTCCTGTTGGCGACTTTCTTGTGGTCGAAATCGAGGACGTCCCGATCTGATCCCCCCGACTGGTGCAAAACGCCGCCAGTGGCCGCGCGGAATTCACGCGACTCAGAATGCTCTCGCATTCTGAGCAACTGGTATTCGGTTATGGAAACACCCTCAAGCGCAACGACCAGGATTTCATTTGACCCGAGTTTAGTCTTTGATTTCCCGCCTTTGACGTGCCCGTTTATGTCGCCTTTCACGATCCCGTAGCTAAATGCGGACTTCGCGACACCGCCAGTTTTCCAGTTAACTATCTCGGGCTCGATTTCGTCCCACTGGCCAGTGGGGCTCTTTGCATATACGCCGGCGTCAGTCGGCAGGGGAGCATCCGGCCTGTCTTGGGCCGAACCCGTAAACGCGCAGATAATGGCGAGCGCTGAGAGAAAGATGGGCGTGCTTAGCAGTTGCATGCGAGGAAGTGTATCAGAAAATACTAAAGTCTATCAGCGCCCGGAATACCGGTTCCAACCGTCGGTGATCGCTCCTGGTGATATAGAGTTTTCGCCTTCTCTTCACAAGCTCGCGCTAGACAATTGCTGGACTCCGCAAAATTACGCTGTCACAGAGCGTCATTTTCGGAAACTGGCCGAACGCAGAATCAAAGATTTAGCACTGGTTACTACCCAGTGGAACGTTCTTTATCGGGTTCGAGCCCCGTCGTCCCACCATTCCTCTTCAGGCCCTCCTTTTTCCATCACTCCCTGGCACGTGCGGCGGGCAGCTTCGCCGCAAGATTATCGTTAAACCACGCGATCGTTCTCGCCAGCAGGTCCTGCACATGTTCGGGCTTTCGAATCGAATGCCCCTCGCCGGGATAAATCACCAGTTGCGTCTTCACGCCTCGCGTCTTGAGCGCGTGCCAGAACTCGTAGGATTGCGGCGCGGGGCACTCCGCATCGCTGTCCCCCACCGCCACCAGCGTCGGCGTCGTGACGTTGCGAATGTAATTGATCGGCGAGCTCTTCGCATAAACAGCCGGGTTGTCGTACACCGGCGCCCCAAAGTAAGGGATCATCCACTGATCGATCAGATTCTCGCCGTAGTAGCTCTGCCAGTTCGCGATGCCGGCGCCCGCCACCGCGGCGCGGAAGCGGCGCGTCTGCGTGACGGTCCACATCGTCATATAGCCGCCATAACTCCATCCGGTAATGCCAAGCCGCGCGGGGTCTACCGGCAGCTTCCGGATCACCTCGTCGACGCCCAGTAATATGTCACGCAGGTCGCCCTGCCCGAAATCCTTCACATTGCTCTTTGTGAACGCCTCGCCCTCGCCATAACTGCCCCGCGGATTCGGAAACAGCACGAAGTAACCCTGGCTCGACAGCAGCGTCATGTCGAACGCGCCTGGCCAGCTCGGCCGCTTCGCCGCTGCCGGCCCCCCATGCACCATCACCACCAGCGGATACTTCTTCGCCGGTTCGTAATTCACCGGATACACCAGCCATCCCTGCACATTGAAATCGTCGCTGCGCCAGTTGAGACTCTCAGTCTTCCCCCACAGGGGTTTCAGCCCGTCATTGGCATGCGTCACTACGTGCGAGGGCTTCGTCCATTCGCCGATCGGCCCTGCCCAGACCTCCGGAGCCAGTGTCCAGGAACTTCGGACCGCCGCAATTGTCGTCCCGTCCACCGAGACGGAGATCGCGTCATCGCCCGCCCTGACAGTCTCATCGCCTCGCCACAGCGTTTCCGCTACACGCGATGACGCGTCGAGACTCGCGATCGCCGTCGCCCCATGAATCGTCTCCGTGAAAAGAATTTTTCCGGAGGGTAGCCAGCGAATCGAGTTCGGCGAGCTCGCCCGTCCGGGCGTCAAATTCCGTGCCGGCACACCGCCCGCGGCACTTACAACGAAAATATCGCCGCCCGTCGAACCTTCATCGCTCATGATGCCGCTGATGAACGCGATCTGCTTCCCGTCCGGCGACCATTTCGGATCCGCAATCTGCAGTTCCGGCCGGTGCACCTGCGTAATCTCTCCCGCCGCGACGCCGATCGTAAATAGCTGCGCGATCCACCAGTTGTTGTCGCCGTTGCCTTTGGACGCGGTGTAAGCCAGATGGCTGCTGTCCGGAGACCAGTCGTACTGATAAACGTAGGTATCCGCGGGCGTGATTGGACTCGCTTCCCCTGTTCGAGCGTTCACGACCGTGAGGCGCTGCTCGTAGACATGCTCCTCGACGACCCCTGAATCCTTCGTTGAAGGTTCCAGCGGACCCGCCGCGCGCGGCGCATTCTCCGTGAACAGAAGCGCAATCTTCGACCCGTCGGGCGACCAGCGCGGCGTCGACAGAAAGCCGCTGAGATTTGTCAGCTTGCGGGCGGAAGCCGGGGCGGAAGCAGGAGAAGCGGCCGGCTGCGTATAGAGCTCCAGTTGGCTTGGCTTATCGGCGTCGGACAACCAGGCAATCTGCCGGCTGT
>DASZLO010000165.1:0-11595 GCA_035552315.1 Bryobacteraceae bacterium
GTATTGATATCCAGCCGGTGGATGGAATTCATGGGGCCGTTGGCCACCCAGACGGCGTCATCCGTCAAGACCTGCCAGTCGGGCGTGCCGCCGGTGGTAAACACGGCGACGGGCGTGATGGTCGTCAGGGCGCGCTTGACACCGGGGGTGCTGACGCCAGGCGGAGGCGGCCGGGGAGGTCCCTTTTTCTTTGCTGCAGCCGGGGGCGCGTCTTGTGACTGACCAATCAGCGCCCCCAGTCCCAGCAAAGACACCGATAATAAAACTGTCGAAACGATTCGCATTTATTTTCTATTCCGCGAGGGTTGCCAGAACGCGCTTGGGATCGATCCGCAGCAGGGTTCCGTCATTCAGGTTGGAAAGCCAGATGGCGCCAGGGCTCACAAGAATCGCCCCGCCGCCTTCGCCGTAGAACTGCTGCGCGACCGACTCCGAAACCGGATCGACGCGGGTGAGCGGAAAGCCCGTCATAGTTACCCAAATCGCGCCTTCGCCGAAAGCAATTCTTCCTTTCGCGCCGGACACGCCCAGATCGATCGATTTGGAAACTTTGTTGGTCTTGGGATCGATGCGATCGATTTTGCCGTCCTTCCCGCAGAGTACCCAGATGGAACCCGCGCCTGAGACGAGGGCTTGGGGTCCGGGCGAAACCTCAATGGTCTTTTCCACCTGATTGGTGGCCGGATTGATCCGGTAAACCCTGTTTTCACCGGGGCAGGCGAGCCACAGAGCGGTTTCGGCGAAGGTCAGGTTGTCGCAGCCGGCCGGGACGCGCAACTCGCCCACGACCGCGTTCTGATCCGGATCGATGCGGGACAGCGTCTCTTTGGAGTCGCTGAGCATCCAGATGCTGTCCGCGTCGGCGGCGATGGAACCGTTGATGTCGGCCGCGCCGGAGGGAACGGTGGCGGTCACCTTGAAAGTTTTGGGATCGATCCGCGAGAGCGAGTTCGCTCCGCAGGCCGGAGCCCAGAGGCTGGCGAACGCTGAAACCATTCCGCCGCACGGTTTGCTCACGCCGGCGACAGGGTCGGTCAGTTTATTGGTCTTGACGTCGATGCGATCGAGGTGATCTTTGGCGGGAGCAAAGGCCGAGACGGAGAAGAAAATCCACGCCGGCTTGTCGGGCGTCTGGAATGTGGCTTCCGCTTTCAGGCTGGAAAAGGGGATCTGTATCCCGGGGGTTTTGATGCCTTGTCTGGCGGGGGCTGGAGTCTTGCCGCGCTGATCAGCGGCAGAAGCGCTGGAAACGATAAAGGCCACGAGGAATACGACTGAGATTCGCATGGGTTAAAAGAACGACTTTGGACCGGGAGGACAACCGCGGCGCCCCCGTTTGAGTGGCGCCGCAGCTGCAATTTCACCCGTTTAGAAAGCGTAGCGCAGGCTGGCCTGTACAACGCGGGGGGAGATGTCCTTCTGGAACTGCCCGAAGGTCGAAGTGGAGTTGATGTCCAGAACCGGAGCGTAGAAGTTCACGTGATTCAAAGCGTTGAACATCTCGGCGCGGAACTGGAGCTTGTGACCTTCGAACGGCATCCGGAAGCTCTTTGAGAACGAAACGTCAATGTTGGAGAAACCGGGCAGCCGCACAATTGCGCGAGTGCCGGTGGCGCCGCCAGCCTGTTGAACGTAATTCTGGTAGGCCGAAGTGTTGGTAAACAGACTCGGCAGGCCATTGTTATTGATAAACGAGCCGTAGCTGTTGGTCGCACCGGGAAGCAGATCGGCAAGTGCGCTGTATTCATAGTTGGTCGGATATGCGCCGTTCGAGCTGATGGTTGCCGGCGTGCCCGAGTGGTAGCGCCCGATGACTGCGATTTGCCAGCCGCCGATGAATTCATCCGCGATGTTGCCTGCATTGGTCAGGTACTTCTTGCCCTTTCCGAATGGCAGCTCGTAGAGAACGTCGGCGGTGATGTTGTGCCGCTGGTCGAAGTCCGAGGAACCGCGGAAGGCGTTGACGTTGAAAGCGTCCTGCAGAATGGCTCCGCCCTGACCGGCGCCCGATTCCGCGCCCGACGAGTTATCGATCGAGTGCGACCAGGTGTAGTTGAAGTCGAAGGCGACGCCGTTCGAGAGAGGACGGCGCAGAGTGAAAATCGCCGCGTTGTAGTTCGAGTAACCGGCGTTCGTCCACGTCGGCAATCCCGCCTGCTGGTTGGGATAGAACGTATTGCATCCGGTCCGGCTATAGCAGGTGTTGGTGCCGGAAATTCTCTGGCGATCCATCTGATTGAGGTTGTCCAGATCGCTGAGGCCGTTCTGCACGATCCAGCTCTGGTAGTAATTCTGCGTGGCGCTGCCGGTCACATAAGCGTTCTTCAGGGCCGGGAACATGTCTTCGATGAAGGGCACCGGAGCGATCGGCCCGTATGTCTGGCCGGCGGCAATGTAGTCCTGATGCAGTACGCCCACGGCCTGTGCCCATGTGGTCCCCGAAGTGGGATCCTTGAACGTGGTCAGCGGCTGGTCGAAATCCTGCTCGAGCAGTCCACGGCGGTAGAGTCGTCCGGCGTAGCCGCCCTCGAAGGTCAGCTTGCCGGGAAGCTGTTTTGCCCAGGTGTAGTTGAAGACCAGCGAGTACGGCGCTTTCAGGTTGGATACGACGCCGACGCCTTCGTTGAAACCGCCGGTGATGGTGGCCGGGGTGAACGGGAAACCGCCCTGGGGCGCCCCGGGCAGCGCAGGGAGGGAATTGATCCCGGCGTAGCGCGGTGAGTTTGTGAAGTTCGTGTTCACCGGCTGAGTTACGTTTGTCGCGAGGCCGGGAGAACCGCTCAGATCGATGTTATAAACCATGTCGCTGCCGTACTGGTCATAAACCATCGCGAAGCCGCCGCGCATGACGTTGCCCTTGCCGAGGAAGGACAGCGAATCGGGCGACCATGCAAACGAAGCGCGCGGTCCGAAATTCAAATTGGAGCGATCGTACCAGCCGGGCGCGTTGTTTGCGGCGCCGCCGAGTGTATAGGTGAGCGACGCGTCTTTGATGAGGTAGTTCGGTGTACCGCTGGCGGCAGCCGCCACGCGTTCCGCGAAATAAGTCTGCAGCGGCACCGTCGTAACGACTTCGGTCCCGTGCGTTTCCCACGGCGTTGAAGAATTGCTGTAGCGGAGCCCGACGGTGAATGTCAGGTCCTTGCGGAAACGCCAGCTGTCCATCACGAAGCCTTCATAGTCGTTGACCGCGTATTCGCGCGCGGCCGGTGTGCCGAACGGAATCCGCGCGCCGGTTTTGTCGTACAGATAGTTGGCGGTGTATTGATTGATCAGGCCCAGCAGGTCGCCCAGTCCGTCTTCTACCGCGGTGGGCTGTTTGAGGGTGACGCCCGTGGTTCCGAGCAGCGTGTTCACGTAGCTCGTAACCGCCGTGGCGGCATCGCCGCC
Organism: Bryobacteraceae bacterium; assembly: GCA_035552315.1. Taxonomy (GTDB): domain Bacteria; phylum Acidobacteriota; class Terriglobia; order Bryobacterales; family Bryobacteraceae; genus BOG-234. The sequence goes on from DASZLO010000165.1 coordinate 3,391, forward strand.
CAGACCGCCGAGGGTATTGCGGCTAAAGCTGTAACTCGGGAATGAGTTGGCGTAGCTGTTGCGCGCATTGCGGATAAAACGGATATCGGCGCCCATCGTGATCGTGTGCTTTCCCTTGATCCACGTAAAGTTATCGAGCGCGTTGTAAGTGGGCATCAGCTGAATGGACGGGCGATAAGTGAAGTTCGTCGGGGGCGTAATCTGCTGAAAGGTCAGAGCGGTGCCGACGGCTCCGGTGTAGTTCAATCCCAGCCGCGTATCGCCGACCGTCGCCACGTTGATCATGTTGGGATTGATAACCCACGTGTAAGTTCCGGCGATGCCTTTGCTGTTGTCGACCAGCGACTCACTCGGGTTTCCGCCGGGATACTGAGCCGCGACCAGAGTGCTGGCCGCATCGTTCAGCGAACCGCGCACGGACAGAGTATGTTTGCGGGCTGAATCGATGTTGAAGTCCATCTTGGCCACATAAGCCGCGTTGTCCAGGTCCTGCGGAGCATTGAAGCGAAGAACGCTATAGTTCAAGCCTGCGTCCAGACCGAGCTGGGGGTTATTTCCCGAGGGCAAAGCCTGCAGGTACTGCAGAACCAAAGGATTGACGCCAATATGCAGCGGGTCGATGGCGGCTACCTGCGTCGGGTTCAACTGCAGTGTCTGGCCGTTCGAAAGGGCCACAGTCAGGATTCCCTGTTTGAGCGCGGCGCTCGGAACGTTGGAGGTTACCGCTGCTGAACTGCGGTCAATGCGGCGTTCCCAGTTGCCAAAGAGGAACAAGCGGTTTTTCTTGACGGGTCCGCCCAGCGAGACGCCAAACTGGTTGCGTACGAGAGCTGCGCGCGGGATGCCCGCCTGATTGCTGAAGAAGTCATTCGCGGCGAGCGCGGTGTTGCGGTTGTATTCGTACGCGGTGCCATGCACGACGTTAGTGCCGCTCTTGGTTACCAGCACGACCTGGCCGCCGGAAGAACGGCCCTGATCGGCGCCCTGCCCGCCAACCGTCACGCGAAATTCTTCCACTGAATCGAGAGGCACGGGAATGGCGGCATTGAAACCCGCGATCACCGGGACCTGCGTACCCTGAAAGTTAGTTCCGCCCGGCGCGGAGCCGTTTGTGGAAGCGGTGGTGATGCCGGCGTTCTGGTTGTTGTTCACATCGACGCCGTCAAGCGTGATGTTGTTTTGATCGCGGCGGGCGCCGAGCACTTCGCCCGTCTGCGTGACGCCCGGCTGGACGCTCAGCAGTTCAACCACATTGCGCGTTTGCAACGGCAGTTCGTTGATCTGCTTTTCAGTGAATGCATTTCCAACCGAGCCATCGACCGTGTTGATGCTGGATACTTCGGCTTCGACGTTGACGGTGGATCCAACCGCTCCGACCGAGAGTTGCAGATCGAATGTGGCAGGAGTGTTCACTTCAAGCCGCACCCCGTCTTTGACGGAGGTGGTGAATCCGGGCTTCTCGACTTTTACCGAGTAGTCTCCCGGCGCGAGCTGAAGAAATTGATAAGATCCGCTGGCGTCCGTGACGACCTTTCGAAGGCTGCCGGTCGCGGCGTCGGTGAGGCTGACGGCGGCGTCGGACACGACGGCTCCCGAAGGATCCTTGATTGTGCCCCGAAGAGATGTGGAAGCCTGGCCCCACACGATGGCGGTGGCAAGCAGTGCAATGGCAGATATTCGTTTGAGCAAGCTAAAAACCCCTTGTGTCGTTGTTCCGTATGTGACGGACCGAACTTCGCGGACAGCTGTAAAATCAAGTTTCATCTGAGAAACCCTCCATTGAATTTGCTGGCGGGTCACACACACGGGGACCATTTGAGCCGTACAAGGGCTCGTCATGCTACAGGGATGTTGTATTGCTGAAAAAAGCGACTAACCGTATCTAATAAGTCATTGTCGGGCGTTCATTCCCGCGAGGTCAAATTCTATAATCTTGTGCTGGTCATAGATTATTTCTATGGATTGACTTTCCCGCCGTTATTGGTCGAGCCGCAGGAACAACAGGGTTTGTCCGGCCGCAATTTGCGCTCCTTGCGTACACAGGAGTTCGACGACAGTTCCGGCGCGCGGAGCCGCCACGGCGATTTCCATTTTCATCGCCTCCACTATGACCAGATGCTGGCCCGCTTCCACGCGATCGCCCTCCTGAACCGTGATATTCCATACACTGGCGTGAGCCGGAGACTTGATCGCCTTGCAGCCCGGCGGCAGAGGTCTCTCCTGCACAGCCTCTTCTTCAGGCGCTTCGATTGCGACGTCCAGCCGCGCCTCCCGCCATCTTTCCCGCTCCGCTTCGAATGCCGCCTGCTGCTGCACTTTAAAGGCCTGCGACTCCGTGCCGATGCCTTTCAGAAAGGCGTTGTAGTCCCCCAGATGAAATTGCTCCGTCGTTATGTCGAGCTCGAATTTGCCGTGAGGGAAGCGATCCCGCATGTCGAGCAACTCATCGGCCTCTACCGGATAAAAACGAATCTGGTCGAAGAAGCGCAGGAGCCAGGGTGTTTCGCCGCGCCACTTATTCCACATCTGCACGGTGCGGCCAACAAACTGATATCCACCGGGGCCTTCCATCCCGTAGACGCAGAGATATGCGCCGCCGATGCCGACTGAATTTTCCGCCGTCCATGTTCGCGCGGGATTGTATTTCGTTGTCACCAGCCGGTGGCGCGGATCGAGCGGGGTGGCAACCGGCGCGCCAAGATACACGTCGCCCAGACCAAGCACCAAATAACTCGCGTCGAAAACAATACGCCGGACGTCTTCGGTGGAGTCGAGGCCATTGATGCGCCGGATGAACTCGATGTTACTGGGGCACCACGGCGCGTCCGGGCGAACGGACTTCATGTACTTCTCGATCGCCAGGCGGGTGGCGGGATCGTCCCAGGAAAGCGGCAACCGGACAACGCGGCTGGGAATGGTCAGGTTCTCAAGTCCTGGCAGAGACGCTTCGGCGCGCTCCAGCAGCGAGAGAAGCCGGGTGCGCGGAAGCTTTCCGGAATCGTAGTGAATTTGCAGCGAACGGATGCCGGGCGTGAGATCGATGATGCCTTCCGGCCGCTCGCGCTCGAACCAGGCGAGTAACTCCTGCACGCGAAAGCGCAGGTTCAAATCGAGGACGGGCTCACCGTATTCAATCAGCAGATAGCGGTCTCCCGCGGCCCTGCAAACAGTAGCGGGCTGCAGCCGTTCGATCACCGGATCTTCATTGGTGAGCGGAATGAAGCGGACTGTATCGCCGGGCTTCAGTTGCCCTGTCTTCCATAACTCGGCATCTGCGATAACGACGGGACAAACAAAGCCGCCGAGGCTAGGACCGTCAGGCCCCAGAATCACAGGCATATCGCCGGTGAAATCGACCGAGCCGATGGCATAAGCGTTGTCGTGAATGTTTGAAGGATGCAGCCCGGCCTCGCCGCCGTCGTGCCGCGCCCACTCCGGCTTCGGCCCGACCAGACGCGTGCCTGTCCGGCTGGAATTGTAGTGAACCTTCCACGAGGCGGAAAAGAACGTTTCGATATCGCGCGGCGTGAAGAAGTCCGGCGCGCCATGGGGCCCGTTGAATACGCCGATTTCCCACTCGTGTGTTAGTTGCGGGAGCGCGACCGGCGGTATCGCGGCGTAGTGGCTGTCTGTTTCGGACGCCACATGAAGCACATCGCCCATACGCAGCGCGCGCCCCGCATGACCGCCGAACTGTCCCAGGGTGAACGTACTGGCGCTTCCCAGATAGAGCGGCACAGCGAGGCCGCCGCGAAACAGAACGTATGCGCGCGCGCCCGGCCCTTCGCAACTCTTTAGCTCGAGTGTTGAACCCGCCGACGCCTGCGTGACTTTTCCGCAAGCCACGGGCTTGTCATCGAGAGCGCCTTCGTAATCGGCGCCCGTCAATACGAATGCGGTGTCAAATCCGAAGCGCAGGGTTGGTCCGGTAACCGTGCACTCAAGCCCCGGCGCGCCTTCCGGATTCCCCAGCAGCTGGTTCCCCAGACGGAACGACAAAGAATCCATTGGGCCTGAGGGCGGCACGCCCACCGCCCAGAGGCCGAGCCTGCCGGGATAATCCTGGATCGTGGTCATCGTGCCGCCCTCGATAACGTCGATTGTCCGGCTGGAATAAGTGAAGGTATTGAGGTAACTGGTAGTTACTCCGCCCTGCGCAAAACCTTCGGCGGCTAAGACCTGGCGTAAGTAGTCAAGATTCGTTTCAATTCCGCCGATGGCGGTTTCTGCAAGAGCGGCGCGGAGCTTTTCCAGAGCCGCGTCGCGCGAACCGCCATGCACAATGATTTTGGCGAGAAGAGGATCGTAAAAGGGCGTGACTTCAGTGCCGCGCTCGATCCAGGTCTCCACCCGCGCGGCGGGCGCAATACGCACTTCCGTCAGAATCCCCGAACTCGGCTGGAAGTTCTTGCGCGGATCCTCGGCATAGAGTCGCACCTGAATGGAGTGTCCCGAAGGCTCGGGCCTGTCCGGCAGGCCTTCCCCGGCGGCGATCCGCACCATCAACTCAACCAGATCGAGACCGGTAACTTCCTCGGTGACGCCGTGTTCCACCTGCAGGCGCGTGTTCACTTCGAGGAAATAGAATTGCTCCTCCGCGGCGTCATAAACGAACTCGACGGTGCCAGCGGAACGATATCGAACGGCTCTGCCGAGCCGCACCGCACATTCGAGTAATTGCGCACGGACATGCGCGGCAAGCCTCGGCGCGGGCGTTTCTTCGATGACTTTTTGGTTCCGGCGCTGTACCGAGCAGTCGCGCTCGCCCAATTCGATGACTTCGCCTCTGCCATCGCCGAAGATCTGAACCTCGATGTGCCGCGCGCGGCTGACAAATTTCTCAAGGTACATGCCGCCGTCTTCGAAACTCGCCCGGCTGGTGCGCTCGACGGAGGCGAACGCATCGGCGACCTCGGACTCCTCGCGGCAGAGCCGCATCCCGATGCCGCCCCCTCCCGCCGTGCTCTTCAGCATCACGGGCAGACCGATCCGGATCGCGGCCGCTTGGGCCTCTTCAGCGCTGGCCAGCAGAGGGGTTCCGGGCAACAGAGGCACATTGTTTTCCGCGGCGATGCGGCGCGCGCTGTGTTTCAGACCGAAGGAGCGCATCTGGTCCGGCGTTGGTCCGATGAAGACAATCCCGGCCGCCTCGCAGGCTTCGGCGAAGCCCGCGTTCTCGCTGAGAAAGCCGTAGCCGGGATGAATGGCCTGCGCTCCGGTCTGCCTGGCCGCATCCAGCACGCTGTCGACATCCAGATAGCTGGAGATGCGTGCCGCCTCATCCGCGGCGGAAACGTGCAGCGAATGGCGATCGGCTTCGGAGTAGACCGCGACTGACGCAATGCCCATCCGCCGCAGCGTGCGGAAGACGCGACAGGCGATCGCACCCCGGTTGGCGACCAGCACTTTGGAAAACATCAGTCCCAGATCAACACCTGAATCGGAGTCGGATTATACGCATTGCAGGGGTTATTCAACTGCGGGCAGTTACTGATCAGGCACAGCACATCCATGTCGGCGCGCATCTCTACATACTTGAACGGCTGCGAAATGCCGTCTTCAAAGGTTAGTTTGCCCTCCGGGGTCACCGGGACATTCATGAAGAAGTTAATATTCGCCGTGATGTCGCGTTTGGAAAGTTTCCACTTCGGGTCCGCGATGGCGCGCAGAAAACTATCCCGGCAGGCGTGCATGTGCCGCTTCTCAATCGCATAGCGGACCTGATTGCTTTCCGCCGAGCAAGCGCCGCCCAGAGTATCGTGACGACCGCAGGTGTCGTCCACGATGGTCAGCATCGAATTGCGGAAATTCGACATCAGCTTCGTGCCGGTCGTGAGATAGATATTGCGTTGGGCCGCGATCGTATCGGTGGCGCTGTACCGCTCTTTGGTATCGGCGGCGCTGTAAAACAGCGTATCGACAGCCTGGTTTCCTTCGAGATCCACAATGCGGAAAATCTGCGATGCTTTGATCTCGTGAATCCAGTAATCGCCCGCTGGCACGATGGCGCTATAGGTTGCGTCCGCAGGGTTTCGGCTGCTCACAGGAAATACCTCTCGGTGTTGATAAAGCCCCGTTCATTTTCAGGATGCGACACGCGGCAAAAGTCGTCGGCCGCAACCGGCGCGGATTTGGATACGAAAAACATCACAGGTTTCGGTTCGTAATTCGGATTTGGATCGAGAGGATGCTGGCCGGTGTCGAGAATCACCAGCAAATTCATCTCGGCCCTTAAGTCGATGAAATCACCCGGCTTGGAATTGCCGGGCACGAAGCGCATGGAACCATCCGCGTCGACAACCACCTTGCTGAAGAAATTGACATTGGGTCCGAGGTCCCTGACATCCATACCGTACTTTTCGGCCTCGATCGCGAAGTTGTCGTGCGTATTGCGATGCCAGGCATTGCGGTGCGCCTGATAACCGGCCACCCCGTACTTCGCCGCTACGGCCGCCGCATCGTTATAACCGGCCAGCGGGTCGTGCCACCCGCACGAATCGTCCGTAATGGAGCAGAAGACGCGTCCCATGTCCGAATAAAGGACGAAGCCCGTGGTGAGATGCGCGGTGTGCTGCGCTTTGAGCGTATCCGGCATGTTGTAACGCTCTACGGGAAAATCCCGATTGAAAAAAAGCGCCCCCACATTGGCTCCGCCTTCCGTATCGACGAGCCGCAGCGTGTTGCCGCGGCGAAGAAGCAATGACCAGCTTGCTCCTCCGTGAATAGTTTCCTGCCACAGAGACATAAGTTAACTCCGCTAAAAAAAACGATAGAGATGTGATGAATGAAAAGCAGTTACAGCGAAAGAGTCAAAGGAATCAGAGCAGGGGAGGTCCGCAGCAAACATCCATCGCGGTGAGGCGCAGCAGTACCTGGATCGCAATCTTGCGTTCTGTCCGGCCGCGCTGGAACAAAAGCATAAGTTCAATCATGCCAGATGAGGAGTCTATAAGCACAATTCAAAAAATCGATCCGCCTTATTACGCGCTCCGTTTGTACACCCCGCATTTCACGCGCTACAATCGAGTTTTCATTAAGAGATCGGGGCCCCGTCAGCCTTCCACCACACCGTCCGTGGCACTGGAAAACCCTTGATCAAGCGAACTCTTTCTACTATTTTTATAGCCCTGCTTGCTGTTGCGTCCGGTCATGCCGCCGACAAACCGTCGTTCACCGTCGGGTGGTCCGTTTACGTCGGGTGGAATCCCTGGGCGTACATGGCCAAGTCCGGCATTCTGAAGAAATGGGCGGATAAGTACAATATCGCGATCCGCGTCCAGCGGTTCGACTATGCGCCGTCGCTCGATGCGTTCGTCGGAAAAAATATCGACGCGTGCGCGATGACCAACATGGAGGCTTTGGACATGCCCGCGGCGGCTGGCATTGACACGACCTCAATCATTACCGGCGATTATTCCAACGGCAACGATGCCCTGCTGGTGCGGAACAATCTCACCATGCAGCAGCTGCCCGGCAAGAAGCTGCTGCTGGTCCAGAAAACAGTTTCCGAATATCTGTATGAGCGGGCGATGACGCTGAACGGCCTCGAATCTCAGATCAAGAAAGTGAAGCTGATCAATACGTCCGACTCCGATATCGCAACCGCATTCATCGCCGATAAGTCGCAGGATGCGGTCGTCACGTGGAAGCCGATGGTTTCGCAGATCTCGAAAATTCAAGGCGTGAAGACGTTGTTCGATTCCTCAAAAATTCCTGGCGAGATTGTGGATCTCATGGTGGTCCGGACCGATATCCTCAACCGCCCCGACGGCTCCGGACAGCGGTTCGCTAAAGCGCTGGCAGGGGCCTGGTACGAAACGACGAAGATGATGTCGGGTAAAGGCGCGGCCACCGATGCCGTGCTGAAGCAGATCGCGTCGGGCGCGGAGGATTCGCTCGAATCCTACAAAGAACAGCTCAGCACCACCAATCTTTTTTACACGCCGCAAGCCGCGGTGGAGTTTACGGCGGCGCCGGACTTCGGAAAGAAGATGAACCTGGTGCGCCAGTTTTGCTATACCCACGGACTGCTCGGGTCCAGCACGAAGTCGGTTGACGATGTTGCCATTCGTTATCCCGATGGCTCGGTGCAAGGCAAAGCGGACCGCGTGCGGCTGCGTTTTGAAACCAGCTATATGCAGGCCGCCAGAGACGGGAAGCTCTAATGCTGTTTCGAGTCGATGCCCGCCCGTCCGCTTTAACCAC
>DASZLO010000166.1:0-2587 GCA_035552315.1 Bryobacteraceae bacterium
TGCTTTTGGCTCCACCTAACCTATCTGAAAGGGCGCACTCTTATAATGCGTTGAGCCTGAGAAACGCCGGTTACGGAAATAGGTCCCCGGAAGTCAGCTTGTGGCCAGTTTGGAGTTGATCGGATCAGGGGGATGTTGCAACTCAGGTGGGGACCCCTGAATCTCAATCTGCTCTAAGCATTTCGACTGGATTGATACGTTGCGCGCGAACAAAAGCGGCGGCCGCTGCGCCGACCGCGGCCGCAGTGATAATGAGAAACGGGATCAGGAAAATGGCGGGATCGGCGGCGCTCGCCCGGTACAGTATCGACTGAATGTATTGAACCGACAAAACTCCCGCGGCGTATCCAAGAACCGCGCCGAGTGCCACGACTGCGAAGGTGGCAGAAGTTACTTCCTGGATGATGTGCCAGTTCTGCGCGCCCAGCGCGATGCGGATGCCGATGTCGCGGCGCTGTTGAAGCACCGAAAAATCGAGAACACCATACAAACCAACGGCGGCGAGCACCACCGCGACAACTGCAAAAAATCCAGCCAGGATAGAAAGCAGCCGTTCGCGGACAGTTTTTGATTGAACGATTTCGTTTTGTGTCCGAATATTCGAACGCGAATTTCGGGGCGGACGAGCGTCACCTCTTTGCGAAGAAATGCGGCGAGGCTGAGAGGATCGACGTCTGGCCTTGTACGGACGACAAATGTTCCGCGACCGACTGGCTGCTGATCGCCAGTGGCAGTCAGGGCCCGGTAAGGGACGTAAAAGGTCGGCCGAATCGGGATGCGGAGATTGTCGCGATATCGAGCATCCGCGACAATGCCGACCACTTGCATGCGAACCGGGGCACCGGGGCCATCGATCATATCAAATGACTCGCCCAGCGGGGTCGGGTTTGCGAAGAATTGCTTCACAAATGCCTGGTTGACAATGGCCGGTCCAGGTCTAGCCTCTCCGACACGGAAATCACGGCCACTGAGGAGCGGGATCTTCATTTCCCGGAACCAGCCATCAGAAACCATGAAGCGGTCGGCGAACACATTCGAGACCACGCCGCGCCTTGAGATGGCGGAATTGGCGGTCTCGCCGCTCATCAACGGCCACGCAGCGAGCGCGACAGATTCGACTCCGCGAATGGTGCGAAGACGGTCCGCGATCTGTTCCCAGTAGACCGGCAGCTGGGGACGCCGCGCGACGCTCTCCAGGTTCAGGATTTGAGCCGGAGAGTAGCCGAGCGGCTGGTGCGACAGACGATCAAACGATCTCAGAAACAATCCGGCGATGAGCACGACGGCGAAGCAGAAAGAAACCTGCACCATGCTCAACGCATGCATGAGACGGCGACGATGAGACCGATCGCCTTGCTTCAGCGCGAATGAAGGAGCAGCGCCGGCAGCACGGAATGCCGAGGGAAGCCCCAGCGGAAAGGTCAGCAGCAGGCTTAAGCAGATGAGGAACCCGAGCAGCCGGAAATCAAAGGTGAGGGTGAGCCGGACGGGATTCTCCGGCGAATTAATGAGGCTAACAAGAAATGGAGTCGCCCATGAACTGAAGAGCGCTCCGGCAATGCTTGCGAGTCCCGCAATCCAGGCGCTGTCAAGCCAGACAAGCATGATCAGCCGTGCGCGGCCGGCGCCGAGCGAAACGCGAATGGCCATCTCGCGCGAGCGGGCGACAGCGCGTGCAGTCATGACGTTGGTGAGATTGGCGATGGCGATGAGTAAAACCAGCGTGACGAGGATGGCAAGCGCAAAAAGAGAATCGCGGTAGTCGCGTTGGAGATTGGAACGGCCCGCCGCGGCGGGCTCGACCAGCAGTATCTCGTTAAAGAGCGCTCGCCTTTGCATCGGCGTGAGCGTCGCGGATTTTGCGCGTTCCGTTTGGATGGTGTAGTAGACCGCCGCCAGCCGGTCCCGAACCGGAGCCGGAGAAACCCCGGGACGCAGTTGAATCAAAATTCGCAACCAGAAGTTGTTCCAACTTCTCAGCGTCGTTGGATTCTTCATCATCATTGGCAGGAAGATGTCGACGGAAGCGCCGGTCTCGGTGCCAGTGAATCCAGCGGGGGATACGCCGACGATCTGATAGAGGCCGTCGCCCAGACGGAAGGTTTTGCCTACGACTCGCGGATCGCGGCCGAATCGTGCCGCCCAATAGTCGTAAGAAATGACGGCAACGGGATGGGCGCCGGGTTTCAGGTCATCACTTCCAGCGAGAAGCCGTCCGAGTGCGGGTTTCAAGCCGAGGATGGCGAACATGTCTCCAGAGACGAATTGCGTGAACGCTTTTTCCATCTCGTCATCGGAGCTGTAGGTTAGATCCGAACGATCCGTGTAGGAAACAGCCGTCAGTTTCGCTTGATCTTGAACCGCCTGCTTCATCCGCTCGAACGACGGGTAGGAATTGCTGTCGTACGTGGAAATACGACTCTCATCGATGTTTGGGCTGCGGAACTCCACCACGAAAAGGCGCTCGGGACTCGCTACCGGCAGGGGCCTAAGAAGCAATGCCTCGATCAGCCGGAAAGCGGTGACGCAGGCTCCAGCGGCAAGCGCCAGAGAGAGAATTGCCGCAGCCGATATGATTTTCGTTTGC
>DASZLO010000167.1:0-4739 GCA_035552315.1 Bryobacteraceae bacterium
CGCCCGCTGAAGGAGAAAAGATTATGAGTGCTCTGGAAAGCCAGAACCGGATCATCGACCAGGCAACCATAGAGAGCCGGATGGAAAAACTGGAACAGACCGTGGCTGGTCTCACCGTGCCGCGGGCCGCATGAGGTCAAGCCGTGAACAACAGGAGCATTGCAAATCCTCGTGGCTCGACTGGGCGGGCAGAGTTTCAATGCTGACCCGCGGCTAGTCGTGATGGAGGAAGAACAGAACATTGTAAGTGACCAGTCCGCGCCACGTCAGAACTTCAACTTGGCTCGCGCTGAACCGCGCAGGCCACTGGGATTGCGGCTGCCGGTTGTGGCCTCGTAGGCTTGCGGGTAGGTTTTCGTCTCGTACAGCACGCGCTCTGTCTCTAGTTGCAAGTTGGCGGACGCCCATGCTGCCTCGCGCCGGGGCCATTCGGCGGGATCGGCTTCAATGGTTTCGATGGTGTACATGAGATAGTCCACTTGGGCGGGTGGCGGGATCGCCACAAATCAGTCGATGAGCGACACGATGTCAGGAAACTCCGTGCGGATCGGCTTTCGGGTGTTCTGTGCTTTGGCGCTGAGGACGGAGAGAGGATCGGCGGACGGGGTGAAACCAAGAACAGGCGCACGAAGAACGATCGCGTGGCACCGCGATAGCGCAGATATTTGGCGATGAACCTAAAACTGAATACACGTCGGACGGCTGGCATAACTGTAGTGGCTGTCTCAGGCCGACTCACGCTCGGCGAAGGGGCGCCGGTTGTGCGGAGAGAAATCCATGCCCTCTTAGCGAGCGGTGAACGAAATATTCTGATGAATCTGGCAGAAGTGACGTATATGGACAGTTCCGGCCTCGGCGAGCTTGTTGCGGACTTGACTGAAATCGAAAATGCAGGTGGCACGCTCAAACTGGCGGGCCTGACGCGAGGTACCAAGGAGCTGCTGCGGATAACGCGGCTCTCCAGTCTGTTTGATGTATACGAAACTGAAGCTGAGGCCATGCGGAGTTTTGCTTAGGCCTCTGGTCGTCTCGCTCATTGGTGAGGGCGGCATGGGCGAGGTTTACAAAACTCGCGATACGCGGTTGAACCGCATCGTTGCCCTGAAGCGGTTGAAGGTTGCGTTCGACCAGCGGTTTGAGCGCGAAGCCGAAGCGGTGGCCGCGCTCAATCATCCGCCGGATCGTATCTGGGAAGTCCGAGAACTGCTGGAAGCCTGAGAATTTCCGCTATTGGCTCATTTGACCGTGAAGAGAGTTTAATGAAGGCGCGATATTATTTGTGAGTGCCGTGTCTTGAGTGCGACCGCCTGAACGCCGAGTTGAAGTCCCGAGATCGGGAGTATGAGTTTGCCAAAGAGTGCATGGGTATCGGCGGTAAACGGGAAGATGTCGAGTTGTACTTGCGGCTCCGTCTCAGAGTGTCCGACGCGCGGCTGGAACGCGAACTGGCCCGGCTGGCACTGGAGAAGCACAGGCAGGCCGACCACGACCTTATGCTTGCGCCTTGAGATTTTTATCGTCTTCGGGATCGCGTTTCCCCGCAGAGCCGGGCCGTGGTACTCCGCGGCCCGGCAACAACACCATAATGCCTTGTCTTATCGCGCCGAAGGCGGCGGTTGCCCCTGCGCTCCGCCTCTTCCTCTTGCGGGTGCCTGGGTCTGCGGCGTCTTGACTTCTTCCGGCAGGTTCTTCAGCAGCATTGGATAAACCCAGCCGGCGGGCAGGACGCGGTCCGGGTCCGGCCGAAAGCTGAGGTAGTCCACGTGATCCGTAACCTGGCTCCAGCCGTGGGCTACGCCTCTGGGGACGATGATGATATCGCCGGCCGATACCCTGCGGCTATAGGCACCACGTCCGGCAATGCCGCCACCGCCCGGCCCGTTCATCACGTTTGGCACACCGCCGCGTCCTCCGCTCCTGTTCTCGATGATGCCCCCGGTTGTCAGGACGCCCCCTCCCGACAGAATGTAGTAATTTTCGGGGGTGTAGTCGTGGTAAAGCACCCTGATCGGGTCGCCCGGTTTGTCGTTGGTCGGGCCGCGATGGATGACCCCGACGCCTTCGTTGAACTTGCCCATGTCAACCACGCGAAGCTGGCGGTCCGTTCCCGGGTCATTCTTCAGGATCATATCGATTTCGGCTTTCGTGATATCGAAAGCATAGGCCGGCGGTGCGCCCGCTCCCTGTCCGGGCGTCGGGATCGGTGCTCCACCGGATACGATCGAACCCGCGGCCGGCGGCGCCTGCCCCTGCGTTCCGCCTCTGCCCCTTCCGGGACCCTGGGGCTGCGGTATCGTGATTTGTTCCGGCAGGTTCTTCAGCAGCGTTGGATAGACCCAGCCGGCGGGCAGGACGCGATCCGGGTCGGGCCGGAAGCTCAGGTAGGTCACGTGATCCGTAATCTGGCTCCAGCCGTGCGCGACGCCCGTAGGAACGATTATGATGTCCCCCGTCGAGACCTTGCGGCTGTAAGCGCCGCGTCCGGCAATGCCTGCGCCCCCCGGCCCGTTCATCACGTTCGGTACACCATTACTGTGCGTTTTCTGATCGATAACGCCGCCGGTGGTCAGGACGCCCCCGCCCGAAATGATCAGGTAGTTTTCGGGGGTGAAATCGTGGTACAGCACGTGAATCGGATCGCCAGGTTTGTCGTTGGTCGGCCCGCGATAGATGAGACCGACACCCTCGTTGTATTTGCCCATATCGACTACGCGCATCTGCTTGTCCCCGCCGGGGTGATCCTTTAAAAGCAGATCGATGTCGGCCTTTGTGATATCGAAAGCATAGGCTGGCGGTGCGCCGTCCCCATATCCGGGCGTCAGGATGGTTGCGCCATTCGGTTGTGCGCCGTTCTGTCCGGATGCGCTGACAACGACGGCGATCAGTACAGCGAAACCGCCTGCGACAATTTTCGTCATTACGATTCTCCTTTGAACACCGGGATTTTCGATTTTCCGGTTCGCTCGTCGTCAGTATATTCCTTTACACGTTCTTTACTTGCACGATTAAGAGATTAGCCTAGGGGAATACGACCGGCCCACATATCGCATGGTGTTCGATGTCGTCGGGATAATCCCGCACTTCCGGCTCCGGGGGAGATTAGCAACGTCGGGAACCAGGTATCTCGTGGCCGCGGAGTCATTGTCGCCACAGCCGGAGCGCGCCTGTGAGTTCCGCCACAAGCACGATCTTCACGATCTCATACGAGGCAGCGGCGAGAGCATTTGAACGTCTGCGCCCTGGCACACCATCTATAGACAGTGGCAGAACAAGTGCTCATTTTCGGGGAAAGCGTGGCGTCAATAAACCGTGAGAAAACGAGGTTCCGATGGATAAAAGCAATCAGGCGGATAAATCCAAGAACGGAATCGGGAATGATCCCGCTCCTTTAACCTCGCTCGATATTACGCGTCGCGAGTGTGTTTCTGTACTCGGGGCGACCGCGGTCGGGGCAGGACTCTCCATTGTCGTCAACGACGTGGCTGTGCCTTGCCAAGCGGCGTCGCTCGGGGAAACGTTACCAGTTGAAATCCGCATTAACGGCGGACGGCATAATGTGGCGATCGATCCCCGGGTTACTCTGCTGGATTTGCTTCGTGAGCATCTGGGCCTCATCGGGACCAGGAAGGGCTGTGACCACGGCCAGTGCGGAGCATGCACCGTGTTGGTGAATGGAAGGCGGATTAACAGTTGCCTGACGCTCGCTCTTTCACATGATGGCGATGAGGTCACTACGATTGAAGGCCTTGAAAGCGGCGGGAATCTGCATCCGATACAGTCCGCCTTCATTGAGAATGACGCGTTCCAATGCGGGTACTGTACGCCGGGACAGATTTGTTCCGCCGTCGCAATGCTGTCAGAAGCTCAACGTGGCGACGCAAGCTATGTAAGCCGCGATCTCGCGCATCCGGGTCCAATCGAGCTCACGGACGATGAGATTCGCGAACGAATGAGCGGCAACATCTGCCGCTGCGGAGCCTACCCCGGTATCGTTGCCACGTTGCGGGCCGCCGGCCGAACCCGCGCGCAAACCGCCGGAATCAGAGAGCGAAGCGAATGAACCCGTTCCAATATCGACGCGCCGCGGATATTACAGCCGCAATTCAGGCGGTCTCCCCGCGTTCCAAACTTCTCGCGGGAGGCACCAATCTCATCGACCTGATGAAGAATGGCGTGGAAAAACCCGCGGAGCTGGTCGACATTAACCGCCTTGCTGTCTCCGCCATCGAACTCCAGCCGGATGGAGGCCTGCGCATCGGCGCGCTGGCGCGGAACAGCGATACCGCGAATCATCCGCTGGTACGGCAACGATATCCGTTGTTGTCGCAAGCCATTCTCTCGGGAGCCTCTCGCCAGTTGCGCAATCTTGCCACTAACGGCGGCAATCTGATGCAACGAACCCGGTGTCCGTACTTCATGGACATCGGATTTCCGCAATGCAACAAGCGAGCGCCCGGAAGCGGCTGCGGCGCGATCGACGGGTTCAACCGCTCGCATGCGATATTCGGCGCAAGCGAACAGTGCATTGCCGTTCATCCTTCCGATATGTGTGTGGCGCTGGCAGCGCTCGATGCGACAGTTCGAACGCAGGGCCGGAACGGAGAACGCGGGATTCCGTTCGCGGAGTTTCACCGGCTCCCGGGCTCGACGCCTGAACTGGATACGAACCTGCGGCCGGATGAGTTGATTGTTTCGATCGACCTGCCGCCTTCGCCCTTCGCCGCCCATTCGAACTACCT
>DASZLO010000168.1:0-8208 GCA_035552315.1 Bryobacteraceae bacterium
AATCTGGCCGCGAAATCTCTGGTTGCCGCTGATATCGCCAGTCGAATCGCACGTTATCGTCTTCTCGATACTACCTTCGCCTACGCGCGACGAAAGCTGAACCAGGCCGGCGATTTCGAAGCGGTCGCGTTTCGCCACGCGGATTATTTCAGAGGCGTGTTCGATCGCGTAGAAATCGGAACAGACAGCAAAAGCGCGATCGCCTGGCGAACGAAGTATACAGGCCACATCGACAACGTGCGCGGGGCGCTCGACTGGGCGTTTTCGCCGCACGGAAATGTGGCCAGCGGCATCGCCCTGACGATCTCGACCGTCTCGCTTTGGCTAAACCTGTCGTTCATGGACGAATGCCGGCAGCGTGTAAAGCGAGCCATTTCGCACCTCGGTCCTGCCGCCACCGCTACTCCTCGCCAGGAGATGCAACTGTTCACGGCCCTGGGTGTTGCCCTCTACTCGATCGGGCCCGGCCCGGAATCCAGAACGGCATGGACCCACGTGGCCGGAATCGCGGAAAGCCTGAAGGACACGGATTACCAACTGCGCGCCCAGTGGGGATTGTGGACCGTCTGCGTGACGGGTGGTAACCATCGGAACGGCCTGGCGCTGGCCCAGGAGTTCGTGGCGCTGGCGGAGACCGGCAGCGATCCGGAGGGTCTGCTCACAGGCGAACGTCTGGTGGGGACGTCACGTCATTTCCTGGGCGAACAGACCATCGCGCGCCAGCACCTCGAGGGCCTGCTCAAGCGCGCGCCCCTCGGCAATGCTGCGGACATTCTCCGTTTTCAATTCGACCAGTCCGTGGCGGCGCGCGCGTTCTTAGGCAAGGTCCTCTGGCTGAAAGGACTTCCTGATGCGGCCATGAACGCGGTTAACCGGAGCGTCATCGATGCACAGGCGATCGGCCATTCGCTGTCGTTGTGTTATGCGCTGGGTCAGAGCGCCTGTCCCATTGCGCTCCTGGTCGGCGATCTGGCCCTCGCGGAGCAATACGTCGCCTTGCTGCTGGATCACTCCGCCCGCCATGGATTGGCGTTGTGGTCGACGATGGGTCGATGTTTTCAGGGCATGGTCGCCATGAGGCGCGGGCAAGAGGACTCAGGACTGCGACTGCTTCAAGCGGCGGCTGACGACCTTCGCGCCGCCGGCTACGCGCTGTATCTGACCATTTGCCTCGCGGAACTCGCGAATGCCGTCGGCCGCACGGGACAAGCCGAAAAGGCGCTAACGCTGATCGATGAGGCGCTGGCGCAGGCCACCCGAAACGACGAGCGCTGGTGCATGGCCGAACTGTTGCGCGTCAAAGCCGAACTTCTGTTGCTTCAGGCCTCCCCCGCCAGCGACGTGCTGGCGGAGGATCACTTTCAGCAGTCGCTCGACTGGGCGCGGCAGTGTGACTCTCCGGCATGGGAACTCCGCACCGCCACAAGCCTGTGTCGCTTGCGTTACAAGCAGAATCAGGCGGCTCAGGGCCGCGAGTTACTCGCGCCGATTTATGCCCAATTCGCCGAGGGTCTTCATACCGCGGATCTGACAGCCGCAAGGCTGTTGCTGGCACGCTGACCGCCGCAAGGCGGCAAGCAAGCCGGACCGCAGAATTTACCGCGATTCACTTCAATTGACTGGCCTCGAATCGCGTAATGATGCCATGCTTCCCACAGGACAACAAAAGATGCTGTCCCAACGGACAAAATCAAAGGAGTTAAGCCATGGCAATCTTCACTACGACAGATGGCACGGAGATCTTCTACAAGGATTGGGGCACGGGTCAGCCGCTTTTCTTTCATCACGGCTGGCCGTTGAGCGCCGACGACTGGGACAGCCAGATGATGTTCTTCCTGGAACATGGCTTTCGGGTGATCGCCCACGACCGCCGCGGCCACGGACGCTCGACACAGACGTTCCTCGGCCACGACATGGATACCTATGCAGCCGACGTCGCAGAACTTGTTGAGGCGCTGGATCTCAGGAACTCCATTCACATCGGGCACTCGACGGGCGGTGGCGAGGTCACGCGCTACGTAGCGCGTCACGGAGCAGGTCGCGTGGTGAAAGCTGTTCTCATCAGCTCAATTCCTCCCACATTCATGCAGTCAGCCAGGAACCCCGATGGAGTCCCGAAAGAGGTGGTCGACCAGATCCGCGCGGGAACGGCGTACCACCGCTCGCAGTTTTATAAAGACATCACGATGCCGTTCTACGGCTTCAATCGTCCTGGCGCGGTCGTTTCCGAGGGGATTCGAGAGAACTGGTGGCGCCAAGGAATGATGGGCGCCGCCACAGCCCACTATCAGTGCGTTAAGGTCCTCTCCGAAACCGAGTTCTATGACGACCTTGCGCTCATCGATATTCCAGTCCTGGTGATGCATGGCGAGGACGATCAGATCTGCCCGTTCCCAACGACCGGGGCGAGGTCGGTCAAGCTCCTCAAGCACGGCGCCCTAAAATCCTATCCCGGTTTCCCGCACGGGATGCCAACCACGCATGCAGACCAGATCAATGCTGACCTGCTGTCTTTCATACGCGGATGACGGTTTTTGCCGGCGACGAGTAATGACGTGGCAAGTGGGTAGCGTTATCCGCGTGCCTATCCCACGGCTGGTTCGCGCCATTCCCGTCGACTCGCCGATTCCTGGCGCCGACTCGTTCCAGGCCCTTAACCAGACCACAACGAAACGGGGCAGCCGTGGAAGCCGCTATCCTACCTTCCATGAACACTCCGCAAGCAGGGATATTCGCACTCGGAACGGCTTCGCACGCGTATCTGGAATTTGATGTCCTTGACCAAAGCTGCGGGGCAAAACTGGTTACGACGATCTCCGCTTTACGGGAACCGAGAACCACGATCGGCGGAGTCAACCTAGTGGTGGGCTTCCGGCCCGAGTTATGGAGTCAAGTCGCTCCCGATCAAGCGCCCGCGGATGTACACGGATTCAATGCCGGACTGGCCGGAGCGGACGGGTTCGTCATGCCCGCCACACAGCACGACGCGGTCCTGTGGCTCTCGGGAAGCGCATACGACGTGCTATTCGATGTCGCACATCAGGCGATGGTCGCGATGAAGGGACTGGCGTCGGTCGCCGAAGAGACATCGAGCTGGGCGTACAGGCATGATCGCGACCTGACCGGCTTCATCGACGGTTCGGAGAATCCAAGCCTCATCGATGCTTCAGACGCGGCGCTCATCTCAGAGGGTAAGCCCGGCGAAGGCGGGAGTGTCCTTTTATTGCAAAAGTGGAAGCACGACACGACCGCATGGGAATCCCTTCCGGTTAATCAGCAGGAGCAAATCATGGGGCGCAGAAAACTGGATGGCGTGGAACTCGACGATAAGCTGTCCGACTCGCACGTTGCGAGCACGGACCAGGATCAGTTCGGGAAGATCTTCCGCCGGAACATGCCGTACGGCACGGTCAGCGATCACGGAACGATGTTCGTGGGATTCAGCGCCGATCAGCGGCGGCTTTCCACAATGTTGGAGAGCATGGCAGGCCTGCGTACCGGAGTACGCGACGCGCTCACGCGCTACACGCGGCCGATCAGCGGCGCCTATTACTTCGTTCCCGCAACCGAAGGCTTGCGCCGATCTCGCCAGACTGCAGCGAATCCGGGGGACTGACCGGATTCTGAACCGTCGGGAACTCCAGTCAGGTTTTCACGGAGGGCGTTGTATAGCTTGCGCTCACCTGGCGGATACCGCGCGCAGGCTCCGCTCGCCGGGACATCCGCCGACGTTCGGTAGCGCCTGAAGATCCAACGGTCGGGGATGCCTTTTTTCAGTTTGCAAGGCGGTGCACTGGACGGCCTCTTTGGAAAGGGCACGTACACCATCTGAACCTTTCCCCGCGGGTTTTCCCGCTTTGCAGGCCGCTGAAGAGCTACTTTGACTTACAGGTTTTCGGTCTGGATGGGAAGTTGGGCTCTGGAAAGAGCGCAAATCCTGAGCGGACCGGAAAGTTGTATTCCAACTGCTCCATGAGCATCGGCTCGCTGCGCGCCGAGTACAGCATGATCTGCAGCAGCAACGCCCAGAGCAACCGTTCCGGCGGAATCGACTCGTCCCTCTTCGTTATAGATGTCCTCGAAACGGGCATTCAGCGCCGCCTCGTCCACCATCGCCCGGGTTGGTCTCAGCGGACGACCGGCGGCTCTTCCAGACTGCCTCAGCTGAACAACTTGGTCTGCTGAATGTCTTCTGCACGCATATACATCCAGGCGTTCTCCGCCTTCTCGATGTTACGCGGAATTAGGTTTTCAGCAGCCCGCCAAATGGTGGGCGCGCAAAGACTCGAACCGGACCCTCTGCGTGTGGAACAGGCGGGGCGGCGCCTCGCCCAATCCGCTGCTCACGCGAGTACAGCGGCAACTTTTCCGTCAATGTTCCTGACCTCGCCGGGTCACACGCCCGCAGCTTTCAGGGCGGCAAGCACGCGCTCGTCCCGGAAGGGAACCCTGCGGATACGAACGCCGGTAGCGTCGTGAATCGCGTTCCCGATGGCCGCCAGCATGGGTTTGAGCGAGGCCTCGCCGGCTCCATAGGGCGGCAGGTCGGGACGATTCGGATTCGGATCGCCATTCACGAGCACGACATCGATGCTTTCCGGCATATCGGCGTGGCGAAGGGTCGGATGCGAGATCCAGTCCACGCTCGTCACCTTCTCCGTATTGAATTTAACCTCCTCGTGAAGCGCGCGGCTCAGGCCATGAAGGGTGGCGCACTCCACTGTCGTGCGAAGGCTTTCCGGATTGACTACGAAACCGCAATCATGGGCGCATACCAGCCGCTTCGCCCGTACGTGACCGGTTTCGCGGTTCACCTCGATTTCCGCAATTTGCGCAACCATGGTCTGGCCGCGGAACGAGTAAGCGATACCGCGTCCAGTCAGAATTTTATTCCCGCCGGTTGATCCGGCGCCGCGCGGTTTCGGCGAAGGCCGCGGGTCCCAGCCGTACTTTTCCGCGGCGGCCCTGAGCACCGCCAGCGACCGCGCGCGCCGGAAGCCGTTGTCATCGTCTGTGCCCGCCTGGAGCATATTTACGCGGAATTCCAGAGCATCGGCCTTTGCCGCCGCCGCTGCTTCGTCGATGAACGACTCGGCGGCAAACGTCGCCTGAGGACCGTTCGGATCACGCAGGTTCCCGGTGCGAAGCGGGGTTTCCCACACGGCCGGCAGCGCGTAGACCTCGCCGGCCATCTTACGATTTGGAATCGCATACATATCCGAAGGCGTGGAAGCGCTGCCCGCGGCGGGTCTGGCGCGCCTCTGTCCCATAAGCTGCGCGATCAGCACGGTGTCCGGCTCGTTGTAGCCAACGTGGTTGTAATCGCAGGAACGCGCGTTGTACTCATAGCCGACCAGACGGCCCCGGGCATCCAGAGCCCCGCGCAGCTTTACCAGGAAGGCCGGACTTTTGGTGTCCCACGCCGTCTCCTCGTCTCTCATCCACTGCATGCGAACGGGCCTGCCGAGTTCGCGGGCGATCCAGGCCGCCTCGCAAGCCGCGTCCTCCGCCGCCGTGCGGCCGAACCCCTGCGGCCCCTGCATCCAGACGACGCGCACCCTGTCATGCGGCATACCGAGAAACGTGGCGACACCTCTCCGCATCCCGTAGGACTTCATGTCATTCGAATAGACGGTCATCTGACCGTTCGAGGGGTCCGCTGTGGCATGCGCGGGCCCGAACGCGGTGTGGCCCTGGAACGGTATCTCGTACTCGGCTTCGATGATTTTTGCCGCGCCCGCAAATGCCGCATCGGGATCTCCCACCACGATGGGTTTCATGGATGGGCTGCGCAGTTCGGAATCTCCCTCCCGAGCGGGGGCGGAAGCCGCCGCAGGTTTTGCGGCGCGCAGGTAATTGAAGAGATCTTCGGAGGCCGGAAACGGAGCAGTGGAGGGCTTCTCCCACGTGGTCTTGAGCTGGCGCGCGGCGCGGATCGCCTGCTCTTCGCGTTCGCACACGACGGCCACATAGTTGCCTTTGCTCATCACCCTGATGAAGCCCGGCAGGTTCTTCACCGAAGACTCATCGATAGCGGTGAGCTTCGCGCACGCGTAAGGAGGTTTTACGTTGCGCGCATGCACCATTCCGGGCAGTTTTACATTGACCGCCCATTTTGTTGAGCCGTCCACTTTGCCGGGAATGTCGTCACGCGGTTCGGCGTGGCCCGCGTATTTGAGCTCCGGGATGGTTTTCGTTTTGGCCTTGCCGGTGACCGAGTTGGCATTGGTCCCGTTCAGCGTAACGTTGAATTTCTTTCCCCCGATCAGCTCGCCATACGTGACTCGTTTTGAGGGATGGGCTTTTACGGTGACGACGGCATCGCTGACGGTGAGTTGATCGACGGGCGCTCCAAGGCGGGCGGATGCCATATCCAGCAGCACACGGCGCGCTTCGGCCGCGACGCGGCGCATGGGCCACGAGTCCCTCTCCATGGCGGTCGATCCGCCCGACCCGACCTGATCGACGGTGATGTCCGTGCTCCCCATGATGCAGGTGGTCTTTTCGAAGGCGATGTCAATCTCATCGGCCATCAACTGGCGGAAACCGGTTCCGGTACCCTGGCCGGGGTCCGTTTTACCGACATAAAACGTAGCCGTGTTGTTCTCATGAATCACGATCCACGAGTCGATTTTCCGCGGATCCACATCGGGATAAGGGCCGGGGCCATCGGCCGCGGGGCTGTTCGGGACCGCAAAGCCTACGAACAACAGCCCCGCGGTTTTGAGGAAGCCCCTGCGATGCGTCAGGAGGACATCTTCAATGTGTGCCGGGATGTGTTCCGGAATCGCGCTCATGCCACCACCTCCTTGCCGGAAACAGGAGAAGTATCGGCCATGGCTTTGGCCGCGCGTTTGATGGCGGTCTGCACCCGGAAATAACTCATGCAGCGGCACAGGGTTCCGTTCATCGCCTCGCGAATGTCCGCGTCGGTCGGATGCGGGTTCTTGTCCAGCATGGCCTTCGCCGTCATGATCTGCCCGTTCTGGCAGAATCCGCACTGCGGGACCTGCTCATCGATCCAGGCCTGCTGCAAAGGGTGCAGCCTGCCGTTTTGCGCGAGCCCTTCGAGAGTGGTGATTTCACCTTTCACGGAAGACGTTGGCGTGATGCAGGAACGAACCGCCGCGCCGTGAATCATTACCGTGCAGGCGCCGCACTGTCCGAGTCCGCATCCGAATTTAGGGCCCTGCAGGGCAAGGTCGTTGCGGAGGACATAGAGCAGTGGCGTGGACGGGTCGACATCCACGGTGTGTGAGCGGCCGTTCACTTTGAGGTCGATCTTGCTCATTGATCAATACTCCTTCTTCAGCCGGAACCAGATGCTGCCTGCGCCCATGGTATCGCCGCGCGGCCACGGGATCAGCGATATTCTGGCAAACCGGCGATTCCGGCTGGCAAACAACAGCACAACGCCCCGGGTTCAACGGGAGGGTCAAACGGGAATGTCAAACGGAGCGTTAAACGAGAGCCTTCCGGCAGTAATCGACGCACTTGCCGATTTCGGTGAGTACGTCCGATCCTTCCGGGGTTGGGTATTCGTATTCAATGGTGGCCTGGAATTTCCACCTGTTCTTCTTCATCAATTGCAGGACCTCGGTAATGGGCACATCGCCCTTGCCGAACGGCACGGTGGCGCCTTTGTAAGTTCGATCCTTGATATGAATGTGCGTGACGCGCTCGTGATACTTCGTGAGGAACGGGATCGGCGACGTCTGATTGCCTACGAGAAAATGGCCGATATCCAGATTAATGCCGTTGTACTTTGAAACCGCCATGCCTTTTTCCCAGTTCTCCGGGCTGCCAAACGCCTCGCCGCCGGGCCCCGCGGTATGGCCGTGATAGCCGATCATCATCCTGTGCTTTTCGGCGAACTGGCCGAGGCGCTGAACATCGCGCAGATTCCCTTCGGTGGAAAGAGCGCTGCAGCCAAGGTTCTTCGCCACGTTGAAGAAATAATCGGTGACGTCATCGCTGAAGGAATTGAAATTATCGACCTTCAGGACCTGGATCAGGACGCCCGCGTCTTCGAACTTTCTGCGGAATTCCCTGATTCGATCCATGGAAAAAGCGAGGCGCCAGGCGGAGAGTTTCTTCGCCTCTTCCGCCCGAGCAGCCTGCTGCTCCGGAGTCAGCGGCGGTCTGGGGCCGCGACCGGGGCCTCTGCCACGCGCGCCTCCCGGCGCGTCATAACCCGAAGCATAAACG
>DASZLO010000169.1:0-2991 GCA_035552315.1 Bryobacteraceae bacterium
TTCGCGGCGGCGCAGCTTGTCGAGTAAATGAAACAGCGCCACTCCGATAGCGGCGTTGACGGCAGCCAGGACCAGTTCCGTCCTCGCATCGAACAGCGTCGGCAGATCGAGCAGCGAACGTTGCAGCACCCAGTAGAGAAACTGGTGAAACAAGTAGAAGATGAAGCACAGAACCAGCCGCACCAGTGAATTCTCCACATCGAACTGCATTCCGATCGACGCCGAAAAATAGCCCACCAGCGTTTTACAAATTCCGTACATTCCGATGTGTTGCTGAAACAGGGAATCCTGCGCGAGTCCGAGCAGGACTCCGATAGTGAGCCCGCGCAGCTGCGAGCGGCTCATGATGGCGAAATAAATCGTGACCAGCAGCGGCAGTTCGATACGTGAGATCAGATGCAGCGTCTGGAAAAGCGGCAGGTAAACCTGAATGAGCAGCGCCGCGAGGGGCACCGCGAAATACGCCCAGACCGGGTAGCTGGCGCGGCGAACTTCGTGCGCGCTGCCCACCATGATCCGGTTGCCAGTTTGATACGCCATCAGCGCTGGGGCTCAGGAGTGGATGCGGTCGCGGGCGGTTTGGGTGTGACCGGTTTGGGTATGACGGGTCCGGGTGAGGGCGGCGTCTTAGCCGCGGGCCTGGGTGTTACTGCTGCTGCAGAGGGCGGAGCCGTCGACGGAACCGGCGGCGGTTTGACGCTGTTCGATGCCGGTACCGCTCCACCCGCTGGTTTGGGGGTTGCGGACTGGGCCACCGGCGGCGCCGGAGTTGTCCCCGCTGGCGCGGCCGGCGCATTCACACCAGGCACTTTCAAATTGAAATTCGGCGGCAACGATCCCGGCACCCCCTCTCCGAAAACATGCTTTTGCGCGTCGCCGATCTTCTTGTACCGATCCATCAGCTTGCCAGTCGTTGTCACTGGCCCGCCTGCCGCCGAAGTCTGATCTTCCGGCTTGACGTCGGGGGCAAGGAAGACTGGCGTGTCGGGCGCGGGCGCTTCCGGAATCGCCTGATTGACCGGATCGACAATCACCAGAACTTCTTCGGGCGCGGTCTCCGTTCCCGCAGGCTGAACGATGATGTCCTGAAAATTTCCGCCTTCTTTAACGCTGGTAACTTTTCCTACCGGCAAGCCCTTGGGGAAAATCCGGTCCTCGCCTGAAGTGAAGAAAATCTCGCCTGTTTCCACCTTCTGGCCGGTCGGAATGAAATCCACCCGGGCGCTGTTGCCAAGTCCCTTCAGAATGCCGTGCACATGGCCTTTTTGTGACTCAACGCCGGCGGCGAAGCCCGGGTCCGTCACCGAAATTACCTGACTGGCGAACGGAAACACCGCCAGCACCCGGCCCACGATTCCATCCGGCGTCACCACGGCCATGCCCCGGCGCACTCCGGACTGCGAGCCGCGGTCGATCAACACGGATTTCGAACCGGCCCCGGGCGTCGCGCCGATAACGCGCGCACCGATCATTCTGGACGGCGACCGGGTCTGAAAGCCGGCCAGTTCTTCAGCCCGCTGTGCGGAAGTCAGCTCGTTCTTCAACAGCTGATTTTCCAGTCGCAGACGGTCCACCTCCGTGCGCAGCTGGCGGCTTTGTTCACGCGCATTCTTGAGAGCGAAATAACTGCTGAAAATGCCGGTGGTGGTGTTGCGAACCGTCTCGATCCCGCTCGCCACGGGCGTTACCGCGGTTACGGCCCATACCCGAACCATCGGCACATCGCTATCGCTGCGCACCTGCCAGGCGAGCAGCACAATTTGCGCGAGGATCACCACCAGCAGAACGGCTATGTTGCGGTACCGGTAGAGAATGGATTCCATATAATGCAGGA
Organism: Bryobacteraceae bacterium; assembly: GCA_035552315.1. GTDB lineage: Bacteria > Acidobacteriota > Terriglobia > Bryobacterales > Bryobacteraceae > BOG-234. The sequence continues at coordinate 1,835 of DASZLO010000169.1, forward strand.
CCCGAGGCCCTGAATTAAGCGTAATCTATTGAGATTTTGCGGAGCAGCTTAAAATCGCTGAGCATCTTGCCCGTACCGAGCACCACCGACGCCAGCGGATCGTCCGCGATTGAAACGGGAAGCCCGGTTTCTTCGCGAATACGCTTGTCCAGATTCTTGATCAGCGCGCCGCCGCCGGTCAGCACAATGCCGCGATCACTGATGTCGGCGCTGAGTTCGGGGGGCGTGCGTTCGAGGGCCACGCGGATGGCGTTGACGATGGTCGCAATGCACTCCGAAAGCGCGTCGCGGATTTCGCTGTCGTTAATGGTGATCGTCTTGGGCACGCCCTCGATGAGATTGCGTCCCTTGATCTCCATGGTCATCGGCTTGTCGAGCGGGAAGGCGGAACCGATTTCCATCTTGATGGCCTCGGCGGTGCGTTCGCCGATCAGCAGATTGTATTTGCGCTTGAGGTACTGCATCACGGCATCGTCGAGCTCATTGCCGGCCACGCGTACGGAACGCGAATAAACGATACCGGAAAGAGAGATCACCGCGACATCGGTGGTGCCGCCGCCGATGTCCACTACCATGTTGCCGGCCGGTTCGGTGATGGGCAGACCCGCCCCGATGGCGGCCACCATCGCCTGTTCCACCAGATGCACTTCACTGGCTTTGGCGCGATAAGCCGAATCCATCACGGCGCGTTTTTCCACCTGCGTAATTTCGCTGGGTACGCCGATGACGATTCGCGGATGCACCAGCATCTTGCGATTGTGCGCTTTCTGGATGAAGTAGTTCAGCATCTTCTCGGTGACTTTGAAGTCAGCAATGACGCCGTCTTTCATCGGCTTGATCGCAACAATATTCCCGGGCGTGCGGCCAAGCATTTCCTTGGCCTCTTTGCCCACGGCTTCCACTTCGCCGGTGGTTTTGTTCAGTGCGACGATGGAAGGCTCATTCACAACGATGCCTTTGCCTTTGGCGAAAACAAGCGTGTTCGCCGTCCCGAGATCGATCGCAAGGTCAGACGAAAATAAACTAAAAAGAGAACGAAGATTCATCTAAGTGATTAATAATACAAGGGAAGGAACTTCGACAACTATCATTAATGCTACCACAGGCATCTAGCCCGTTGATGGCGCAAGGTTTGCCACTCTTTGGCGAAGTTCTTC
>DASZLO010000170.1:0-76707 GCA_035552315.1 Bryobacteraceae bacterium
CCGGCTGGATATCAATACCAATCAGGTCGCGGCTACAATCACCGTCGGCAAGCGTCCGTGCTCGGGGCTGGCCGCTGGATTCGGCAGCATCTGGGTGCCGAGTTGCGGCGACAAGACTCTCGCCCGGGTCGATATGAAAACCAACCAGGTGACGGCGACTTTGCCCATCCCTCCGGCCGAAAGCGAAGGCGGGATCGCCGCCAGCGACGATGCGGTCTGGCTGGTGACGGACGCGGCCGGGAAGCTCTCCCGTATCGACCCGAAGACCAATGCGGTTGTTGCCCTGATCGATGTGCCGGCGGGTTCGGCCTCAGTGGTTTATGGGGACGGAGCGGTGTGGGTCACCACCCCGGACAAGAACATGCTTACCCGCGTGGATGCGAAGACGAATCAGGTTACCGATTCCATTGAAGTCGGAAAGGGTCCGCGCTTCGAGACCTTCGGAGGCAACGCCGTCTGGACCCTGAATCAGGGGGACGGAACCGTTTCCCGCGTCGACACGAAGACCCATAAACTCGCCGCCACCGTGCAAGCGGGCATTCCGGGCGGAGGAGGCGAAATCGCGTACGGCTTCGGCCACGTGTGGGCGACCATTTTCCAGATCCCGATTACCGAAATCGATCCGGCCACAAACACCGTGATCCGGCAATGGACCGGCGACGGCGGCGATTCCATCCGGGCGGGACACGGGTCCATTTTTCTCTCGAACCTGCGCGCACATAACGTCTGGCGAATCGACCCGAAGACTTTTTAGCGATACTGAATCCTGAGGCCTGAAACGTGATGAAAATGACATAAGCCGGTTGGGTCTGTTAATTGACGCATCTCCTTACAGCGTGCTAAGTTAACTAACAGTCCCGCACGAGTTTAGCTGTTGCAAAGCGTCCGGGATAATGGCTCCGTCTGCCACGATTTCCCCGTCTGAATCTCCAAATTAAATAGCCTCCGAGGACTATCTTCCGATGAGATTTGCCGCTGTTGGGATCGCGCTTTTGGGTTCCGCCATTCAACCGCTCTTTGGGCAGGCGCCGAAAACGGCCGCCGGTACGCCTGAATTCTTCGAGACGAAAGTCCGTCCCGTGCTCGCCAACAACTGCTTCGGCTGCCACACGAACTCGGCGTTGGGCGGCTTGCGGCTCGACAGCCTCGACGCCATGAAGAAGGGCGGGAAGCGCGGTACCGCGCTGGTTCCAGGCGACCCCGACAAGAGTCTGCTGATCACTGCGATCCGCCAGACCGATGCGGCGCTCAAAATGCCCGCCGGCGGCAAGCTGAAGGATTCCGAAATCGCCGATCTTACCGCTTGGGTGAAAGCCGGCGCACTCTGGCCCAAATCGGACGTCATCTCATCCGCCGCGCCCAATCCATCCGGCAAATATACGATCTCTCCTGAGAGACGCGCCTTCTGGTCCTTCCAGCCGCTGGCGAAAACCGCTGTTCCCCCGGTGAAGGATGCAAAGTGGGCAAAAAACGATATCGATCGCTTCGTACTCGCCAAACTCGAGAAGGAAGGCTTGAAGCCCGTCGGTCCGGCAACGAAGGTTGACCTGCTGCGCCGCGCCACGCTCGACCTCACCGGATTGCCGCCGACTCCTGAAGAGGTCGAAGCCTTCGAAAAAGACGCTTCACCCGAGGCCTTCGCCAAGGTTGTGGACCGCCTGCTGGCCTCCCCGCAGTACGGCGAGCGCTGGGGCCGGATGTGGCTGGACGTCGCCCGTTACGGGGAAGACGACTATCGCAGTCTGAATCCGAATCCGCGCGGTTACCGGCCCTATCCCAACGCCTGGGCGTACCGCGATTGGGTAATACAGGCTTTCAACGACGATATACCGTACGACCAGTTCGTCAAAGCGCAGCTTGCGGGCGATCTGCAGGATGAAAAGACGCGCTACAAAACGCTGCCCGCCACCGGATTTCTGGGCCTCGGCCCGTGGTATTACGACAACGGCTCCAACGAAGTGACCCGCGCCGATGAGCGCCATGACCGTGTGGACGCGGTGACGCGCGGCTTCCTGGGCCTGACCGTTGCCTGCGCGCGCTGCCACGATCATAAATACGATCCCATTCCGCAGACCGACTACTATGCGCTGGCGGGCGTTTTCTTCAACACCACTTACGAGGAATATCCGCGCGCTCCGAAGAAGGTGATCCAGGAATTCATCAAGCGCGAAGACGATATCGACGAGAAACAGAAGATGGCGCAGGAGATGTCGCAGGACGCCTCCAAAGAACTCTCGCGTACCCTGGCGCTGCAAACGTCAAACTATCTGCAGGGCGTCTGGGAAGTAAGCGGACCGCAAAAGAAAGAAATGGCCGCGGTTGTGGAAGCCCGCAAGCTCGACTATGAGCTCTTCGACCGGTGGGTGAAGTACATGGCCAAGCCGACCGACAAGTACAAGTACAAAGAAGCCTGGCAGGCGCTGATCAAGAAGGGCGGCACGGCCCCGGAAGCGAAGAAGCTCGCCGAGAAGTTCCAGCAGGATCTCGAAGATGTCATGCTGGCCAAGAACGACCTCGACGCGCAGAATAAGGTCCTCGAAGACAAGGACATCGAAGGTACCAAGCCCAAGAAGCGTACCGACAAACCGAGCAACTTCGTTTCAAACAAAGACTTCAATCCGGGAGCGCTGATTCGCTTCAAGACGCTCCCCGACGACGTGACCAATTTCTGGGTCGAAATCTTTCAGCGGGAGCTCAAAGACAACGAAGACCCCATGGACATGATGCCGGGCCGCATGGGCACTCCGGGCGTCCTGCTGTTCCGCGGCTGGGGCCTCGAATCGCGCCTGGGACCGGAAACACAGGCCCGCCTGAAATCCATTCAGGACGACATCGCAGAAGCAAAGAAGAAGCTCGACCCCTACTACCCGTTTATCCACGGCGTGAAAGACTCCGATCATCCGGTCAATATTCAGCTCGCCCTGCGCGGCAATCCGGAAACCCTGGGGCCTGAAGTTCCCCGCCATTTCCTGAGCGTGCTTTCGCCGGGCGATCCGATCCCGCTCACCGAAGGCAGCGGCCGGGCGCAGCTTGCCGATCTGATCGTCAAGCAGCCCATCGCCATGCGCGTGATCGTCAACCGCATCTGGAAAGAGCACTTCGGTACCGGCATTGTCGATACCCCGAGCAACTTCGGTTTTGGCGGCGAACGCCCCACCGATCCCGAACTGCTCGAATACCTCGCACAGACTTTCGTCAACGACGGAATGTCGATCAAGAAACTGCAGCGCCGCATTATGCTCAGCTCCACTTATCAGCTGGGCACCGAATACGACAAGGTCAGTTTCGACAAGGATTCCGGCAACAGGTTCTACTGGCGCGCCAACCGCAAGCGCATGGACGCGGAACAGATTCGCGATTCCATTCTCGAAGTCTCGGGCAATCTGGACAATCAGATCGGCGGACCTTCGAAGGATCTGACTCCCGACTTCACGCGCCGTACCGTTTATGGGAAGGTGAGCCGTTACAAGCTGGATGCTTATCTTCAGCTGTTCGACTTCCCCGCCCCCAACATCAGCGCCGAGAAGCGTTTCACCACCACCGTTCCCCTGCAGCGCCTGTTCCTCATGAACAGCGATTTCGTTCAGGTGGAGGCGGAGGGTCTGGCAAAACGCGTGGCCGCCGAACCCGACAACAAAGCCCGTATTCGAAAAATGTACATGCTGGTGTACGGCCGTCGGCCGACCGAGAAGGAAATCCAGATCGGGATCGACTACCTGCACACCGAGCCGATGAAAGAGTACGAGGAAAACAAGAACAAGCCCAAGCCTGACGCGGCTAAAGGCCGCAAGGGCGCGGGATCTGCAGGCGCCGCGGAAGGCAGCCCGGCCAAGGAACCAGCTTCCGAAACGCCGTCTGCTCCGCCCGTATCCGGACTCGCCAAACCGGAACCCGGGACGACCGATATTGCCGCGGTAGCGGCAGGACCCGCCAAGCCGCCGGCTGCCGCTCCGGCCGATGCCGCGGCGCCGGATGCCGGGGCCGACACGCCCGCGCTGACCGAAGGCGGCGCCGATGCCAACCCCGACATGGGGATGGGCATGATGGCTGGAATGGCGGGAATGGGAAGACGCGGACAGGGTCCTCCCAAGCCGGTTGAAATCAAATATGAACCCTCCGCGTGGGGCCGCTACGCGAAGATTCTGCTGAGTTCGACAGAGTTCACTTTCATCAATTAATTAGAGGGCCTTATAGATGTTCGATCACAAACAAGGGCAACCGCTGACGAGACGCGATGCGCTTCGCCGCGTAGGCAATGGCTTCGGCATGATGGCGTTCGCCGGCATGCTGAGCCAGTCCATGGCGAAAGCCGGACTCACGGGCGCAGCAGCAAATTCGGGCATGGGCGTGGCAACGCTCGATTATCCGCAGAAGGTCAAGCGGGTAATTTTCCTCTTCATGAACGGCGGTCTGTCAACCATCGACGCGTTCGATCCAAAGCCGATGCTGACCAAGTACGATGGCCAGCCGATGCCCGGCGGTTCGATTTCCACCGAACGCAGGACGGGCGAGCTGATGAAGTCGCCCTTCGAGTTCAAGAAGCACGGGCAGTGCGGCATGGATGTCAGCGAGCTTTGGCCGCACCTCGCCGAAGTTGCGGACGATATCTGCTGGGTCCGGTCTGTCTATACCGAGATTCCGAACCATGAGCCCTCGTGCCTCATGATGAACACAGGCGCGAACCAGGCGGGCCGTCCCTCCATGGGCGCGTGGGTGACTTACGGACTCGGCACCGAGAATCAGAACCTGCCCGGCTACGTGGTGCTGTGTCCGGACATTCCCACCACCGTTGGCCCTCCGCTGTGGAGCAACGGCTTCCTTCCCGCAATCAATCAGGGCACTTACATCTCCAACAAAGTAACCACGCTGGGTCCCGACGGGATGCCGCTGGATACGCCTCCGGCGCTGCAGGCGGCTAAGGACAAGGACGGCAAAGAGATTCCGAAGAAGGTGGTCGTCGAAAAGAATTTCGACCCGAAGAAGATTCTCAACTACGTCAATAACCCGAAGTTTTCCCTGGTGGAACAGCGGCGCGAGCTCGATCTGCTGCAAAAACTGGAGAAGATCCGGTCCGAGGACACCGGCTCCGATCCCCAGGTGGAAGCCGTCATCCAGTCGATGGAAATCGGCTACCGGATGCAGACCGAAGCCCCGGACGTTTTCGACATCCGCAAGGAAACACAGGCGACGCTCGATCTCTACGGCCCCGGCGATGTGGCGCGCGGCGCGCTGACTGCGGTGCGACTGGTGGAAAAAGGCGTCCGCATGGTACAGCTCTACTACTCCAAGGGCGATCCCTGGGATGCCCATGCCGACATCTTCGCCCACAAGATCAACGCGAAAAATTCGGATCAGGCCTTTGCGGCGGTCATCAAAGATCTGAAGTCGCGCGGACTCTGGGAAGACACTCTCGTGGTTTGCGGCTCGGAATTCGGACGGACCCCCGTACGCGAAGTCGGCGGCCAGGGCGCGGGCGTGAAGCGCGGCCGTGATCACAATCCATTCGGGTTCACCATGTGGCTGGCGGGCGGCGCGGTAAAAGGCGGCACCATCTATGGCGCAACCGACGAGTTCGGTTTCAAGGCCATCGAGAAGCCCGCGCACGTTCACGATATTCACGCGACGATCCTGTACCTGATGGGCGTCGATCACAAGAAGCTGACTTATCGCTACAGCGGCCGGGATTTCCGTTTAACGGACGTGGCCGGCAACGTTCTTCATGAACTGATCGCCTAATCTGGCTTTAACGGCGAGCATGGATTTCGACATCTTCGCGCTGGCGTCCGATTACCGGTCGGGCCGCCTGCGTCCTGTTGACGTGGTTAGTGAGGTTTACCGGCGCATTCGCGCGCGTGGGGAGCGGCCTGTCTGGATCCACCTGATTCCGGAAGCTGAAACCTTCCAGCGTGCCGAGGCGCTGGGCCCGTTCCGCGAAGACCTGCCTCTTTACGGCATTCCCTTCGCCATCAAGGACAACATCGATCTGGCGGGCGTTCCGACTACCGCGGGATGCCCGGAGTTCGCCTATACGCCTGCGCAATCGGCTGCCGTCGTCGAGAAGTTGATTGCCGCCGGAGCGATCCCGATCGGCAAGACCAATCTCGATCAGTTCGCCACCGGACTGGTAGGCACGCGCTCTCCTTATGGCGCCTGTTCGAGCGTCATCGACGAGCGCTACATTTCGGGTGGATCAAGCTCGGGGTCTTCCGTCGCGGTGGCGGGCGGACTGGTTTCGTTCTCGCTGGGAACCGACACCGCCGGTTCTGGCCGCGTACCGGCTGCCTTCAATGAAATCGTGGGGCTGAAGCCGACGCGCGGCGCACTGAGCGCTTCCGGAGTGGTGCCGGCCTGCCGCACCCTCGATTGCATTTCAATCTTTACAGCCACCTCCGCGGAGGCTGAGCAGGTGTTTCGCTCCGCGCGCGGGTTCGATCCCTCCGATGCCTGGTCACGCCGGCCCGGGCAGACCAAGGCGTGGGCGCCAGGGAAATTCCGTTTTGGCGTGCCGCACGCCGACCTGCTGAATTTCTTTGGCGACGAATCGGCCCCCGCGCTGTTTGAGCGGGCGGCGAAGCGTCTGGAGTCCCTCGGGGGCGTCCGAGTGGAATTCGATTACGGAATATTCCAAGCTGCGGCGCAGTTGCTCTACTCCGGCCCTTGGGTTGCCGAGAGACTTGCGGCAATTCGGGAATTCGCCGCAAAGAATCCGGAAGCGCTGCACCCGGTAACCGCGCAAATCATTCTGAAAGCCGCGGGACTAACCGCCGTCGATACCTTCCAGGCCATGTACAAGCTCGCGGATTTGGCGCGCGCCGCCGAGAAGGAATGGGCCCGCATGGATTTCATGCTGCTTCCCACCGCCGGCAATTGCTACACCCATGAGCAGATCGCCGCCGAACCCATCGCCTGCAATACCAATCTCGGCTACTACACCAATTTCGTGAATCTGCTGGATCTGGCGGCCGTGGCTGTTCCGGCTGGCCGGCGCGCCAGCGGGATGCCGTTCGGAGTCACCGTTATTGGACCGGCCTGGTCTGACGAATCGCTGCTCACGATCGCCGGGAAGCTGCATGGGAGTCCCAATGCGGCCCCCGCGCCTTACTGCCCGGAAGGTTATGTTCCGCTGGCCGTTTGCGGCGCACACCTTTCCGGCCAGCCCCTGAATTATCAGTTGCAGCAGGTCGGAGCCTTCCTGATTGAAGCCTGCGGCACCGCCCCCGAGTACCGGTTCTATGCTCTGCGCGGCACAGTTCCCGCCAAGCCCGGACTGGTGCGCGCCAGCGATGGCGGCGCGTCCATCGAAGTCGAAGTGTGGGCTGTGCCCTTGGATAAGTTCGGCGGTTTCGTCGCCGCCGTGCCCGCTCCTCTGGCCATCGGAACCTGCACCCTCGAAAGCGGACGCTCCGTGAAGTCCTTCGTCTGCGAGCCCGCCGCGCTGCGGGATGCCGAAGAAATCACTCATCTCCGGAGCTGGCGAACGTACCTTGCCGCTCCGCCGGAATTAAAACTCTAGTCGAAAAACAAAAAACCGCCGATAAGACAATCGGAAGCCTTCTTGAGAATGTCGGTTCCGGTCGGAGGTCTTCCGCACCGCTTTAAATAGCCGGGCAGCATGGTCCGCCCGACTCCCTCGCGGCAGGGCGGATCGGCTCATATGTGGCCATCTGCCCTCCCTTCCTTTCGCCGGTTCACAATAAAGACTAAAGCCAGGTAGAGCAGCAGCCCGCCCACTCCGGCGATACTGGCCAGTTCCCCCTGGCGGAAGTCGTTCGGATCGAAGCGGCATTCGATGATGTGCCGGCCCGCCGGAACCACGAATCCCAGCAGACTGCCGTCAACCCGTATGGTTTGGTGCGGCCTGCCGTCCATGAAAACCTTCCAGCCGGGATGGAAACGGATCCCCAGGGTCCCGAGCATTTTCCCGGTCGTATTCGCCTCGACCACCATCCGGTCCGGATGCTCCTCGATCGCCCGCAGACTCCCGGTCGCGCTTGAATCCAGACTCAGGGGCATCTCCACCAGGGCTGAATTCGAAAAATCGAACCCATTTACCTGCGCCAGATGCTCCTGGAGCAGCGGGGGGACCGAGGGATGATCCATCAGAGCCGCTTGCGCCAACAAGTTGGAATCATTCAGCAAAGCCTCCCGGTTTTCCATGAGGACAGCCCGGTTGCGAAGCCGCAACAGCGGCAGAGGATCCGGAACCGGCCGCCATCCGCCGCTCCACAGCGCCCGGGCCCCGGAAAGCCGCGCGTACTGATAGGTGCCGAACGGAACAGGCGAAGACGGCTCCAGCCCCGAGTATCCATCCACCAGCTTGTAATCCAGCAATGTGAGCTGATCGCCGCTCCTCGCCTCCACAGGACCCGGCGCATCGATCGGCGGAGGACTGGTGAGCAGGAAAGGATCGCCGGTCTTGTTATGTACCAGCAGCACCGTGCCCTGCACGCACAGAACTTCCAGCAGAACAAAAACCGCCAGCCAGGAGCCAGCCACGCGCGGAACCTTTGCCGAGACCAGGAACAGGATTGCGCCCGCCGCTACGATCAGCGCACCCCCCGCGGCTTTGACCGGGCTGGCCAGATGCGGTCCGAGCCCCGAAACCGCGGGCAGCAAAGCAACCGGAATCGTCAGCAAACTGGCCAACAGGAAAAATCCCGCGACCGCTTTAACAAAAGCTGAAAGGGAAAGCTGTCCCTCACCGGCGCGCAACTGGTCCAGAGCCAAAGCCGCGCCCGCCGCAATCGCAAAATCGGTGAGAACCATGTACCGTGCCGGGGCGCGGAAGAGCCCCAGAATCGGCAATCTCGCATACAACGGAAACACCAGGTTGTACTTCCCCAGCGCCAGGAACAACCCCGCTGCCGCAACAATTCCGAGATAGAGAGCCAGTTTCCGGCGCGGCTGGCTCAGCTCTTTGCGGGTAAGAATCCAGACGAAGAGCAGGAGTGTAACAGTCCCCCCGCAGTAGATGAACAGATTGTAAAAGGCGCGAAACTGATCGAACCGGTAGCCCTGCCACAACAACGGATTCATCCACTGCACCAGTTCCTGCGGCTGCAGCGATATCTCTGACAGAAACTCCAATGGAGGCTTCGATCTCGCCGAATCCAGCGTCGCCGTCATAGTGGGCAGCAACTGGACTCCGCCGATCAGCAATCCAATGACGAGGGCGGCGGCCACTTCGAGTAGTCTCCGCCAGCGGGTTCCATCCAACATCAGAAAGACGGCATAGCTTCCCTCCACCAGCGAGCAAAAATACACAGATTGCGGATGTCCAAGCAGCACCTGAGAACCCGTGAGAAGGGCCACTGCGCATATCCAGAGCGCCCGGGAGCGAGGCATCTTCGCTTCGAAAACGCGATGGATCGCCAGCAGCACCCAGGGCAGGTGCGCCATCACCGCGATCGCATTGATATGTTCCAGAAGAATCAGATTCGTGCCACCGAAGGTAAACAGATAGCTGCCGAAGAGCGCGGCCGGTATTCCCAGCTTCCAGCACCGGAAAAGGAGATAACAGCCCCCGAACAAAAACGCATAGATGGACAGGATCTCGATGCTGAAAGCGGTGGTCACAGGCGTCAGGAAATAAAGGATCAGATGGAACGGATGCATCATCCCCGCCTGTCCTTCTCCGTGCAGATAGAAACCGCCATAAATATACGGTGACCACAGGAAGCTTTCGTGAGCATGCAAACGGTCCGCATAGAATTTGCGGAAAGGAAAGCTCTGCGCCAGCAGATCGCCGGCTACGAACGTCTCGCCCCGCAATAAAGGCAACAGCAGCACCAGAAAAAAGAACCCGGAAGCCACGCACAACGCGATGATCAGCGAGCGGTCGGTAAGCATGAGCCGCCGGCTGGCGCGGTTCAACCGCCGCCGCAGTCTTTTGAGAGAGTTAGACCGTGCCACGCCGGTCCGGGTATGAAAATTGACGCTCTGTCATGATCCGAGTGTTAGTTATGTCTGCGAGACCGGCCTTAGGCTTCGACTGATTCAGCGGCTTCTGGTAACCTGAGATAGAAATCGCCACGGTCGGGCGGGACGGAACGTTTCGGGCTGTGAAGCACTTTTAAAGTCTCTCATCACTCTTGCATGGCGTCTGGAACAGGATCAAACCTTCGCGTGGCGCTATTAGGCGCCGGCAATATCGCAACAACACATCTCGCGGCACTCCGGCAGTTGACCGGGGTTGAGATCGTCGGCGTATCTGACCTGAATTACCAGCGCGCGACCGCTTTTCAGAAGCAGGCGGGCATCCCGAACGCCTATGCCGATCTCGACACCATGCTTCGCGAATGCAAACCGCAGATCGTGCATGTTCTCCTGCCCCCCACGGCCCATTGCGAAGCCGCCGTCAAATGCCTCGAAGCGGGAAGCCACGCCTTTGTCGAAAAGCCATTCTGCGTGACCGTGGAGGAGTGCTACAGGGTTCGGGATCTGGCGAAGAGCATGGGCCTCAAAGTCGGCGTCAATCATAATCTGGCGTTCATGCCGGGCATGATGCGGCTGATCGAAGAGATTCGAAACCTGCGCCTGGGCGCGGTGGAGCATGTGGCCATGCAGTACACCATTCCAATGCCCGGGTTGGCCAAAGCGCCCGCCACCCACTGGATGTTCGGCGAATCCGGCAGGATCATGCTCGAACTGGGACCGCATCCGGTATCGATCGTCTGCCGCCTGCTGGGACCGGTCAAGAGCGCCTGCACCGCCGTTAGCGGAGAGATTACGCTCTTAAACAAGACGCGCTTCTTCTCCACGTGGATGAGTTCACTGGTTTGCGAACGGGGTACCGCGAGTCTCACTCTTTCAACCGGCGGCGGCTATTCCAGCGGATCGGTTCAGGTTAACGGTCAGGACGGTACCGCCTACGTCGATCTCACCCGCAATACGATCCGGATTTCGGAAAAGAACCGCTTCATTCGCGCCGGCGGCTTGGTAGATGGTTTAGGCAACGGCCTCTCGGTGGCAGGCCAGGGGCTTCAAAACTTTATTGCCTACGGACTCGGCGCGACCGGCATGGCGAAGCCATACGATCTGCAGGTCGCCTCCGTGACGAACAGTGTGGAGAACTTCTACAATGCGGTGCGCCGCGGCGAGGCCCCGACGGTCAGCGCCGACGAGGGCACGGCCGTAATTGAAGCGTGCTGGATGATCATCGACGGCGCGCTGCGCTATGCGACGGAGGGGCACTCCATTGCCGCAGGACGATAAGGTAGTCGTTATCGGCGGGGCGGGCTTCATTGGCAGCCGGCTGACCCGGTTTCTGCTGGACGAGGGCAACACCGTCATCGTAACCAGCCGCACGGCGGGAGCGCGCACCAGCGACGACCCCCGGCTCAGCTACCGTTCTGTCGCGGTGACCGATGCCGAAGGCATCTCCAAAGTCATCGAAGGCGCGAACGTTGTCTACGACCTTTCGATGTCGGGCGGCCTCACTTGGGAAGAGCACAAAAAAGAAGTCGTGGACAGCGCCGTGCATGTGGCGCGCGCCTGCCAGAAACACGGCGTGCGGCGCTTGATTTATACAAGTTCCACAGCCGCCCTTTACCTCGCCGGGAACGGCACCGTTACGGAAGCGGCCGGAGCCGACAAGAGGCCGGAGGACCGGTCTTTTTATAGCCGGGGCAAAATTGAAGCCGAACGGGCGCTTTTGAAACTGTACGAGACCGAGAAATTGCCGGTGGTGATTTTCCGGCCCGCGGTGGTTCTTGGACCCGGCGGCATGCTGGTTCACGGCGCATTTGGAGAGCTGCCCCCTGCGTCCGACGTCAGCATTCTGGGCTTTGGGAACGGCAAAACACCGCTGCCCTGTGTGCTTGTCGACGACGTGGCACGTGCCCTGCAGGTGGGGAAAGATGCGCCCGGTATCGATGGCATGGCGTTCAATCTGGCGGGCGATGTACGGCCATCGGTCACGCAGTACGTTCAATGGATGCGGGAAGCCACGCATCGGAATTTTCGCTTTTACGGACGCCCGATCTGGTTTATCCAGGCGGGCGAAATTGCCCGTTGGGCCCTGAAGTCCCTCGGCCGGAAGCCGAACAATACACTGGGCTCCCTGAGGGACGTCGAGAGCGCCCCGATGTCAGCGCAGCTCGACTGTTCGCTTGCCAAGAAGATGCTGGGCTGGAAACCGGTCGCCGACGAAACTGAATTCAAGAAGCAGGCTCTGCTCTGCCACGTGAACCCATTGCCGCCCGGCGATGTCCGGCTGGAGCCGCGGCGCTGATTTCGCGGGTTCATGGAATCCGTTTCGATTCTGCTGGTGACTAATTCCTATCTGCCCATCATGGGCGGATCGGAAATCGAGGCCCAGCGAGTCAGCCAGGCGCTGATCCGGCGCGGGCACCGCGTACAGATCCTTTGCCCCGGCGGACCTCCCATGCCGGCCGTCTCCCGCTGGACGGACGATTGCGGAATCCCGGTTCGGATCTTCGGCAACAGGGCTCCTGCCCGGATTCGCGGACATGTATTCGCTTGGCGCGTCGTATGGGCATTGCTCTCGGAAGCCCGTACTTACGATCTGGTTTATTTCCTCATGCCCGGCCTGCAGGTCGCGCTGGGATCGCTGATGGCGCGGCTCCTGGGCAAGCCTTTCATCATGAAATTTTCCGGCAGCAATGAAGTCCGGCGCATGAAGAATTCCACCGTCGGGCGCTTGCAGTTGCGTGTGCTCGACAAATGGGCCGGTTCGATCATGGTGCTCAATCCAGGCATGATGCTGGAGGCGGCGGAGTGCGGTTTGCAGCGATCGAAACTGCTCTGGATGCCGAATCCGGTCGACCTCGATGAGTTCCGGCCACCGGCTCCCGGGGAGCGCGCCGCCCTGCGAGCGAAGTTCGGGATTCCGGCGGAAGCCGACGTCGTTCTGTTCGTCGGGCGTCTGGCGCCGGAAAAGGAACTCCCTTCGCTGGTGAAGGGCTTCGAAAAAATCGCGGCTCAGCACGAGCGCGCCATGCTGGTGCTGGTGGGCGACGGCCCCTGCCGGGGCGAACTGGAAACGCTTGCAGGAAAGCTGATACAGCAGGGAAAAATCCGCTTTACCGGGGCTGTCGCGTCCTCCGCCGTGCACCAGTGGGTGCAGATCGCCGACGTCTTCTCTCTGGTTTCATCCCTCGAAGGCTTGCCGGTTTCGCTGATCGAGGCCATGGCGGCGGGTCTGCCGGCGGTGGTGAGTGACATCCCGGCCAATCGCCAACTGATCGATCCGGGCATTCAGGGCCTCGTGGTTGAACCCAAGAATGCGGAAGCGATCGGATCGGCGCTTTCGGCTGTCCTGGAAAATCCGGAGTTGAGAAGATCTCTCGGTGACGCAGCCCGCGCCCGCATTGGCGACAATTTTTCCACCGCGCGCGTCACTCTTCTCTATGAAACGCTTTTTGCCCGTTTGCTGAACTGATTCCTCGGCTTTAACCTGCCAAACTTCGTACTTTCGCTTACCAGGGCGATTCGTGCGCACCTGCAATAATAGAAACCGCATGTCCAATTGGCGCCGATCTATTGCCCTCTCGGACGACTGGAAGGCGCGTGCGCTTAGGCGTGTGTACCGCGCCGTCATGAACATTAGCATGCCCGCGCCGAGAATCGTCGTCCGTCCGGCTCTGGCTGTTTTCCTGGCTTTCCGGACCACTTACTACTTTCTGGTGCGGGTCTTCGTATGCGAACCCCTTTTCAAGGCATATTGCAAGAGCTACGGCACCAATCTGAAGACCGGTGTTTTTGTGCATTGGGTCCAGGGGAGCGGCGACTTGATTCTGGGAGACAATGTCACCGTCGACGGGAGATGCACGTTTGCGTTTGCGGCGCGCTATTCGGATCGGCCGACTCTCATTATTGGCAGTAACACGCGCATCGGACACAGCAATTCTTTTACTATCGGCAAGGAAATACGGGTTGGCAGCCATTGTCTCTTTGCCGGTAACGTTACCGTGTTCGACAGTTCGGGTCACCCGACCGATCCGACAAGGCGCTATCTGGGCTATCCCAGCGACCCGGACCGCGTTCGCCCGGTAGTAATCGGAGACAATGTCTGGATCGGCTCCAACGTGATTATCCTGCCCGGCGTGAGAATCGGCGATAACAGCGTGGTGGCGGCTGGATCGGTAGTACGCGATGAAGTTTCCGCAAATACCCTCGTGAGTGGAAATCCCGCCCAACGAGTCCGGTCTCTGGTACCACCTGACGCGGCGCAAATGACCCGCGCCTGAGCGGCACCAGCCCCTTATGACGCCAACTTCTGAAAGCGCAGCCAGCGGGACTGGCGGTTATTGGGCAAAGAAGTTCATGAACGGAGTGCTGTGGAACTGGATCGGTGTCATTGCCAGCTTCTTTACCGGCTTCTTCCTTTCTCCCTACATAATTCATAATCTCGGCGACCAGCGCTATGGCGTATGGGCGCTTGCATTCGCTTTTATCGATTATTTTATACTTTTCGATCTCGGCTTCAAGTCTGCCGTGGTCAACCTGGTTGCGCGTCTGCGAGTCGACAATCAGGAAGAGCAAATCAACGCAATCTTCAGTGCGGCGACCCTTTACTTCACCGGCATGGCTGTCCTTTTGGTGGCGATTACCTGGTCCATTGCTCCGTATTTGCATTATTTTCTGAAGATATCTCCGGCATATCAATCGGATTTTGTGTTTCTCATCCGCGCGGTCGGCGTGGGCTGGGCATCGATCATAGCCTCAAATGTTTTCGGGGCATGTCTGGAAGCGTTCCAGAATTTCAAGAGCCAGAATCGTATTTTGATCGTTTGCCTGATCTTGCGATCGGGCGGCTGCGCCCTGGTTATCCGCGCCGGCTACGGTCTGAAAGCAATGGGCGTCGCCGTTACGGTGAGCTGGCTGGCAAACTACGTTCTTTCCTACACAGCAGCCCGCAGCGCTTTCCCGGCGATGCGCTTGTCCCTTCGACGCGTGCGTCTCTCAACGCTGAAGGAGATTGCTTCTTATGGCATTCACGTATTCGCCGCGGGACTGGGATCAATCGTCCTGAATCAGGGTCCGCCCATTCTCGTCGGCCATTACCAGTCCGAGGCTTTCGTCGGTTATTACACGTTGCCGTCCCGGCTTCTGCAATACGTCGTCGAGCTTGTAACCCGCATCGGCTATGTGACCATGCCGAATGCGGCGGAATTAGGCGCCGCAGGGAAAAAAAAGGAGATCATGGCGCTCGGGACCTATCTGAATCGATACTGTCTGGCCCTGTTTGTTCCTCTTAGCCTCTTCCTGATCGTCTACGGGCGGGAACTGATCATCGACTGGGTGGGCGTGAGTTTTGCAGAGCACGCCTCCGCGCTGCTTGCCGTCCTGGCTGTTTCCACCACTCTCACGGTCGCGGGTCAATTTAACTCCGGCATGATTTTGTTCGGTCTCGCCAAACACGAGACTTACTCCAAGTCCCTGATCGTGGAAGGAGTGCTCGGGCTCGCGGTCATGCTCTTCGTTATCCCCAGATACGGAATCCTGGGGGCGGCTTACGTTGCCGCTGGTTTTGCCGTCCTGAACCGGGCGATAGTGACGCCGTACCTGCTTTGCCGTCTGATGGATTTCAGCCTGGCGCGCTACCTCGCCGACATCTATGTGAAACCCCTGCTGGCCGGCATTCCCGTTCTTGTTTATGCCATGTACATCAAATCGCATTGGATTCCTGGCACTAACTGGTTCCAGCTAATCGCATGCATTGCGCTTATCGCAATTCCGTATTACATCCTGTGCGGTTTTGTGGCAGTGGAGCCGGACCACCGTGCGGTGCTCCGCGAGTGGATAGCGGCGCATCTGGGCCGATTACGGATTCCCGGATAGAAACCCCGTATTCGACGATCGCGACGTGGGTGGCCCGTCATGTCTGGCCGCTGGTTTCAGCTCCAGGCAGAGGAATTTTCGCGCGGTACCCGGCGTTGCGGTGGTCTGCGGACGGCAATACCCGCCCTGGCGGCTACGGGCGCCGCGGCTGGCGCAGGATCTGAAAACTCCATTCGCTGAATCCGCTCCAGCGCGATAGCCAAACCCGTAAGAGCCGGGAGATAAAACCGGTAAGCCAGCGACAGAAATGCCATGCAAGTCATCATCAGGACCATCGAAAGCATGCACACGAACGCGGTCGACACCAGAATGGGAGTCTTGTCGCGCCAGGCCCGTTTCATAACCCGGTTGAACGAAAACAGACCGGTCATAGCGGCGCCGATGAAGAAAAAGGCAGCGGGAAGACCGACTTCGCTGGACACCTGCGTGTAGGAGTTGTGGGTCTGCTGCCACTCTCCGTGTTTGGTTTCCGCGCGGCTGCCTCCTTCAAAGACGGCAAAATCTCCGGGCCCCACGCCGAATATCGGGTGTTCGAAAGTAAATTCAATACTTTTCCGGAGCAGGTATCTCCGCTGCTCGCTCGATCCTTCAACGCCAGTCACGTCCGCCGCGGCGCTTATCTGCTGGTTGTTGCCGAATAGATCGGCGAAGCGGAACAATACCGTCGCCGGAAGGAAGCTGAACGAGGCCACAATAACAACGGGTCCGAGCAGGCCCAGTGTCCAGCGCAATTTACCGGACCCTTTGACGAAGATGAGCAAGAAACCCACGGCAATCGCGATCAGCGCCCCGCGGGAACCTGTCTTAAGAATGAAAAACAGCCCTGTGACCAAAAGGCCCGCCGCCGCTATTTTGTAGATCCGCGCAACAGGAATGAAAATGACCCACAGCAGGAACGGCAGAAGCATCAGGAGGTGGGCTGCATAGTCGTTTGAATTTGAGATCGATCCGCCCCCTAAACTCAACCGTACATCCTCGGTGCTGGAAAACAACTTTTCCATTGCAAGCGCGCAAACCCCGCTGATTGCCAGCGCGTTCATCAGCATCTTGAATTCTTTCCACGTGAGAACCATCCCCCCGATCAGGAAAAAAATGGGGATCTCCGTCCGGACATAGCCAAGAAACAGACTGGCCGATCCTCCCAGCCACACGCTGAACGGCATCGAGGCGGCCATCATGGCAACAAAAGCGATCCACAACTTGCCTGTGGTGCTCCGGCTGGCCCTCTGTGCGCCGCCCCCCACCAGCGCGAGAACCACAGCGGGAAGGCCGCACAGCAACGCCAGATAAAGGTTGACTCTGACCAGCAGCGTGAGCGATTCCTGCGCCATACTAAAGCGCAGAAACACATAGACGAGGGCAAAATAGAAGCCCATCCTGCGAGTCGGATGGTTGACGGCGATTAACCATTGCAGCCGCTCGGGCGACTCCCCGGAGGTTCGAATCGGGCTGGGTGCGGAAACGGACGGGGCAGGCGACCAGCCCGGTCGGGCCGTTACCCCGGCGGCGGAGAGGGTCAGTGGTTGCCTCAGAGATGAACTCCTGTCACAGAATAACATGCGGTCTTCATACACCTTTATGGGCAATATGTTGAAAAGTACGGTATACAATCGAAAAAGAATGGCATTTACAGCGGCCTGACCAAGTCCTGAATGCGGCTGCTGTACTTCTCTCCCCGCGATTGCTGGCCACTTACAACCGGCGCGCGAATTCGCGACTATCAGCTGGCGAAACACCTGGCCGAACGTGCACAGGTGCATTATGCCGGCCTTTGTCCAGAAGAGGCCACCGCCTCTCCAGCGCCCGCCGAATGCGGTTTTCCCCAGTCGCTTTTATCGCGCGACAAAGCCTATTCAGCCGGCAACCTGCTTCGCGGACTGGCCGGTCCTCTGCCGGTAACGGTACTCAATTACACCTCCGGCCGGATAAAAGACCAAATCGCGCAGCTTCTGGAAAAGGAGAACTTCGATTCCGCTCAAATCGAGGGCGTGCATCTCGTCGAGTATGTGGCCGTCATAAGAAAGGTGTCTCCCCGCACCAGAATCGTGGCCGACTGGCACAATATCGAGTCGGAAATCATGTGGCGTTACGCCGAAACCGCCTCCAGCCCTTTGCGGAAATTAATGGCTCGCCGCACCGCCCCTCTGATCGAGCGCGCCGAAAACCGCCTGCTGCGAATCTGCGATGCCCATACAGTTGTGAGCGGAAGGGATCGTGAAAAGCTGCTTCTGCGCTGTCCCGATGCGAGCATTTCCCTGGTTCCGAACGGCGTGGATGTCGCTTACTACAGTTCCGGAATCCCGCACGAGAATCCCCGCGAGATTCTCTTTGTCGGGTCGATGGACTACCACGCCAACGCGGAGGCGGTCACCTGGTTTGTTTCGAATGTATGGCCGATCGTCAAAAGGTCCGCGCCGGATCTCACCTTTCGCATCGTGGGCCGCGATCCGGTCCCGGAAGTAAAAGCCCTCGCCTCACCCGATGTTCTTGTAACCGGAACGGTTGACGATATCCGGCCTTTCTACGCGCGCGCCGCCGCGACTGTGGTGCCGCTCCGGGTGGGCGGAGGAACGCGGCTCAAGATCCTCGAATCGATGGCGGCAAGGGTTCCGGTTGTCTCCACGCGTCTCGGCGCGGAGGGCATCGACGTTACCGGCGACTCGGATATTCTCCTCGCGGATACCTCGGCGGAACTGGCTGCCGCCGTGGAAAAGATCGTGACGGATCGTGCACTGGCCGAACGATTGAAACTGGCCGGGTACGCACTGGCCAATCGTTTATACGACTGGTCCATCGCCGGAGAACAGCTCTACTCAGTCCATGCGCGCCTGCTGGCGGATGGAAATTAAGTAAACATCCCGGCCGCATCTTACAATTGAGTCAGCTTTCATGTGCGGCATTGCCGGTTTTGTAGCAGATTCGCTCCCTCGCGACGCGGTCGATGCGGTCAGGAAGATGAACCGGGCGCAGGCGCGGCGCGGACCCGACGCGGAAGACCTGCACGTCTGGGAGGGCGCAGCGGTATTCGGACACCGGCGTCTCGCAATCTACGACCTGAGCGATGCCGGACGCCAGCCGATGTTGTCTCCGGACGGCCAGACGGGCGTCGTCTTCAACGGTTCGATTTATAACTTCCACGAGATTCGCCGCGAGCTGGAACAGCGCGGCTGCCGGTTCCATTCGCAATGCGATACCGAAGTGCTGGTACACGGTTACTCGGAATGGGGCATCGACGGCCTGGTGAAGCGGCTGCGCGGCATGTTTGCGTTTGCCATCTGGGACCATAAGATCCGCAAGCTCACCATGGTGCGCGACCGGTTGGGCGTCAAACCGCTCCTCTATTCAGCCGGCAGCCACGGCCTCTCCTTCGCATCCACGGCGGGCGCCCTCGCGGCGGCTGAATTGGCGGGCGGGATCGATCCCGCGGCCGTTCTCGAATTTCTCGAATTCGGATGGGTTACCGAAGACCGCTGCATCTTCCAGAATGTGCGGAAGGTGGCCCCGGCCACCATCGTCGAATGGCAGAACGGAAAAATCTCCGAGCGGCGCTACTGGTCGCTGCCTGAAGGCGGGTCGCGCCGCATCGGCTTCGAAGACGCTGTCGCCGAAACCGAAGAACTCCTGATGGATGCCGTGAAGATCCGGCTCGAAGCCGATGTTCCCGTGGGCGCGCTCTTGAGCGGGGGAGTCGATTCGACCCTGATTTGCTGGGCTATGTCGAAGCTCGGGGCGAATATCCGGTCATTCACCGTCGGCGCACCGGGGGATCCCTCCGATGAAGCCCGTCACGCGCAGGAAACCGCGCAGTTGCTGGGAATTCCCCATGAGGTGATTCAGCTTCCATCGGGCGAGCAGCCCGCCATCGACGATCTCATCAATGCGTACGGCGAACCCTTCGCCTGCCCGTCGGCGATCGCCATGCTGCAGGTGTCCAAAGCCGTGAAGGAGAAGGCCACCGTTCTGCTCACCGGCGACGGCGGCGACGATGTCTATCTCGGATACACCTATCACGCCAAATTTCTGCAGGCCCAGTTGGTCGCCAAACGCCTGCCCGCAGCTTTGGCGAATCTCTGGCCCGCGCTTCGCCAGGTCGTGCGCCGCGTGCCTCCGCTGCGCCGCCCGATGCACTTCATGGATTTCGCGACTTCCGGTCTGGGCGCGGCCACCCGCACCCACGATGGACTCCCCTACTACGAAAACGCACACATGCTGGGGGCGCGCCTCGCGGGCAAGACACTCGAACAGCGCGCGATCCCGGGTTCGCTCCGGTCGGCCCGCCGCTTGCTGCAGGAATTCGTCGATTACGAGCGCCAGACCCGCTTCGTTTCTGAATACATGACGAAGGTCGATGGCGGCACCATGTACTACGCGATCGAAGCCCGCTCCCCGTTTCTCGATCAGAAAATATGGGAGAGCGCGGCGGCCATGCCCTTCGACATCCACCTTCGCGGCTGGGAACTCAAAGCGGTCCTGCGGGAACTGGTTCGCCGCAAAGTCGGTCCGGCGGTGGCCTCACGGCGCAAACAGGGGTTTACGGTCCCGGTGGAACGCTGGCTGGCGACCGGCTGGAGACCTCAGATCGAGTCCCTCGCAGAGGGGGCGCCGCGGCTTGAATCGGAAGGCTGGATCGCGCCGGGAACTCTGAAAAACGCCGCGGACAAAGCGCTCGCCCAAGGCAGGGCGCCGCTGCAGATGTGGACTCTCATTGTGCTCGAGCAGTGGTTGCGGCACAACTCCAGCCGGACCCCGGCCCCTTTGCCCGTCAGCGTCTGAAGATCGACTGCTTCAACTGCGCGGGCGCCAGTCCTTCCACTTCGAGCAGCAACGCCAATGGAGTGGTTTGGCCGCTGCATCCGATTCGCGGAATATCCGAGAGACTGCTGGAGAGGCTTGCGAACCCGCCATGCGCCGAGAAGAGAGCCGCGTAGTCGGATTGCATGACGATCTCCGCCGTTTCAGGCCGTATATTGCGCACTGACCCAAAGGGAAACGAGAACAGCGTAACCGGACTTCCCAAAATCTCAGAGAGCTTCCGGCCGCTTTCGACGATTTCAAAGCGGGCCTCATCGACGGTGCAGGTCCCGAGGTCAATATGATTCACGGTATGGGCGCCCACCGTAAAACCCTCGGCGGTCCAGGCGCGAAGTTCGGCGGAAGACAGATTTTCGAATCGAAAAGGAAACCGCCTCCGGTCGTGCGCAAACGTTCGCTCCGTATCGAGAAATCCCGGATTGACAAAGAATGTCGCCGGCACGTTCAGCGCTTTCAGAATTGCCGCGCCGTTCGTATACACGTCGCGGTAGCAATCGTCGAAGTGAATTGCAATGGATGTGGCGGGAAACGGCCGCTTCTCCGCAATTGCCCTGACCAGCGTCTCGCTGTCCGTTACGGGATAGCGGGCGGTGAGCGCCATTAACTGGGCCGCTAACGTGGCCAGGTCTGTCGTCAGAACGTCACCGGCCCAGTCGTTTACGCGGTGGTGCAGCAGAATCGCGGCCCGGTTCCCGCGCGCACGGTGCAGAGCGCGGAACCCCGCGTAGATGCCGGACCAGTAAACCGCCAGCGAGTAAAGATTCTTCAGCACGGCCGCGAGGTCGCCCCGGGGCTGCCAGTGCGGCAGTCGCTTCCGCAACTGCGCGAGCTGTGCGCGGCTGGGTTTGCTGCGCGTCTTGCCGGAGCTTCGCTGTTGCGGCTGGCGGGAAAAGCTCCCGCGCTGAATCGATGACACAGCGGCCGCGAGCGTGCGGGTGCCTTCGATGTGAAGTTTCTCGAGGAGCGTGTCCGGCGTGTCGAGTGGTTCAATCGGGACATCCGCAGTGGCAATCACGTCGCCGGTATCGAGACCGCTGTCCACGAAATGCACCGTAATGCCGGCCGAGGCGGCGCCGTCGAAGAGTTCCCAGAATCCCGGGGGCATGCCGCGGTAATCGGGCACCCGGCCCTTGTGCAGATTGATGCAGCCCAGCCTGGGCACGCTGAAAATGTTGCGGCGAAGCACGCGGGTGCCAACCACCACGCCCAGATCGGCGTTCAGATCGCGCAATTTTGCGACTGCCTCCTCGCCATTCAAATCCGGCACGCTGACCACTTTGAGCGAACAGTTCCGGGCAAGGTCGCCAAAAGAAAAGGAACGGTCAGGGAAAGCCTTCCGCAGCACCTTCGGGACTTCCTGACGCTGCCCCACGGACCGCGCAACCAGCCCGTCGGTAAATCTCCTCGCGGACGCAACCAGGCGGAAAAGAGGATAGCCGATACCGTCGCGCCGGATGTTGTTCCGAAAGTTCTTCAGCCGGCGGCTGGATTTGGTCACTCCCTGGTCATGCAGAATAGCCAGCGGCTCGACATCGGGCAACCGGCACACCGCCTCGATGGAACTCCGCGTCGAAGCGTTGTCCGAAGCCGCCAGGAAGACAACTTTCAGGACCTGACTCACAGGCTTCCTCGATAGCCGGACGTCCCGCTGCGGGAGAGCAAACTCACGGTATGCAATTTAGCATGCGACGTGCTTAATTCCTGCTTCCGCTGATGCCGCCGATGATCCCGCGGATCGGGATTTTCGTGAAAGAATATACTCAGCGGGCAAGACCGGAATGGAATGCTACCTTGGAAATAACTGACTACTCGCCCAAATAGACGCTGGAAAAATGTCGACCACCGCGCACCTTGAAACGTCCGGCTCCCCGCTGGCTTGCGCCATGCCCCTGTGCGTCGATCTCGACGGGACGCTGATCCGCACGGATGTTCTTTGGGAATCCGTCATCCTTCTTCTCCGGCTGAATCCGCTTTACGTATTTCTGCTTCCGGTCTGGCTCATGAAGGGCCGTGCGAATCTGAAACGACGGATCTCCGCCAGAGTTCAGGTGGATCCGGCATCTCTGCCCTACAACGAAGAACTGCTTGTCTTTCTCCGCGAACAACACCGCGCCGGAAGACCCCTCCTGCTGGCCACGGCCTCGTACCGGGATGCCGCGGAACCCATTGCCAGCTATCTGGGTATCTTTTCCGGAGTCGTCGCGACCCGTGATTCCACGAATTTAAAAGGCGAGGAAAAACGCGCCCTTCTGGTACAGCATTACGGCGCCAGGGGTTTCGATTACGCCGGGAATTCCTCTTCCGATATCGCGGTCTGGAAGGACTGCAACCGTTCCATTGTCGTCAATGCCAGCGACGGATTGTGCCGCAGGGCATCGGCCATCAGTACGCTTGAGAGAGTCTTTCCCCGCAAGTCCGGCTGGAAGAAAGTCCCGAAGGCCCTCCGCGTCCACCAGTGGGTGAAAAATGTCCTGGTGGCGTTGCCGATGCTGACTTCGCACCAGATTTTCAACCCGCGTCTTCTGCTAAACGCCTTGCTGGCATTCGTCGCATTCAGCCTCTGCGCATCGAGCGTTTACGTGCTCAACGATCTGTTCGACCTCAAATCCGATCGCCTCCATCGCGTCAAGCGGAACCGGCCATTCGCTGCCGGCGATCTGAGTATCGTTACAGGCCTGATGCTGCTGGTTCTGACGGCGGCCGGAAGCGTCGCGGTCAGCCTGTTTCTGCCAGGCCGATTCCAGTTAGTGCTGGCGATTTACTATGCCCTGACACTGGCCTATTCCATATCGCTGAAACAAAAGCTGCTGGTGGATGTCTTCGTTTTAGGAGGATTGTATGTGATCCGCGTCCTGGCGGGCGGCGCCGCCACTTCCATCGTCCTCTCCCCCTGGCTGCTGGCCTTTTGCCTGTTCTTCTTCCTCAGCCTGGCGCTGGTCAAGAGATTTCAGGAGCTCCGTGAATTACAGGAAAATAAATCGGTGCCCGTAGCCGGCCGGGGCTACGTAGCCATGGACTTGCCTACCATCGGCGCTATCGGTACCGGCAGCGGCTGCATGTGCGTTCTGGTTCTGGCGCTCTATATCAACAGCCCCCAGGTCGTTCCCCTCTACCGTTCTCCGTCAGTTCTGTGGTTTCTTTGTCCTCTGCTTCTGTATTGGATCAGCCGTGTCTGGATCATGGCCAGCCGGGGAAGCATGAATGACGATCCGGTGCTCTTTGCACTCAAGGACCGGGTCAGCTATCTGACTGCATTCTGCGGCGCATTGATTATGATCGTCGCAGCGCGCGGAGTCGCTGTTTGAGGCCTTCCGCCGAACCGGGGGCCGCCACCTCGAGCATGACCGCCTCAAGCATGACCGTCTCGACCGGGACAACCATGGCGCGCGCGGTCTGGTTTCTGCCCTTTTTCGCCCTTCTGCTGTATTTTCCGTATCTGAATGCGGGCTACTTTTCCGACGATTTTCTGTTCTATTACAATTCGCCGCCGGCGCATCTGTACAGCTACTTCTCCAGCACCGGGGCCGTGGCCCATGCTTACCGGCCGCTGGAGGCGATTGTTCTCACTATCATTCAAGAGCGCTTCGCATTTCAGACCTGGCCCATTCACGCCCTCGCAGTCTCGGCCCTCATGATTTTGTGCGCGCTCGTAATCGCCGCCGCCGCGCGCCTGGGCTATAGTCCAGCCGAAGGAGCCCTGGCCGGCGCGCTTGTTCTGGTGACTCAGGTCGGGCCCCCCGCAGTACTGGGAAACGATACGCTTTCTCAGGCGATGAGCTCCCTGCTCGGTTTTTCCAGTGTCTTTCTTTTCTGCTCTGCGTTTTTCAAAGGCAGCCTGGAGCGCCGCCCTCACCTTTCCACGGGCCGGTTCTGGCTGAGCGTGCTCTGCTTCACGGCAAGTCTTTTCTTCAAGGAAACCGCCCTTGGCTTTTCCTTGATTTTGTGTGCCATTGCCTATGCGGCCACCCCACGCCAGAACCGCCTGACAGCACGGATCGCTGCGGCGGTGACCCGCTTGATTCCCTTCGGACTCGCCGGAATCGTTTACCTCGCGGCCCGAATCCATGCCGGTGGCGAATTTGGATCGGAGGCGGGCGGCTACAAAATGAGAGCCGGATCGAACGTCATTCAGAACCTGGCGCTCTTCGCCGCCGGCGCCGTGAGCCCTGTGTCCAGCGTCAGCGTGACCAGAGCCGGACAGACCGGCGGTACAACCATGCAGGCGATTGCTGTGGCGGTAATCCTGCTGATCGCCGCCGCAATAGTTTGGGGCATCGTGGCGACGCCCCGGAAGCAACTTGTGCTCTGGCTTTTGGGATGCTCCCTCGCCGCGCTCTTTCCGGCCTTCCTGCTCCCGCACGTCAGCGAGCTTTATTTCTTTAATGCCGTACCTTTCGCGGGGCTCTTGTTCGGCCTCGCCCTGGGTTCTCTGTGGAAGAGAAACGTCGCGGCTAAGGCCGCGGCGATCGCGTGTGTGGCTCTGTTGATCGGGGGCCAGACTTTCGCGTGCATTCAGAAGTCATCGCTCATGCGCGAGAACGGGCGGCGCGCGTCGGCGCTCGTCTCCGGTCTGGCGCCGCGCATCCGCAGCATGCCGGACGGCGGACATATTTTCCTGGTGCAGCCACCCGGCGCCCGCCTCAAATACTCTGTCTACCTGCTCGAGGGATTCGACGTTCTGGAGTTCGGAGCCAGCCGCCTGGGGGACATTTTTGGCAGGCCAGATGTCGAAGTAAGCATAGTGGAGGACCAGCAAGCCAGAGCTTCATCCCCCGACTTTCGCGCGCTCCTGCTGGGCCTCGACGGGAATGCTCTCCGGGTTTGGACTCCGCTCGGCCCCTGATTGCCGCCCGGAATCAAATCCAGCCGCGAATACTGTAATAGGCAATTTTGGAAGTCTCGGTCGCCAGCAGACAAAAAATGCCCCATCTCTGAACGATATGGCTGGACATTTTCTGAGCATCCGGGTAGGGCAGCGGTGAAACCGCCAGTCCCGCGTTCCGGAAGGCTCGCCACGCCCGGAACATGTGATAGTCGCTGGTCAGCAAAACTTTCTGTCGCGGATCGTCGCGCAGCAGCCGGGCCGTGTAAAGCGCGTTTTCACGGGTAGAGGTCGAGCTATTTTCGGTCACCACCGACTCCCGGGGAATCCCGTACGCGACGACGAAATCGCGCATCGGACCGGCCAGGTTGCGCCCGCTGAGCACCAGCGTCTGATAGTGCCCTCCGCGCCAAGTAAAAACGGCATACGCGCTTCGCCAGTATGAAGTCGCGCCGAGAATTTCAGAGGCGTTCAGATCGCCGCCCAGAACGATCAGCACCTGTCCCTTTCCGTCGCCCCAGGGTCCCGCCAGGGCCGCGGCCCACCACCGAAGCACAGGCGTGAACGTAATCAGGACCACGAGCACGCCCAGCCCGCAAAGCGTTGATCGCAGCGCGTGCCAGATCCTCAGTGCGGAAGGGTGCTGCCCCGAGTGGTTCAACACGTCATTCTAACGAATCGGGGTTCCGGAACGTGATCGGTCGTTTGGGCAGGACCAAGCCCCGGAGACTAATACCGTCTCATCGAAAGAATTTTCTCGACCTGCGCCACCAGCTGGGCGTCAGTTGCCGAGCGGTCCCGCGGCCTGACGTTGCGGAAGATCTGCAGGTGATGGCTGTTGGCGGGAGACACCGGAAAATCATTGGTCAACCGCCAGTTCTGTGTATCGCCACGCAGCGCGCGAAGTAACAAAGCACTGTCCTGTTGCCAGCCCGGGTTTGTCAGATCGAGCACCACCGCGTCAACGGGCACACGATCCAGAACGTCCCTGACTTGTTGCGGGTCGGTTAGCCGTGGACGATATACAGTCGCCGTCCACGGATTATCGCTCATCAGCTTGGTGGAACGAATCACGATCTGCTCAGGCCGGTGATCGAGAAGCGCGAGGCTCACGATGAACCCTCCCTCCGCGGTGGCGTCGGCATCGACGAGGATCACGCGGTTGGAGGGATCCCTGAGAATCCCGGCGACAGTGTCCATCCCCAGATGATCGTGCTGCGCAATTTTCCAGGCGTTCGCGGGCATCGCAAGCAGAAGCAGCGCCGCGGCGATGTAAACCACCACGGAGCGTCGCGGGCCGGCCGACCGCGCCAGAAAGGTAATCCCGGCGCAAAACAGAAAAATCAGCGGGGGAAGCGCCCCCATCATGTACCGCCCGTCCGGACCCGGCACGGGAGCAAAGACGTGGAAGACATAGACCGCCACCGCCAGACTCCCGGCTCCGGCAATCTCCGTCTCGTGCTCGCACAGCCAGTCGATCGCGCCGCTCAGCGACTCAGAAGTCTGGTTTTGCAGCGCGCGTTTCCTGCAAAGAATCCATGAGGCCGCAAAGACCGCCGCTCCCGCCAGCGATACATATCCCAGCTGCTCAAAAAGAATCTTCAGATACCCCGAGGCGTTCGCGGCAACTCCGGAACCGGCAGGCTGAATCAGCGATGCGTTGTTCAGCATGCGCAGGGAGAGGTACTGCCAGGGGAGCCCGAGGACCGCCACAACGACGGCGGCGAGATAGAGATCCCTCTTCATCAGCAACCGATAGCGCCCGGTGACAACGATCATGAAGGGAACGACCAGGACGAGCTCATTCGCATTGCCTTTGGTAAGCATCGCCAGCGCGGTGAGAACTCCAAAGAGAATGGCGTCTCTCAACCTTTCCGTGTCGAAATAGCGCACCAGCGCAAGCGTGGCCAGCAGGCACATCAGGGTCATGGTTGTGTCGACCAGCATCGTGGTCGTCCCGAACCGGACAGGACGCAGACAGAGGAGCAATAGTCCTGACAACAGCCCGAGCCACGGACCTGCCAGCCGGCGCACAAACATGGACAGCGTGGCGCCAAGCGCTCCTCCCATCGTGGCGATGAAGAGGAGAAAACTGGCATGAGAGTTACCGAATAGCAGCAACCACGTCCCGCCAAGTATGTAAAAAAAAGGCGGCCAGATCCCTATGGCTATTTTCGGGTAATGAAGATAATAGTTGTGCGCAAAAACCATCGGCGAAGGAAACAGGGCGGCAAAATAATCGCGAAAGAAAATCGCGGTCATCGCGTGCGCCGGCTCGTCCGGGAAATGCGCCAGTTCCGCTGTAAAAACTCCGCTTTTATATTGCCCTTCGAGAATAACGGCGACACTGGCCAGGAAGTAAATAATCGCCCAAATTATCGCGCTCCGGCTCCCGCCGGCTCGCGCATTGGCGTACTTTACCTCCAGCGGTTTGTCTTGCAGAAATTCCTGCGGTTCAGGCATTGGAAAAGCGGCCGCACCCTCACTGATGTCGCGTTCCGTGCATGACCACCTCTTCGCGCCGGATCTGCGAGTTGTCCATCAGCCCATTATCCCGGAGACGGACCAGAAAACGCCCGCAAACCGGAGTGCCAAATGCGTGCAAGATTACGGTCACAGCAACGCGGCGATTCCTGCGTCAGCAGCCCGGTCGGCCGGCGTGCCCGCAAAGGCGGCGCTCGACCTGGCAGCGCCTAAATTCACTACGGATGCGATGAGGTAACGAGGCCGCGCTTTCACCTCATCGAACACGCGCGCCAGATACTCTCCGATCACGCCGGTGGCCAGCAGATTCAGTGAGCCGATGAACAAAACCGGGAGAAGAATTGAAGCCCAGCCCGGTACCGCGACCCGCAGAAAAAGCGTGACGAAAAGAACCCACGCCGCAACAGCCATGGAGGAGATGACGCCGAAAGCCGCGGTGAACGTTATCAGCCGGAGAGGTGTCGAAGAAAACGAAGTAATCGCCGCCAGACTGAGCTCGATCATCTTTCGCACCGGATACTTGGTTTCGCCCGCGAAACGTTCGGCGCGGTCGAAAAATACGCTTGTACTGGGGAAGCCGACAAGCGGAACGATTCCGCGGAGAAACAGGCTGACTTCGCCGTATTCCTTCAGCGCTTCGATGGCGCGCCGGCTCATGAGCCGGAAATCCGCATGGTTATAAATTGTGCGGGTTCCAAGAGCCTGCATGATGCGGTAGAAAGTGAGGGCAGTGGTGCGCTTGAAAAACGTGTCGTTCTTCCGCTCCTTCCGCACTCCGTAAACGACGTCGAAACCACGCGCGAAACTGTCCACCATTTTCTCGATCACGGTGACATCGTCCTGCAGATCGGCATCGATGCTGATCAGCGCATCGCCCGGCGCCGAATGAAGGCCGGCCAGCAGCGCGCCCTGATGTCCGAAATTTCTGGAGAGACAAATACCGGAGAAAACCGGGTCCGAGGCGGAGAGCTCCTGGATCATTTCCCACGTCCGGTCACGGCTGCCGTCGTTCACGAAGACAATCTGACTGTCGCCGGCGATTTTACCGCCGTCGACAAGACCGCCAATCACCTGGCGAAGCCTGCGGGAACATTCCCCGATGACGGCTTCTTCGTTGTAGCAGGGGACGACTACCGAAAGGCGCGGCGGCCGCGAGCCGAACGGCTGTCCTGTTTCAGCATTCGCCGGGGCACCGGTCATGTAACGTGGGCACGCTCTCCTTACCGACGGTACCACAGCACCGCGCAAACCCTCCGTCATTCCGCTGGATGAAGTAAACCCCTATAACAAGGCTACCTCTACTGCCACGGGTGAGTGAGCGTCGGCACGATCCGAAAACCCCTTAAGAACCACGGGAGTTATGCTGAGTAGAGGCTTTAAACCTATGGGTCGGTCTGTGGGCGTTCTGGCATATGTCGTTCTTCTGTGCGGAGTATTCGGTGGAACCGCACGGGCTGAAGGACATCAATCGCTCCTCCTTTCGCCCGGCGTGACCGCCGAAAGCCGGCCATTTCCCAACGCGGCGCCGTACAAAGCCATCAAAGACGTGCGGGTGGAGTTTCGCCTCCACGGTTTCCAGCAGCCTTCGGACTGGAATGCATGGATTATGGTTATTCCGGAGTTCGAGATTCGCTTCACGCCATCCCAGTTCCTGCTTCACGTCATTGCTGCACTGGCGGAGCCTGAGAACCAGGTGGCAGCCATCCCGCTGGAAAGGAGAAAGGATGTTCTGGTGCGGTTGCAACGGAACCTTGCCGCCAGGACAGTAACGCTCGAAACATGGGACGTCGACGGCTCCAACTATGCAGTCTCCATTGCGCACCTGAAGCGGATGGATACGGATAACTGGGCTGGAAAAACCATTACCCTCGGCGGTGCAAGTACGCTGACCCGGATCGCCTACCTGCGGCTGTACTCCACACTGGCACCCTTGAAGGCGTCGCCTCCCGCACATGCGGATGGCGATCTGGCGGACTGGGAATTCGATGGAAGCCTGACGGAAAAGAGCAACCGCAAAATAGACCTGAGGGTCTCCAGCGGCCGTCCGCTTTTCGACTTCAGCCCGTCCTATGCGCCGAAGGCGCGGTTCGGGGAATTTGGCGCGCAACGGACCTTTCGGGCTGGAAAGGGCACTCTCCTTCTCGACGGTTCCGACAGCTTTAGCGGCAACGACGATGCTCCCCTGAAGTTCGCCTGGCAACAAGTCGCCGGACCTTCACCTGGACATTTTGAAAATCCGGCGGCAGCGAAAACGAGTTTTACGGCCGCCGCTCCCGGAACTTATAAAATCCGGCTTACCATCACCGACAGTGCGGAAGGCACTGCGTTCACCGAAGTCAAGATGGGCGCCGTTCCGACCGATGACGACGGTGTGGTCCTCATGGGACCGGAGGCGCTGACGGCGTTCGGACCCCTGACAATGTCCGGTACCTCCCCGTGGCCCTGGTATGACTTTGCCGAGATGGCCAACGCGGATGTTCTGCGGCCGCTGCAGACCACACCTCCTCATTCCGGGCTCCAGACTCTTTCAGGTACCGTTAGTCCGACCGCGCAGGATTCCCTGGCCATCACAGGAACAGGCACGCATTTTTTGACGGAACTAACCGCCTGCAGCTCCCAGGGTGGCAGCGGCTCCGCCTACACCTGCAAAATTCAGAACCTCACATCCTATGCCGGCATGGCCGACAATGACTGGCTTCCCGACGTAGCCTGTTCAGCGGGCGCGTCTCTCAACATAAACGGCCTTGGCGCTTTGCCCCTCTATTGGGGCGGAAGCCCGGTTGTCCCGGCCAATTGCCCGGCGCATGCGTTTCGCCGGCTTTACTACAATGCCGCGGCGCGGCGGATCGATCTGGACGGCGAGGGGCCGCTGATCTGGTTCTGGTGGAATGCGCCCGACGGTGCAGGAAGCGGAAGAATGCTCGATGAGATCACGTCGGTTCAGGACGACACTCATTTGACGCTGAGCGCGTATTACCTGGCGCCGCTGGCCAAATCCCAGAACATAAAGTATTCCATGCCCGGACGAAGCGAGCTGGGAACCTACTGGAACTACGTGGCCCAGCCGAGCAACTCGCTCGATTACTACGATAATGTGCTGGCTCTTTACCGGGTCTACTATCGCACCGGAATTGACACTTATCTCGACCAGGCCCGCAAGTTCGCCGACAACTGGTGGAAGTACGCCGCCGACTACGGTTACGCTATATCGGCCCCAAGGGTTATCGGCTTGCTTGGGCTGATTGCGCGAGCCGTCGACGGGCGTCCGGATATGTGGCCCGGAATCGATTTCAATCTCAATTATCCCTGGGGGCCGGTTCAGATGCTGGACGTCAAGACTCCGCAGCCGATGGGCGCTTCCATGGACGGTCGCGAGGCAGGCTATATGACTCGCTTCGCGGCCCGCGCCGCGGCTCTGATGCCGGGAGCCGACAAGAAAACGTTTTACTGCGGCCGTCTGCATAACATCGTGGCCAACTGGTGGGTCTCAACGCAGGACGATCTTGGCCAATGGGAGGAAGACCTTTACTCCGGGAACGTCACCTACCCCGCGGCCCGGCTCAATGGAAGGTTCGGTTCTTCTCCCTACCGGGCCGCGATGGGGGCGTTGGCGCTGGAGGAATCCTACGACGTTCTGCGCGACGCCTGCAAGGATCCGGCGACCGCGGAGGCAGCGTTCAAAGCCGCCCGGCGATTCGCCGATTTCGCGCACGATTATTCGGAAGGCAAAGGGTATGGCCAGATTCCGAATGTGCAGTTTGGAAGCAGGATGAGCGGGGGAACTCATGCCTATAACAAAGCGCCGGGCACGGAACTCCCGAACACCAGAGGAACCCTGAGCGTCACACGCGGGAGCAACGTCGTCAATGGCGCTGGTTCCAACTTCACCAGTCTGTTTCCCGTGCCCGCTCAATACATCGGAATTCCAGCTATATGGGCCAACGGAAGAAGCTGCAACCGTGTATTGAAAGTGGCTTCCGTTCAGTCCGATACGAGTCTTACGCTCGAGGAGCCATGGCCCTGCGAATCCGCGGCCGGCATTGACGGCCACGGCTACGGTTGGTCTGCTACCCCCGCTGCGAGCACCGACTGCGCCCGTCTGGGCTCCCTGAAAGCTCAGACCTGCGAAGGCGACCCCGATCCCAGCCTGAGTCACGAAATCCATGCGATGTGGGCCTGGCTCTATTGGAAAACCGGGGACGAGAAATATAAAACCTGGGCGCAGCAGACCATGGGAACGGATTACGGTGGTCCCAAAGGGGGACCCGGGATCCCCGGCGAACCGGCTGGCCCGTTTGCCACGGGAACTGTAGGAAATTTCGCGGCAGCTCTGCCGGCGTGCGGCGCTCCCGATAATGCTCCTCCGCCATGCGGCGGCTACGGCCCTGCCAGCGGATCGGGAAAATCATTCGGATTCAGCAGCGGCGCGGGCAACGCTCCGAATGCGCTGGCCTATCTGGTGCTCGGAGACAGACAGCAGAAGTCGAAGTGACGGCACTTTATGTCTTATGACTTACCGCGTCAGGAGAGGATATAACTGATCTTGGTACCCGATCATCCCGGCTCATTAGCCGTCGCCATACTTCTGTATCCGCTGATTCTCTGGATTCCCGGGATGGTGCTCGGCGGGAGTACCGGCGTCCTCGGCTTCAGAACCCGATCCGCCGCCGTTCAGGTCGGACTCGGCCTATTGCTGTCAATGTCCGTCTGCCCGATTCTGGTTTATCTGCTGGCTCGGGCCAGCGGCGGCTTTCGCCCCGTTTGGGCGGTATTCGGAATCGTCTGGCTGGCCGCGGCGGTCATGGCCGTACGCCACCGCGCCGCTCTTGCAGCAGGGGTGCGCGAGTTATGGTCGACCGGCAAAACCGGTCTCGCCCTGGCCGGGATTTGGATTATCTTCTGTTCCTTGTGGGAAATAGACTTTGTCACCTCCGGAAACGTATTCCGCGATCTCAACACGATGGATGCGATCGCTCACGTGGGATTCACCGATGCGATCACGCGAACCGGAATTCCGCCCGCCAATCCGTTCGCGTATCCGGGACATCCGCTGCCGCTGTTTTATTACTACGGGTGGTATCTGATCTCCAGCCTGATCGACCAGCTCGGCGGCTCGTTTGTAACCGCCCGCGCTGCTGTTCAGGGCGGGACCGTTTACCTGGGGCTGGGGATCGCGGCTCTGGTAATCGCCTGGTCGGAAATACTCGGAGCGCGCATATTCGGCGGCTTACTCAAACTTCGAACCGGACTGGCGCTTGCGCTCTTCGCGATCACCGGACTCGATCTTATCCCGTGGACGTTCCTCTATTTGTTGAAGCGATTTTTCGATCTGGGCAGCGGCGCGGGGGCCAGCATTGAGTGGTGGAACGAACAGGTTACGGCCTGGGTCGGCGCGGTTCTTATGTCACCCCACCATCCCGTGGCGATGGTGATCTCCTTCACCGCCGTCTTGCTGTTTTTCGGTTCGATGGAACCTGGCGTCCGGCGGGGACAGAAGATTCTGCTCGCTCTTCTGATGGCCGTGGCCCTGGCTTCAGCGGCGGCGGTCTCTGCCTATGTCGTGCTTGCGCTGGGAGCGGGGCTCGCCATCTGGGTTCTGTTTGCCGCCCGCCGCGGCTGGTGGAAGCTTCTTCCTCCCCTCGTGGGCGCCGCTGTGCTGGCCGCTATTCTCTATGCTCCTTTCGCCCTGGAACTGCGCGCGGCATCGCATGAGACCAGCTTGCCGGTCACTTTGACAGTCCGTGCGTTTCTTCCCGTGGATTATTGGCTGCCTTCTCTGCTGCGTTTTCTCAAACACTCGCCCGCGGCTATCTACGCAATGCGCTTTGTGTTTCTTCCGTTGAACTATTTTGCGGAACTGGGATTTTTCATGGTTGCGACGGTTCTCTACTGGCGATGGCGCAAGTCCCAGCCTCGGCTCTTATCGGCGGAGGAATCGCTGCTGACGTGTCTGGCCGCGGGCAGCGTCCTGGTTTGTACATTCCTCATGTCGACCTTCAGCTGGAACGACCTTGGCTGGCGCGGATTTCTGATAGCGCAATTCGTGATGGTTCTCTGGGCGGCGCCGGTTCTGGAAGCGCTGCTGTACCGCGCTCCGCAAGTCCGCATGCTTCCCTCCCCGTGGCGTCCTCTGGTCTGGTTCTGCTTAGTGGTCGGGGCGGCGGGAACCTTCACCGAAATCGTGAACTTCCGCGTCAATTTCGAAGGTCCGACAGGATCCCAGGCCTTGGCTGACCGGGACGCTTACCTTTGGGTAGATCAGCATACCAACCCCAGCACGGTCATGCTGTTCAATCCAAGTGTTCATCTGGAATACTTCAGCAGCCTCTATGGCCATCGCCAGGCGGTCTCCGGAGGGGAGGCCTATGGTTCCCACTTCTCCTCCGGCCCCGAGAGCGAGAGGATTCTGGACGAAGCAACCCGCTTCTTCAACACTGGCGAATCCCCGGCGGAGGCCCGCTCGTTCTGCCGGCGCTACGGCGTGGGGGTTGTGATTGTGCATGCGATGGATCCGGTATGGAAGGATCGCAACTCGTGGGTATGGACGGCCCGGCCTTCCTACGCCAACTCGCTGACGCGGATCTTCCTGACAGACGACATTCCGGACCCGTCGCCGAAGTTCCAGGCTTCCGCCTCATCTCAATAGCCGCCTCCGTTTTGTGATAGAAGATAGGGGGAAAAGCTATGGCACGTACGGCGGTTTTGCTCGCGCTGGCTTGGGCTGCATCGACGGGCTCCCAGGCATTTGCCCAAAAATCAGGGACGCCCGTTCCGCGGAATGCTTCCGGGCATCCGGACCTGCAGGGCGTCTGGAGTTCAGCGAGCCTCACCCCGCTGGAACGGCCGGCTGCTTATGCGAACCGGGAATTCCTGACGGAGCAGGAGGCGGCCGACTACGCCAAGCGGCGTCTCACAGAGGGTAATAAGGATCGGCGCGACGGCGGCGCCGAGGTGGATGTTGGCCGTTCGTACAACAACCTCTTCTATGACCATGGCGATGAAATCGCCCGCACGCGGCGCACGTCGCTGGTGGTTGACCCGCCTGACGGAAGAATCCCGGCAATGACTCCGGCGGGGAAAGCGAAGCTGGCGGCGAGCCGCGCTCACTTCGCGGCGCATCCGGCGGACGGACCGGAAGACCGGCCGTTGCCGGATCGCTGCCTGATGTTCTCGCAATCGGGCCCGCCCATGATTCCCGGTAATTACAACAACAACTACCAGATCATCCAGACAGGCGATGCATTCGGGATCATGGCGGAAATGGGAAACCAGGCGCGAACGATGCCGATCGAAGCCAGGAAGGGCGATATTCCGCGACCGCCAGCCAGCCTCCTGCAATGGACAGGCGTCTCGATCGCCCACTGGGAAGGCGATGACCTCGTTATAGAAACGTCGAACTTCCGCTTCAACGACAAGAGCCGTTTCGGAGTCCAGTACGACGGCGGCATGAGCGACGAGAATCTGCGCATTACCGAGCGCTTCACGATGAAAGAGAAGGATTGGATCCTTTATCGCGCCACCATCGAAGATCCCACGATTTTCACGCGGCCCTGGACCTTTGAAGCTTCATGGGGGCGGGTGTCCGGTCCGCTCTACGAATATGCCTGCCATGAAGGCAACTATGCGATGGTGGACATGCTGGCCGGCGAACGTGCGAAGGAAAAGGTGCGCCGCCAGCAAACGGAACTACATCCACAGCAGTAAGCTAAGATCGAACTCAACATGGCAGCGCGGGATGACTCCCAGGACTTGGCGACATTCGGGTACCGCCAGGAACTGGACCGGAAGCTGGGAAGCTTTTCATCCTTCGCCACCGGCTTCTCTTATATTTCCATTCTGACCGGTTTGTTCCAGACGTTCGCGCTCGGCTTCGGCGCCGGACACGAGGCATTCATATGGAGCTGGCCCATGGTGGTGGCCGGGCAATTCCTCGTGGCGCTGGGCTTCGCCGAATTAGCCGCCCACTATCCCCTCTCGGGCGGCGCTTATCAGTGGTCGAAGATGGTGGGCTCGCCATTCCTCGGATGGATCGTGGGCTGGACCTACATCTCCTGCCTGATCGTCACCCTCGCCGCGGTGGCTTTGGCGCTGCAAAGCATCCTGCCGCAAATCTCAGCGCATTTCCAGTTCGCCGGGGAAAGCGCTGTCAATGCCGTACTGCTCGGCTGCGGGCTTCTTCTGGTCACGACATGGCTCAACTCCGCCGGGGTCGGACTGCTCACCCGGGTGAACAATCTGGGCGTATTCACGGAGCTGATCGGGGTACTGATCCTGATTGCCGCATTGGCGGTGCGCGCGGTAAGACCCATGGATCAGGTGCTGTTCCCTCCCGCCGTGGCGGGTCGAAGCTTCCTCGCGCCACTCCTTGTTTCGGCCGCCATGACAGCTTCCTACGTTTTGTACGGCTTCGATACCGCCGGCTCGCTGGCGGAAGAGACGAAAAATCCGCGCCGGAATGCCCCCCGCGGTATCCTGCGCGCCCTCGCAGCCGCCAGCGGACTGGGAATGCTGGTGCTTCTGGTGGCCCTCATGGCAGCGGGAAATCTCCGCGCCGCCGAACTCAGCCGGGCAGATGGAGGTCTCGCCTGGCTGGTGAAGAGCGTTCTCGGCGAACGCTTCGGAACCCTTCTGCTGTGCGACGTGGTATTCGCCATCATGGTGTGCGCGCTGGCGGTCCACGCCGGTGCGGTGCGGCTTATTTTCGCCATGGCGAGAGACGGGAAGCTGCCATTTTCAGTCGCGCTGGCGCGTGTTTCGCCCGGCTCCAGAACTCCGGTTGTCCCGGCGATCGTGACCGGGGGGCTGGCGATTCTGATTCTCGCGGTGAACGTGAATCTTCCCCGCCTGATCCAGCTGGTCACGATGGTGGCGGTCCTTTGGGCGAACCTGGCTTACCTGTTTGTTACGGTCGCGTTGTTCCGCCGCCGCATCTCCGGATGGCCCGCATCGGAACCGCACAGGCCCGGTTCATTCTCGCTGGGCCGCTGGGGAATCCCGGTCAATCTGACGGCGGCGGCGTGGAGCGCTTTCATGGTGCTGAATGTCGGCTGGCCGCGGGCTGAGATTTATGGCGCCGGCTGGTCCAGCCGGTTCGCACCGATTCTGCTTACGGGCATCCTGTTAAGCGCCGGCGTCTCGTCTTACTATTTCCTGCAGAAGCAACTCAAGCCGGCGGCGAGCCAGGGGTGAAAGCGCGCGCGCTGGCGTGGAGCGTTCACTTTTTTACAAGTCTGGGGCTGGTGGCCGCGGCAGGAATTGCCGTCCTGATTGTGCGCGGAGGAGAAGAGGCTTTCCGGGCCGCGGTCGCGCTCATGTGGCTGGCAACGCTGATCGACGCCGTCGACGGGACCATGGCGCGGCGGGCACGCGTCAAAGAAGTGCTGCCCGGCTTCGATGGACGGCGTCTGGACGATCTGATCGACTTCCAGACCTATACAAGTCTGCCGCTTCTGCTGATCTGGCGGGCGAATCTGTTGCCGGGATGGTGGAGCGCGCTTCTGCTGTTTCCGCTGCTGGCCAGCGCCTTCGGATTTTCCCAGAGCTCCGCCAAGACACATGACGGCTATTTTCTGGGCTTCCCCTCTTACTGGAATATCGTCGCGTTCTACTGTTACTTTCTCGATCTGCCCGCGTGGCTCACGGGGTGCATCATTGTCGTGCTGGCGTTCCTCACCTTCATACCCAGCCGTTATCTGTATCCTTCCCAAAAGGGACGGCTGAATCTCATCACGAATGTCCTGGCGGTTCCGTGGGCAGCGCTGGTTCTCTGGATAACGTACCAAGGCTCCGCGCGTGGCGGAACCCTGGTACTCGCGTCACTTTATTTTCCGGTTTTCTACCTTGGCACGTCGTGGTGCCTGAGCTTATTCCGCAAAAACCCTTGAACGGGTGGAACCTGGGATTGTATTATCCATCTCCAGTTCGCAGCCGGCATGGCCGCAGTTGCAGGAGATTTCGGTGGTGTCTTTGGCGTCCTGACAATATGTACTGCAATAGTTACTTCCTTCCTGAGCCATACAGCTGCAGGCGGGATGTTCGCATTTTTTGGCTTGGGCCATTTAAAAATTACCTCCGCCAAGTGGAGGCATTTGGCAGGCCAAAGGCGGATGGCAAAGGAACGCGGCTACTTGCGCGCAATGCGGCTACTTGCGCGCAATCAAGATGCGGGACGGATAGAATCCCTGCCGCACCTTGCGGTCGTGGTCGACAGCGAACTCGCAGGCATCCATCGCTTCCGGAATCGCCGTTTCCACTTGCCGCCCCCAGAATGCGGGGGCAAGTCCGCCGGCGACTTTATAAACGGCGTTGAAAGCCGGCACGTTCTGACCGATCAACACAAGCGCCAGCCGTCCCTTGGGACGGAGCACCCGGCGAATCTCGCCCAGCGTGTCGATAATGCCTTCCGGCCCCAGCAGTTCCAGCAGATAGCAGCAGACCACGGCGTCGAAAGTATCGTCCTGGAAGGGCATTCTGCGGGCGTCCACAGCCTGGCAGTGGGTGCGCGAATGGGGACGGTGGCGGCGGGCCAGTCTCTGCGTGCGCGCTGCCATGTTGGGCGAAAGATCTATGCCGCAGTTCAGACCGCCTGGATTGAGCTTGGCTATGCGCCCGAACATTTCGCCGGAGCCTGTGGCGACTTCGAGGACGCGCATTCCATCCTGAATACCCGCCAGCGAAAGAGCGGCTTTGTGAGCTTTTTCGTGAAACAGCAGCGTCGAGAGCGGATATACGCCGGCGACCAGATCGTAGATCCGGCGCGTGCGGTCCGGGAGGCCGTTAAATCCGTTTTTCTCAAGGGCAGCGGGTGAAGTGAGAGTGTTCATTGGCCGGGTTGTGGTTAGCGTCTTTTACGATACCGCAGCCAGGCGTGTGCGTGTTTCGGGAACCTGAATCTCGATGCGCGTTCCGCGTCCCGCCTGGCTGTCAATCAGCATGCGATAGTCCTGACTGTAAAGCACTTTCAGTCTTTCTTTCACGTTGCTCACGCCGATCCCTTTGCTGAAGACCCCGGCGAGTTCCGATTCGGGGATGCCCGCGCCGTCGTCTTCGACTTCGATGCACAGCCTGCCGTTCGCCAGACTGGTCCGCAGCGTCACGGTGCCGCCATCGATCTTGCCGGAGATCCCGTGCTTGATGGAATTCTCAATCAGCGGCTGGAGCAGCATGCTCGGAACCAGCGTATCCAAAGTCGCGGGATCGATGTTTTTCACAACGCGCAATTTGTCCCCGAAACGCACCAGTTCGATCGAAAGGTAATCCTCCACAAAATCTAGTTCGTCGCGCAGGGGTGAAAAGTGCTCCTGATTGCGCAGGCGCTGCCGCATGATGCGGGAAAGCCGCATCAGCATGGACCGGGCCTGCTCGGGATTCACCCGGATCAGTGTGGAAACCGAATTCAGGGTATTGAAAAGAAAGTGCGGGTTGATCTGGCTCGACAGCGCTTCGAGCCGCGCCTGCATGAGGAGCCGCTCCTGGTCTTCCAGTTTGGCCTCATTGCGTGTGTTGTTCCAGACCTTTAACGGCAGCGTGATGCAGAAATATGTTGAGGCATAGGCGGCAACCAGCAGCCCGGGCGAGTCGGTCCAGCGGGTTACGGTGAAAAGCTTTCCCGGAAAATCCGTGCCAAGCAATTCGCGCAGGAACTCGGCCAGAACCACGCCGAAGGAAAAGAAGATGTGAAACAGGGCGCTGCGCAGTTCGCGCCCCTGCTGGAAAACCCGGTAAATATTGAGCTCCGGGAAGGGCGAGAATCGCCAGACTTCTTCCTTGTCGGAAGGGGAGTCGCGCAGCAGCCCGCCACCCAGCCCCACTGCGGCCAGGAAGGGCAGCGAGAGCACTTCGCCGTGAATCATGGAAGGGATGGCGATGAGCATGGCGGCGATCCAGCCACACACATAACCGCCGGTAATGCCCGCCAGCAGGCTTCCTTCCAGCGCCAGATCGAGCGCGGAGTAGGACCCGGTGGCGATCCGGATTACCACGCCCGGCGCGAAAATGGCGGCGAACCAGAAAGCCAGGATCAGGCGCTGGCGGAGGGTGCGTTCCTCGCGCAAAAGCATGCGCTTCACCCGTTCGCTGCGGACCCCGAAACTGGCGATCGAAGTGACGACGCCGATCTTCACCAGCAGCGTAATAAGGTGCTGTTCCACCGGTGCTCATTATAATGGAGGTCTTCCCAATGGAAACCTCAGCCACCACCGCCTCTTTTGAACTTACACAGGTCGCGGAGGCCAATTTCCCCACCGAGTACGGGCAATTCCGCATTTATGGTTTTGAGGGGAAAACGGGCAAAAAGGTCGAAGAAGCCGTGGCCCTGATCATGGGAGACCTGACCGGTGAACCGCCGCTGCTGCGGATTCACTCGCAGTGCCTGACCGGCGACGTCTTTCACAGCCTGCGCTGCGACTGCCGGGCCCAGCTCGAAATCGCTCTGCGCGAGGTGGGCGCCGAAGGCCACGGCCTGATTATTTACGAGCTGCAGGAGGGGCGGGGCATCGGCCTGATGAACAAGCTGCGCGCCTATGAACTGCAGGACCACGGCGCGGACACCATAGAAGCCAATGAGCAGCTCGGGTTTGAAAGCGATCTGCGCAATTATTCTCTCCCGGGGGCGATTCTGCACCATTTGGGGATTCGGGCGGTGCGGCTGCTGTCGAATAATCCGGACAAGGTAAAGGCGCTCGAGGACGCGGGGATCAAGGTCACCGAGCGCGTGCCCTGCATCGCCGACGAGCATGAGTCGAGGCGGGTCTATCTGGAAACCAAACGCGGCAAGATGGGCCATCACATCTAGCGCGGTCAAATAAATCCCGCCTATACTCGGTTCATGAGGAGCGGGCTTCTCTTCATCCTCCTTTGCGGATGTCTCTACGGTCAACAGGCTGGCGTTGAAGGGATAGCCGTCGATTCCATCACACATCAGCCGATGCCGCGGGTGCATATCACCCTGCGTCCCGTCACCGCCGACGGACCGAATGCGGAAGTTATATACGGGGCCATAAGCAAGCCGGATGGTCATTTCTCCATCGCAGGAATGAAGCCGGGGATTTATTTTGTGTCCGCGCAGCGCAACGGCTATTTCCATATGGCTGGCAAGAGCCAGGCTGGCAGGAGCCAAGCCGACAAGAACCAGAAGGAACGGCTGGACACCAGCGTCACCCTGCATGACGGTGAGCAGATTAACGACTTCACCGTCGAGATGACTCCCCGTGGCGTTATCGCGGGACGCCTTACCGATGAGTTCGGCGACCCGGTCCAGCAAGTCAATGTCGAGGCCGTTGCCGCAATCGCGGGCTCTCCCGAATCAAAAGTTCCGGTCGAGATGAACACTTCCACGGACGAACGCGGCCAGTACAGGCTGATCCTGCCTCCCGGGAAGTTCTACGTAAAAACCACGGCGGAAAGTATGCGGATGTTTTCTGTCTTCGATGAGTCCGTGTACGGGACAACCTGGTATCCCCAGGCAGGGCGTAAAGAGCAGGCGGATGCGGTTGAAATCAAGCCAGGGCAGGAGGCCCTCGCGATTGATATCCGGCTCGTCCCAAAGCGCAGCCTGAAGATTAGCGGGGTGGTGACAGGCCTCAAAGATAACACCGCGGGCGCAAGCATCTTGCTCTTTTCGAATCCGGAAGGATTTTCCCTGACATCGGCCGCCGAGGCCCAGCCTGACGGGACCTTCACGATCCGCGGATTGACCCCGGGGCACTACCGGCTGATGGCCAAACAAACACTCGCCGGTAAGACTTTGCAGAGCGAGGTGGCGGATTTTCAACTCGGAAGTTCTGACGAAACCGGCGTGAGCCTGGCGCTGATCCCCGGCCAGACGCTATCGGGCAATCTGGAAATCGAAGGCGATGCCGCCAAAACTCTGACCGAAAAGCTGACCATTCGGGTGGAAGCGTATTCGCCCCATGAGGGGGGACGACCAACGGGCAGCGATGTCGGCCAGGACGGGTCATTCCAGATTGCGGAGGTGTTTCCGGAGAAGTTTCGTGTAAAGGTGGCGGGCTTGCCGGAGAATGCCTACATCAAGAAAGTGAGGGCTGGCGGGGTGGAGTCGCCCGATGCCGTGCTGGACCTCTCGAGCGGTGTGGATGGCGCGCGGATCCACGTGACAATCAGCCGCAATGGCGGCCAACTGGAAGGATCGGTGACTGGAGACGACGGGGAACCGTTGCGCAGTCCTATCGCGTTCGTCTGTCTTGCGTCCACTCCCGCGGACCTCGGCGGCGGCGACTTCAAACCCGTCAAAGCCGGTGAAAAGTTCACTTATCACGGTCTCCGTCCAGGCCGGTACCGGCTGATTGCTGTCGATGGCCAGCAGTTCACAGGAGAGTTTGACGACCCGGCGGCGGCGTTCCGCATAGCGGCGGAAATTGAGATACACGAGGGCGACCGGATTACGAAGGATGCGAAAGTAATCGATGTTGCCGCACGTTAAATGGGTCGTCCTGCTGTGTTCGCTTCCGCTCGCCGGTCAGACCGGAGCAAGCGTAGAGGGTATTGTGACGAATGCTCTCACAGGCGCGCCTGTGCCCCATGCGCAGGTAATACTGGGGGAACCGGGAAAGGTCACGAGGTCCGGGACCGATGGCAGGTTCTCGTTTACTTCCCTCCCGGCCGGCACGTATTCTCCCACTGCGCAGCATGTGGGATTTGTGATGCCGCCCGGCGTTCGGGACCGCGAACCCATAAGGCTAAAAGAGGGTGAACACAAGACGGGCATTGAGATCGCATTGATCCCGACCGGGGCGATTTCGGGCCGCGTTACCGATGCGGACGGCGAACCGGTGCAAGGGGTCTACATCAACGCGCAAAGCAATGTGGGGGCCGAAGCCGGTCCCCCGACCGACGAAAGCGGTGAGTTCCGGGTGGGAGGACTTGCACCGGGCAAGTATCGCCTTAAAGCAACACGAAACGATTTCCTGGTCGGTCCGCCGGAAACCCGCACGGACGGGACCGTTGAAGAACACGATGCCGGCACCTGGTATCCCGGCGTGCTCTCGGAGAAACAAGCAGGCAAAGTTACCGTGCAGCCTGGCAATGAAACGACCGGCGCCGACATTCAACTGGTGCGGATTCCCTTCGTGCGGGTCAGCGGCAGAGTGGCTGACATCCCGCGCGGCGTGGAACGCCCCATGATCACCGTGTGGCAGGAAAGTGCGGGCAACGGCACCGGCCTGGGGGCTGACGGAAAGTTTGAGTTCTGGCGGCTGGAACCGGGCAAGTACCGCATCACTGCGGAATGGACCGCGGCCAATGGCGAGACGGTTCGCACCGCCGGAGCAGAGATTGAGATTGCAGGATCCAACATCGACAACATCGAACTTCGCGTGGTGCCCGATTCCAACATTTCGGGGCGTCTGGAATTCGAAGACGAGGACGCGAGGAAAACTCTCCCAAAGGAGAGTGCGCAAAGAATGATTGTGGTGATTCCCGTGGGCGACGCGGAAGCGAGTTTTACCGGGCCCGTACCGGTTGCCGAAGACGGTACGTTTCATCTGGACAAGGTTTCCGCGGGCAAATACAAAGTCGGACTCGCGTGGGATTCGGCCTATGTGAAATCCACCCGCCTCGGTTCGTC
Organism: Bryobacteraceae bacterium; assembly: GCA_035552315.1. Classification (GTDB taxonomy): domain Bacteria; phylum Acidobacteriota; class Terriglobia; order Bryobacterales; family Bryobacteraceae; genus BOG-234. Next base: position 43,506 of record DASZLO010000170.1, read on the forward strand.
GGCGAGCGACGGTCCGCTTCTCGATCTGAGTCATGGCGCCGGCAGCGCGGATCTGTCGCTGACCGTGAGCGCCGCGACGGGTTCATTATCCGGAACCGTGCGGGACGAAAACGGAAAGCCGTTCGCCGCCGCGCTGGTTCTGCTGCCGGATGAAATGCGGCTCTTCGCTGTGCCGAAGAATGCGACGGCTCAGGCTGACGGCGCTTTTGCTTTTCCATCTCTGACGCCAGGCAGCTATCGACTTGGCATCGAGGGCGATGATGAAGGCGACATGGAAGACGTCGTAATCGGCCCCGGCGAGAAAGTCACGAAGGACCTGAAGCGTCAGTGAGCCGGACCGTATAACACGCGTCCCGGACGCGCCGCCGTCACCTTGCCATCGCGCAGAGCGGGCGTCCCGTTCACAATTACGTCGCGCACCCCGGCCGAATACTGGTGCGGGTTCTCGTAAGTCGCTTTGTCCCCGATCGTCGCGGGATCGAAGATCACGATGTCGGCCTTCATTCCCGGACGCAGGATGCCGCGATCCCACAGCTTGAGCCGCTGCGCAGGCAGGCTGGACATGCGCCGTACGCCCTCTTCGAGGCCAAGCACGTGCTGCTCCCGCACATAGACCCCAAGCACGCGGGCGAAAGTGCCGTAGCTGCGCGGATGCGGCGAAGCCTGTCCGAAGACGGGGATCTCGCCATCCGAAGCCACCATCGTAAAGGGATAGCGCATGATGCGCACCACATCATCCTCGGAGATTGCGTGGAAGATAGCGCCGCAGCCGCCCTTCTGCTCCATCTGCATGGCGGTTTCCGCGGCATTCTCAGGAGTCGGATCAACTCCCCGGGCACGCGTGATTTCGGCCAGATTCTTCCCTGCCATCGATTTGTCCCAGGAGCAATTGGAGATCGCGACATTTTTAGCATCGCCCGCGCCGCGATCGTTGAGAATCGCCTCCACAATGCCTGCCTTAATCCGCGCGCGCTGTTCGGTAGAGGAGAGGCGCTCCAGCACAGCGGAGTGCCCGCCCTCCAGCGCCCAGCGCGGAAACAACCCGTTTAGGGCGGTGGCCGATGCCGTATACGGATACTGATCGAGAGTCACGTCGACTCCGCGGGCCCGCGCCGCTTCCACCAGCTTCAGCGATTCCACCGACTGGCCCCAGTTGGCTTTGCCGATTACCTTGTGGTGCGTAATCTGGGTCGGCAGATGGCCTTCCTCGCCGATGCGGATCGTTTCCTTCACGCTATCGAGCAGGTGCGCTGCCTCATCCCGCATATGCGACGAGTGATAGCCGCCCATCGCTCCGACCACCTTGGCCAGTTCGATGACCCCCTCGGTGGGCGTAAAGTTTCCCGGCACATAAAAAAGCCCGGTGGAAAGTCCGAACGCTCCGTCGCGCATCGCCTGCGCGGCGAGCGCCTTCTGCTTTTCGATTTCCGCCGGAGTCGCCTTGCGGTTCACCAGTCCAAGCACGGCGGCCCGGATGCTTCCCTGCCCCACCATGGAACCGAAGTTGATGGAGATCTTCGTCCTGGCGACGCGATCGAGAAAGGGCCCCAGCGGCACGGCGGAAGAACCGTCCGGGCCGCCGATGAATGTGGTCACGCCTTCGCGCATGTAGTTTTCGGCTGTTGGCGTCGCGAAGATGCCGCGGTCGCCGTGCGAGTGGACGTCAATGAAGCCCGGAGCTACCGCTAAACCGCGCGCATCGATCTTGAGCGCCGCCGCCGCGCCCGGCATCACGCCGATCGCTGCGATGGAATCGCCCCGCACCCCGATATCGGAATAGAACCACGGGGCGCCGGTGCCGTCGATGACTTTGGCATTCGTGATCAGAAGGTCGAACGGAGCGTTTTGTGCGAAGGTGCAGGCCGGGGCGACGAGGATCAGGCTCACCAAAGAACAGATCGTGATGGTGGTGCGCATGGGTAGATCGTAGCGCGAACGGCTGGCCGGGCGGTTGTTCTAGTTTGAGGTTACGACCGGCGAATCGTCAAGCTGCCTGGGTTCCAGCACTTCGCGGAGTTTGGGCTGCTCGTCGTGCCAGAACTCGGAGAACGCAGCGCTCATGCGGCGCGCGGAAAACACCGCCATGAAATAGGACAGCCCCACGCCGCCGGCCAAAATCAGTACCAGGAGAGGTGAAGTCGCCAGACGATACGCAAAACTGAGGAAGGCCTGCGGCTGGAGCCTGGCGAGGCCGGTGCGCTCCGGGAAGGCGGCCGCCAGCAGAACGACGGAACACGTAATCAGATAAACGTAATACGAAGCGCGGCCGATCAGCACCTCCAGCTTCACTCTCGACAGCAGCGACTTCCCGTCCCTGTGCGCGGCATGCAGGACGGCTTCGGCGGCGCGCGCCCTCCCCAGAACGGGCGGGTCTTCGATCGGATCGTCGGAATGAGTGATGACAACCTTCGCGAAAGGAGCGATGTTGCCGGGCGCGTAATCGCCCGTGCCGTGCGCGAGCCGCTCCAGCACGCTGAGATGGATCAGCGGCGGCACGTTGTGGCGGGCGCAGATGGCTTCCATATCGCGCGGCAGCCAGCGGTAGAGGATGCCGGTGCCCGCGCGGGAGTCAAACAGTTTGTCGTCCACATTGGCGTGCTCGCGGTAAAGCGCACGGTCGGAGGCCAGCAGCCGCAACCCGGCCTTGTGCTGCGCCTGGCGCAGCATCCAGTCCAGAGTCACCAGCGACAGGCCCTGTTTCTCGTAGCCGCCGCCCACGTTGGAATGGCAGCCTGCGAACCAGACCTGCTCCAGGCGCGGGTCATGCTCCCAAAGCAGCGGATGGAAGGTGCGCCGCTCGTCGTCGATCGCCAGCGCCTGGCAGGCGAAATCGACCTCAGGGCCGAGCTTCAGGTCCGGAAACTTGAAGCGATGAATGGTGGCGTTGATGTAGTCGCCGATGTGCCAGGGAGCGCCGACCGCGTCCACCGACTCCCATGCCCCGATGAAGCGTATCCGGACATTGGTGTGCCGCACATAGCGCTGCTCGAAGCGCGCGATCAATTTCCGGTTTCCTTTGCGGCCCAGCAGCAGCGCCAGCTTCGTGTGATATTCCTGCCGGTAAGCGCGATAGGCGCGTTTGACTGCCCTGTCCAGGGCTTCGGTGGTGGGAAGGCTGGCGATATCGAGAATGCCGCAAACGGCGATCAGGCCCGAGAGCGTGCGCACCGTGAATGCGCCGCGGCTGAAACCGAACAGGAAAATGCGGTCGCCGGGATCGTACACGCGCACCAGAGATTTATAAAGCAGCCTCACGTTGCGCGCGAGGCCAAATCCGGTGATACCGGCGAAAAGCTTGAAGGGCTTGAAGTCCTCATTGCCGACGCCGTCATCGTAAATCGAAATCTGCGGCGCCAGCGCAGGATCGATCTTGTGCCCGATCAGATCCACGGCTTCGTACAGCTTGAAGACGTTGGTGCCGCGTCCCTTGATGGCCGTGTTCCCGGTACCGTCGGAACAGATGACGATGTTCTTCGACATTCCTAGGGGTTCAACACGCTAGTTAATCACAGCCGCTGAAACCGGAGGCTAAACCTGCGCGGGAGAAGGGCCGATAGAGGTGCATGAGCGAGCGGCGATTGGATAGCCGGTTTTTATGCGCGGATCTGGTTCGGGTGAACTGGATGACCGGGCACGATGTGGATGGAAGGCGGGAAACCCGGACGGTGGAGGCCGTTCTGGAGGACGTCTGCGAGACAGGCGCCTGCGTGCAGGTGGAGGAAATGATTCCGGTGGGAACGCCGGTGGTGATTTCCGTGGTCGATCGTCGGGGGGAGACCCAGTTTTGCGGCAACGTGCAGTATTGTCTTTACCGGGATTTTGGGTATTTCGCGGGGATTCGGCTGCTGGAAGAGACGAAATGGTCGAGCGGGATTTTCTTACCGCAGCATCTCACGGATCTCGGCGCTTTCGTGGAAGCTCCCGAGGATGGGGGAACGTAAGACTACTGGCCGGGCGGATACTTTGAAAGTTTGCGCTGCAGCGAGCGGCGGTGAATGCCGAGCAGCCTGGCGGCCTGCGAGATGTTGCCGTGGCAGTCTGTCAGAACACGCTGGATGTGTTCCCATTCCACCCGCGCCAGTGACGGAACGGTAGCCGGAATCGCCTCGGCGGAATCGTTGCCCTCGCAGACCATTTCATAGACCGCCAGGATCTGATCCACATCGGCCGGCTTGCTGAGGTAATGGTCGGCGCCGAGTTTGGTGGCCGCCAGCGTGGTGGCTATGCTGCCATAGCCGGTGAGAACCAGAATGACGGACTCGGGTTCCATGCGGCGAAGATCGGGGATCAAATCCAGGCCTTCGCGGCCGGGCATTTTCAGGTCCACCAGCACGAGGTCGGGCCGGTGTTCGGCGATGAGGACCAGCGCCTGTTCGGCGTCACTGGCTTCCCAGGCGGTCCATCCGCGGCCGCGAAAGGCGCGCGAGAGCCGGGCGCGGAAAACATCGTCATCGTCTATGATCAGCGCTACCGGTTCGTCAGGCGGGTGCATTCCCGGGTTCCATGGCCGGCAATTCCAGAACCGCGGTACTGCCTTTTCCCGGGGTGGAATCGAATGAAAGCCGCCCGTTCAGATGTTCCGCGAACATACGCACCAAAAAGGTGCCCAGCCCCATGCCGACACCGGGCGCTTTGGTCGTGAAAAACGGTTCGGCAAGATGGCTCAGCACCTCCGGCGACATACCCGCGCCTTTGTCTTCGACGACGAAGCGCACCTGGGAGTCTCTGATCTGCGCTTTAAGAACGACCTCGCGGTGATCGATATTGGCATCGAGCGCGTTCTTAACCAGCGCTGAGACTGCCTGCACGGTCGCTTCGCGGGGGAGCAGCAGGATCTGGTCCGTTTCCCCATTGATGAACCTGAATTCCGGATAACGCTCGAAACGCGCGGCGACCCCCGCCAGAATCTGGCTCAGAGGGACCGGAATGGAAGCTTCCCCCGGAGTTTCCGCGCCGTCGGCGCTCATTCGCTCCAGAATCAGGCGGCAACGGGCTACTTCGGCGCGGATCAGTTTGGCATCGTCCAGCAGTGCGGCGCGAAGGGCAAGACGCTGGCCCGAGCCGGGTGCGTCCTGCTGCGCGAGGGATCTTTCGAGTTCTTTCGCAACCACGGCGATCGTGCCCAGCGGAGTCCCGAGTTCATGTGCAGCGCCCGCCGAAAGGGTGACCAGCGAAGCCAGCCGCTGGCTTTTGGCAAGGCGGTCGCGCAAGTCCAGCACTTCGCGTTCGTGCTGGCGCACAGCCTCGGATACCTTGCCGATGAAGAATGTAATCAGCAGAGCCGCGATGGTAAACGCGATCCACATGCCCGCCAAGTGCAGGGTCAACCCGCTTTCCGCATGATGGGGCGAGAATGCGGCGATGGGTTTGCTGAACCAGAACAGCAGCCCGAACGCGCAGGTGGAAAGCATGCCGAGGAACCAGGTCCATGTCTTATTGAGCACCATGGCCGAGAGCATGATCTGCACCAGGTAGAGCAGACTGAACGGATTCATGGGGCCGCCCGTCAGACCCAGAACCACTGTCAGACAGACCGTATCGAGGCAAAAGAGCTCTCCGAGCAGCGCCTGCGGATTCCGGCTGGAGACAAATTTACGGCGCAGGATCAGGTTTGTGATCGCGGTAATGGCAAGCGGAACGGCGAGCCATCCGAGCAGGAGGCGCTCGCCCAGACCGACACCGAGAAACACCACCAGTGCCAGCTGGGCTGCCAACATGCCGTAACGCATCCGAACCACCCACGGACGGGCCAGGTCAGGCGCCAGATCGCCCGCGGATCGGAGGTCCGGAGTCGGCTGGCTAATGGACGTGTCTGTGATGCAGACCTGCACGTAACTAATGATATAGACAGGGGCGAGGGCTGAGGGATGCGGTAAATTGTCGCGGAAGACCGATTCGCTTCCAGGGTAAAGGATATGCTGGAACACAGATCCTCAGACCGGGCCGGAAAACTTCCCGGGGCCTGCGAGCGTTATCTTAAGAAGGAGAGAACATGAAATCACTCAATCGACTGCTCTTGATTATTGCGACCACGCTGTTGATGGCCGCGCTTTGCCTCGCTCAGGGCAAGAAAGCCATGACGTTCCACGGCAAGGTGGAAGGCGTAAACGCCGCCGACAGCTCGCTGAAGGTGAATGGCGAAAAGACCGAGGGCTGGATGGATGCGATGACCATGGATTACAAGGTCGACAATCCGGCCGTCCTGAAGTCTGTGAAGCCGGGAGACACAATCAAGGCCACGGTCTACGAAGGCGACATGGTCTTACACAAAGTTGAGGTCGTTAAGAAGTAGCGCTAAGAAATAAACGCGCTGTTGTTTACGGTTCGTTGCGGGCGCTGGAGGGCGGCACAACACCCTTGAGCCGCAGGTATACGGCCATATAACCGTACAACTCCTGGGAATGTTCGAGCATGCCTTGGATGACGGCCAGTTCCGGGCGCTGACCACCCCTCCCCGAGACCATCTTGTGGAGGTCGGCGTCGGTCAGGGAATTGAATACGGAATCGCACTCGTCCCAGGCTTCCTTCATCGCCGCTTCAATGTCGGCTTTGGATGACGTCGCGGTGAGCGAAACCGTCTTCTGCTCGCCTTTCAGGGAGGCGCAGGTGCGCATGTTCGAAGTCACGATGTGGGCCACGCGCGTCCCGAAGTCCTGTATGTCGGGAACGGGTTTGAATTTGTACTCGGCCTCCGGCATCTTGGCGGCTTCTTTCGTAAGAAGGTTTTTGATGTTGTTCCACGCCTGTTTTTCATTGGCGCTGATCGGGTTGGCGTCCTGTGCCTGCAACAGGCAGGCGGCCGCGGTGGCTGCGAGAATCAGATTCTTCATTTGGTGCTCCCTGGCCAGACTTGGACCGGCCTCCGACAATTCTATCGAACACTTGAGATAATTTCCCAATGATTGTCGTCAGCGTAATGTATCCGAACACCGAAGGCTGCACATTCGATATGGACTACTATCGCGATACCCATATGCCGCTCGTGCGTAAACTGATCGGGTCGGAATTGAAAGGCCTGCGCGCCGAGAAAGGGCTCGGAGGACCTGCGCCCGGCGCGCCTGCGCAGTATGTCGCGATGGGACACCTGATGTTCGACTCGGTGGAATCCGCCGGCAAGGCGCTCCAGGCGCACGCGCCGGTCCTGATGAGCGATATTCCGAATTTCACGAACGTCCAGCCGATGATTCAGCTCAGCGAAGTCACGCTGGATTCCTGAGTTGTTCGCAATCAGCGGCCGCTAATAGCCCGCGCGTTTGTCGACAATATTCTGCAGCGGTTCGCCCGCGCGCCAGCTCGCAAACTGGGCGAGGAAGAAATCCATCGCATCTTCAATCCACGTCTTCGTGTGATCGGCCGTGTGCGGCGAGATCAGCACGTTTTCCATCGACCACAGCGGACTCTCAGGCGGCAACGGTTCAACCTCGAATACATCGAGTGCGGCGCCGCGAATCTGTTTGGCTCGCAGCGCTTCGATCATGGCGGCTTCGTTGATTACCGGTCCGCGGCCTACATTCATGACGATGGCGTCCGGTTTCATCGACGCGAATTCGCGGGCACCCATCATGCCTTTCGTATGCGGCGTCAGCGGCGCGGCTACAACCACGTAATCGCACTCGGGCAGCATGGCGTGTATCTCGCCGTTCGCGTAGACGCGGTCCACATGCTCGTCGCCCGCCCGCGGCGCGGGATTCCTTCGCAGCGCGAGCACCCGCATGCCCAGCGCTTTGGCCCGCCAGGCGATGGCCCGTCCGATATCGCCGTGCCCGACGATGCCCAGCGTTTGACGGCTCAGTTCATGGACGTCGAAAATTTCCCAGCGATGGGCCTCCTTCGAACGCAGGAGACGCGGCACATCTTTGGCGAAATAGAGGGCGCCCAGAATGACGAATTCCCCCAGCGACTGGCTAAAGACGCCGCTGCCGTTGGAAAGAGGAACCGGGCTCTCGATGAGCTCCGGGGAAAGAAGATTATCCAGCCCGGCATAGCGGGCGTGAATCCACTCGAGGCGCGGCGCGAGAGACAAAACCTGGCGAACCTGGTCCTTGCCGCCGAGCCAGTGGAACAACACCCGCGCATCCGCCAGTTCGGGCAGGAGGGACTCAGCGGTGCGGCCGATCTTGATCTCCACTTCCGGGGCCAGCGCTTGCAACTTCCGGAAAACAGGCTCCGCCGGATCGCCGAGGACCACCAGGGTGATTTTATCCATCAGGAGCAAGCTACCATATTGGTCAGCCCATATTGTTCAGTCTTGCCGATTTTGTTTACGAGCCGATTTCAGGCGAACGTTTTCACTCGCGTTGCGTAACAAAGAGAGTAGGGAGGCCGCTATGAGTATTTCCAATTCCCGCAGGGGCGGGGTTCTGGCCGGGCTGCTGATCGTTGCCCTGGGGATGGTGTGCCTGGCCGTGGTGGTGGGGATTTCCATCGCGCGCAATATAAAGGTCGACACGCAAAGCACCCCCAACGGCGATCACGTTTCCATTGAAACGCCCGCGGGAAAATTCAGCATTCACGCCCACGATGAGTCCGCCAGGGCGCTGATAAATGTTCCGATGTATCCCGGAGCCTCGCAGTCACCGCATCACGGCGGTGGGGCGGACTTTGAATGGACTTCGCGCGACGGCCGCGACGACAAAGGCCTCTCGGTGGCCGGAGATGAAATGATCACGAGCGATCCCGTGGACCGGGTTGTGGAGTTTTATCAATCGAAGCTCCCGAGCTGGGTCATCTCAAATGACCGAGATGGTAAGTTCCACATGGAACTCGCTGAGGGCGGCTACAAGCGGATCATCGTAATTGAAGGCAAACACGACGGTACGCATATCGGGGTTGCTACCATCGGAGCGCCTGCGGCAAACTAGAAGTGCGCCTGCGTCAGGCGACACGATGCCTGAATTCTGCACCTGCGGTACAGCACTGGTTGAAAATGCGCGGTTCTGCCACCGGTGCGGACGCCCCACATTCGAATCTCCTGCGATAGCTTCTGAAACCAGCGAGGCTGAGCCCGTCATCCAGCCGGCCGGCCAACTGCGCGGGCAGCCCGCAGTTACGCCATTGCATTCGGCTTTTCGCTCCGCCACTGCCGGGCCGCTGCCTGTCAACTTCCGCAACCCGGTCGCGCTGCGTGTGGCATTCCTCATGTCGATCGGAATCATCCTGATCGAAATGATCCCGGGGGTGCAGCTTTTCCTGGTGCTGTGGTGGCTGGCAGCGGGCTGGGGGGCAGTGCTCCTGTACCGCAAACTCACAGGATTTGCTCTGAGCGTGCGGGCCGGGGCGCAGCTCGGCTCCATAACCGGAGTGCTCATCTTTCTCGGCATGGCGGTGATCATCGCGTTCACAGTGCTCGCAACCGGTAATGAATTGTTTGAGCAGATGGTGAAACAGAATCCGCAGATATCGACAGTCCTCAACGATCCTCCGGAACTGGCACTGGGTGTGCTGGTGATGGTTTTCATCATGTTCGCGATGGTGGTGGGGACCTGTGCGGCGGGCGGCGCATTGGGCGCGCGATTCGCCGGACGCGGCGGCGCGGGCAACACGCCCGCTGCCTGATTTACACCTGTAAGTCCAGTTTCGCCCTTAACAGTTGCAGCACGCTGCTGTCCGCGGCTCCGGTCTCCGGGACCTGCTGCCCGCGCTGAAATTCCATAATGGCTGACTTCGTGCGTGCCCCTGCCACCCCGTCGATCGGACCCGGGTTATAGCCAAGGAACGTCAGATAGAGCTGGGCCGTTCTCACCCCCAGGTCCGGCATCGCGCCTTCGCAACAACCCCGATATGCGGCCGCCAGTTTCGTGTCGTACTGGTTGATCGCATAAGTAGGCCCGTTGTAACTGCGCGCGAAGGCGGCCCAGTCGTGTTTCTGCAGGGCCTCTGCGAGGTTCCGCTTTTGGATGAACGCCGATATCGACTGGAGCTGCGCGTCTTCGGAATCCGCCATTGCCCCCACCATGCTTTCCACGCTGTCGAATCCTGCCATGGCGAAGTTTTCGCCCATGATCTGGCCTATTCCGAAAGACGCACTTTGCAGAGCCGCGGAACGGTCGAGCGCAATGGCGGCCTGCAGACGATCATATTGATGGCTCCCGCCTGCCCCATAGCCGCCCTGAACGGGATTGCTGATGTCGTCATTCTGAAAACGGCCGCCGGTGAGCCTGTAAAAGATGTGTCTCTCAAAGAGAATCCGCGGCCTGCGATCGGAAAGAAACCCGCAGCCGGAGGTTTCAACCGAAACGACTGGCCAGAGTTCCGCGGGATCCAGCGAAAGCGTCTGGGCCGCCACCGTCAATCCCGATTGAGTCAAAGCCTGGGACTTACCCGTGAAATCGGCGTTCATACCCATGAGGAGTACCACGAAAAAGGCACCTCCGAATCCGAAAAGACCCTAAATGATTTGCTGCCATCGAAAAATTTTTATAAGTCGCAGTGATCGATAATTGGTCTCATACATGACACGCCGGATGCTGTGTGTGCTCGCGATGGGCGCAGTCGCCGAAGGTTGCGCCAAAAAAAAGGCCAGAATCATTCCGCCTCCCCAGTCGCGGCCATCCGCCAGGCCCGCGGCCCCGGCGCCGCTTGCCGGCACAACGGAGCGGGGAATGGCCAGCTGGTACGGACATCCGTATCACGGACGCCGCGCTGCGGACGGCGAGATCTACGATATGGAAACACTGGTCGCGGCGCACCGCACACTGCCTTTCCAGACCATGGTCCGGGTCCGGAACTTATCCAACGGCAAGACCGTCGATGTCCGGATCATCGATCGCGGGCCGTTCGTCAACAACCGGGTGATCGATCTTTCGCATAAAGCCGCGCAGGTCATCGAGCTGATCGGTCCCGGGGTTGCCCAGGTGGAGATCACGATTCTGGCGGGACCGGCCGCCCCAGAGGCGCCCCTGTTCGCAGTCCAGGTGGGCGCTTTCCGCGAAAAAGCCAATGCCGACCGGATGGAGAGCAACATGGCCGCTGCATACGGGGCCGGCAAGTCGGTGCTCCGCAGCGGCGACCCGCCGGTCTGGCGCGTGCTGGCTGGCAAGGTGGATTCCACGAGCGCCGCCGAAACCCTCGCCCAGCGGATTCGTACAGAACAGAACGTTCCAGAGGCATTTGTCGTCCGTCTGGATCCTTAAGGCTGAGAAGTTTCTCCGTTCCCGCCACTGAAAGCCTGTGACGAAGTTCTGCGCCGAAACGCCCTCGCAGGGATTCATCGGCCACTCGCCCCTTATCGCGCATATCCGCTCGCAGATTGAACGTCTGGCGACCCGGCATACACCGGTCCTGATTCAGGGCGAGAGCGGGACCGGCAAAGAAGTGGCGGCGCGATCGCTTTACACCTCCGCGCCGCGTGGCCAGTTCGTGCCCATCGATTGCGGTTCGCTGGTTGGAACCATGATGGAAAGCGAGTTATTCGGGCATGTGCGCGGCGCTTTCACCGGCGCCGTGGAAGCCAAGCGGGGCCTCATCGAGCTGGCCAGCGGCGGCACGGCTTTCTTCGATGAGATCGGCGAACTGCCTCTGGAAATGCAGGTGAAGCTTCTGCGCGTGCTGCAGGAACAGGAGGTACGGCCCGTCGGTTCGCTGCAGCGCATCAAGATCGAAATACGCGTCGTAGCGGCGACCAATCGCGACCTCGAAACGGAGGTCACGGCGGGGCGGTTTCGCGAAGATCTTTTCCACAGGCTGAATGTGGTGCGGTTGACGCTGCCTCCGCTGCGTGACCGCAAGGAAGACATTCCTCTGATGGTGGAACAGTTCCTGGCGGGCGAAGGGCGATTCTTTCTTTCCCGTGAAGCGATGGACGCCATGATTGAATATGACTGGCCGGGCAACGTCCGGGAACTGAAGAACTGCCTGGAACGCATGATGGCCTTCAATTCAGGTCCGCTGCTGCACTTCGCGGATTTGCCCAGCAGCGTCGCTTCTCATGTCCGGGCGCAAAGGGCTGGCGGAGTCGCCGCCGTCGCGGGCGGGGGCGCGCCTCCCAATGGAGCCCACTGGGGCGGAGTGACCATGCCCGCCTTCGCCGAGCAGAGCGTGATCCCGCTGCAGGAACTGGAAAGGAAGGCCATTCAGCACGCCCTCCATCACACTAAAGGCGATCGCACCATCGCGGCGCAATTACTCGGAATCGGCAGAACGACTCTTTACCGCAAGCTGAAGGATTATCAGATCGGCTAAGCGCGCGCGGCCGCGAGTGAAATAGACTCGGATTTGGATTCCGACTCAACCATTGCCCTCGACGCGACAAGCAGTATCGGCGGCGGACTTTCGGGTGTCGGTGTTTATTCGCGGGAAATTCTGAACGGCCTCGCCGCCAGCGGCATTCCCGCGCAATGGGACTGGTTTTATCGCTCGCAGCGTTTCTGGCGCGCCCTGCGCCTCCCCAAACCCGCTAATGTCACCCGCCGTTTCCTGACCGACTCCTGGGGCAATCGCCGCGCCGACCTTTTTCACGGTTTGAATCAGCGGCTTCCGCGTCGTCGTTTCCGGCGGCAGGTCGCCACCTTCCACGATCTCTTCGTCCTCTCGGGAGCGTACAGCACGCCGGAATTCCGCGAAAGATTTGCCGCCCAGGCGCGCGAAGCCGCCTCCGGCGCCGACCTCATCATTGCGGTCTCGGCCTTCACGGCCGGACAGGTTGAACATTACCTGAAGGTTCCGAAGTCACGGATTCGCGTCATCCATCACGGCGTAGTTCCGCGCGTCAGCCCGCGGCTAAATACGCAGACGCCGCGCGAAAATGTGGTTCTCTGCATCGGCGCGATTCAGCGCCGTAAGAACCAGGCCGCCCTTGTCAGAGCCTTTCGCGCCATGCCGCCGGACTGGAAGCTGGTTCTGGCCGGCTCGCAAGGCTATGAAGCGGACGGCGTGCTGCACGAGATTTCAAAAAGTCCGCGCGGCGGCGACATTCTCATCACGGGCTATCTGAACGACGACGAGATCGCCCAGTGGTATGCCAGGGCGTCGATCTTCGCTTTCCCGTCGCTCGACGAAGGCTTTGGAATGCCGGTGCTGGAAGCGATGGCGGCGGGAGTTCCGGTGATTGCCGGTGATCGTTCGGCTCTGCCCGAAGTGTGCGGCGAGGCGGCCCTGCTGGTCGATCCTGAAGACGATGAAGAACTGGCCAGTGCGTTGACCGTTCTCGCGCGGGACACGAACCTTCGTGACGAACTTTCGCGAAAGAGTAGCGCCCGGGTTTTGGAATTCAGCTGGACAAAAGCGGTGGAGCAAACAGCAGCCGTTTACCGCGAACTTCTCGACCCGGTTTAAACCAGGGGCGTGAGGCTAGGCTTCTTCTTCAGCCGTGATGCGGAGTGCCTTGAGGAAACGCTGGTCCTGAGTTGTGAACCGGACCTTCCCTGTAGTGGCTATTTCGTGGGATTCCACGGATTCTTCTTCCGGGGATTCCTCACCGTTTTCACGCTTATTGAAGCCGATCGTGGCTTCCAAAACCAGGAAGACATCGTATCCAGCGCTTTTGATCTCGCCGATCGCCTCTGCAATGCGTTCAGAATCGGAAAGCGACTCATTGATCGCGTTTCCAAGATCCTGCATCAAGCTTTTGAGACGTTCTTCCACTTTACGCCCCTTTCTTCCTCGTGGGACTTTCCTGATTCCTGTGATGCAAGTTCAAGGCCATCGGTTCCAGGGTGGTTTTTAACAGCGCCCCTTGATTGTACAGGCTGCGAGCGGAGGGAACAACATCCCTCGTTTTGATACGATAAAAACGTGCCCGAAAAGCAGAATTATGCGAACGTGGGGCGGCAGGCGGGTCATTTCGTCAAGCACGTTGTGCCTGCGGCAGTCAAACCCATTCACTCGCTCTGGCATGAAGTCCTGGGCTTTCTATTTCTGACGCTTGCGGTTTTTGGGACGTGGAAAGCCTGGCACAATGCCGCCGCCCTCGGCCCCGGAAGGCTTATTATTCTGGGCGTTTTCATCGTGGTGATGGCCGTTTACGGCATTTCCTCCTTTCTGAAAGCGCGGCGGATTTCCCGCTCGTGACCGGGCCGTCCCGATGAAACCAGCTCCGGGCGAGTTTCCCTATACCAGTGGGATCTATCCCGACATGTACCGCAAGCGGTTCTGGACGATGCGCCAGTATGCCGGGTTCGGGACCGCCGAAGAGAGCAACCGCCGTTATCGCTATCTTTTGAGCCAGGGAACCACCGGCCTTTCCGTGGCTTTCGACCTGCCCACCCAAATGGGTCTCGACCCCGATCATCCGCTGGCGAAGGGCGAAGTGGGGCGGGTTGGCGTTTCCATTGCGTCGCTTGCGGACATGCGCAAGCTCTTCGAAGGAATCCAGTTAGAGAAAGTCTCGACGTCGATGACCATCAATTCGACGGCGGCGATTCTGCTGGCATTCTATGTTCTGGTGGCGCGCGAACAGGGAGCCAGCCAGCGCAAACTGAATGGCACGATCCAGAACGACATTCTGAAGGAATATGTCGCGCGCGGCACGTATATCTACCCTCCGCGCCAGGCCATGCGGATCATTACCGATCTGTTTGCCTGGGCAACGGAGGAAGTGCCGGAATGGAACACAATTTCCATATCCGGATACCATATCCGCGAAGCGGGTTCCACCGCTGTACAGGAAGTCGCGTTCACGTTCGCCAACGCCATTGCCTATATCGAGTCGGCCATCGCAGCCGGACTCGACGTGGATTCGTTCGCGCCGCGATTGTCATTTTTCTTCAATGCGCACTCCGATTTTTTGACGGAAATCGCCAAATTCCGGGCGGCCCGGCGACTTTATGCCCATTTGATGCGGGATCGTTTCGGCGCGAAAAACGAGCGCTCCTGCATGCTGCGCTTCCATACCCAGACGGCGGGCTCCAGTCTCACGGCCCAGCAGCCCGACGTCAATCTGGTCAGGACGGCGATTGAAGCTCTGTCCGCGGTGCTGGGCGGAACCCAGTCCCTTCATACCAATTCCCGCGACGAGGCGCTGGGACTGCCCACCGAGGAATCCGCCAATTTGGCGCTGCGCACCCAGCAGATCATCGCCTATGAAACCGGCGTCACCCAGACACCCGACCCGCTGGGCGGCAGCGTCTATATCGAGAATTTGACGGACCGCATCGAGCATGGCGCAATGGATTACATCCGCCGCATCGACGAAATGGGCGGAACACTGCGCGCGATCGAGACGGGCTTCATTCAGGGCGAGATCCAAAACGCGGCCTTCGAGTTTCAGAAAGAGATCGAAGCCGGCGAGCGGATCATCGTCGGAGTGAACCGGTTCGAGATGGACGAGCGGGAGAAGACGCCGGTCTTCCGGATCGATCCCGGGGTCGAGGCCGCCCAACTGGAAAGCCTGCGGCGCATGAAGGCCGGGCGCGATGCAGGCGTCCTGGCGGAACAGCTGCGCGAACTGGAATCCGCGGCGCGCGGCAGCGCCAATCTGATGCCGCGAATTCTCTCTGCCGCCGAAGCCGGCGCTACGGTGGGCGAGATCTCGGATATTTTGCGGCGCGTCTTCGGCGAATATCGCGACGCGGGCTAGCTGTTAAAGGCGCTCGCGCCCGCCTCGGCAACGGCCTGGTCCTGTTTGCCCGTCCCGCCGCTCACTCCTACCGCGCCAACCACCTGGCCGCCGCGCTTGAGGGGAATGCCGCCCGCGAAAATCATCACTCGCCCATGGTTGGAAACATGGATGCCGAAGAACTGATCGCCGGACTGGCTCAACTCGCCGAGCGCTTTGGTTTCGATATCGAACGCGCGAGCCGTCCATGCTTTGTTGATCGAAATATCGATACTACCGATCCATGCGTTATCCATGCGCACATGCGCGACCAGGTTTCCACCCGCGTCAACCACCGCGATATTCGAGGGCTGACCGATTTCCGCGGCCTTTTCTTCCGCCGCCGCGATAATCCGGCGGGCATCTGCAAGTTTGATCATAGGTGTTCTCCCGAGCATAGCGCTCGCCAGTGTCGCCTGGATTACGCGAAGGCTCTCTTCGCCGTGCTCGCACCCGCGGCCGGTCAGTCGCAAACAGCCCGACCCCGAAAATACCGCGCATCAAGCGGCAACTATTGCCGGAAAGGGACGCGAAGCAGGCCGGGCCTATAAAGCTACTGCGAAAACCGCGGGTGCGGATTCCGCATGATGCTGAACGCGCGGCGCATACACAAAACGCCGCTCTCGCAGCCCGAATTTATGCATCAGCCGGCCCACGTGATCCTGGTCATAGCGGATTCCGAACTTGCGTTCGATCGCTTCAGCCAAACGGCCCGTGGTCCAGCGGTCGCGGGAAAAACCGTGCGCGGACGCGCCTTCAAAGTACATCTGGCGAATCGCATCCACCTGATCGGCGGTCAGCCGGCTGGGACGTCCAGTGGCGCGTCTCTTGCGAAGACCATCCATGCCTTTTTGCACGATGGATCGCTGCCAGCGGGATGCTGTTGTGCGGCTCACGCCATAACGGCGCGCAACCTGGGATTGAGTTGTACCGGTCAGCAGCTCACGTGCGGCTGCCAGACGGCGAGTTTCCATGTCTTCGCGTGTAATAGAGCTTTGCGGGGCAAGCATCCACTCGATTCGCGCGGAAGTAAAACCGGAGCATTCCAATAATACACTAGAAACAGGTCTCCCGCATATTGTTTCCCGTCTCGATTCGCGATGCCACAAAGACTTATCCGGGCGGGGTGGACGCACTCCGCGGCGTTTCGCTCGATTGCGCGGCAGGCAAAGTTACCGCGCTGCTCGGGCGCAGCGGCTGCGGTAAGACAACCCTGCTGAATCTGTGCGGCGCGATGGATTTTCCTACGGCGGGCGAGGTCCGGATTGCCGGGGAGAATGTTTCAACGCTCGACGACGCGGGCCTGACGTCTCTGCGGCGCACCAAAATCGGTTTCGTGTTCCAGTTCTTCCAGCTCTTGCCCTCGCTGACCGCGCTTGAAAATGTGGAATTGCCGCTGCTGCTGGCCGGGACGAAAAATTCCGAAAGTACCGCCCGCGAACGCCTGCGCTGGGTCGATCTTGAAGAGAAGGTGAACGCTCTGCCTTACCAGCTTTCCGGCGGACAGATGCAACGCGTCGCCATCGCCCGGGCGCTGGTCCACAATCCCGCGATCCTGGTGGCCGATGAGCCCACCGGAAATCTGGACACCGCAAGCGGCGATCTCATCCTGCGCCTCATCCGCCGTGCCGCCGACGAGTTCGGCGCGGCCGTGGTGATGGCCACCCACAGCGCTGAAGCGGCATCGATCGCCGATGTCCAGGTGCGCATGCGGGACGGACTGATCGTCCCCAGCGTAGAACTCTGATGAAGCTTTTCCAGCGGCTCATCCTGCGCCCTCTGCGCCGCGACTTGACCCGCACCATACTGACGCTCCTCTCCATCGCGCTGGGCGTGGCGGTGGTGATCGCGATTGAGCTTTCCGGCGATGCCGCCACCGGTTCCTTCGAGTCCTCGCTGACAACTCTCGTCGGCAAGGTGGATTACGAAATCACGGCCAATGGCGGCGTGGATGAACAGTACTTCGCCCGCCTGGCCGCCCTGCCGATCGAAGCCCGCTTCTCGCCTGTCATCGAAGAACCCGTCGTTATTGAAGGGCTGGGTTCGACTACCCTCTATGGAATCGATCTGATCGGCGCGGCCAGCGCGGGGAACAGCGGTGATGGATTCGAGCCGAAGAATCTGGAGGACTCGGCCGTGGTATCGAGCGATCTGGCGGAGCGCTTCCACTGGAAAAAAGGCGACTCCTTCGAATTGCGTGGCCGGGACAAGGTTTCGCGCTTTACGATTCAATCCATCGCTCCCAAGCAAAATACCGGCTGGATCGGAGTCGACATCGCGGCCGCGCAGGACCTGCTGGGCAGCTATGGCAAGATCGACCGGATCGAAGTTGTCCTCGGTCCCGCAGAGGACCTTGCCGCGGCCGGAAAAACCATTCGGGCAAACGTTCCCTCGACATGGGATGTGGAAACGCCCGGAGCACGCAGCGAAGAAAACCGGCGCATGCTGCGGGCTTTCAAATGGAATCTGCGCGTCCTGAGCTACATCTCGCTGCTGGTTGGCGCTTTCCTGATCTACAACACCATCTCCGTCAGCGTGGTGCGGCGGCGAACAGAGATTGGTATTCTTCGCGCGGTCGGCACCAGTTCGCGCGGCGTGCTGTTCGTTTTCCTCGGAGAGGCCGCCATGCTGGGTGTGGCAGGCTCGGTGATTGGAATCGTGCTCGGGCGCTTTCTCGCCTCGGCACTGGTTGGCATGATCTCAGATACGGTGAACGCGCTGTTCACCACCAGCACTCCCGGTGCGATTGCCATTTCTCCGGCGTCGATGGCAGGCGCGCTCCTGACCGGCACGGGTGTGGCGATCGCGTCGGCCCTGATCCCCGCCCGCGAAGCGGCGCGCATCGCCCCCGCGGAAGCCATGCGGCAGGCCGCCGTCGAGCATCGCACACGGCTGCATGCCCGCCGCGATCTCGCCTTCGCGCTGGCCGCCGCGGCCGTCGCCTTCATCCTTTGCCAGTTCGGGCCTATCGATGGCCGGCCGATCCTGGGCTATATCGCAACCCTGTTCGCCGTCGCGGCGGCGGCCTGGATCGCGCCCGCCTTCGTCACCGGCCTGATTCGCTCACTGCGCGGTGTTTTAAAAAGCGCCGGGGGCGCGGAAGGGCTGATCGCGGGCCGCTCTCTCGTTTCATCGCTTTCCCGCACCTCCATCGTCGTCACCGCCCTCGCCACTGCGATCGGAATGATGGTCAGCGTTGGAGTGATGGTGGGCAGCTTCCGCGAAACCGTGCAGGTATGGCTCGACAACCAGCTTCGCGCCGATATCTATATGCGGGCCGAAGGACCAGCCCGCGCAGGTATCTATTCTCCGATCGCGCCCGCCGTTCTGGACATCGTTCGCAGCACCCCCGGAATCGATTCCATCGATATCCTCCACGCCATGGAAATCCAGTATCAGGGACTGCGCGCCACGCTGGGAGGAGCCAACGTGAATGTGCTTCGCGACAGCGGGGCGATCCGGTTTCTCGCGGGGGATGCGCGGCAAATTCTCAGCTCTCTGCCCGGGCACGATCGCGCCATTGTTACCGAACCCTTCGCCGACAAGCATCACGTACATCGGGGCGACGTCCTCGAAATTCCGCTCGGTTCGCGCACGGTGGCGCTCACCGTGGCCGGAATTTATTACGACTACTCCAGCGACCGCGGCTTCATTCTCGTGGACCGCAATACGCTCCTCAAATATCTGCCCGGCCAGCCCGTCACCGATATTGCGGTTTATGTAAAGCCCGGCGCCGATCGCGCCGCTGTCCGCCGGGACCTCGAAAACCGTCTGCGCGATTATCCCCTGATGATTGCCCCGAACGAACTTCTGCGCAGTCAGGCGGTGGAGGTATTCGACCGCACATTTGCCGTTACTTACGCGCTCGAAGGAGTGGCCATTCTGGTCGCCATGCTCGGCGCGGCGAACTCGCTGCTAGCATTGGTATTGGACCGGCGCCGCGAAATCGGCCTCATCCGGTATCTGGGGGCCGCTGCCGGTCAGATCCGCCGGATGATTCTGATAGAAGCCTGGTTGCTGGGCTTTCTTGCCGGATCGCTGGGCCTGGCGCTCGGAATGGCCCTGTCGCTGGTTCTGATTTACGTGATCAACAAGCAGAGTTTTGGATGGACGATCCAGTTCCATCCGCCCTCGTTGCTGCTTGGAGGCGCGTTGTTGCTGGTCTGGGCCGTAACGGTCCTGGCAGGCGTTTACCCTGCCCGGTTCGCGGCTAAGCTGGAACCGGCCGAAGTGATTCACGAAGAATAAATTTTTCAACTAACCAAAAAACATGAGTGAGAACATCCGTAACATCGCTATCATTGCGCACGTTGACCATGGCAAGACCACCCTGGTTGACGCCATGCTTCGCCAGAGCGGCATCTTCCGCGCCAACGAGGAAGTCGCCGAACGGGTGATGGATTCCAACGATCTGGAGCGCGAGCGCGGCATCACGATTCTCGCCAAGATCACCGGCGTGCGCTTTCACGGCACAAAAATTAACATCGTTGACACACCGGGCCACAGCGATTTCGGCGGCGAAGTCGAGCGCGCCCTGAAGATCGTCGACGGCGTCATGCTGTTGGTCGATGCCAGCGAAGGCCCTCTGCCGCAGACCCGTTACGTTTTGATGAAAGCTCTCGAAGCCAATCTCGCTCCCATCGTGGTGATCAACAAGATCGACCGCCCCGATGCGCGCGCCGCGGAAGTCCTGAACGAAGTTTACGATCTGTTCATCGATCTGGGCGCGGATGAAAGCCAGTTGGATTTCCCCGTGCTCTTCGCGATTGCCAAGAACGGCGTCGCCAAAACCTCACTGGAAGATCCGTCTGAAACTCTCGAGCCCCTGTTTGAAGCCATCGTGAAACACATCCCGCCGCCCAAGGGAGATCCGGATGCGACCCTGCAGGCGCTCGTAGCCAACCTCGATTACTCCGAATATCTCGGCCGGCTTGCCATCGGCCGCGTGTTCCAGGGAACGCTGCGCCATGGCGATGAAGTGGCGATCTGTCATCTCAACGGAACGATCCAGAAAACGAAAATCACCAAGCTGTATTCGTTCGAAGGCCTGAAGCGCGTGGATGAAACGATCGCGCGGCCGGGCGATATCCTTGCGGTCGCGGGCGTGGAAGGCATTACGATCGGCGAGACGATAACCAATGCCGATACGCCGAAACCGATGGCGCACATCCAGATCGACGAGCCGACCATCGGCATGACGTTCACGGTCAACACATCGCCTTTCGCGGGCAAGGAAGGCACCTTCGTCACCTCGCGGAATATCCGCGACCGCCTGGACAAAGAGCTGCTCACGAATGTCTCAATAAAAGTTGAATCCGACTCCCCCGATACGTTCAGAGTGATGGGGCGCGGTGAATTGCAGCTGGCAATTTTGATCGAAATGATGCGCCGCGAAGGTTTCGAACTGGGCGTCGGCAAGCCTGAGATCCTGACCAAGACCATCGACGGCAAGACCATGGAGCCGGTCGAGATGCTGGTCATCGACTGTCCGGAGGCTTTTATCGGCGTCGTGATCGAGAAACTCGGAAGCCGCAAAGGCAAGATGGTCAAAATGGTGAACAATGGCTCAGGCCGTGTGCGGCTCGAATTTCATATTCCGTCGCGCGGGCTGATCGGACTTCGCGGTGAAATTCTTACCGACACGCGCGGCACGGCGATTCTGAATTCTCTGTTTCACGGCTATATCGAATGGCAGGGCGAAATTCCCATGCGACCCACCGGATCGCTGGTATCGGATCGCGCGGGCAAGACGACGGGCAATGCGATTTTCAACCTGCAGGAGCGCGGCGAAATTTTCGTCACCGCCGGTGTGGAAGTTTACGAAGGCATGATCGTGGGCGAAAACGCTCGACAGTCGGATCTGGACGTAAATATCGTCAAGGAGAAAAAGCTCACGAACATGCGTTCGTCGAGCGCGGATGAAGCCATCCGCCTGGTTCCGCCACGGCTGATGAACCTGGAACAGGCGATTGAGTTCGTGCGCGAGGACGAGATGGTGGAAGTCACGCCGAAGTCGATTCGGCTGCGGAAAAAGATCCTGAAGGCGAATCAGCGATAGGATCAACCGAATTCCCGTGGGAACCCTGATTTCGGTTGCCGACTATCTCAAGACAAGCTATCGCGCGGACTGCGACTATATCGACGGCGAGATCAGGGAGCGTAATCCTGGCGAGTATGATCACAGCCGCATGCAGATGGCAATTGGCGTCTGGCTGATAAACCGCTATAAATCTCTGAACCGGAAAGTTCTTCCCGAGCAAAGGGTTCAGGTGAAGCCGACGCGATTTCGAATCGCCGACATGTGTACTCGCCGAGGGCGCGCCGCGTGAAAGCATAATCCGAACGCCGCCACGGCTTTGCATCGAAATCCTCTCCAGGGAGGACCGCATGAGTGAGGTCGTGGACCGGTTGGACGATTACTTTCAGATGGGCGTCCCGGTCTGCTGGATCATCGATCCGGTGAAGCGCCGCGGCTGGATAGCTCTCCCCGGGCATCTTTCGGAACCCGCCGACGGCGTCCTGAGAGCCGGTGAAATCCAAATGCCGCTGGCCGAAGTGGTCGAACCTCGTCCCTGAACCAGGTGCTAAACTCGCGGTTTCATGCGCCGTATTCTTGCTCTTGCCCTGATAGCTCTCCCGGCATTCGCCCAAATTCCGGATGGCACCCGGACCTCAATCGACGACATAGCTCATAAGGTCCTTGCGGAATCCCACGTCCCCGCGGCGTCCATAGCGGTGGTTAAGGACGGCAAAATTGCCTACGTCCAGGCATACGGCGATGCGAAGCTAGACCCCAAAACACCGGCGACGCCGTCGATGCGATTCAAAATCGCCTCCAACAGCAAACAAATCGCGGCGGCCGCCACGCTGCTGCTCGCGGAAGAAAACAAACTCTCGCTCGATGACCACGTCTCCCGCTTTCTCCCTGGCCTGACCCGCGCCAACGAAGTCACCATACGCGAACTGCTCTCGCATACCTCCGGCTATCAGGATTACTTCCCGCTCGACTACGTGGCCCCTTTCATGGCCCGGAGCATAACCCCTGCCGGCATTCTCGACACTTGGGCAAAGAAGCCGCTCGACTTCGACCCCGGCACGCGCTGGCAATACAGCAACACGAATTACGTAATCATCGGCCAGATCATCGAAAAAATCACAGGCAAGCCGCTGATCGAATTCCTCCGCACCCGCATCTTCAATCCTCTGGGGATGCGCTCGGCGATCGACGAAAGCCTCGGCCACTGGAGCGAATCAGATCCGCGGGGATACCAGACCTTCGCCCTCGGGCCAGCCCGCCCGGCCGTCCCCGAAGGCGACGGATGGATGTATGCCGCGGGTGAACTGGCGATGACCGCGGAAGACCTCGCCCGCTGGGACATTTCACTCATGAACGGTGCGGTCCTCAAACCCGCTTCACTGAAAGAGCTGACCACGGAAGTCTTATTGAAAAGCGGGACCGGAACACGTTACGCTCTCGGCCTCGACGTCTCCACCAACAATGAAGGCCATCGCCGCTGGAGCCATGGCGGCGAAGCTTCCGGGTTCATCAGCCAGAATGTGACTCTGCCGGACGACCACATCGCGGTCACGGTTCTTACCAACGGCCAGGGCCGTGCAGCCCCGTCCATCGAAAGACAGATTGAAGAATTACTCCTCGCCCCCGCGATCGACCCGCAAGCCGCGCCGGCCCTCGAACACGCGAAGCAGCTTTTCTCGGGCTTGCAAAAAGGTCAGCTGAACAAGACGCTGCTCACCGGCGATGCCATCGCCTATTTCACCGATCAGGCCATTTCCGATTTCGCGTCTTCGCTCGGCCCGCTCGGCGAACCTTCCAGCTTCACGCAAACCAACCATGAAGGTCGCGGCGGCATGATGGAGCGGACCTTCTCAATCCGGGCGGGCGGAAAGGCACTTTCGCTGGTGACCTATATAATGCCCGACGGCAAGTTTGCTCAATACATGATCGATCCCGTACCCGCCGCCCGCTGATCCAGCGTCCTACCGTTGTGCTTCAACCGTGACAGGACATTGGCAGGTCCGGTGCTATGCTCACAGGCAGGTAGTTCATGAATTACCGGAAAGCGCTGATGCTCATTGGGTGCGGCGCCGGGCTCTTTACCGCTCTGTACGCCACGCAACGGCCGTTCCGCGTCTACCCCAGTATGGAAGCCTATGACGATGTCGCGATGCCGGAAGACTGGCACGATCAGAGCGAATGGGTCTTTGCCCGCTTGATGTATCCCCAGCATCCGCGCGCGCGTTTTGGCGGCTTCCGTTACGGCCGCTGGTCGGACTGGCGTGAGGGCGGCACCAGCTGGACGCAGGATTATCCGCGCGCCGACCGGCATTTCGCGCAGGCTCTCCGCCGCCTTAGCCGGGTGAATGCCCGCTCCGTTGAACAGCCCGTAAATCTCGATGACGGGGATGACGCTTTCAACTACCCCTGGATGAACGCCGGCGAAATGGGCGACTGGAAACTCACCGAAGCGCAAGCGAAAGCGTTGCGCGAATACCTGCTGCGCGGCGGTTTCCTGATGCTCGACGATTTCTGGGGAACCGAAGAGTGGAATCGCTTCATGGAGAGCATGGTGAAGGTTTTCCCGGACCGGCCCATCGTGGAAATCGACGACAACGATCCGATTTTCCATGTGGTCTACGATCTGGATGATCGTTACCAGGTGCCGGGCCAGTGGGCTTTGGCCCGCGGGAGTACATACCGCAACGACGGCGCTACCCCGCACTGGCGCGGCATTTATGACGACCACGGCCGCGTCATGGTGGCAATGTCTTTCAATTCCGATATCGGCGACTCGTGGGAGTGGGCCGACGATCCCAATTACCCGGAGAAATATTCAGCGCTTGGAATACGCATCGGCGTCAATTACGTCATCTATTCCATGACTCACTAACCGCATGCGCTTCCGCTTTCTTATCGGGCTGGGGATTCTGGGGCTTCTGATCGGCGGCGTTGTGATGGCACAGAAACCCTTCAAGCAATATCCGGCCATCGAGTATTACGATTTCCCGCTGCCGAAGGACTACAAGGCAAGCGCCGAGTGGACCCGCGCCCGGCTGCGCTATCCGGATATCTACGGCTATCCAGATCAGATGCTTTTCAATCAGGACGGCAGCCCGTTTCCCGGCTACTGGACGATGGATTATCCCCGCTCCGACCGCCATCTTCTCGAAGGGGTGCGGCGTCTTACCCGGATCGATGCCCGTTCGGTCGAGCAGGTGGTCAGCTTCGACGGCAGCGACGACATGTTCAACTACCCGATGCTCTATGCCGTGGAAGTAGGGCACTGGCGTCTACACGACGAGAATGCGAAACAACTGCGCGAGTTCCTGCTGCGCGGCGGATTTCTCATGGTTGACGACTTCCATGGCACCGCCGAATGGCGAATCTTCAAACAGAGCATGGATAAGGTTTTTCCGGATCGGCCCATCGTCGAGATCGATAAAAAGGATCCGATCTTTCACATCCTCTACGACCTTGACGAGAGCTATCAGGTGCCGGGATCGTTCAACTGGTTTGAAAACAAGCGCACCTTCGAGAAGGACGGCTATCAGCCCGAGTGGCGCGGCATTGTTGACGATAAAGGGCGTGTGATGGTGGCTATCTGCCACAACATGGATTTGGGCGACGGCTGGGAAAATTCAGACGACCCGCGCTATCCAGAGAAGTACGCAGGCTTCGCGTATAAGGTTGGCCTGAACTACTTCATCTACGACCTGACCCACTAAAATAGGCGCGCCTGCTAGCCGGATCGCAGAAATCCGCGGAACTTGTCCGCGCTGCCGCTGTAATTCGGAAAGACCGATTGAATCGAGCGGTTGCCGAGATGTGTGTAAACCGCTTCGCCCAGCACATCCCGAAAATCGGTGGTGAGCGCAAGGTCGCGCTCTTCATTAAGCTGCTCGGGCGCAAGTCCCGGCCACTTTCCGTAAACCTTGCCGCCCTGCACCGGCCCGCCCATCACGAACATGACGTTCGCATGTCCATGGTCGGTGCCGCGATTACCGTTCTCCTTGGCGGTGCGCCCGAACTCCGACATTGTCACCACGACGACATCTTCAACCCTGTCCCCGAGGTCCTGATAAAAAGCCGCCAGCGAATTTCCGAAGTCGGAAAGCACATTCGCCAGCTGCCCGACGGACGCCTTCGGACCCACCTCATTCACGTGGTGATCCCAGTTGCCGATATCGGCGAACGCAACCTCCACCCCCACATCGGCCTTGATCAGTTGAGCGATCTGCCGCATGCTGTCGCCAAACCGGCCGCGCGGATAATTCGCGCCCGCGGCGGGCTGATACGGCGTCTTCTGGATCGTCTGGAGCAGCGCCACCGCGTCGAAAGTTTCGCGGCCCGTCCCGCCCAGAATCTGGTCGCTGGTACCCGTATACATCGCTTGCAGGACCTTCGACGCACCGCTGTCGCGCACCGTGAAGTTGTTCAGATTCTCCACCGCGATCGCGCTGTTGGAGCCGCGAATGGTTCGCGCCAGCGATGGCCCCAGGCTGACCGCGCGCACAGGCGAGACCTGTCCGCTGGCCGCGGGCAGCGCCCGGTTCAACCAGCCGTCGGTGGTCGCCTTCAAACCCGGCGTGCCCGATTCCATATAGTCCTGGGCGTCGAAGTGCGATCGCGTCGGATCCGGCGAACCGGCCGCATGCACGATCGCCAGCCGCTGCTGCTGCCAAAGCGGCTGCAGCGCAACAAGCGACGGGTGCAGACCGAAGAAGCCGTCCAGATCGACTGCCGCGTCCGCCGGATTGATGTTCGAAGACGGCCGCGGGATCGAGATGGTCGGCCGCAGATCGTAATATCGCTGTTCGGCGTGCGGCACCACGATATTCAACCCGTCCGCCGCGCCGCGCTGAAAGATCGCCACCAGCACTTTCTTGCTGCGGGACTGCTGCTCCGCCGCGAAGGCGGCCCGCTGCAGCCACAGCGGCGCCGACCCCACTCCCGCCATGGCAATCGCTGAATTGCGAAGAAATATTCTGCGTGAAATAGCCATTTGAGTTACCTGCTCTTGCTCTGCTATCTGCGTTGAAAATCCGGTGACCCGAGCGTCAGTCCCGCGACCATCGACGCCGTTTGGGCTGCGTTCTGTTGGGCCTGCGCTTCGAGGCCGGCTGTAATGGCCGCCTGTGCCGCAGCCGACACCGCCGTGAAAAGCACGCTTTGCTCAATCTCCGTCGCGTCGCCCGTAAACCTGCCGGAATCCACTTTCACTCCGCCAATTTTGTTCTGCACCAGCGCCATCGAAAAATTCAGCCGCGCCAGAAGCGACGCCGAGTTCATCCAGTCGGTACTGCGGTTCGAATAGCCCGTCGGCTCCAGCTTCCGATAGAGCGGCTCGCCAAGAGGATTGAGCTGGCCCGCCAGAGCCTGCGCGAAATCGACATTCGCGTTCACCGCCCGCACCGCGCTGATCTCCATCTCCAGTGGCGATTTCACCTTGGACCGGAAGTTAGCCGGATCCCAGAACTCCGGCGCTTCCACCATGGCCCGCATGACCTCGCGCAGATCGCCGTCGGTCCGGGTAAACACCGTTGCCATTTTGCGCACCAGAGTCTCTGGCGGATCGTCCGAAACAAAGCGAATCGCCAGACTCTTCGAGATGAAGTGCGCGGTAGCCGGGGAATGCGCCAGGATGTCCAGAACCTTAAGGCCGTCCTCCATCCCGCCGCCCGCCGGGATCGTCACGCCCAGCACCTGTTTCGCGCCCCGGTCGTGCAGTCTTTCGTTGAACTCGAACGCGCCGCCGCGCTGCGGTTCACGGATCGACCAGCCGGTAAAACAGCGCGCCACTTCGGTTACATCGTGCTGTGTATAACCGCCGTCCACGCCCAGCGTGTGCAGTTCCATCAGTTCGCGGCCGTAATTCTCATTCAGCCCCTGCTTGCGTCTCTTGGTGGGATCCGGTCCCGCCGATTGCCAATTATCCAGATAAAACAACATCGCGGGACTCTTCGCCGTGGCGAGAAGCAAATCCTTGAAATGTCCCAGCACATGCGGCCGGATCACGTCCCGCTCATAGCTCGTCACCATGTAGCGGTCCGCGCCCTTGTCGAGGTTGACGTTGAAGTGGTTAAACCAGAAATCGGTCAGCACCTCTTCCAACTGCCGGTTGCTGTAAACCGCGCGCAGAATCTTGGCGTCCATCAGATCCTGATTCACAATCTGCACCGGTCCGTTGAAGATCTGAATACGCCTCCGCACATCCGGCGGAGCAATGGGAAATAGCCTCTGCCTTGCGCCGTTCGGCATGGTATCGAGCACGTCCAGCTGCCGGTCCGGAGTTAGCGATTCAAGCACCGCCAGCTGTTGCGGAGGTTTGCCCTTCGTCAGGGTCTGGCGATCCCTCTCGTCGAGTTGCCAGGAATCGGGCAGGGCGGTCGCATTAAATTCCGGATTGTCGGGCGCCCCGGTATTTTTGTCGGCGTTTTCCCGCCGCTGAAAGCGGGCGATCATTTTTTGCACCGAATAGCGGGTCTGTTTGTCTTCCGGAAACGGCATCCGTCCGTCCAGCATCAGCTTCACCATCTGCTGCGTCGGATAGTGCTGCACCATTTCCCGCTGACTCATGCGCAGGGAATCGAGCGGCTCCAGCCTGGCTTCCAGAACGGGATTTTCCGGAATGCTGTCCGGATGTAACTGGCTTTCGATCCAGTCATAGAGACCCCTGTTCCCGACCATCTCCACATCGCCGGGGCGGGGTCCGAAGGTCAGCCGGTTCAGTGCGTGCAGCGCCTTCTGGCCAGCTGTCATCTGCGGAATCGCGGGGGTGGCCGGCGGTTTTTTCTTCGCGAAAATAACGGGCGAAGAACAAATCAGCACGGCCGGGATGATGAAGATCGCGCCACGGTGCATAAGCTTTTATATCCCGTTCTGCTCACTATAAACGCCGGAGAGCCGGTAGAAGTTGCGCGACAGGTCTACGAAGCCAGTTTGTGAGTCCGGCGCACGGCTCTCGTTTTACCCAAACGGTGATAAAGCAGACGGATCAGGGCCAGTGTCGGAACGCTCAGAAACACTCCCGCCACCCCCCCGGCCTCACCTCCCGCGAATACGCCGAAGATGACCAGCAGCGGATGCAGCTGCACTCCCCGGCTCATCAGTTTGGGCGAAAGCACATAATCCTGCAGAGTTCGGAAAACTCCCAGGAACACGATTACCCAAAGGACGTGGGCATAGCCGCTGAGCGCGCTAACCAGAATAATGACGATCGCCGCCGTGAGCGGTCCCACCAGCGGAATAAATTCGAGCGGAAACGCAATCGACGCCAGCAGCAGGGAATACGGCACTCCCATGGCCGAGAGAACGATGCTGAAGACAACGAAAGTCGTGCAGCAAAGCAGCAACAGCGCCCGCATGTATTGCAACAGCAGCGTATGCACGTCCATCAGGATGTCGTACGCCGGGCCCGTGTCGCCGTCGAAAAGATCGAGGAAACTGTCCCGAATACTGCGCCCGTCCCGCAGAATAAAAAAGCTGAGAATCGGCACGATGACTATATAGATCAGGTTTCGCGATGCGGATAACACGCCCAGCGTTACTTTGGGCGCAAACGAAACAATCTCGTTATAGTGCGTCCGGAGCTGCCCCTGAATGCCCGACAAAATCCGGAATTTCAGCGATTCGATCGACGCCGAGCCGGCTGCGGTCCCCTGCTGCAGACGGTCCAGAAAAGCGGGAGCGGCGCTCGCAAGACTCGCTGCCTGCGAGGCCACCTGAGAGCCCACGAAGATCATGAAAACCGTCAGTCCGCCCACAAAGAGCAGGTAAGTCAGCGCCAGTGACAGATTCCGCGTGTTGGCCGGCAGATGGCGGTCGAGCAGATCGGCCAGCGGATAAAGAAGATAGGCCAGCAGCAGAGAGACGATGAAAACGACGAGCGTGTCCCGAATCAGATAGACGAGTCCGAGGAGCAGCAGCACCACCGCGGCTGTCCACGTGTATCGCGCAGCCCGATCGTCAATGCCCAGCACTGTTCGCCTCACCATCGCCCGTCGTGTCCGGCCCGTCCGTTTCCCGATTGGATTCAGGCAGTTTTTCGACCAGGACACTGGCGATCCGGTTGCGCTCCATCGCCAGTACCGTGAACCTGCGTTCTTCGAACTCCACCGATTCCCCGCTCTGCGGGATGTGCCCCAGCCGCGAGAGCATGTATCCGGCGATGGTTTCAAAACCCGCATCCACCGGCAGTTCGACCCCGTAGAGGGATTCGAAATCACGTATGCTGAGAGCTCCGTCGAGCGTCACCCGATCGGCGGTGACATGAGGCATGGTCAGCCTTTCATCGAATTCGTCCTCGATTTCACCGACGATCTGTTCCAGTACATCTTCCACGGTCAGCAGGCCGGTAACGGTTCCGAATTCGTCCACCACCAGCGCCAGATGCGAGTGCTTCAGCCGGAACTCCTCCAGCATCTGAATCAACGGCTTCGTTTCGGGAACGATCAGCGGTTTGCGCATGATGTGTTCCGGAGCGAACGGCGGCGAAGAACGGCCCGTCCGGATGTTCATGCGGCGCTCATGCCAGAGCCGCAGCATGTCTTTGAAGAAGACTGCGCCCACCAGCCTTTCCGGTATCTCTTCCCAAACCGGGAGGCGGGAATGCTGGCTCTCCACCATGGTTGCCAGCACTTCATCCAGCGTGGCCTTCGACGACACCGAAACAATGTCCCGGCGCGGCGTCATGATCTCGCGGACCGACAGGTCATCGAGGTCGAGAACGCGGTGAATCATGTTCTCCTGCGACTTCGGCAGATTGCCCGCGAAGCGGCTCGAACTGACCACCAGCTTGAGTTCCTCCGCCGAATGTCCCCCGCCGCGATGCCGGGTCTTGACGCCGAGCAGCCGCGTGATGGCCCTCGAAGAGGCCTCGATCACGCTCACGAAAATCGACGTCACCCGGTAAAACAACATCAGAACCGGGGCCACCGTGACGGCAAGCCGGTCAGCCTTGTCGATCGCCACATTCTTCGGGACGACTTCGCCAATCACCACGTGGCAATAAGTCATCACCCCGAATGACAGCACGAACGAAGCAGCCCGCAGAATCGCCCCAGTCGCAGGCGTCAGCAGCGGGTGAAACAGATCCATCACCAGTTGGTACAGCGTGTCCTCACCGGCCCAGCCCAGCCCGAGGCTCGCCAGCGTCACGCCCATCTGGGTTACTGATAACAACTTCTCCGGCTGCGCGAGCAGCGCCAGCGCAGTCTTCGCCCCCGCGATACCCTCTTCCGCCATATGCCGGAGCCGCGAATCGCGCACCGACAGCAGAGCGATTTCCGAGGCGGCGAAAAAGCCGTTCGTCGCCAGGATGAATCCCAGCAGTAAAAACCGCACAGTGTAATTTGTGGCAGGCAATCTTATATCAAGTGTAGAGAACAGAAGCGCGCCGGTTAGGCACGCGCCAAAACCCCGGCGTTCTACAATCGCTTCAGTGCGCCGTTTCCTGCTTGTTGTGAATGTGCTGATCGCGATCGTCATACTCGCGGCCGCCGGTGTCTATTACTGGTTCTTCTATCGCCCGCTGCCAGCCGCATCCGGCACTGTCGAAACCTTCGTCAGCCAGCCCGTGACAGTCGATCGGGATGCTCTTGGCGTTCCCCACGTCAAGGCCAAAACTCTGGACGATGCCTGGTTCACCCAGGGCTACACCACCGCGGAAGACCGCATGTTTCAGATGGACGGCCTGCGCCGCCTCGCCTCCGGCCAGCTTTCCGAGATCATCGGCGCCGGGGCGCTGGAATCCGATCGGGACTCCCGCCGTCTGCGCATGCGGCGCGTCGCCGAACAAATCTACGCGCAGATGCCGGATGCCGACAAAGCCGAGATGGCGGCCTATGCCCGCGGCGTTAATGCCTACATCGAATCCCATCGCGGCCGTTATACCTTTGAATTCACTCTTCTCGGCTACGATCCGCGGCCGTGGACCGTCGTCGATTCCCTGCTCGCCGGTCTCCAGATGTTCCGTACTCTGACCAACGACTGGAAAAACAAGCTCATCAAGCAGAAGATGCTGGCGGGCGGCGAACCGGACAAGGTCAATTACCTGTTCCCGTTCCGCAGCGGTTTCGAGGTCATGCCCGGCGCCGACGAACACCCTGGATCGAATGCCTGGGCGATCGCCGGATCCCGTTCCGCCACCGGAAAGCCGCTGCTGTCCAACGATATGCACCTCGAATACAGCGAGCCGGGCGTCTGGTACCTCGACCACCTGGAAGCCCCGGGCCTGAATGTTTCCGGCGTGGCCCTGCCCGGCGTTCCCGGCATCGTCTCCGGACACAATGACCGCATCGCGTGGGGCATGACCAACCTCGGTTTCGACGTGCAGGATCTCTACATCGAGAAGATCGATCTGCGCAACGGACGCTATCTTTACAAAGGCAACGTCGAGCAGGGGCGCGCCGAACGCGAAGTCATCACCATCAAGAATCACGCCCCCGAGGAGATGACGATCTGGGTTACCCGGCACGGGCCCGTCATCGTGGACGAAAATGGCGCGGCGATGTCCCTGCGCTGGACAGCCGAGGACCCCGGCGTTCTGCAAAGCATCTTCCCCGAGGTCAACCAGGCGCGCAATTGGGAAGAATTCAGGCATGCCCTGTCGCGCTTCGGCGGCCCCGGCCAGAACTTCGTTTACGCGGACGTGGATGGCAATATCGGTTATCAGGCGACCGGCAAACTGCCCATCCGTCCCGATTTCTTCGGCGATGTTCCGCTGGACGGCGCCTCCGGCGAAAAAGAATGGAGCGGCTACATCCCTTTCGAAGATCTGCCCACCAGCTTCAATCCTCCCAGCGGCTTGATCGTCACCGCCAACCAGAACCCTTTTCCGCCGGACTACAAGTATCACGTCAGCGGATTCTTCGATTCGCATTACCGCTCGCGCCAGATCCTCGATATGCTCTCCGCCGCGGGTAAGAAGCTCAAGCCCGAAGACAGCCTGCGGGTTCAGAAGGACGTTTACAGCGGCCTGAACAAACTGGTCGCGCAGCAACTGGTCAAAGCCTACGACGAGCACAAATCGGGCAACGCATCCTTCGACGAAGCCATCGCCCTGCTGCGCACCTGGGACGGCCAGATGGATCAGGATCGTCCCGAACCCCTGATCGCCGACTTGTCGTATCAATATCTGCGGAAAGCCATCGCGGAGCGGGCCGCTCCCGGGAGCGGCAACATTTACGAGATTCACCTGTCGTCGGCGGTCACTGAACGGGTGCTGCGCGAGCGCCCCGCCGGGTGGTTCTCCAGTTACAACGAACTGCTGCTGCGCTGCTTTTCCGACGCCATGGACGAGGCGCGCCGCATGCAGGGCACGAACGTCAAACGATGGAGATGGGGTAAGTACAGGTATCTGGAGATCGACCATCCCGTGGGTAGCCGCCTCCCGTTGGCCAAGAATTACTTCGATATCGGCCCGGTACCGATGAGCGGAAGCGCCACGACCGTAAAACAAACGACCGCGCGCCTCGGGCCCTCCGAGCGCATGGACGCCTCGCCGGGCGACTGGGATGCTTCGCTGATGGAGATACCGATCGGGCAGTCAGGCAACGTGGCGTCCAGCCACTACCGCGACCAGTGGCCCTCGTATTACTACGGAACCAGCTTCCCGATGCAGTTCAAAAATGTGAAGGTGAAGAGTACGGTGA
>DASZLO010000171.1:0-13636 GCA_035552315.1 Bryobacteraceae bacterium
AAGTGTCGCCCGGGCACGGCGTGCAGGGAACAGATATGATATTCCCTGCAGAGACCAGAACATCTATGAAAAGACCCGGCCTGAACTTTGTCGCCTTGAAACCGGCCGCCCTGAAATCGCCCCGGCTGCCCGCACGCCTTCTGATTTGCTCCGCGCTGGGAGCCTTCGCGCTTACCATGCTCCTTGTCGCCCAGCAACCCGCCGCCCCGGCCTCGGCAATCTTCACGACCGAACAGGCGCAGGCCGGCCGCGGCGTGTACGACCAGAATTGCGCCGGATGTCATGGCGCCAATTTCCAGGGTTCCGGCGATGCTCCCGCCCTGGCCGGCGGAACTTTCATGCTCCAATGGCGGCCCAAGATGGTCAGCGAACTCTTCGGCGAAATCATCCAGACCATGCCGCCCACCAGCCCCGGCTCTCTCAGCGAAGCCGCCGGACTCAACGTAACCGCCTACATCCTGGAGCGCAACGGCGCGCAGGCAGGCGCGCGGCCCCTGGTTTCCGGAGCCGCCATGCAGATCGGTTCCGTCGCCACCGGGCAGGCTCAGCAAACAGCGGCGGGTGGCCGCGGCGCAGCGGGACGCGGAGGTCGTGGCGCATTGCCCATCGTGCGCGGCGCCGGCCAGTCCACCGCCCGCGGCGTCAGCGTGGAAGGCGAAGTGAAGAACTATGTGCCGGTAACTCCTGAGATGCTCCGCAATCCTCCCGCCTCCGACTGGCTCATCTTCGGCCGGAACTATCAGCGCCAAAGCTACAGCCCACTGAATCAGATCACCCGGGACAACGTCAAGAATCTGCAGTTGAAATGGAGCTGGGCTATCAACGATTCCGGCGCGAATCAGACCACCCCCATCGTCCACAACGGCATCATTTATCTGGCCAGCCCGAGTAACATCGTGCAGGCGCTGGACGGCAAGACCGGCGATCTCATCTGGGAAACTCGCGTCGGCCCCGACCAGTCACCCGGCTACGGTGGCATTCGCAGCATCGCCATCGCCGAAGACAAAATCTTCCTCCCCACCAGCAACGCCCACATGGTGGCGCTCGACGCCCGCAACGGCAAGATCCTCTGGGATACTCCCGCCTCTGAAAAGCCCCGCGACAGCACCAGCGGCACCATCGTCATCGGCGACAAGGTCCTGATGGGCCTCACCGGCTGCGCCCGCTTCGATGGCGAGGGCTGCTACATCTCGGCTTACGATATCCACACCGGCAAACAGGCCTGGCGCTTTTACACCGTTCCGCGCGAAGGCCAGCCCGGCAGCGAAACCTGGGGCTCTCTCCCCATGAACAACCGCGCCGGCGCCGAGACCTGGATCGCGGGCAGCTACGACCCCGACCTGAACCTCACCTACTGGGGCGTCGCTCAGTCCAAGCCCTGGAACTTCCTCAGCCGCCACACCACGCCGTTCGACAAGACCCTCTACGCCAATTCCACCGTCGCGCTGAATCCCGACACCGGCAAGCTGAGCTGGTACTTCCAGCACGCCCCCGGCGAATCCTTCGATCTGGATGAAGTCTTCGAGCGCGTTCTCGTGGACATCGGCGACCAAAAGGTCTCCCTGAACGCCGGGAAAGCCGGCATCCTATGGAAGCTGGACCGCCGCACCGGAAAATACCTCGGCAGCAAGCAGATGGTCTATCAGAATGCCTGGGCGTCCATCGATCCCGTGACCGGAACCCCGAAGTACCGTACCGACCTTCTCGAGATGCAAATCGGCAAACCCGTCAACGTTTGCCCCAGCACCGAGGGCGGACACAACTGGCAGGCCATGAGCTACAACCAGCCCACCGGACTTCTGATCGCCCCCTTGAGCCAGTCGTGCATGGATTTCACCGCCCGCGAGGTCGACTTCAGCGGCAGCGGCGGAGGCAACGGCGGCGATCGTAAATTCGTCGCCATGCCGGGCAGCAACGGCAACATGGGCAAGCTTGCCGCCTATGACGTCAAGACCATGAATGAAATCTGGAAATACGAGCAGCGCGGACCGTTCCTCACCGCCGCTCTCTCAACCGCCGGCGGCTGGGTGCTCGTAGGCGACGTGAACCGCTACGTGCACATTCTCGATGTGAAGACCGGCAAAGTGTTGTGGGAAACCCGTCTGGCCACATCGGCGCAGGGCTTCCCTGTCACCTACAGCGTCGATGGAAAACAGTACATCGCCGTAATGGCGGGGCTGGGCGGTGGCAGCCCGCGGCAAGCGCCGACCGCGCTGGCGCCGGAAATCAAATTCCCCCAGAACGGCCAGGGCCTTTATATCTTCGCTTTGCCGTAGACGGGGCCCGCCTCTTACAAGTGGTTATTTAGACTTCAAAACCCAGACGCCGTTCCAGTCGTCGCCTGGAGGATTCTCTTTCATCTGCTCGCTGCGCTCAATGTAGATATGCGAAAGCTTGTCATTCGGGCGCAGCCTGAGGCACTGATTGAATTCCGCCAGCGACTTGTCCCAGTCCTGCCTGCGATACGATGAGATCCCGTTTCTGTAATACCCAAGGAAGTCAGCCAGATTCGGGAACGATTCCTCGTTGAAATAATCGAGGACCTCGAACACTCCCACCGGCTCGGTCTTGCCTTTGACCACCACGACGTCCACATCGCGCACCCGGTATGTGCCCTTCAGTTTCCGGAGCGTGTTTTCGCTGATCAGGATCCCGGCCCCGTACTGTTTGCAGGCGCTTTCCAGCCGCGAAGCCAGATTGACGCCATCGCCGATCACCGTGTAATCCATCCGCTTGGGAGAGCCGATGTTACCCGAAACGATGTTGTCCGTATTCAGGCCCACTCCGATTTCAATCGGCTTCTTGCCCGCCGCCATCCGCTCCGCATTCCACCGCCGCAGCTCCGCGATCATTCCGATCGACGCGCGCACCGCCCGGTCTTCATCGTCTTCATGCGGCAGCGGCAGTCCGAACACCGCCATAATTGCGTCGCCGATGAATTTGTCGAGCATGCCGCCATGCTTCTGGATGCAATCCACCATCAGCGTGAAATACTCGTTGAGCAGGGTAACCGTGCCCTGCGCGCCCAGTTCCTCAGTGATGGGAGTAAAATTGCGAACGTCCGAAAACAGCACCGTGCCGGTCACGATCTTGCCGCCCAGCAGTTCTTCGCCGCCCGAAAGCAACTGATCGGCCAGCCGCGGATCCATGTACCGCGACATCGTCGATTTCATTCGCTTTTCGCCGCTGACGTCTTCCACCATCAGCATCGTGCCCAGCTTCTTGGTCACGCCGTTTTCTTCTTCGCTCATCAGCGGCTGCACGGTCAGGTTGACGGAAACCTTTTCCTTGCCGGCCGTCAATTCCGCATCCATCGAAATATCGCTTTGCAGCGTTTCTTCGACGACCTTGATGCGCTCGATCACCCACGCATTGGAGTCCGTAAAATATTGCTCCGCCTTGCGATTGAGAATGTCGCCCGGAGCCGCCCGCAAAATGCGCAGTCCGGCGGTATTGCAGGTCACGATAGCGCCTTCGTCGTTCAAAGTCACCACGCCGTTCGACATGCTTTGCAGCATGCTCTCGTTGTAGTTCTTGACCTGCTGCACCTGGTCGAACAGCTTCGCGCTTTCAAGGCTCATCGCAACCTGTGCGGTAAAGGCCTTCAGCCGGGCCTCGTCCTCGGCGTTGAATGGGCCGCCCTTCCGGTTCAGAACCTGCGTCACTCCGATAACCTTGCCCGCCTTATTCATGATCGGCACGCAAAGAATCGACCGCGTGAAATATCCTGTCCGCTTGTCGAATGCGGGATTGAATCGCAGATCGGCGTACGCGTACGGAATGTTGATCGTCTGACCGGAAGTAAATACCGCGCCCGAGATTCCCACGTGATTCGGCATTCGAATTTCGCCGATCGAATCCCCCATCGCCACTCGCGAAAACAACTCGCTGGTCTTCTCGTCGTTCAGAAACAGCGTCGCCCGGTCCGCCTGCAGCATCCTCGCCGCCTCGGCCATCACCTTGCTCAGCATTGTTCCCAGATCGAGGTCCGACGTCACTTCGGCCACCAGATCGAGGAACTTCATTTCGCGTTCCCGGGCCGACTGCATCCGGTCCATGAACTGCCTGCTGTGCAATGCCATCGAGCAAAGCGACGTCATCTCTTCCAGCAGCCGCAAATCTTCTTTCGTGAATGAGCCCAGCTTCTTGTTGAGAACCTGCAGCACCCCCATGACTTCGCCCTTGGGGGTCCGCACGGGCGCGCATAGCAGGCTGCTCGTCACATAGCCGGTTTCTTTGTCGACCTCGGGATTGAAACGCGGATCCGAATAAGGATCGTCCACGATGGCGCCGATCCCGCTGTTGAACACATGCCCCGCCACGCCGGTCGAATTCATCATGCGGATCTCGCGAACGGTTCCGCCCTCGAAAACCCTCGAATAGAGTTCCCCGGTTCGCTCGTCGTTCAGAAACAGGGTGCCGCTTTCAGCCCCCGTTTCCTCCGTGCTGACTTCCACCACGCTGCGCAGCATCTGATCCAGCGTGTCCTGCGCCGCCACGTCTCTGGCAACGCGCAAAAGCAGCCCCATCTGCTCGATCTGCTGCTGTTCTATGGTGCTTGCGACCGACGGCTTAGCGGCCATTTGCCGCCTCCAGTTCTTCACGAAGTGCTACGATCATCTGCTGTAATTGCTGCTGTTCGCCTTGCGCTGTCCGGCGGATTTCCTGCTGTTCTTTAACATGACGAACTCTCTCCTGCTCCAGTTCGTCCCGCAACGCCTGAACGGTTTCGCGCAATTCGAGGATCTCGGAGTGCCCCGCGGTCACTGCCTTCTGTACGGCGTCATGCTGGTGCGCGCGTGACGCCTCCAGTTCACTTCGCATCGCGACAATGGTCCGTCTGAGCTGTCCGACCTCATCGTTATAGGTGAGATCCGGGGTCATTTCGCCTGTCTACCTTTTCACTGAATTCAACAAAAAAACGCTCATCGGGATCCGCTGACCTTGGAACTGACCGGCGTCGCAACAGGCGCATCGGGTTCGGCGGATGAGAGATCGCCACTGACATCCTGCAGCAGTGCGACGTAACCTTCCCAGGCCGCCGTCGTGTTCTCGAATTGCATCCGCGCATTCTGCGCAATCTGCATCATCGCCGTATCGTCATGTTCGGGATCGTGGTGGAAAAGCATCAAATGCTTCGCCCGCGCTTCCCGCGCCACCATCACCGCATTCTGCCATGTGCTGTGTCCCCAGCCGCGGTGCGTCTCATACTCCGCCGGAGTATATTGCGCATCGCAAATCAGAATGTCGGCATCCTGCGAGTAGGCCAGCAGCGTTGCATCCATTTCCGGCACGCCGTGCTCGTAATCGGTGGCGTAAACCACCACCACTCCGTTGGCTTCGATCCGGTACCCCGAAGCGCCCTGCGGATGATTCAACGGAAACGGACGAATCACCATCCCGTTGGTCTCCACGCTTTCGCCGATCTCAATCTGATGAAAATCCCGCTTCGCGGCCACCTGACTGAAGCCGATCGGAAAATAGGGCATCGTCATCTGCCCTTCGAGCGTCTCCCGCAAAGGCCGTCCGGTCGATCCTGAAAAGAACGACACACGATTGGCCGGGCCGTACAGGGGCTTGAAAAACGGTATCCCCTGAATATGATCCCAGTGAAAATGAGTGAGGAATATCGTCGCGTTGATCGGCTTCCCCGCCGCTTCATCGAGAAGCGTCTGACCCAGCGCCCGGATGCCGCTCCCGGCATCGAAAATCACGGGATCGTTTTCGCCCGCCCGAATCTCCAGACATGAGGTATTGCCCCCGAACTTGAGATTCTCCATCTGAGGAGTCGGCGTGGAACCGCGGACGCCCCAGAGCTTCATTCGAACCCAGCTGTTATCCATTCAATAGGCCATCGCGGTGCCGAATCGTTGGCGAAAGCTCTCCCCGTTCTGGACTAAGAATACTCCGGAATTCTATGGCCGGCGGAACAATTCGATTCCGTAAGGGCTTCATATCTCCTCATAATGCCATATTTCAGTTCCATAAAGGGTGGACGAAACGGACCTCCCCCGGCCTGGGAGTACTGGAATCCGTTGGGATTATCGGCCTTTTCAGGCCCGGCCTCAGCCTTCACGCCTTCGCCAGTTCCGCCGTACGATCCCCCGTATGATCCCCCGCCGCCCGATGAATCGCCGCCCGAATCCTCGGATACGTGCCGCAGCGGCATATATTCCCGTTCATCCCTTCGTCCACATCGGCATCTGTCGGATGCGGCTTTTTCAATAGAAGTGCGCACGCTGACATGATTTGCCCGCTCTGGCAATAACCGCACTGCACGACGTCGATCTCCGTCCAGGCCTCCCGCAGCGCATCGGCCTCCCTGCCGCGGAGTCCTTCAATCGTCGTGATCTCCCGGTTCCCCACGGTCGAAACAGGCGTAACGCAGGAACGTACCGCCACCCCGTCGATATGCACCGTGCAGGCGCCGCAAAGCGCCACCCCGCACCCGTACTTCGTCCCTACCAGCTTTAATTCGCCCCGCAGCACCCAAAGCAGAGGAGTGTCCGGCGCCGCATTTACCGCTGCTTCCTGGCCGTTGATTTTAAGCGTGAGCATGATCTTCTCCTATACCGGCAGCTTCAGAGGCAATGACCGCAGCCGCTGTCCCGTAAGCGCAAAAACCGCGTTCGCCACCGCCGGCGCGATCGTCGGAACACCCGTTTCACCGATGCCGCCCGGATGTTCTTCGCTGGGGATGATATCGGTCTCGATAACCGGACATTCCCGCATGCGCAGCGGAGCGTACTTGTCGAAATTGCTCTGCTGTACCTGCCCCTTCTCCACCGTGATCTCGCCCTGCAAAGCCGCCGAAAGGCCGAACACAATCCCGCCCTCCAGTTGCTGCCGGATCACATTTGGATTCAGCGGGAATCCGCAATCCACCACACACATCACCCGGTGAACCCGAATCTTCCGCTCGCTGTCGATCGAAACTTCCGCCACATTCGCGATAACACTGTCAAAACAGGGATGCACCGCGATCCCGCGCGCCGTCTTTGCGCCGTCCGCTGCAGGCGCGGGCGGTTGCCCCCACCCCGAAAGTTCAGCCGCTCGTTTGAGCACCCGGAGAATCCGCGGCTTGCCCGCCAGCAGAGCCGCCCGGAAAGCCACCGCGTCCTGCCCCGCTGCCGCGGCCGACTCGTCGATAAAGCTCTCCGTGAAAAAAGCGTTATAAGAATGCCCGACCGACCGCCAGATCCCCACCGGCACCAGCGATTCCGTCCCCTGATGCGCCACCCGCGCATTCGGAAACCGGTACCCCGCGTCGGACGCCCCTTTACTGGCCCCATCGATAAATGAAGGCGCCCCCAGGCTCGAACCCGCCGTCGTCGCCTTCCACGCCACCGGCTTGCCCTGCGCATCGAACCCGGCTTCGTGCCGCGATACAAACGCCGGCCGGTAGTAATCGTGCGTCATGTCTTCTTCCCGCGACCACATGGTCTGGACAGGCGCGCCGCCCGCCTCCTTCGCAATCGCCGCCGCCTGCGAAACCACATCCACGAACGTGCGCCGCCCGAAGCCGCCCCCCAGCAGAGGAATGATCAGTGTGACCTTGTCAGCCTTGATCCCCAGCACGCCCGCCACCGCGTTCACCGCAAAAGCCGGACCCTGCGCCGGAGCCCACACTGTCGCCGCCCCGTCCTTGAACTGCACCGTGCAATTCATCGGCTCCATCGTCGCGTGCGCCAGAAACGGCGCGCGATACTCCGCCCGGATCGTCTTCGCCGCACCCTTCAGCGCGGCATCGACATCTCCGTGTTCGAGGTGCGCTTTGCCTTTATTCGCATCGAGCGCCTGCGACAGAGCGCGGAAAGCATCATCAGTTGAAAGATTGGCCGCCGGCCCGTGATCCCACTCCACCGCGACTTTTTCCACCGCCCGCATCGCGTGATACGGCGTATCCGCGATCACCGCCACCCCGCCCGTTCCCGATCCGTAACTGGCCAGCCCGCCCGCATACGGCTGCAGTTCCACCACCCTGCGCACGCCCGGCAGCGACTGCGCGCCCGCGCCATCGAATCGGGCCACTTTGCCGCCCAGCGTGGGACACATCTTGACGCTGGCATAAAGCAGCCCCGGCGGCACTATGTCGATGCTGAACACCCCCGCGCCATGAATCTTCAGCGCATTATCCAGCCGCTTCACGGGCTTCCCGATCAGCTTGAATGCCGCCGGATCTTTCAGCGCCACATTCCTCGGCACACCCATCTGCCCGGCGCGTGCCGCCAATTGTCCGTACGAAGCGGTCTTCCCTGAGGAATGCAGTACGCGCCCCGCTTCGGTCCGGCATTCTCCCGCCGGCACTTTCCATGTATCTGCCGCCGCCGCGATCAAAGCCGCGCGCGCCGAAGCCCCCGCTTCGCGCATCGGCAGCCACAGATCGTTTACGCTCGACGATCCGCCTGTCCCCAGCGCCCCCGGAACCTCGCGGATAATCTTGGCCACCATCCACCGCGCCGCCCGCTTGCCGTACCCGTTATCGTCCGGCTGGAACGGCATCCCGTCCAGAATCTCCGCCTGATTGTTGTAAATCTTGTCCAGCGTCGACTGCTCCAGCTTCACCCGGTCCCACGCCGCGTCCATCTCGTCCGCCAGTAGCATCGCGAGGCTCGTATGGATCCCCTGTCCCATCTCAGCCTGCGTCATCACGATCGTCACCGTGTCGTCCGGCGAAACTTTCACCCAACCGTTGAGCGCCACTTGCCCCGGCGCGGTCGGCAGCGGACTCCCCGGCGTCAGCCTCTGTCGCGGCGGCAGAATGGACCATCCCACCGCCAGCACCCCCACGCTACCGGCAGCGTAGCCGATGAAATGCCTCCGTTTGAGCTTTGCCATCCCTAAACTATAGTGCGAAATAATGGGGATGTGAACCTGCGCCGTATTCTCCCCTGGCTGACTGTGATCGTTCTCATAGCCGCCATCTACGACGGTTCCATCTTTTATTCCCGCTGGAGCGAGAACCAGGCCGTCAAGCGCCAGCAGGACGCCAAAGAAACCGAGCACGCCCGCGCCATCCTGAAGATGCTCCCCGGTGACGAGCTCAGCATCGTAAGCTTCTATGCTTTCCCGCACGCCATCCGGCCCGGTCAGCTAACCACCCTTTGCTACGGAGTGAACGGAGCCAAAACGGTCCACCTCGACCCTCCGATTGAAGAGGTCTGGCCCTCCCCGAGTCACTGCCTGCAGGCACACCCCGCCCGCAACACCGAATACAAACTAACCGCCGAAGACGGATCAGGCCACTCCGTGACCCAAACCGTAGAAGTAAAAATGAAGCCCTAAAGACAAATTTTATCCGTGTTCATCAGTGGCCAGATATGTTTTAAGCCAGCGCCAACCGGTACAACGCAATCAGCTTCCCCCAAGCCCGCTCCGCATCCGCATGATTGTAAATCGACACGCCGTCGCGCGCCGGCATATCCGGCACGCACCACCCATGCTGCGAACCGGTATAAACTTCGATCTCCGCCGGAACGCCCGCCGCCGCAAACGAATCTCGCAATTTATCCTTGGCCTCCGGTTGACGCGCGTCGTCATTCGCCGCGATCCCGATATACATCCTGGCCCGAATCTTCGGCGCCAGCAGATGCGGACTGTCCGGCGCGTCCGTCACCAGACCGCCCCCATGGAACGACGCGCCCGCGCCCACCCGTTCCGGCACCGTCGCTGCCGTCCTGACCACCAGCGGACCACCCATGCAATAACCCTGCGTCCCGATCTTCTTCGTCTTGTCCACTTCCTTCTGCGCATCGAGGAACGCAATGTAAGCGATCGCATCCCTCTCCCCCGCGCCGCTCGCCGTCACCGACACCATCAGCGTCCGCAGTTTCGCCATCTGGGCCGGATCTGAAAAATTAAACCCGGAAAGGTCGGAAAACGGGGCCGTGGAAATTCGATAAAACGGATTCGGCACCAGCACCGCATACCCGTCCGCCGCCAGCCGCCTCCCCATCGCCCGCATCGAAGGACGCAAACCCCCGGCATCGGGCCAGAGCAGCACCCCCGGATACGACCCTGTCTGCGGATGAATAAATGCCGCGTCGCAAATCCCGTCCGGAGTCTTGATCTCAACATCGGTCTCAAC
The DNA here is from genome assembly GCA_035552315.1 of Bryobacteraceae bacterium. Taxonomy (GTDB): domain Bacteria; phylum Acidobacteriota; class Terriglobia; order Bryobacterales; family Bryobacteraceae; genus BOG-234. The sequence continues at coordinate 10,088 of DASZLO010000171.1, forward strand.
GACCGCAAACCCCGCGGCTCCAGTATCATTCATCTGTTGGTTCTTCCGATCGTCGGTCATAATGATCGAATTCTATCGCCCTAACCCGGAGAAAAAATGCAAGGTCTGATGATGAATACGCCCCTGACGCTGACTCCGATTCTGGAGCGCGCCGCGCGTCTGTTCCCCCGCAAAGAGATCGCCTCGCGCACCGATCACGGCATGCATCGCTACACCTACGCCGACTTCCACAAGCGCGTTCATCGCCTCGCATGGACCCTGCAGCGCATCGGCGTTAAACCGGGCGAACGCGTCGGCACCCTCTGCTGGAACAGCTACCGCCATCTGGAGCTGTACTTCGGCGTCACTTGCTACGGCGCCGTTCTGCACACCCTGAACCTCCGCCTCGCGCCCGATCAGCTGGCGTACATCATCAACCATGCGGGCGACCAGGTGATCTTTGTGGATGCCTCTCTGGTCGGCCTGCTCGAACAGATCCGCACCGACCTCCACACTGTCCGCGAAATCATCGTCATTGACGACAGCGACGGCTATGAAGATCTCCTGGCCGCCTCGCCCTCCACCCCCTACCCCTGGCCCGACCTCGACGAAAACACCGCCGCCGCCACCTGCTACACCTCGGGCACAACCGGCCATCCGAAAGGCGTGCTCTACTCCCACCGCGCCCTGGTGCTGCACAGCTACGCCCTCACCATGGCCGATTCCTTCGCGCTCAGCGAACGCGACACCGTGCTGCAGCTGGTCCCCATGTTCCACGCCAACGGCTGGGGCATTCCCTTCGCCGCCGTCATGGTCGGATCCAAAATCGTTCTGAGCGGCCACCATCTCCACCCGCCCGACATCGCCCATGCGATCGAAACCGAAAAAGCTACCTTCACCGGTGGCGTACCCACTCTCTGGATGGGCCTCTATGCTCTTCTCGAAAACGAAAAACACGACATCTCCAGCCTGCGCATGATCGTCGCCGCCGGCTCGGCACTCCCCCGTCAGTTCGTACAGGATTTCGAAGAGAAATACGGCATCCGCTTCATGCTCGCCTGGGGAATGACTGAAACCACTCCCATCGCCACGGTCGTCGCCCTCAAAACCCACCTGGCATCCCTCCCCGGCAAAGAACGCTACGATCTTCTGGCCCGGCACGGACTCCCGGTCGCCGGCATTGATGTCCGCATCGTCGATGAATCCGGCGAAGAAATCATCTGGGACGGCACAACCATGGGCGAACTCCAGGTTCGCGGCCCCTGGGTCACCTCCGGCTATTACGACGATCCCCGCGGCGAAACCATCGGCCGCGAGGAATCCTTCATGAACGGCTGGTTCCGCACCGGCGACGTCGCCACCATCGACCCCGAAGGCTACATCCAGATCATGGATCGGACAAAGGATCTGGTGAAAAGCGGCGGCGAATGGATCTCCAGCGTCGATCTGGAAAACGCCATCATGGCTCACCCCGCCGTCGTCGAAGCCGCCGTCATCGCCGTCGCCCATCCCAAGTGGCAGGAGCGCCCCGTCGCCGCCGTCGTCCTCGCCCCCCGGCATCGCGGAGAAATCTCCAAAGACGACATCCTCGACTTCCTGCGCGACCGCGTCGCCAAATGGTGGCTCCCCGACGACATCGTCTTCATCGACGCCGTCCCCAAGACCAGCGTCGGAAAATTCAACAAGCGCGCCCTCCGCGAACAATTCAAGGACTATTCGCTCCCGGATTTGGAGTAGTATTGTTTCTCAGCACAGGCCCGGCGTCTTCCCTGCCTGTGGATCGACCCCGTTCGGTCAGGAGAGTGTACCCATGAATAAGCCAGCCGTGGCCCTCGCAATCATGTCGTTATGGTGCGCTTCCGGCGTCCTTGCCCAGTCCCCCGCTTCGCGCCAGGGTGAATGGCATCAAAAAGACACCGAATGGGCCTGGTACACCGCCGACATGAAGGGCAGCAAGTACCGCCCCCTCGACCAGATCAACGCCTCCAACTTCAGCCAGATGCAGGTCGCCTGGCACTTCAAGACCGACAACCTCGGCCAGGGACCCGAGTTCAAACTCGAAGGCACTCCCATCATGGTCAACGGCGTCCTCTACGCCACCGGCGGCCAGCGCCGCACCGTCGTTGCGCTCGATCCGTCGAGCGGCGAATTGCTCTGGGCCCACCGCGAGAATGAAGGCGACCGCGGCCGCTTTGCCCCCCGCCTCGGGTCCGGCCGCGGCGTCTCCTATTGGACCGACGGCAAAGAGGAACGCATCATCTACGTGACTCCCGGCTATCGCATGATCGCCCTCGACGCCAAAACCGGCAATCCCATTAAAACCTTCGGCAAAAACGGCGTCGTCGATCTCAAACTCGACGACGATCAGGATCTCGATCTCATCATGGCCGACGTGGGCCTCAATGCCACGCCGATGATTGCGAAAGACATCATCGTCGTTGGAGCCGCCGGCCGCGAAGGCGCCACGCCCTACAAACACGCCAACGAGAAATGCTACGTTCGCGCCTTCGACGTGCGCACAGGCAAGCGTCTCTGGATCTTCCACACCATTCCGAAAAAAGGCGAGCCCAACTACGAAACCTGGGAAAACGGCTCAGCCGAAATCAACGGCCAGACCGGCGTCTGGACCCAAATGGCTGTCGACGAAGAACTCGGCCTGATCTACCTCCCCGTCGAAACCCCGACCAACGACTATTACGGCGGCCATCGCCCTGGCACCAATCTCTACGCCGAAAGCCTGGTCTGCCTCGATCTGAAAACGGGCCAGCGCAAGTGGTTCTATCAGGTGGTCCACCATCCGCTCTGGGACTTCGATCTTTCCTCCGCCCCCATCCTCGCGGACATCAATGTCAATGGACGCGCCGTGAAAGCCGTCGCGCTTCCCAGCAAGCAGGCCTTCCTCTATGTATTTGATCGCGTCACCGGCCAGCCGGTCTGGCCCTTCGAAGAGAGGCCCGTTCCGCAAACCGATGTCCCCGGCGAAAAGTCTTCGCCCACCCAGCCTTTCCCGACCAAACCACCCGCCTACGCGCGTCAGGGCCTCGCAATTTCCGATCTCATCAACTTCACCCCGGCCCTGCGCAAAGAGGCCGAAGAAGTGGTTTCGAAATTCCGCCTCGGCCCCGTCTTCACGCCGCCGGTAGTCAGCAGCGCCGATGGCCCCATCAAGACCCTGGGACTCGCTCTCTCCCTCGGCGGCACCAACTGGCCCGGCGGCTCTTACGATCCCGAAACCCACACGGTCTACGTCTCGGCCTCGGAACAAGTGATCGGCCTCTCGCTGATGAAAGTGAACAACAAGCGCTTCTCCGATTCCGACTACGTTTCCGGCGACGCCATCAGCGGACTGCGCGACGTGACCGGCGCGTCCGGCGATGGACCTCGCTACAACGGCGGCAACCCGCCCGCGCAATCGTTCGGCATGCCCATCGGCGAGACCGGACGCGGCGGAGGCCCCGGCCGCGCAGGCAATCGGATGGGCGGCGGATTCCTCGGCGCTCCCAACATCGAAGGTCTTCCGCTGAACAAACCGCCCTACGGAACCATCTCCGCCATCAACCTCGATCGCGG
>DASZLO010000172.1:0-5699 GCA_035552315.1 Bryobacteraceae bacterium
ATCGACACAGTGCATTGGCGGCACATATGGATCATCTTTGCGCTGCCCTGGGCGCCGGCACGCTTGCGGCCCTACGCATTACCGCTGGCCTCACGAGTGACACGGATCAATCTCGAACGCCGTCCGGTGCTGGCCACTTCCGCATTTAAGGGACTCTGAATGAAAATTTTATATCTGATTACCCGCGCCGAGCGCGGTGGCGGGCAGGTTCACGTACTGCAATTAATACGCGGTTTCCGGAATCACTGTGATATCGAACTCGCGACCGGCGAGGAAGGCTTTCTGATGGATGAAGCGCGCCGGCTAGGAGTAAATTGTCATCTGATCCCCAGCCTGGTGCGCGACATTGAGCCACGAAAAGACCTGCACGCACTGCGCGAACTCATTCGTCTGATGCGAAGAACGCAGCCGGATCTGGTGCACTCGCACACTTCGAAGGCAGGAATCCTGGGCCGTGTCGCGGCACGGGTTTGCGACATCCCATCGGTGTTCACGGCGCACGCGTGGAGTTTCGTGGACGGGGCGCCCTGGACCTGGAGGTTTCTGGGCGCACCCTGTGAACGGCTGGTAGCGCTGAATGGCGGAATGATCATCAACGTATCGGAGGCGAATCGCCAACTTGCCTTGAGACACCGGATCGCGCCCGCCGAACGACTGATCACGATCCATAACGGCGTACCGGAAGTCTCAGGCGAGAACGCAATCGCGGGTGAGGGCGAAGCGAGGGACCCGAATGAGCCCCCAATCGTCATCATGGTGGCTCGCTTCGCGCTGCCGAAGGATCAGGCGATGCTGCTTGACGCCGCGGCCATGATCGACGTCCCGTTCCGGATTCAATTTGCGGGTACTGGGCCCACGATGGCGGAAGTGCACGCAAAAGCACAGCAAATGAAGCTTTGTGACCGCGTGGAGTTTCTGGGCGACCGCTCGGATATCGCCGCGCTGTTGCGCCGGGCATCGATCTTTGCGCTCCCGACGAACTGGGAAGGGCATTCGATCAGTGTCCTTGAAGGCATGCGAGCGGGGCTCCCGATCGTGGCGACGAATGTCGGCGGCGTGGGCGAATCGGTCACGCATGGCGTGAACGGGCTACTGACGCCGCGCGGTGACACGGCCGCGTTAGCTAAAGCCCTGAAACGTTTGCTGACGGATCGCGAACTTCGCGGACAGATGTCAATCGCAAGCCGAAAGATCTTTGAACAACGTTTCACCGCGGAGCAGATGTTCCGCAAGACCTTTGCAATTTACCGGCAGGCGGTATCGGGGCCGGTAGGGGAATACGAACCATCGCGAATACGCGAGAACGCCTGATTATTTAATCTGCGGCCCATTGGTACTACATACCATCCCAATGTCGCTTAAATTTCCAGAAACGGCTGGATCTTTGTGGGGCGGATCCCCAGATCCGCGCCGGGCGCCCTCGCCCGGCTCTTCTGGAATCAACAAAACTCCGAGGAAGCCGACGAGGGCGTCGGTTGCGGACCGGGGGTCCGCCCCACAAATTTAAGTGACACTGCGGTGAGTTTCTAACTTGTGCTTTCTTAAATTTCATTTTCGCACCAAAACTTCATGACGCCACTACTTACTATGTCCGCGGCCCATCCGCGCGCGGCCGTGCATCATTGCCGCCCCGGATGGATGATCGCCTGCCTGGTCGCCGGCGATGCGTTCAGCCTGTCTCTGGCGGGCGCCACAGCCGTGTTGTGCAGACTGATCTCCGCGCACAGCGCGCAGGGATTGCACAATTATCTGGACCTCATTCCGCTCCTGCCGGTCTTTCTGCTTGTTTATTCGGCGATCGGTCTCTATTCGGGTATCTCGCTCGGATCACCGGAGGAACTGCGGCGGCTCACACTCTCATCAACTCTCGTATCGCTATTTCTGGCGGTAATTACGCTTTCGTTCCGTGGAACCGGGACGCTTTTTACGTGGACCATGGGCGAAGCGCTCTTCCTGACCGTTGTGTTTGCGCCGTTAACCCGGGTCTGCCTCCGCTTGAAGTTCGCACAGGTGGACTGGTGGGGATATCCAACCATCATTTTCGGCGACCGCCGGAATGCGGAAGCGGTGATCCGGACCTTGCTGGACGAGCCAGGGCTCGGCCTCAAGCCGATCGGCTATTACTCACCGGAAGGCGGTATCGGATCGATTCACGGTGTGCCCGCTGTTACGAACCGCGATCTCGGCAAACTCATTACTCAGATCGATGGGCCCGCATACGCGGTGTTAACCGCTTGTGAGGCATCGAGGGTCGAACTCACGTCCGTTATCGAATCCTATCGGCGGCACTTCTCACACATCCTGGTAATTCCCGACTTCTCAGGCTTCGCGTGCCTGTGGGTGAATCCAAAAAACGTGGGTGGGCTGCTGGGGCTCGAAGTTTACCAGCAGGTTTTCGTGCCCAGCCGGCAGATTCTCAAGAGAAGCATCGATCTTTTGCTGACGGCCGTGATCGGTATTTTTGCGCTGCCAATCATGCTCGCGGCGGCGATTGCGATCAAGTTCGATTCACCCGGCCCCGTGTTCTTCAGCCACCGTCGAATTGGCCGCGGCGGAAAAGAATTTCGCGCATGGAAATTTCGATCGATGATCATCAACGCCGAAACGGTGCTGGAGGACTATCTCGACAAAAATCCGGCCGCGCGTGAGGAATGGGATGCGAGCCAGAAACTCAAGGACGATCCACGGGTCACGCGCCTCGGCAGGTTTCTGCGCAAGAGCAGCATCGACGAACTGCCGCAGCTTTGGAATGTGCTGCGCGGAGAGATGAGCCTGGTTGGCCCGCGCCCCATCGTGCAAGCCGAAATCGCCCGGTACGGCATCGATTTCGAAAAGTACAAGTGGGTTCAGGGCGGGCTTACGGGATTGTGGCAGGTGTCCGGGCGCAGTGATGCGTCGTACACCGAGCGCGTCAGCTACGACTGCTTTTATGTGCACAACTGGTCGGTTTGGCTCGATCTTTGCATTCTGTTCAGGACGATAGGTACCGTTCTTTCGCGTGTGGGAGCTTTTTGAGCAACGTGGCCAATATCGAGGCTGTTGAGACGGCAGCGTTTCCAGTTCAGGAGCCGGGGGCTGCTGGTGTCGGGAAACCGTTTCTTCCAGGCCTGGTCGTCAGAAACGTTGCCGCGGGCTACGGAGTTCAAATCGGGCGGAAGCTGATTCCGCTGGCGTCGATTCCGTATCTGGCGCGCGTACTGGGGCCGGATGGCTGGGGGCAGGTCGCGTTCGTCACGTCGCTGGCGGAGCTGATTGTGATTCTCGTGGAATTCGGATTTACCCTTTCGGCCACGCGCTCCATCGCGCACCATCGCGACGATCCAGTGGAACGCGGCAGGATCACCATCGGCGTGTTGTGCTCGCAAGCGATGCTGGCCACGCTCGGAGTCGCGCTTGCTCTGTTGGGATCGAGATTCATTCCTCTGCTGCGCGAGCATCCCGCGTTGCTGGCCGCCGGACTGGTGTATGCCGTTGTGCAAGGGCTGGTGCCGATCTGGTATTTCCAGGGGACGGAGAGGATCCGGTTGGGAGCCGTCATCGAAGTCTGTGCGAAGTCGGCGGCGCTCGCGGCGCTCTTCATCTTCGTAAGAGGACCGCAGCACGCATGGCGCGCGCTTGCGATTCAGGCGCTCAGCCCAGCGGCATCGGTAGTCATTGGACTGCGGCTCGCCTGCGCCAATATTTCCTGGAGACCGGAATGGGAGATGGTGCGCGCGGTGATGATCGAAGGCTGGCATATGTTCGTGTTCCGCAGCGCCGAAAGCATATATGGCGTAGCGAATGCGTTCGTGCTGGGCTTGTTCGCGCCCGCGACCATGGTGGGCTACTTCGCTTCGGCGGAAAAGGTCAGCAAGGCGACCGCGGGACTGTCGAATCCGATTCGCGAATCGCTCTACCCGCGAATCAACAATGTCATTCATCAGGATAAGGGGGAGGCCAGAAGGCTCGCGCTCATTGGTGTGGGCTCAATGATTGCGGTCGGCCTGATGTTTTCACTGGTGTTGTTCTTCTTTGCTCAGCCCATCGTGAACATGCTGATGGGGGGAAGTTTTGAGCCGGCGGTGAAGGTGCTGCGCATACTCTCGCCGTTGCCGCTGGCGCTGTCTACCACTTATTCGTGCGGTCAGCTTTGCCTGCTGCCGCTCCGGAAAGATCGCACCGTGCTGCGCGTAGTTGTTTGCGCGGCCGTTGTCAATCTGGTTTGCTCATTTACGCTCGGGCCCCGTTGGGCTCACATCGGCATGGCGATAACGGTTCTGATTTCCGAATCCGTGGTGGCGGCCAGCCTCGCGTGGAATGTACTTCGCTTACGAAACGTTCACTGATGTTTTTCATGACTATCTGATTTCCGAAATCCATTGCCAAATTCCATGTTCCGGACACACATCCTCACGGTCGCTCTTGAAGACTATTTCCACGCACCCGCTTTTCGCGGTCTCATCGGGGAAAAGAGCTGGAGCCGATTCGAAACGCGGTACGAGAAGAGCACGCTTTCCGCGCTCGAATCGCTGGCAAAGTCCGGTTCGCGGGCGACGTTCTTCGTTGGACCGTGGTTGGCGCAGAAATGTCCGGATGTGTTGCGGGAAGTCGTGCGGCAGGGGCATGAAATCGCGCTTTCGGGGGATCGTGGTCCAGGCTTCCGCACGCTGGCGCGGGAGGATTTTCGCGAGACGGTGCGGCGGGGAAAATCCGCCGTGGAAGATTCGTGCGGCTTTGAAGTGCTGGGCTACCGCCGATCGGACGTGCTGCTGCGGTCAAAGCATCTGCAGGCGCTCGAGGTGCTGGCCGAAGAAGGCCTCCTCTACGATTCGAGTCTGAGCCCGATGGGCATACCGTTCCCCGGCCAGCCGTGGAGACGGTTCGTCCACCTGCAGGAATTCGGGGCCCGCAGTATCTGGGAATTTCCGTTATCTTCACAACGCTTCGGCGGGATCATGGTCCCATTCGCGGGCGGGAATTATTTCCGGCAGTACCCGGAAGCGGCAGTGCGCTGGTTCATCGAACACTGGGATGCCTCGTTCGATCACCCGCTTGTTCTCTACTTCCGGTTGTGGGATCTGGATCCGGCGCAGCCCCGCATTCACACGGGGTCGAGGTTGCGCGATCTCCGGCACTATCGTAACGGCGACCAGATCGTGCGGATTATAGGCGATCTGCTGAATGCCTATCGATTCGACAGCGTTGCCGGATCGCTGAACTGCATCCAGCAGACCGTCGGCGCAAGCGTAACGCCAAAGCCGCGCAGCGTCGTGACCATTACGGGCGCCAGGCCGGCAGGGCAGAGGGTTCCAATCAGCGTCATCATTCCCTGCTTCAACGAAGAGGCATCGATTCCTTACCTCTCGCGCTCACTCGACGAATTGAAAGCGGAGCTGGAGCCCACTTACGACGTGCAGTTCATCTTTGTGGACGATGGCAGCAGGGACTCCACGTGGCAAAAACTGAACGAGATGTTCGGCCCGCGCGGCGATTCGCTGCTGCTGCGCCACGACCAGAACAGGGGTGTCGCGGCGGCGGTCCATACGGGTTTGAGAAGCGCGCGTGACATTGCGTGTTCGATGGACTGCGACTGCAGTTACGATCCCCGCGAATTAAAGCCGATGCTCAGCCTGCTCACGAGTGACGTAGATCTGGTGACCGCATCGCCTTATCATCCGCAGGGACGAGTATCGAACGTGCCCTCCTGGCGCGTAGGGCTT
>DASZLO010000173.1:0-12519 GCA_035552315.1 Bryobacteraceae bacterium
ATACCAGATAGCTTCCCAGCCCGGCCAGCAGGATAAGAGATCCGAAGGCCACACGACGGAAGAAAGCTGCCCCGGGAGCGAACAGCCCCAGAAAATCGGTACGCTGATGTTCCACGATTACGCCCGCCACACGATTGTAAAATCCGAGCCTGGGTTCGGGCGCTGCCTGTTCCGCGCTGCGCATGTCGGCGCGGAACTCCCGGAACATTGCCGAGAGATTTTCCATCTCCCCAACCTCGACGCGGCACTCCTCGCACACAGCAAGGTGCGCATAGAACGCCGACGAGGCGTTACCACTCAAATGCCTTTCAAGTTCTTCGATCGCAGCGTCGTGCATTTTGCTATAGCCCCTGGTTGCCCCTTCGCTTACTTTGCGAGAACAGGCGCCCGGTCGAGCCGCTGGGCAGCCTTCACCAGCTTCTGCCGGGCACGGAATAACTTTACTTTAATCGTATTTTCGTTCATGTTCAACATGCCGGAGAGTTCTTCCACCGAATAACCCTCTACCTCTTTGAGCATGAGAAGACGTTTTTCCTCATCCGAAACCCGGTCCATGAGCTTGACGACATAGTCGCGGCGCGCCAGTGAAGTGTCGGCGCGCGGCGCCCGGTCCATCGCCGGTTCGGTGTTGTCGACCCGGCGCGATTCGTCTTCGCTCATATCGCTTTCATAGACGAGTTTCCGGACCTTCTTCTTCCGCAGGTAGTCGAAGCACTCGTTGACGGTGATTTTGTAGATCCAAGTGATGAATGAACTACGAAAGTCAAAATTTCGGATGGAGAAGTAGACTTTTGCGAACACCTGTTGCGCAATATCCTCAACATCGTTGCGCTGTCTCACGATGCCATGAATGATGGAAAAGACCTTGGACTGGTAGCGCTCGACGATATCGCGGAACGCGTTTTCGTCGCCAGCCTGTGCCCGGCGGACAAGCGCGCCTTCAGGAGTATTCTCGTAATCCACTCGGGTTCTGGTTCTTGTGAACGCCGGGAGCGGGAGGGCATCGCTCAAAGTTCCCATACACCCGGTGAGACGCCAGCGGCCAGCCGGCGGTTTCAGTTAACCTTAATGACTCCTATCATGGCCACGACTATGCAAGTAGCGTGCCACGAACCAGAGCTGAAAACCAGAGCTGAAAACCAGAGCTGAAAAAGGTCCCCGAATCCCGCGGGGCGGCTCGCGCGTCTAGTATACTGCGGATATGGTAAATCTCACTGAGACAGCGATTGGAAAAGTGCGGGAAATCCTCGACACGCAGGAACCCAAACCCGCGGGGCTACGCATTTCTGTGGTCGGCGGCGGTTGCTCCGGCTTCAGCTATTCCATGGCCTTCGAGAATGCGCCGAATATGCTCGATAAAACCTATAACTACAGCGGTTTAAAGGTTTTTATCGACCAGGCCAGCCTCCTTTATCTGGACGGCGCCGAAGTGGATTACGTGGAATCGCTGGAAGGTTCCGGCTTCAAGTTCAGCAATCCACAGGTGAAGTCGACCTGCGGCTGCGGCAGTTCATTCAGCGTTTAAGCGGAACTTGCGCCGCCCTATTTGGCGTCGCGCCAGTTGTCGCCGCAACCCGTCTCCACCAGCATCGGTACGTTCAAGGGAAATACCTCTTCCATTTCCTTTTTCACCAGTTGCGCCACCCGCCCGGCCTCCTCAGGCGGGCTTTCCAGCACCAGTTCGTCGTGAACCTGAAGCAATAGCTTTGTCTGGAAACCCACCAAGGCGCGATCGATCCGCACCATCGCCAGTTTTATAAGATCCGCCGCCGTTCCCTGGATCGGCGAATTGACTGCCGTCCTTTCCGCGAACCCGCGCGCGTTGGGATTGCGGCTGTTCATGTCCGGAATGGGCCGCTCCCTTCCAAACAGGGTCCGGGCAATTCCGGTCTCACGCGTTTTGGCAATCGTCTCGTCGATGAAGCGCTTCACCCCTGCGTAGCGTTCGAAATAGGCCCTTATATAAAGCTCCGCCTCTTTGCGCGAAATTCCGAGGTTCGCCGCCAGTCCGAAGGCGCTGATCCCATACACGATCCCGAAATTCACGGCCTTGGCGTTGTTGCGCGCTTCCCGGGTCACCAGCATGGGAGGCACCCCCATCACCTCAGCGGCAGTGCGCGTGTGAATGTCTTCGCCGTGCCGGAATGCATCCATGAGCACAGGATCTTCGGACATATGCGCCAGCAGCCGTAACTCGATCTGCGAATAATCCGCGACAATCAGCTTCCACCCTTCACGCGGCACAAAAGCGGCGCGGATTTCGCGCCCCAGTTCGGTCTTGATCGGGATGTTCTGGAGGTTCGGATTCGACGACGACAGCCGCCCGGTCGCCGCGCCCATCTGATTAAAGCTGGTATGCAGCCGCTGCGTGTCCGGATCGAGCAGGGCGGGGAGGGCATCCACGTAGGTGCCCTTGAGCTTGGTGAGCTGCCGGTATTCCAGCACCTTGCGCACGATTTCGTGATCGGCCGCCAGACCCTCCAGAACATCGGCGGCTGTGGAGATCGTCTTGCCTTTGCCGTAGCGCACGGGCGCGGGCAGATTCAGTTCCTCGAACAGGACCTTGCCTAACTGCTGCGGCGAGGAAATATTGAATTCCCGCCCGGCGATTGAATGGATCGCCGCAGTCAGGCCGGCGATGCTACTCTCCATCAATGCGGAAAGGCGCGCCAGTTCCCCCGCATCGATGCGGATGCCCGTTTGTTCCATGCGCGCCAGCACACCGGTGAGCGGCAGTTCGATTTCTTCGTAGAGTTTGCCCAGGCCGCGGCGTTCAATTTCGGGCTTCAGGCGCTCATTCAGTTCGTGGACGAAGCTGGCCCTCTCGTCCGCCCGCGGCCCCGCCCGCAGGTCGAGACGCCTCTCTACCAGAGCTTCGAGCGAGCAGCTCCCGGGATCCGATTCCAGCAGGAACGCATAGATAGATACGTCATCGTGAAAGCCGGCCGGCCTGACTTGTCCTGACGGTCCGCCCCGCTTGATGAGATCGAGCGTGAGCGATTTGAGATCGGCGGCCACTTTCGGCAGTGCGGGGTCTTCCAGATAAGGCTTGAGCTCCCCGAAACGAGCGGCGGGGATACTTCGGGCTTCGGCGGCCCGGTACGCCATACCGAAATCCTGGCGATCTGCCGATAGAGCTATCGACAGGCTCGCGCCAGCCGGTACGGCAGCAACGAAATCGCGGAGCGCTTCGGCATTTTCCAGCGGAGCGAAATCGCGCGGGCGCGAATCTTCAGACGGACCGAGTTCCTTTAAATGAGTGAAGAATTCCAGTTCTTTGAAAACGCCTTTCAGAGCTTCGGTATCGGGAGTCTGGATGCAGAGGCTCTTGAGGTCGAAGGGGATCGGCACATCGCAGTGAATGGTAGCGAGCCGCTGGCTCATGAGGATGCGCTCGCGATTGTTTTGCAGGCTCTCGCGATAAGTTCGCTTCGTAATTTCGCCGGCGCGCTCCAGAGCAGCGGCGAGCGACCCGAACCGGGTCAGAATATCGACCGCTCCTTTGTCTCCGATGCCGGGCGCGCCGGGGATATTGTCCACTGCGTCGCCTTTTAGAGCCAGAAGATCGGCGACCTGAGACGGCTCGACACCCATAAATTCCTTGACCTTCGCCGCATCGTACCAGGTGTCGTCTTTTGCCGGATTCAGCATGGAGACGTGCTCATTCACCAGCTGGAGCATATCTTTGTCGGATGAGACGATCACCACGTCGCAGCCAGCATCCGCGGCTTTCCGGGCCAGTGTGCCGATCACATCGTCGGCTTCGAATCCCGGGTATTGAATCAGCGGGAGCCGCAGTGCTTCGATAAGACGAACCACATAAGGAATCTGGGTGATCAGGTCCGGCGGAGTCTCGCTGCGGTTGGCTTTGTATTCCGCATATTCCTCTTCGCGATGCGTCTTCCCCAGGCTCTCGAAAATCGCCGCCATATGCTGCGGCTGAAAATTCTTCGCCAGCTTGCGCAGCATATTGTGGAAGATCAGCACAGCTTCAGTGGGGATCCCGGTGGTGGTACGCATCGGCGGCGCCTGCATGCGGGCCCGGGCGTGGTAAGCCCGGAATATGAAGCCGTAGGAATCGATTAGGAAGAGGCGGGGTCGCACTGCGGATAGGATAGCGAAACGGGAATCGCAACCGGAATCGCAACCAAAGCTGCTGCCCTGCGTAAGGCTATTATTCCAGTCCGCCGTGGTGAATCACGATACGCGCAAGTTCTGATGCGGGCTTGCCCTTGTTCTCGGGTCCAGCGCATTTTTCCAGGGCCTCACGGTCGTCTTTTGTGGGCCGGCGGTATGGCCTCCCGGTGAAAAATCCGAATACGCGCAAAGCGATCTCAAGGCATTCGTTCCGGCCGTAAATACGCATGAACAGAGGAGTCTATCACAAAACACTACATGGGTAGTATTCCCCGGTCGGATACTTTCGAGGCGCTTTCACCCCTCCGAAAACCTGTTTCGCGCCAACAGAATTGACATAAAGCTTTAATAATTCTGGATTTGGTATAATTCAGTACATAAATTCCCGTAACTTCCAAATATCATATCGCCATTTGTGTAAGTTTGTAACTGCAACAAAACAAGTCAACAAAAAACAGTAGTGTAATGAAATTAACATGCTAAAATCGCATGGATGAAATATAAAGAAACCCTGCTTGGAGTTACCAACTCTAAGCAAAACTTCCGGCACTGGTGGCCTGTCGTAATCGCCGCTTTGATGCTCACACCCCTCGGCTTCTCACAGGAAACGACCGGCGGGATTCAGGGCATGGTTAAAGACCCCTCGGGTTCCGCCATACCCAACGCGACTCTCGAACTATCGGGCACGACGCTGCTTGGAAACAAGCAAACGACCTCCGATGCCGCGGGTAGCTACCATTTCACCGAACTTCCGTCCGGCGTCTATACCCTCACAACGAGTGCGACGGGATTCAAATCCTTCAAGCTGGTCGGTCTCGATGTGACTGCCGGCCGTTTGCCCAATGTCGATGTCAAACTTGAAATCGGCACCGTAAGCGAGACCGTCGAAGTCACCTCGGACATTCCCACTGTGGACGTGACGCAGAGCAAGGTCGCGATCACAGTCGACAGACAGGTTCTCGACAGCATTCCGGTGGGACGTTCGTTCCAGTCCGTGATTCCGTTCGCCGCCGGCGCCCGCCAGGAGCCCATGCAGGGCACCACCAGCAACCGCCAGAACGGCTTTCAGATCGACGGCGCGAGCGACTCGGAAAACGTATACCTCGTTGACGGCGTCAACACCACCAATATTCAGACCGGCGGCGTCGGCCGCAACTTCCAGATGGAATTTATCCAGGAAGTTCAGATCAAGTCCAGCAGCTTCGAAGCCGAATTCGGCGGCGCGCTGGGCGGCGTGATCAACGCGGTTCCGAAGCGCGGCGGCAACACCTGGCATGGTTCTTTGTTTTCCTATTTCCAGACCAGTTCTCTGGACGCCAACGATGCCTGCTCCAGCGGCCTGACGTCCGGCTCCGCGAACGTGAACGTGGCTGGCTTCAGCACCACCTGCGGTTTGCGCCTCGATCCTACGAAGCCGTCATTGAATACCTCGACGCGCCTCGACGGCACTCCGCAGTACTATGTGCCTGCCAAGGATCAGCGCCTGATTCTCGAACCGGGCTACTCCATCGGCGGCGCGATCATAAAAGACCGCCTCTGGATTTTCAGCGCCTATGCGCCGGCCATCGACACCCTGCGGCGTCTGACGACGTTCACGGGCGCCAACCCGGGTCCCCGCACCCTCACTCAGTCTTCGACGTCGCACAACGCGTTCAACCGGCTGGACTATCGCCTGAACGACAAAATCCGCCTGTTCGCATCCTGGAACTACGCTTACTATCGCGCCACCGGCCAGCTCGGCCAGCCCGACAGTCTGTCGAACCAGCTCAACGCGGGCGCCAGCACGGATCCGAATACCCTTCGCGCGGATTCCGGCAACGTGAATCCAAACTCCGTCTACTCATTTGGCGGCGACTGGACCCCGACTTCGAAATTCACCGT
Source organism: Bryobacteraceae bacterium (assembly GCA_035552315.1). GTDB lineage: Bacteria > Acidobacteriota > Terriglobia > Bryobacterales > Bryobacteraceae > BOG-234. The sequence continues at coordinate 6,019 of DASZLO010000173.1, forward strand.
TTCGGCCCGCTACGGCTACTTCTTCAACAACAACGAGCAGCGCGGCACTCCGATCGGCACCCGCTACGTTTACCAGACCACGGCCAACGCCTCGAGCAAAGACCTCGCCGGTAATCCGTTTCCGGCCTCTTCATTCAACACTGCGGGCTTCGCCAACATTCCAAACAACCTGGCTACCGTATACGACGCCTACAATCGCTCCAGTGTCAATGTGGATGGTTCGTATTTCGTAGCTCGCCTGTTTGGCGGTTCGCATAACTTCAAAGCGGGCTTCTTCCAGCAGACGCAGCAGAACAACGTGCTGACCAATTTTCAGGGTGGCCGCGTCGATCTTTACTTCGGCCAGAGCTACACTCCCGTGACCAGCACTACCGCCTGCAACGGTGTCATCGCCACCAACCAGTCGCTCTACGGCTCATCTGCCTGCGAAGGCAAGTACGGCTATTTCGTCGTCGGCACGGGCGTTACCAACACCGGCGGCACCGAACAGTACGCGCATGCCGTTTATTTACAGGATGCCTGGAATGTCGGTCACGGCCTGACGCTCAACCTCGGCCTTCGTCTCGATCAGGAACGTCAGCCGCCCTACGATGCCAACCGTTTTCCCACGGTTGAGTTCGGCTTTGGCGACAAAATCGCCCCGCGTATCGGCGGAGCCTACGACGTGCTGCACAACGGCAAGCTGAAGCTCTATGCGAGCTACGGCAAGTTCTACGACATTATGAAGATGGGTCTGGCGCGCGGCTCTTTCGGCAGCGACTACTGGCACAACTGCGTATATGCCATGGACGACACCAACTATGCGGCCATCACTCCCAGCCTCCAGACGGGCGGCGGTTGCCCGGCCAGCGGACCGGCTCCTGGCGTAACGGTCGGACGTTTCATCGAAAACGTCGACTTCCGCGCCACCAAAGCCGACACTCGCGACCCGGCCATCGATCCGAATCTCAAGCCGATGCTCCAGCATGAATACGTGGCTGGCGCCGACTGGGCCATCACTCCGGACTATACCCTCGAAACCCGCTATGCCCGCAAGCGTCTCGATCGCACGATCGAAGATTCGGCGATCACCGATAACCTCGGTTTCTACATCGGCAATCCGGGCACGACGTTCGACGACTTCCTGCATCGTCCGGTGGTGATTCCGGATGCCAGCGGGAACAACTACCTGACGACCGTGCCGTTCTGCGCCGAATGCCCCGCTGTTGTCCCGGCGACTCGCCGGTATGACGGTGTTGAATTCCGTCTGTCGCGCAGACCGACCGGCAAACTGTTCGGTACCCTCTCCTACACCTACAGCAGGCTGACCGGCAACTACTCCGGTCTCACCAATACCGACGACACCGACGGCGGCGGCGGACGCCACGCTCCAAACAACGGCCGCGCCTTCGATATTCCGACCATGGAATACACTCCCAGCGGCGCGATCGACGACGGCCCGCTCAGCACCGATCGTCCCAACACCGGTAAAGCTTTTGGCTACTACCGGCTGAAATGGATGGGCGGAGAAACTCTGTTCGGCATGTCGCAGTCGGCTTTCCAGGGGACGCCGATCAGCAGCTGCCTTTCGGTGGTCGGCACATCGTCGGCTTGCCAGTGGGCTGAAGGGCGCGGCAACTTCGTGCAACTCTCCCGCGCCGCAAACGGCGATATCGTCAAGGGCGATGTGGTTCACAACGCCCGCACCGATAACTACTTCCAGACCGATCTCTCCATTCACCACGAAGTCAGGACCAGCGAAAACACCCGCCTGATCTTCGAAATCAACGCCATCAACGCGCTCAACCAGCACTCCGTGCTGGCGGTGAATGAGCTGATCATCGCTGGTTCCGGTCTCATCAGCCCCACCCGGGCATCGCGCTTCTCCGGCGATCCTGGCGTTGACTGGGGCAAAGTGATGAACGGCTACAACTACATCGACGCGTTGAACGGTAAAGGAGCATTCGCGGGCGTTCAGGCGCCGGTGACTCTCTCGAACCGCTATGGACTGCCTCAGGTTTACCAGGCAGCCCGGAACCTTCGCCTCTCGGTTCGGTTTACTTTCTAAACCGGACTCTTCACTCGGCTGTTCAAAACGGGCCTCCCGCAAGGGAGGCCCGTTTTGTTTGCGTCACCGCGAAACGGTGACCACCAGATAGCGGCAATTCCGTGAACCGGAAGGATTTTCATAACTGCATTCCTCGGGCACGCCCAGCTGAAGGCAGTCTCCCTTGTGCAGATCGTGTACGCTGGCGCCCTCGTGGAAGCGAAGATGCCCCGCCAGAATCCAGATCTGATGATGCAGGAAGGTGTAGGCGCTTGCGGGAAACGTCACCTTCGCGCCCGGCGGCAATTCGACTTCGACAATCCGCAGAGGACCTCCCGCGGGCGGCGATACAGCGCGCCGCGTATAGCCGGTTTCAGGGTCCGTCCAGAGCTGCTGTTCTGCCAGACGAACCACACGCTTCCGTTCCTCGCCCACGCCCGCCAGCAGCGCCGACATGCTGATTTCGAAAGCTCCGCTGAGCCGTCCCAGCACCATCGCCGTGGGACTGCACTCCTCCCGCTCAATCTTGCTGATCATCGCCCGCGAAACGCCGGCCCGCTGGGAAAGGTCGTCCATCGACCAGCCGCGTGAGTTGCGCCCCAGACGAATGCGCGCCGCCAGCGCGGGTCCGATACCGGTATTTTCCACATCCACTATAATAGACGAATGGATAAGGTAATGGATTCCATAGCCATTCGCGACGCCGTGGAAAAAGACTTCGAGGCCATCACAGCAATCTACAACGAGGTTCTGCTGAACTCCACCGCCATCTATCGCGACGAGCCCGTGCCCGTTTCCGAGCGCGTCGCATTCTGGAAAGCGCGCCTTGCCCAGAACTATCCGACGCTGGTGGCGTGTGACGGCGATTCCGTCGTGGGCTACTCTTCCTTCGGCGACTTCCGCGCCTGGCCGGGCTACCGCTTTACCGTCGAACACACTGTCCATGTGGATGCCGGCCGGCGCGGCAGAGGAATCGGATCCGCGCTGGTCAGGGCCCTGATCCCGCGCGCGGCCCAATCAGGCAAGCACGTGATAGTGGGCGGCATCGACGCCGACAACGCGGCATCTCTTCGTCTTCACGAGCGCCTTGGATTTGAGCAGGTAGCCCGCTTCCGCGAAGTCGGCTTCAAGTTCGGCAGATTTCTGGACCTGGTTTTCGTACAACGCCGGGTCGAATGAGCTTCTAACGCCCCTCAACCACCTGATAATCCGCCGGAATCTGGAACAGCGTCGGGTCGGGTTCAGCCTGCGAAAAACTGTTCAGCGTAGTCGTGCTGTCGCCGAATCTGGGGTCTGACATTTTCGATTGCAGCATGATCCGGAGATCAATCGACATCCACATTTCATTGATCGAAACGATGGGCCGGTCGTTTCCGGAGAAGCCGATCGGATAAGTCATGGTTGTCCGGGTGCCCCTCGCCGTGATGCCCTGAATAACCTGAGTGCCCAGAGATTCCGAGCTGGCATCGGGCCTTTGTAAAGCCAGTGGGGCGGCAGCTCTGCCCTGTGGTGGCGGACTGAGCGGCGGCATTTTGCGCGCGACATGATTGCGCGTATCGAGATTGTAGCGGAGTCCGGAAACCGGGTCCATAATTATGATCGTCGAGATGGTTTGCGCGCCGGGCCCGGCGACCGTCGTAGTAATCTCGTTTCGCGTCCGCCCTGCTGAATCCCGGTACTGCGCAATCTTTTGCGCAGGCTGCGAAATACGTGTGCCGTCGGCAAGAGTCTGCACCCGCTCCGTCGTCTGCTCCATGGAATAAGGAAGCCCCGTCACCGCGCGTGGGCCGGCCGGGACCGGCGTCTGCGCAACCGCGGCGATTGTGAATAACAGGAAACAGACCGGCGTTTTCATTTACATGATTTATAGGCGATCCGGTATCCGGAGTCAAACCTTCAATGAAACCGTCAAAGAAACGAAGCGTCGAAAGCGCGCGGAAATAACGTTCCCAGCCGCAGCGTCTCCGTCTTGCCGCGCGGATTCGCCAGCACGATCTCGACGTCGCCGCAAAACTCCCACAGGATCTGCCGGCACGCTCCGCACGGCGGTGTGAGTTCCTCGGTATCGGCCGCTACAGCAACCCGTTTGAAGGATCGTGCGCCCTCGGAAATAGCCTTGAAAATCGCCACGCGCTCGGCGCAGATTGTCAGCCCGTACGTGGCATTCTCCACATTGCAGCCGGTGAAGATGTTTCCCACCGCATCCTCGACAGCGGCGCCCACACGGAATTTAGAAAATGGGGCGTGCGCGTTCTCGCGAGCCGCCAGCGCCGCTTCAATCAGACGGTCCGACATCACAAGCTCAGTCGCGGCAGCACGCGCCGCAGCAACTCCACCAGCGTGTCTTTGATCTGCGCGCCCACCTGCAGCACTTCTTTGTGATCGAGCTTCTGGTCCGTCACTCCCGCCGCGAAGTTGGTCACGCACGAAATCCCCAGCACCTTCATGCTTTCGTGATTCGCCGCGATCGTTTCGGGCACTGTCGACATGCCCACCAGATCCGCGCCGATGGCCCGCAGGTAGCGGATCTCCGCCGGCGTTTCATAGCTCGGCCCGGGCACCGCCGCGTACACCCCCTGCTTGAGCTCGAGTCCCATTTCAGCGCCTGCATTCACTGCAATTTCGCGATAACTTTTCAAGTAAGCCTCGCTCATATCGGGGAAGCGCGGACCGAGACTTTCGTCGTTCGGGCCAGTGAGCGGGTTTTGCCCGGTCAGGTTGATGTGATCCGAAATCAGCACCAGGTCGCCGGGTTTGTAATCGGCATTGATCCCGCCCGCCGCGTTGGTGAGTACCAGAGAATCCACCCCCATCATCGAGAGCGTGCGTACCCCGAACACCACCTGCCGCGCCGTGTAGCCTTCGTAAAGGTGTACCCGGCCCGCGAGCGCCGCCACAGGCACTCCTTCGATGGTGCCCGTTACCAGTTTGCCCGCATGGCCGACGGCGGTTGACCGCGGCCAGTCCGGAATATCGTGATAGTCGACGACGCTGGCGTTGTCGAGCGAATCGGCGAAGGCGCCCAGTCCGCTGCCGAGAATCACCGCTACCCGCGGCCGGACGGTCGTGACGGATTCGATGTAGTCTGAAGCGTTGGACATGATTCGAAACTCACGAAAGGAGCATCCCCGCGATACATGCCGACATGAAATTCGCCATCGTGCCGGCCGCCACCGCGCGCATTCCCAAACGTGCCAGATCCGATTTCCGCGATGGAGCCAGCGCCCCGATGCCGCCCACCTGAATCGCGATCGAACTGAAATTCGCAAATCCGCAGAGCGCGTAAGTGGCGATGGTGAACGAATGCGGATCCAGCTGCGCCTTCACCTTGCCCAGATCGATAAAGGCGATGAATTCGTTGGTGACCAGCCGCTCGCCCAGCAATTGCCCGATGGTTGCGCAGTCATTCCACGAAACTCCGAGCAGCCACGCAATGGGCGCGAAAACGATCGCAAAGAGCTGTTGCATGGAACCGGGAATCCAGCCGATATGCGCATGCGCCCAGCCGAAAATCCCGTTCACCAGCGCAATCAAAGCGAGGAATCCGATCAGCATCGCGGCAATGTTCAGACACAACTGCAGCCCGTCGCTGCAACCCTGCGCCGCCGCGTCGATGATATTGACGGAAGTCTGTTCCAGCTTGACGTCCACCTTGCCCGCCGTGGCCGGAATTCCGACCTCAGGCTCGAAAATCTTCGCGAGCATGATGGTCGCCGGGGCCGTCATGATCACCGCGGTCAGCAGATGCTGAATCTCCACATGCGCGAACATCACATACGCCGCCATCACGGCGCCGGAAACGTGCGCCATGCCGCTCACCATGATGGTGAATAATTCCGACTGCGTCAGCCCCGCCAGAAATGGCCGGATGGTCAGAGGCGCCTCGGTCTGTCCCATGAAAATACTGGCGGCGACGTTCAGCGATTCCGCTCCGCTGGCCCCCATGATCTTCTGCATCGCAATGGCGAAGCCCTTCACCACCCACTGCATCACGCCGAGGTAGTAAAGGATGGAAAAGAAAGAAGCGATGAATATGATGATGGGCAGCACCTGGAAAGCGAACACGGTGCCCATGGAACCGCTGGATTTGCCCAGCGTGTCGCCGAAAACGAAGGAAGCGCCCGCTTCGGAATAGCCCAGCATGGCCGTGACCGCCACGCTGGCGGCCTGGAAGACCTTGCCAAAGCTGGTTTTCAGCACCAGCACCGCGAAGCCGAACTGCAGCCCCAGTCCCCACAGAACCACGCGCAGCCTGATTTTTTTCTTGTGCCTGGAAAGAAGCCAGGCCGTGGCCATGATAACGATGATTCCGAGAAGGCCGGTGAAGCGGCCCATCGAGCTAGCTGACGACCTCGAGTATCAGGTCCCTTGCGTCAGGGCGTGCGCCGGAAATCCGGAACGCGTCTTCCACCAGATCGGCCGCTTCGTCCAGATTTTCTTCGCCGGTGTAGTAGAGGCGGCAAAGCACCGAGCCG
>DASZLO010000174.1:0-14189 GCA_035552315.1 Bryobacteraceae bacterium
AAGCAACTTAGGGCCTGCCGGAAAGGTGCAAAGAGATCATTGCATCGCCTTCGCCGGATGCGCCGGCCCTGCGGAAAAGCACCCGGAGGCCACCCACGACCAGGCCCGAAACCACACAGAATCCGGCCAGAATTCCGCACAGGATGATGATGTTCAGGAAGAGATTCGCGGGATTGTCCTTTGGAGTGGGAACATGTTCCGGCACAGTGATTTCCGCCTGATAACGGACCTGCGAGAGAAGGCGTTCGGCATCGTCCGGGGTGACGCCGAGGGTGACCGCGACCAGGGGTCCGCTGCGGCGCACCACAGCGCCCTGAACCTGTTGAAAATGAGGCAGGCGGTCCCGCGCCATCTCCATGGTCGGGTAGCTGAAAAGAACCAGCGTCCCCTCTTTACCGGCGCTGCCGTACTTCGCGAGCACCGCCTCGGCGCTGAAGTGGAACGCCGCGGTGCTGGGGGGAATGGAGGGGGTGTACCGGGCCAGACTTTCCGGCCCTGTTATGTAGCGCTGTGAGTTCGGGGCCGCTCCGGCGGGCAAATAGCGGGGCAGGGTCGGCAAAGGGGACTGCGAATAGTGAGGCGCCGTCCCGACGACATGGTTCAGTTCCTCGGGTTTGGGCTTGTAACCGTCGTAGATGAAGAGATAGTTCCCTACTGCGACGAGCACATCTTTGTCGGTTTGGAGCGCTACACCGGTGGTTTCGAAAGGTTTGGCGTCGGCGGGCCGGATCTGATCGAGGGCCGCGAAGGCTCCGGTGGCGTCCGCGAACCGGTACGCGGAAATTGTATATTTCTGACCGTCAGCCAGATAGGGCGCTGTTTCCGATTCCTGCAGCCCGAACTCCTGCCAGACTTTCTGATCCGGAATTTTGGCGCTTGCCGCGGTTCCGCGCTGCCACGCGCCGATCGTCTCAGGAAGAATGGCTGGGAAAGCTATGGCGGGAATCGCGAGCAGGAACAAAAGCCGCGGGGCTGAAAGCATGACTATATTCCGATAATAACAGTAAAGCCGCGGGAGGCCTCCGGGCTCTCCCACGGCTTGAAAAGCTCGGCGGACCGAATCCCCCGAATCCGCCGGCGCGAAACAGAGCTGTCAGCTTAGGGCCGAAGTCTCAGGTTTCAGGAATTGAGTGGCTGCGGGCGGCGATGTATTTCACTGGACCTGGATGGAAAAGAGAGAAACGGTACCAGTACTTTGGTTACAGCTCGGCTTCGATTTCGATCTCGATCAGAAATCCCGGATCGACCAGCGCTTTTACTTCGATCATCGTGGCGGCGGGCCGGATTTCGCGGAAAACCTCGCCGTGAGCGCGGCCGAATTCGCTGGCCCTGGTTATATCGGTGACAAACATGCGCGTTCGCACGACGTGTTCCATGGAAGCCCCGGCTTCGGCCAGGGCGCGCGCGATTTTCTGCAGAATATAGCGCGCCTGCGCATAGGCATCGCCGGGTGAGATGACTGCGCCCGTATCGTCCGAAGCCACCGTGCCGGCGACGTAAATGCGATTTCCGACGCGCACCACGCGCGAATACCCGACCTCGGCTTCGAGAGGATAACCCGACCCGATTCTGCGCCGTTCGGTCACTTAATGAACAAAGCCAAGTTTGGTGAGCGTAGCCGAAGGTTCTTTCTCATCCTCAAACTGGAGCAGCATGGCCTTCTCATAGCCGTCCTGCAAAGCGACGCCCGCCGGAGGCAGATCGAAAGGGAACAGTTTCTTCAGCGTGTCCAGATCCTTTACGACCGGACCTTTTCCGGTGAGGCCGGCCTTGCCCATGAACCAGTCGGCAAACTGCGGATTTTCGGTTGGCACGCCGACAAAGCGCGTATCTCCCCAGTTCAAAGCCGCCAGTTTCCTGCCGGCATCGAGGCAATGCAGACACTGCGGATTGAAGAAATAGATGAACACTTTGCCGGTGTTGATCGAGACCTGGCGGCCATCCTGGGCGGTCAGCGTATCGGGCGCTTTGACGCCTGTATGCCGGGTTAGCGCGTAGCCATAGGAGCTGGCGGTGAAGACGCCGATACCGGCCAGAATCAGCAGAGCCCGCCGCACACCGGCCGCCGGACGAGCGCCAATTCCGGCGCCGATCGCCAGCAGCAGCATAATCCCGTCACCAATAAAGAAGCCCGGTCCGACTGCCCGTTTGATCCAGGGGAAGCAGGAGCATTCCGCGCCCGTCAGCTCTTTGTAGTGATAGCCGATGAAGGCCATGAAGGCGACCATGAGGATGCTGCCCAGCAATGAACCCCATTTGCGGAATGCGGGGATCAGGAGCAGAATGCCGGTGAACACTTCCACCGTGCCGAGGGTCGTCGCCGTGAAAACGCTGAGCGATTCCGGCACTCTTGCCTGGGCGAGGCGCGCCGCGGCTCCGATCGGATCGGTGATCTTCCACAGACCGGCGACCAGAAAAACCACGGTCATCAGAACCGCCGAAGTCCAGTTAATCGCGGTGAGCCAGCCACGCGACTCCTGCATGGACCCGAAATGCTCCGCAGAAACAGCCATCCCTTCAGACATATTTCACCAGTCTACTTCGTTGCGAACCAGGCAAGAAACAGGCCGTCCGGCTTGACGTCTTCCCAATAGGAAAGAAATTCGCTGCGCACCTGGCGGCAATCGCGCTGCAAAAGCTTTTCCAGTTCGCCGCGCGTAAACCAGCGTTCCCATGCCGGAGTCTTGAATCGTCCCCAGTGCTCCGCGTTCTTGTCAATGATCACGAGTTTGCCGCCGGGCTTCAGGACCCGGGACATCTCACTCACGGCGCGCTCAATCTCCACCGCGTGTTCCAGAGATTCAGTCGCGTAGATGCAATCGAATGTCGAGTCGGCAAAGGGCAGCTCGGTCATCAGCCCGGCCCGCGTCTTCACGCCGGCGGGAACGAACCGAAGCATCTCCTCCGAAATGTCCAGTCCCCAGATTTCCGCGCCCGGGTATTGCTCTCTCAAGACCCGCGCAAAGCGACCCTTGCCGCACCCGACATCCAACACCCGTCTATCGGTCAGATCGCCGAAGAACTTTAGCAGCACCTGCACGTGCTGAATGCGCGGATCGATGGTGGACGGAAAGTGTTCTTCGTCGCGCGAAGCCTCATCGAAGCTGCGCCGGATTTCGTCGCGCAGCGCGGGATCGATCGCCTGATAGAGCGGGGCTTTCGGCCTGCGCCATTTCCCGAGGAAATCAGGCATGAGTCAGGAAAACCGGCAGGCCGATCTTGCCCGAATAGCTGGGGCGGTAGCGCTCGACATCGTACATCTTCGCGATATCGACCTTGCGCGGACCCAGCTTGGGATCGGGAATCGGAACAGCCGCATAGCATCCCTGGCTGATCGCCATCATGAGCCCGTGACTTCCCTGCGCGATCAGATCCACCGCCATGCCGCCGAAGGTGGAGGCTACCATTTTGTCCACAAAATCCGGCGGACCGCCGCGAAGATCATAGGTCAGATCGCTGACGATGGTTTCCCCGCCGGTGCGTTTTTTGATCTCGTCGGCAAGGTCCTCGCCCACATTGGCCTTCTTGCGGTGACCGAAGGCATCCGCTTCGCCATATTCGCGAATCTGGTAGCCCTCCCACTGCGCGCCTTCGGACAGAACCACCAGCGCATAGCTGCTCGGATTTTTGCGTTTGTCCTCGGCGAGCAGGTCGATCAGCCGGTCGAGGTTGACCTTGAACTCCGGAATGCAGCAGCGCATGGAACTGATGTAAGCGGTGTAGAGCGAGGTGTATCCGGCGTCCCGCCCGAAAATGCGGAACACGCCGAAGCGTTCGTGCGAGGCCACGGTGGTGCGCTGCCGCTCGATGGCGTCGGCGGCGCGATTTACGGCGGTGGAAAAGCCGATGCAGTATTCGGTGTTGCGCACGTCATTGTCCATCGTTTTCGGGACGGCGATTACTTTGACGCCCTGGCGATCCAGATGGGCCGCGTAGCTGAGCGTGTCGTCGCCGCCGATGGCGACGAGATAATCCAGTTCCAGCTTTTCGATATTCTGCAGCACCCGCGAGGTCATATCGAAAACCGTGGAGGTTTCCCCGCCCTTGGTCATCTGGGCCGAGGGAAAAGTCGTGCCGGTGAGAAATGCCGGCGTCTTTTTCATCTTCAGAGGATTGGTGCGGGAGCTATGCAGGAAGGTGCCGCCGTCGCGGTCGACGGTGCGGGTGTTGTCCCGGTTCAGGGGCAGAACGTAACGGCTGACGCTCGCTGGATCTTCGAAGTTCAGATGAGTGAGAGCCTCCCATCCGCGACGGAGTCCGGTGACCTCATACCCGATCCCTCCGCTGCGATACACCACTGTCTTGATCACGGCGTTCAAACCCGGAACATCGCCGCCTCCGGTCAAAATTCCGATCTTCTTCGCTGCCACGTCAGCCTCCCGGTTGATATGAAATCTTATTGTACGGGTGAGGATTCGAGACCCGGAAACAACGCGCGTTTAACGGGCGACTAGTTGGCGAAACAGCGCGTCCAGGCGGCCCTCGGGATCTTCGCAAATGCCGCCGTGGACGGGAGAACTCTGGATCATCGTGCTGTGGGGCGACACGAGCCAGTGGAACCTTTCGCTCTGCGAAAGTCTTGCGAGCGGCCCCGCATCGGCCTCGCCCGCGCAAATACGCGGAATGGCTTCGAGGTGGCGACGAACCAGTTCCAGATCCACGTCGGCGGCGAGGGCGCGCAAACGCTCGTCATCAACCTGTACGCAGGCGGAAAGGTAACGCCGCGCTTTGCAGAACAAAATCACGCCCGCGTTGATGAACTCCTCGCGGTCGACGCGGGGCACCACGCGCACTACCGCATAGTCATACGAGTCGCGCGCGGGCATGCATGGCCTCCTCGATAAATGACGGCGTCGCATCGAGACGCGCCAGAAAATAATTCAGATAACCGGTGCGCCGTTCGTCCGGAGTGGAAACAGACGACGTGGGCAGCAGCCATTCGTCCGGGACTTGTTGCAGAATCTGTTCGAGGATGGGCCGCGTGAGGCGCGGACGCAGCCGGGCATCGGCGGCTTCGAGGCCGTTCGCCCACGGAAGCAGCACGTGGTCGCGAATCAGCGGGAAGGGCGTGAGGGCGCGCTGATCCACGTCGCTCCAGTCGTGATGGAAGTAGAGCGCGGCCCCGTGGTCAATCAGGTAGAGCGAGCGGTGCCAGCACAGCAGGTTAGGATTGCGCGCCGTGCGGTCGACATTGGTGATGAAGGCGTCGAACCAGACGATGCCGGAGGCAAGCACGGGATCGACCGGATCGCGCGCCGCGGGATCGAACATGGCCGAGCCGGGAAGATAATCCATCGCCAGATTGAGGCCGAGGCTGGCTTCGAGGAGCGCACGAATCTCGGGATCGCCTTCGTTGCGTCCGAGGTCCGAGTCCACCGAGGCAAAGACTACTTCCGGTACGGGAAGGTCCAGCGCGCGGCCGATGCCGGCGCAAATCAGTTCGGCGGCTAATGCAAGCGGGCCTTGTCCGGCGCCGCGGAATTTGAGTACGTAGAGACCGGAATCATCGGCCTCGACGATGGCGGGCATGGATCCGCCCTCGCGCAGAGGCGTGACGTATCTGGTGGCGGCGACCGTGCGAAACATACCCGATCTCCATTATGGGGTGCTGCTTCAATCGTCCTGGTGGAAAATAAATAACATCGAAAACGTGGTTATGAAGAGACTCATTCCGATGTATCTGACCGTCATCTGCGCAGCCGCTTTCGCGGCGGCTCCCGCCGACCAGGATCGAATTACCGTTGCTGCCTACATCCCGATAACGGACGGGACGATCACAGGGTTCGCCGCGACGCAGCATCTGAGCGGAACTTATGTGTATGCCCAGCGAGCGAACGGCGAGCCGGCGACGCTGATCAATGTCACGAAGCCCGAGACCCCGCAGGTTGTTGCGGCGGAAGTTCCGGCATCCAACTACGTGGCCCTGACAGGGACCGCCGCGCTGACGACCGACGCGCCACCGGTGGCCGCTCCGCCCGCGCAGACGCTTCGAATTATGGATTTTTCCGATCCCGCGAATCCTAAAGAGGTGCGTAAGTTTGAGGGCGTGACCGCCGTGCAGCGTATTGCCGGCGGTCTCATTATGCTGGCGAATCCTGAGGGGATCTATATTCTGTCCGAACATCATCAGAAGCCGGCCGCGCGGCCCAAGTGATCCCGGCGGGCCGCGCAGCCGGCCTATTTCAGCTTGAAGTTCACCTCGATGGTGGCGTGCACTTTGACCGGTTCGCCGTCCTTGAGGGCCGGATCGAAGCGCCACTGCCCGATCGCCGTGACAGCCTGTTCGTCGAGCCCGCTGCCGATGCCTGAAATTACGCGGATGTCGTGAGCGAGGCCGTCGGTCCCAACCACCACTTGCAAAGTCACCGTTCCGGCGACCTTCGCGGCAGTAGCCACATCGGTGTAGGACGGGTCCACCTTATAGATAACCTTCGGAGCAGAGATGCCGGCGCCGATTCTGTAAACGCCATCCGCGTCCTGACCGCTTAGTAAGCCGATCGTTAGAGCTGCCGCGGCGAAAACGATCGCGGAGCGGCGCAAGGTTGAGGGGGAAGATCCGCGGGGCGTGCCGTCAGCGAGCAGCCGCACGATTCTGGACTTGAAAGTTTTTTGTGTTGTCATGTGACATCCAATCAATTGAGATCCGATCAAGCGGGTTGAAGTCAGGTCCTGCGCCGAAGCCAGCAGCGCTTCCGCATATGAGGCCGGGTCCAGCCCGGAGAGAATTACGGCATCGTCACAGGCGTTTTCCTGCTCGCGGCGAAGCTGCGCCGCCACCACCCATACCAGAGGATGAAACCAGTAAACCGCGCATGCCAGATGCGCCAGCACCAGCGCCTGAAGATCTTTGCGCCGTATATGCGCCGTCTCGTGGCGCAGCGCCGCATCCATCCGCCACGCCGGCCATCTTTCCGCGGCGCGCGGCAAGAGGATCACCGGACGCAGCAAACCCGTGACCACCGGAACGGACACATCGGTGAAAACTACGCCGCCCTGGCGCGACGGCGTGTGCACGCGCAGGTATCCGATTGCCAGACGCCCCAGCAGAAACATGAAGCCCGCCAGCCAGATCCAGGGCAATAAACGCGGCGTTCCATTTTGAATGACGCGGGATGCGCCCGGCGCGGTGAGTGCACTGATGTGCAAAACGGCGACCTGTGAAGCGGGTAGCAGGGTTAGCAACAGCAGCAGCGCGCCCGCGAGCCCGCACACGTGGATCAGGTGACGCAGCGCGGCGCTGGAGCGGCGCAGGATTCCGGTGGCGGCGAGGGTGATCGCAAAGAGCAGAGTAACTTTCAACAGCAGCAGGATCATTTCGATCTCCCGTCACGGTATTTCCGGATCATCGTTTCGAGTTCTTTCAGGTCCGCGTCGGAAAGCTTCGAAGCGGAGGGGTCGAGCAACGCTGCCGCCGCGGCCTTGGCAGAGCCGTCGAAGAACGTGGACACCAGGCGATGAATGGCGGATTTTTTTGCGGTCTCCCGTTCCACAGCGGGCTCGTAGATATAGCGCAGACCTTCCTCTATATGGCGCACGTGGCCTTTCCGTTCCAGGATTCGCAGGATGGTGCGCACCGTGGAATAGCTGGGGGCTCCGGTGAGGCGCTCCTGCACTTCAGGTCCGGTGGCACGGCCGAGCGAGTAGAGAATGTCCATAATCTGACGCTCGCGGCGGCTCAGATCGGGCTCGGATTGTTTAATTTTTGGCAACCTGCGTAAAAATTAGCATGACGCCGGAAGCCTGTCAAGCAAGCCCGGTGCGATCTGCCGGCGAAATTCGGCCCGCCGGTCTCGGCTATCATACTGAGATCCATGCGGAAATACATGCGCCGAGCATCCATTCTATTTCTCACCACAGCAACCGCGATCCTCGCTCAGAACCCCGCAGGCCGCGGCGGAGCGAACGCAGCACCGGCACCGGCGAATGCGGTAACGCGGGACTACGTCCGCGAAAACTACACCAAGTTCGAATACAAAATCCCCATGCGGGACGGCGTTAAGCTTTTCACTTCGGTATACGTCCCGAAGGACGTCTTCTCCGATAACAAGAAGTATCCGATCATCATGCAGCGCACCGGTTACGGGGTGCCGCCCTACGGGATCGAGCAGTATCGCGGAAACCTGGGGCCTTCCGAGCTGTTCGCCCGTGAGAAGTTCATCTTCGTTTATCAGGACGTGCGCGGCCGCTATCTGAGCGAGGGCAAGTATGTTGTGATCCGTCCCATCTTGCCGGTCAAGAACGGCCCCAAAGACATCGACGAAAACACCGACACTTACGACACGATCGAATGGATGATTCACAACATCCCGGGCAACACCGGCAAGGTCGGGATGTGGGGGATCTCGCAGCCCGGGTTTTATGTGACGGCGGGCATGATCGATGCGCATCCGGCGCTGGTCGCCGTCTCTCCGCAGGCGCCGGTCACCGACTATTACATGGGCGACGATTCCTATCACAACGGGGCGTTCATGCTGGCCCATCGTTTTAATTTCTATATGGGGTTCCGCGACCGCGACGGCGATCCGGAGCGGCCGCAGCCTACCCTGCCCTTCCAGTTCGGCACTCCGGACGGCTACGACTTTTATCTGTCCCTCGGCTCGCTGGCCAACGCCGACGAGAAGTATTTCAAGCACAAGCAACCACTGTGGAACCTGAATATCGACAACACCACTTATGACGACGTCTGGCAGTCGCGCGCTGTCTGGAAATACCTGAAGAACATCAAGCCCGCGGTGATGCTGGTGGGCGGATGGTACGACACCGAAGACCCGCAGGGGCTGCTGCGACAGCACGATTTCATGGAGAAGAACGGGCCTCCCGCGGTCGACATGCTGGTGATGGGTCCATGGAATCACGGAGGCTTCTCGCGCGGCGACGGTGACCGGCTTGGCAACGTCAATTTCGGTTCCAAGACCGCGGCGTTTTATCGCGAGAAGATCGAATTTCCGTTCTTCATGTATCACATAAAGGGCACGGGCGACGGAAAGTTTCCGCGCGCGTGGGTATTTGAAACCGGCAGCAATCAGTGGCGGAAATTCGACAAGTGGCCACCGGCGGAATCGAAGATGACTTCGGTGTATCTCGACGCCAAAGGGAGCCTCGCCTGGCAGCAACCGGCACAGTCCGGCGTCGATGAGTATCTTTCCGATCCCGCGCGTCCGGTGCCTTATATAGGACAACTGATCAATCCGGTGGTTCTGAATACCTATATGACCGAGGACCAGCGCTTCGCGGGCGCCAGGCCCGATGTGCTGGTTTATAAAACCGAAGTGCTCGACCATGACGTGACGATCGTGGGAACCATTAACGCGGACCTGAAAGTATCGACATCCGGGACCGATTCCGATTTCGACGTCAAGCTGATCGATGTTTATCCGAACGATGCGCCGGATTACAACAATCCGCCTCCAGCGGGCGGGCCCGCCGCGACGGCGCTGACCCGCATGGGCGGGTATGAGCAGCTCATTCGTGGAGAGCCGTTCCGCGGCAAGTTTCGCAAGAGTTTCGAGAAGCCGGTTCCCTTCGAGCCGGGCAAGCCGGACCGGATCACTTTCGGGCTGCCGGACATCGCACATACCTTCCGCGCCGGTCACCGCATCATGGTGCAGATCCAGAGCAGCTGGTTCCCGCTGACGGACCGTAATCCGCAGAAGTTCATGGAGATTCCGAAAGCGCTGGCAACGGACTTTTCAAAAGCCATCGAGCGCGTGTACACAGGAGGCTCCGATGGCTCAAAAATTTCTTTCCGGGTTCTGGAATAAATACGGCTGGGCTGCCGCGCCCCTGCTGCTGAGCGCGTGCAGTTCAACGCCGGTGCCAGGGCGCGTGGATCCGCTGCTGGCTTCCACGATCGCGAACATCAAGGCAATCGATAATCACGCTCATCCGGTGCGGCCGTCGTTGAGCGGCGAAACTCCGGATACGGAATACGATGCGCTGCCCGTTGAATCGCTGGAAGCGGAATCGGATCCGGTGCGCGACCGCCCCGGGTCGCCGGAGCTGACGGAAGCGCATCGCGCGATGTCGAAGATCGCCGCGAACCGGGAACATGCGGTGAAGGTGCTGGACCGGTTGAATATCGAGACGATGCTGGCCAATCGCGTGGCGCTCGGTCCCGGGCTGCCTTCGCCGCGTTTTCTCTGGGTGCCTTTCGCGGATGCTCTGATGTATCCGCAGCCTACCGATTCGCTGATCCACAACTCCGATCAGAAATCGTTCTTCGCGCTGGAAGACAAGCTGCTCAAGCGGTATTACACCGAATCCGGCGTGAGCGCGAAGCCCGCAACCCTTGACGAGTATCTCGACAGAGTCGTACGTCCGACGCTCGAACGACACAGGAAGGCAGGCGCCGTGGCGGAGAAATTCGAAATGGCTTATTTGCGCACGCTCGAAGTGGGCAATCCATCGAGGGCCGATGCCGGGAAATACTATGCCACGGGAACGGGCGATTACAAAGCGCTGCAGGATTATATTTTCCGCTTCATTGCCGTTGAATCGGGACGGCTCGGTATGGCCATCCACATACACGCGGCGGCGGGCGGGGGCGGCTACTTTGGCGTGGCTGGCGCAAATCCCATGCTGCTGGAGCCGCTGTTCAACGATCCGTCGCTGCGCAAGACCAACTTTGTCATGTTGCACGGCGGCTGGCCTTTCGGCCGCCAACTGACGGCGCTTTTGACCAAGCCCAACGTCTATGCCGATTTTTCTCAGCAGACCTTTACCAACTATCCGCGCGATGTCTCGGAAAGCATTCGCGCATGGCTGGAATACGTACCGGAAAAGGTGCTCTATGCGACCGATGCTTACCCGTTCGCACCGCCTGTTTCGGGGTGGGAGGAATCCGGTTTCGTTGCCGACAAGACCGGCCGCGAAGCGCTGGGCATTGCGCTGACCGGCATGATGCACGATGGCGAAATCACGCGCGACCGCGCTGTGGAACTGGCCCGCATGGTTCTGCGCGACAACGCACGCAAGCTTTACGGGCTGAAATAGGAAGGCCTAAGTACCGGGGGGAAGCACTTTCATCCCGTTCTTCAGCGGAACGTCGGAGGGTTCGGCAACTTCGTCGCCGTCCTTCAGCCCGCTCACCACTTCGACGCGCAGGGCGTCGGACGCGCCGGTGCGGACGGGTTGCCATTTGACGGTCGAATCCGGCTGCAGCACGAAAACCCCGATGCCGTTGTCGCGGCGCACGGCTTCCTTCGGAATTGTCAGTGCGTTCTCGACCACCTGCGTGAGGATGAAGGCGTTGATATTTGTTCCCGGCACCAGTTCATGGGCTTCGTTGTCGATGGTGCAGAGCACTTCGCCCACCTGCCGGGTTCCGAGCGCGATGACCTCCGAAGGCCGCTTCTCGACGGTCCCGTACCATTCTTTGCCCGGCAGCGCGTCCCAGGTGATGCGCACTTTTTCGCCGGGCGCGACGCGGCCTAATTCCGGCTCGTCCACATAGACGCGGACGCGCGCCGGATTCAATACGCCGATGCTGGCGACCGGATCGCCGGGATTGAGGAACGCGCCGGCGCGGGCGGGCAGATCGTACACGGTGCCGGCCATCGGGGCCGTGATGACGCCCTGGCTGGTATGGCTTTTGGCGAGACGCACGCTGGCTTGGGCCTCTTCCAGCTTCGCCTTCGCGGCCGCCAGATCGCCGCTGCCGACAATGGAACCGCGGCGGTGTTCGAGGCCCTGTATCTGCACGTCGATGCTTTGCACTGCCTGCTTCGCCTGGTCGACTTCAAAGGCGGTAGCGGCCTGTTTCTGCTGGAGGCGCTGGAGCGATTCAAGGGTCTTTTGGGCTGCGGCGCGATCCGATTTGAGCCGGGACAGGCTGGCGTCGATATCGGCGGTTTGAGCGCTCGGTCCGCCGCCCTGCAGGGTCTGCAGATCGGCGCGCGCCTGCGCTTCACGCGCTTCCGCCCCTTCGATCTCTTCCCGTAAACCCGGCTGGCTGATCTCCGCGATCACCTGCCCCTTTTTCACGGTGTCGCCCAAATGAACCGCCACGCGTTTCACCAGACCGCGGAGCTCGACCCGCACATCCATATAGGAAAGCGGCTCGACTTTCCCGTTGGTGGAAAGAATGTTCGATATCGTTTCGCGAGTTGTCTTTGCGAATGCAACCTGGGGAGCGGTCGATTTCCGCTCAGATACAAGAATCGCGATGCCGGCTGCCAGCAGTATCGGGATCAGCCAAAGCGTTACCTTCCTCAATAAGTCACCACTCTCACAATATCGAATGGCCCGATAATAAATCCAGGAAGATGCAGAAACACAAAACCGCACTGGTGCTTTCGGGGGGCGGAATGTTCGGCGCCTATCAGGCCGGCGCCTGGAAGGTCCTCAGCCAGGAAATTGAAATCGACATGGTGGTGGGCGCTTCGGTGGGCGCGATCAACGGCTGGTCGATCGCGGGAGGTTGCACGGCCGACGAGCTCATCGGAAACTGGCGCGATCCCGAGACGGGACAGGCACTGAAGCTGTTCGATTCGCGGCCGCTGCGAGCGATGGCCGAAAGACTGCATAGCCGCTACACCCCGCGCATTCCCTACGGACTGGTGATGCTCGAACTGGCCAGCATGAAAACGCGCCTGGTCCGGCACCCCGAAGTTGGCCCGGAACACATTCATGCGGCCTGCGCGATTCCATTCTTCGTTCCGCCGGTGAAGATCGGCGGCAAGAGGTATGTCGATGGCGGCGTCCTCGCCAAGCTGCCGGTTTTCGGGGCAGTCGAGATGGGGGCAACCCGGGTGATCGCAATCGATGTGCTGCCGGAGTTCAGCAAGTGGCGCACTTATCCCTTCGACATCGAATTGACGGTGCTGAAACCGTCGATGCCGCTGGGCGGAATGCGGGATCTCTTCTACTGGAAGCGCGATCTGGCGGAGCGCTGGATCCAGCTGGGGCTGCGCGACGCGGCCGCGATCGCCCGCTTCCGCCGGAGCGCTTAAAGCGGTTGATCGGCGCTAATGGATTCTTCATGTGAGTGTTGTCCCTGGCCAAGTGGGGCATCCCCGGTTACCTTAAGCTCAGCCAACAAGAAAGGCGGTTGGTTTCGTTAGTATGAAGTCTGGTTGTTCTGAAGCTGATGATTTCCGCACGCAAGAAGCGCGAATGGTTTGATCGAGGCGCTGCATCCTTTGCCATAATTCGGCCCGGTCAATTTGACGAACCGACCTATCCGTGCCCGCTTTGCCTGACACCGTTCACGATAAATTCGCTAGCGGACGGTGGATTGTCGGCGGAGCATGTGCCGCCAAAGAGCTTCGGCGGTCACGAGTTGCTGTTGACCTGCACACGGTGCAACAACACTTCCGGAACAAAGCTCGATGCCGACGCGAAGAAGAAAGAAGATGTCGCCCTCGCGATGGCGGGTCGAGCTGATCGGCCGCATCGGATCAAGGTGATGATCGGTGATCTGCAGGTCAACGGACAGTTGCATGCCGCGAACGGGACCTATTCGCTCCAAATCCCGAAGAAGTTGAACAAGCCGGGTACGAGCGAAAGACTCCAACAACTCGGGCAGGTTGGTACAAAACTCACCGTGGAACATGAGCGTTTCGCGGAACTCGGCGCGAAGATCAGCTGGCTACGCTCGGGTTATCTGGCGTTGGTAGCAGTGGCGGGCTATCAGCTCGTACTAGATCCGGCGATGGAGATTGTCCGCCGCCAGATTCTCGAAAACGATGGGCGATTGATGGTCACATTCACTTTCGAGGTCAATCGGGACATTCCGTTTTCGGAGCGGCGCATTCTGCAGGCGCTTGCGCCGGAATGGGACCGTGGGTGGGCCGTTCAGTTTGGGCGTTATCTTGTCCGGTTCCCCTCGCTCGGCGATATGGAGTTTTACAACCGGCTGGCCGCGAACGTTTCAACGTCGATTGCCAGAGAGAGCAGTTTTCAATCATTTGAATGGCCGAGGGAGCCAACCTTCGGGCTCCCCGATGCGAAGCCCATTCGCGGTTACGATTGAACTCTAGATGCTTTTGACCGGCATCGTCACCACGTCGTCCACTCGCATTGTTTCTTTAACAACGTAGGGTTCGCCGTAACGGACGCCGATCAGATTGCCGTAGAAACGTGCCACGGCGGCGAGGCGGTCGCGGATTTCGGCTTCGTCCGGGAACAGAGTCTGGCCGTCCTTTGTTTCGCCATATTGAGACTTGTAGGCCAGCAGGGACTCCATGCGG
>DASZLO010000175.1:0-5032 GCA_035552315.1 Bryobacteraceae bacterium
TCACTCACACCGTTATGCTATCCGGGCACAGATGGCAGCGGTTCCGGGCAAGGTGATGCGGCTCCCGTTTGCGCAGGCGGAACGGCAGTCGAGACCTTTGGAAGAAACGTGTTTCCCTGGAAATACTCTGCCTGGTCCGGACGGCAACGGCATTTGTTTTGTTCGGCTTGAATACGGATTGGGTTTGTTTTTCATTTTCTGCCCGACCGATGAAGCCGGAGGCCCGGGCCACGTATTTTCGTCCTGAGGTCAAGGTTGGCCGGAACGTTGGGTTCGTTCGGCACTTTCGGATAGAGGACCAACGCGGGGAATCGCCCCTGTTGAGCGGCGGGCAAATTGGGTTTGTTTTGCACTTTGCCGGACCGACATTTTCATCCCGGAAGCCGCCGACAGGATGCAGGGCGGCTGGAGCGTTGGGTTCGTTCGGCGACTTTCTATTGACCGGCGCCGAGACTGTGCGCCTCCGGGACGGATGGCATATTCCGGCTCCAGGGGCGGATTGGATTGGTTCGGCGGATTGGGCACACGGCGGAGCGGCCGCCGATTGCGTCACAACTTACCGACATCGCGGTTCAAAGGATAGCATGGCCCAAAACCGCAGCTTCGGGTTTATCGGGCGCGGCGATGAAAAGACAGAAAAATCCCGCACAGAGCGCCGGGTGAATGGCGGGATGCAATTGAAAATCGAAGGTCCAACCCGCCGGCATTCTGGTCCAATCGAGACGCGTCAGTCGCCGGGATTCGATGGATCCAGTCCCATGCCGGTGAAGGCGAGCGATGCGAAGCGAGCGAATTCATCGAAGGTGTTACGTATCTGATCCAGGTTCATCTGAAAATTCAGAATGGCGGCGGCGATGGCCTGGCAGCGAATGGTTCCGAAGCTCTGCGGGGCGTAAGCCGCGCCGCCAACCCCGTGCCGCGCCTGGAGTTGAACGTTCGACTCGTATTCGTCGCCCATGTGGGCGCCGAGACCGGTCGCCTGCCAATTGGGCTCGGCCCCGGTGGAAATCCCGATTGTGCCGTGTTTGCGGCTGGTCATCTCCGGAACCGCCATGTCGAAACAATCGGGCAAGCCGAACAGCAACTCGGAGATGACGTCCGCCGCCTGTGTGTTCACACAATAGATGACCATGGTGTCGGAGCGTTTTGGCATTGCCGGGCCCGCAATCTTGAAATTGGCCAGACCGTGCTTCGCCGGATTGGCTTTGACCCAGGCCAGCAGGGCCTCGATGACTTCCGCAATTCTTCCGTATTTGGCGTTCGCATAGACGCGAATCGCCGCACCGCCGCCGCCCACAGGAAAGAAAAAGATGAAATCGTTGCAAACCGTTATAAAATCGGCTCCCTTATATTTCAGCATTCCATCGAAGTCCAGCTTATAATTTTGCGATTGGATGCCTGTGAGCGCCGAGGAATATTTTGTTTCCAGCAATTGCAGGGACTGGATAATTTTGCGCATGTCCTCTTCGGTGCGCCCGGAAGGCACTTTGGCTTCGGCCGTATACAGGGCGTAGAGTTTGTCCGAGAGGGTATCGCCAAAGTCCCGGCTTTTGGGGCTGACGGGTTTGCCGTCCGGACCAAGGGGCCATTTCTGGATGCTCTGGTCCGTCATCAGCGACTTATTAGCGTACACCTTCAGGAGGAAGGAGCGCAGGGAATCAGCAATTGGCTTCGCGTTGGCAAGCTGAAGCTGAAATATTTTCTGCGGATCCGGATTTCGCGGATCGGAGGGGCCGGACAAGGCGTTGCTGCGCGCCCTTCCTCCCGGAGGCGGCACGCCCAGAGATGACACTGAAGTTTTCTCCCTTAATTGAGCCGTTGTCTCGGAACCGGAATATAAAATCCCGGTTCATTCCCAATTTTCTATAATTCCTCCGGATACTGCAATGATTCGTACACAAATGACACAAAATTCCAGGAAACAGTGCAGCCGAGATATTCCGGTTACGAGGAAAGCCGCACGGTTCAATCGAAGAAATGGCGATCTTCGTCCGAGAGGCGCGCTTTGGCGGCTGGAATATTGAAGGTGACACCGAGACCGGGCCGATCCCAGACGTCGATGAATCCATGTTTCATGATGGGGTCCGGCAGTCCATCGACAATCTGATACCACCAGTCCGGCTGCCCCACCGGGTATTCGAAGGCTATGTAGTTTTGCGGCAGCGCGGCGGCAAGCTGAACGTGAGCCGCCAGACCGATAAGGCCATCGAAGACGCCGTGAGGAGCCATCAGAATGCCATGGAGATCAGCATATTCGGCGATCCACTTCATTTCGGCGAGCCCGCCGACATCTTCGGGATCTGGGCCGACGATGTTCACGGCCTGTTTCTCGATCAGGTCCTTGAAGTTCTCGCGAAGATAAATTTCCTCTCCAGTGTGGATGGGGAGGGAGGTACTTTGCGTGACTTCGCGGAAGACCTCGGCGTTCGGGTAAGGCATGTAATCGCCGGTAATCAGGTCTTCGAGCCATGCGATGTGAAGCGGTTCGAGGGCGCGCGCGAAGGTGATGGCGTCCTTTACCGTCCATCCCGGTCCACAATCGAGCGCGAGCCCGATCTCTTTACCGAGGACCTTCTTCATGGCTTCGACGCAGGCGACGATTCGATCGAGGCCCTCTTCGGTTAAAAGGCCGCGATCGGAGTGCGAAGCCCCGGTACGCGGCTCGTCGTACCAGCCGTTGGGGATGGCGCGCATCATAGCCGGATTGTGGAAGCCAACGGCTTGTTTAATGAGTGTGAAACCTTCTTTGGCTTCCTTCATTCTGGCCATATTTTCGGCGTAATCCTGCGGGCTCTGGCCGGTCATGGGGAAACGGACGCCGCCGTTATAGGCGCGGACGCGATCGCGGATCTTGCCGCCGAGCAGTTTATAGACCGGCACTCCCGCGACCTGGCCGGCGATATCCCAGAGAGCGATCTCGATGGCGCTGACGGCGGAACCCCAGGGTTTGAAGGCGCCCATGCGGCGAATCTTCAGCATGACCCGCGCGACATCGGTTGGATCCTCCCCGAGCAGATAGTCCTTATAGAAGAGGACCATCGGCTTCAGATAAGACTTGGCGGATTCGGCCTGGCCGTATCCGGAGACGCCCTGATCGGTCACGATTCGAACGGTGGGGTTGCGGCCGATGATGGCGCAGCGCAGATCCGTGATTTTGATCGATCCCTGCCCGGCTCGTTTTTGGGCCCGCGGCGAACTGCTTCTCTGCTGGGCCGCAAGCGACGCCGCGGCGGCTGCGCTCGAGAGCGATCCAAGAAAGCCTCTTCGCGTCCAGTTCGGCATAAACTCACCCCGTTAGAAGATATCTCAGACCGGGACGCGGCGCCGGACGAGCTGGAGCGGCCCGCGCTGATCGGGGTCGTGGTCGGCGCTCGATTGCGGAAAGGCGGATGCCGGATTCTCCGCGCGCGCTTTCCACCGCAACCCTAAGGATGGCCATAACCATAGGTCGCGAACATGTATACGACGACATTTATCGTTCCAATTTATGGATCCAATTTATCGATCCATATTGATCTATCAAAAAACAGTTGCTACGATGATTGCTCCGACACGCCCCGTCAGCCGAAGTCTCTCACTCGGTAGTTGAGCTTTCATTGGACCCCGCCGGTCCAAAATCAATCTCAAATCTTTCGACCAGGAGGGTACCGTGAGGCGCGCTCAGGCTCTGGCTTTTCCGTTGTTGCTCGTCCTTTTATCCGTGATCGGGCCGGCCCAGACATTCCGGGGCGGGATTTCGGGAATGGTAACCGATCAGTCCGGCGCGGTAATCGCTTCCGCGGTTATCAAAGCCGTCAACAGCGCAACAAGTCTCTCTTACGCCACAATTTCGTCGAATGCGGGCGAGTTTTCGTTTCAGGACCTGCCTCTCGGCGATTATTCAGTGTCCGTGGAGTTTCCCGGATTCGAACCTTTGCGCGTGAACGCGGTCCGTGTTTCGGCCGGAGCCATTTACAACCTTGCCGTGAAGCTCAGGGTGGCGCAGGCTTCATCGACGGTTGAAGTTTCCGCCGCGGCGGTGACGGTAGATACGAGCAGCGCGGCTCAAACCAACGTTGTTCCGACAAAGACAGTAGAAGACCTTCCCATTAACGGCCGCAACTTCACGCAGCTGATCGCCACGGCGCCGGGCTTTTCCGGTTATGGCGGGAGCGGCGGATTCAACGGATCGCGATCGGGCCAGGTGAATCAGCAGATTGAAGGCATCGACAATAACGACGCCGCCAATAACTCCTCAGCAGCCAATCAGGGCGGCATTCAAAGCATTCCGGGCGTGCTGCTCCCGCTGGACGCTCTGGAAGAGTTCTCGGTGCAGAGCCAGGGCGGAGCGGAAACCGGCCGCAGCCCGGGAGCCGTGGTGAACCTGATTATCAAATCGGGCACGAACCAGCTTCACGGCAGCTTGTACTATTACAATCGCAACGAGTTTTTCGCCGCAGCTTCGCCGTTCGCGGCGCCAGGGACACCCAAAAGCGAATTGAGAAATCAGCACTTTGGCGGGTCCTTCGGCGGCCCCATCCGTAAAGACAGAACATTTTACTTCGTAACCTACGAAGAGCAGAAATTCATTATCGGTCAGGCGACCTATGCTACCGAACCTTCCTATGCTTATCAGGCCGCCGCCACACAACTTCTCAACCAGTATGGGGTACGCATTAATCCCGTCGCGCAGGGCCTTCTTAATACGCTGTGGCCAGCAAGCCTGCTGACCGGACCCGCCGCGCCCAATAATTACTACGCAACGACTCCGGAGACCGGCTATAGCCACAACGGACTAATCAAGATCGACCATAGCATCAACAACAACAACCGGCTCTCGCTGCGGTGGTATGTGGGACAGGGAAGCCAGACAGCACCGCTCAGCAGCTTTATTCCCTATTATTACCAGGTAGGGCCAATGCACGTGCACAACTATGCCGCGGTATTGAACACTACTTTATCGCCCAGCATGACCAACCAACTGCTGCTGGGCGTCAACTACTTCCATCAGGCCTTTCACGACGCTTACAGCGGCTTCGATCCGGCGGCTTCC
>DASZLO010000176.1:0-2087 GCA_035552315.1 Bryobacteraceae bacterium
GAAAAGCTGAAGCGGGTCCGGATCGGCCCCATCGACATGGGGCGTCTCAAACCAGGACAGTTCCGTCATCTGGAAGAGGAAGAGGTTCAGAAGTTGAAACGCGCCATTCAGCAGAAGCGGGAACGGGTGAAGGTATGAGAACCATTCCAGAGATTCTGCGGGATTCGCGGGTGATCGCTGTTGTCGGGCTATCGAGTAAACCTTACCGCCCCAGCTACGGAGTTTCGGAGTACATGCAGCGCGTAGGGTATAGGATCGTACCGGTAAATCCCCAGGAGTCTGAAGTCTTGGGTGAGAAGTGTTACCCCGAGCTTGATCGCATCCCTGACGCAGTCGACATTGTCGACATTTTTCGCCGTTCTGAATTCGTCCCCGAAATAGTCGAAGCGGCCATCCGTAAAGGCGCCAAGGTTATCTGGATGCAGGAAGATGTGGTAAATGAAGAGGCCGCGCGCCGCGCTCAGGAAGCCGGACTCGACGTTGTTATGGACCGTTGCATTCTGAAAGAACACCGCCGTTTTCAGTAGCCTCTCTCACCCGCCGCAGAACCGGTCGAAACCGCACTTCCCCAGTCGAAAACCCGCATACGTGGCATCAGCCTTGCAACCTGTGTGTCAGACAGAACAAAGCCGCGTAATCCGCGGCTCTATCAGATCATTCAGACAAGGAGCGGACCATGTCAGGAAAAAATACTGCAGTCTTCGGGATCTTCGCCGATCGCGTAGCAGTGGAAGAGGCCGTCGATCATTTGCGAACCGCTGGATTTCGAAACACGGACATCTCCGTACTATTCCCCGACAATCAGGGAACCAAAGATTTCGCGCACGAAAAGAACACCAAAGCTCCGGAAGGCGTCACGACAGGCGTAGTTGCTGGAGGTCTCGCCGGTGGTGTGCTGGGCTGGCTTACCGGAATCGGCGCTCTCGCCATTCCGGGCCTTGGACCTTTCATCGCTGCTGGACCTATTGTGGCTGCACTCGCTGGCGCCGGCGCCGTCGGAGCCCTCGGGGGCGTTGTCGGCGCGCTTGCGGGCATGGGCATCCCGGAATACGAGGCCAAGCGGTACGAGGGCCGTATTCGCGAGGGCGGAGTGCTACTCTCGGTGCACTGCGACAATACAGACTGGGTGAAGCGCGCGAAGGAAATTCTGGAGCGCGCGGGCGGCCAGGATATCGCCTCGGCAAGTGAAAAGGCCGGCGATTTCGCGAATGCCGACAAGCCCATGCCGCGTGTCCGTACCGCGGGCAGCGGTGGCGTGGTCACCGACGATTACGCGGATACGCGTGAAGATCTGTAAAAGCGAGCCGGACCGCCACTACTGATTCAGCAACGGCTCCACAGCAGCATCAATCGCACGGCAGATTAAAATCGCCGGCGCCTTGGGACTGTCTTGCGTGCTCCTCGATGGAAACATCAGCGGCATTGCCAAGACCAAAACGAGGTGTCGGCGATTCTCATTTTTAGCCAAGATTGATTCACCCTCCGACCGTCACGCAAATCCGACTTCACATCGCACTCGCGCGGGCGCTCTGTGAGAGCGCGCGCAAACCTCACGCGTCGGCGGAGTATCTTTCTGCCTGACGTGCAACAGTTCATGTTTGCAGCAGGCGGGTGGTTATAATCTAGTAGTGAAATTTGGTTGGAAAGTGCTGTTGTTGCCCGCCATCGTCATCCCATTTACGGCTTGCCACAGTTCGATGGAGAATAAAGACGCCGTCCAGCGTGGGATTATGGACCGCTTGAGTCAGGCGGGGCTCAGCACTCAGAACATGGATGTGGATGTCAGTCATGTAGTCTTCCACGGCAACCAGGCGGAAGCGGATGTAGAGGTGCGGCCGAAAGGCGCCACGCACGAACAGGGAATGGAGTTGCACTATGGTCTGGAAAATCAAAGTGGCAAGTGGGTGGTCGTCAGTCATGCGGGAATGGCCGGCCACGGAGGCGGAGTGATGCCCGGTTCGCCCAATCCGCACGGCGATAGCGTGCCGGCCATGCCGCCGGATCACGGTTCCAAAATGCCCTCGCCCGACGACCTTCCTCCGGCCGGCAAGCGCCAATGAAATCCGTAGCAATTCTCGGTGGAGGTC
>DASZLO010000177.1:0-43154 GCA_035552315.1 Bryobacteraceae bacterium
ACATAGAGATCGGAAAGTCCGTCGCGGTCGAGGTCAGCCGCGCCCACGGCCAGCGTCCAGGCATGCGCACCATCGCCCGGGAAAACATCGTGCGCCTCCTGGTAATTCACTGAAGGGTCGGCGCCGGACTTGCTACCGGCATAAAGAAAAATCCGGCTGAGCCCGCCATTGCGCGCCCGCGTAAAATCTTCCGGCATTTCGAGGTGGCCGG
The DNA here is from genome assembly GCA_035552315.1 of Bryobacteraceae bacterium. Lineage (GTDB taxonomy): Bacteria > Acidobacteriota > Terriglobia > Bryobacterales > Bryobacteraceae > BOG-234. Next base: position 212 of record DASZLO010000177.1, read on the forward strand.
GCGAATTATCGGTGACGAAGATCTGCGAACCGTCGGCGGCGTAGTTGCCGAGAATGAGGTCCTGATGACCATCGCCATCAATGTCCGCGAAGGTGGCAGTGGAAGACCACCAGCGCTGCGTGGGATCCGAAGTCAGTTCCTGAACTTTGAATGAAGCCATGGACAGCGGAGCGCCGGGCTTAAGATTCTCCGGAGCCCGGCGCAACAGCAGCACCGGCGGACGGCCCCAGAAAGCGACAAAAAGGTCGGCCAGCCCGTCCTCGTTCATATCTGCAATACGGCAGACGCTCGGATGCGCGGTGCGGCGATCGAAGGCCGGGCCGAAATCAAGGCTGAACCTCGCATACCGGTCGCCCGTGCCCGGGGCCGGTCCCACCGTGATGGACTTGGCGCGAACGTCGGTAAGGCACAGGTCGTTCGGCAATCCATCGCCATCGAGGTCTCCCAGCGCCGCCGAAGCGCCGATCATCGTCAGGTAGTACTCAAAATGTTTGGCCTTTTCGATGATGGGAAAGACTACGCCGCCGGGAGGCATGGGCGCGGGCGGCAAATTTTTCCAGTCGAGCTTGAAGTGACCCGCGAGGCGCGACGCTTCACCCGCGGGCGGGCGAGGCAGCCTGGAAAAGCCTGCCAGAACCCCCACGACGCCGAGGACAGCAATGATTACAGGAATATTCTGCTTTCTCTTCGGTATCTTGCGTTCTGTCAAAAGCTTGTCCTCCGCGGCATTCCTTCCTGTTTAGCTCGTCAGACACGCGATACGTGAGATCGCAACAGTATAACAGGGATTTTGACCCTGGCAAGCCATGAAATAAGTGACTTTTGACGAATGTAATCGAAGGGTTGAAACCAGTGAATGCGACCGGATCACGCAACCTAGTGCGCTCCAGGCTGAAAAAGTAACAGAGGCGATGCGAGATGTCTGGTATTCGGACGAAATAATTCACGCCGCCTGCGCAGCTTCCGCAATTAGCCAGCCGGACCGCCGAAGGCTAGTCTTCCCTGCCCCACTTCACCAGCCTCAGATCGAGGACGAAGATGGAGTAAAGCACCGGCACCAGCAGCAGAGTCACGAACGTCGCCAGAATCAGTCCACCGATCTGCGAATAGCAGAGCGGTTCCCACAATGGGCCGCCATGCAGAGCCAGCGGGATCAGGGCGATGACCGTCGCTCCCACGGTAATCAGCACCGGGCGCAGACGTACGATTCCGGCGTCGAGCAGCGCCGTTTTCAGCGGCACGCCCTCCTGCCGCCCCTCTTCGATGAAGTCGAAGAGCACGATGATATGGCTTACGATCACGCCGATCAGGCTCACCATTCCCAGGAATGCGATGAATCCGAACGGCGCATTCATGATCGACATGCCGGCCAGCGCCCCGACCATCCCGTAAGGAATGGCGGCAAACACGATGAACGGTTTGAAGGCGCTGCGGAACTGGACCACCAGAGACAGGAAGATCAGCGCCACGGAAACGCCGAGTACAGTGTTGATCTCGTTAAAGCCTTTGATACGCTGCTCTTCCTCGCCTCCGATTTCCATGGTGTAACCGGCAGGTAGGGCCTGCTCGAATTTGGTCAGCTCCGGACGAATCTTATTCATAACCTCGGACGGATAGACGCCCGGAACCGGATAACAGGCGATCGTAATCGTGCTGAACTGATTGCGCCGCCGGATCTTTTCAAGACCCATCTCATAGTTGACCGTCGAAATCTGGCGCAGCGGCACGCGCTGCGTTCCGTTCAGCGAATAGATGTACAGGTCCTCGATGTCACTGAGGGTGGCGCGGTCTCCCAGACGCAGGCGACTTAACACCGGAATGTCTTCGTCCCCGTTGTGAAATGTGGTCAGCGGGAGTCCGCTCATGCCGCCGGCGGATGACACTGCCACGTCCTGATTGGAGATACCGGCCAGATTCGCCCGGTCGGAATCGACCTGAAGCTTCACCGATAAGGATGCGGATCCCCAGTCGTCGCGAATGCGTTCCGTGTCCGGATCGCCCCGATAGATCAGTTTGACCCGCTCGGCGAGCTGACGCAGCGTCTGGTCATCCTGTCCCGTCACCCGGACCTGAACTGGCACCCCGACAGGCTGGCCTGTTTCCAGCTGGCGCATATCGATGCGCGCCCCCGGCACCTGGGAGAGAGCACGCTGGAGAGGCGCGATCAGCGGCGCGGTGTCCTCGGCATCGGTTGTCTGCACCAGGATCTGGGCATAGTTGGGCTGCAGGAGTTCCGGCGCGACCGAGAACCAGAAGCGCGGACCGCCGCCGCCCACAAAGGACGTCACCGAATCGATCACCTGGCGAGGCTTGCCATCCTTATCGGGATGATCCTTGCCGTACTGCGCGGCGGCTTCGCGAATGGCGCGCTCGGCATTGCGCGCCGCTTCGTCCGTCACGGCGATGTTGGCGTCTTCAGGCAGCCAGACGTCCGCGAAGGACAGGTGCGACAGATCTTTGGGGAAAAATACGATGCGAAGGTTGGCGATGAAATAGTACCCCGCCCCCAGAATCAGCAGAGAGCCGAGGAAAGCCATCTTGCGATGCTCGATCATCGCGCCGCCGATCTTGTAGTAAATCCCGCCGAAACCGTGCGTGCGCTTGCTTTCGATCGATTCCTCAACCTTGGTGGGCGCGCGCAGCAAGTAATAGCCGAGCAGCGGAACGAAAGTCATGGACGCGATCCGCGAAGCCACCAGCGAGCAGGTGAGCACAATCGGCAGGCTATGGATAAACGCCCCGGTGTTGCTCGTGATCAGCAGCAGCGGCAGGTAGGCAACGATGTTAGTGATGGTGGCGAATAGAATCGCGGTCGCCAGCTTCGTGGGGCCAAGCCATGCCGCTACCAGACGCGGCCGCCCTGCATCCAGTTCGCGCCGGATGGCGTCTCCGGCTACCACAGGATCGTCCACCAGCAGACCCAGCGCAATGATCAGCGAAGCAATGGAAACCTGCTGCACATCGATGTTCAACAGGTGCATGAAGCCGAAGGTCATCGCCAGAGTCAACGGGATCGCAATGGCCATCAGGACCGCGGAACGCCACTCCCAGAATCCGACGAAGGCCACCACGACCACCAGAACGATGGCCTCATAAAGGCTCCGCATGAAGAGGCCGACGTTTTCCTTCACCTGCAGCGGCTGGTCGGAAGTGCGGGCCAGGATCAGGTCGTCCGGCAGGCGTTTCTTCAGGTCCCGCAGAGCCTCGTCGACCTGTTGCCCGAATTCGGCGATCTGCTGACCGCTGCGCATCTGGACGGCCAGGGTGATGGCGCGGGAACGCCTCCAGTTGCCTTTGTCGTCGCGCCCGTTGAAATAGTTCAGATACAGGGGCGGACTTTCGTAGCCTTTGTAGATGTCCACGCCGTCGCGAAGGTAAACGGGGAGTCCGCGGTCGGTGGCCGTGATCGCCACGTTGCCGATTTCGTTGGTCGATTTGAACTGTCCGGAAGGATCGATAAGGGTAGTTTTGCCACCCTCCTCCAGCAAGCCTCCAGGCTGAGTGGTGTTGCGCGCCTGCAGAATTTTTTGCAGCGAAACCGGCTGGATCCCGAACCCGGCCAGGCGCTGCTGCGAGTATTCAAGGAAGATTCGTTCCGGAACCACGCCGGAGCGCGAGACCTTGTTCACCAGCGGCACTCCCTGCAGGGTGCGCTGGATCAAATCGGTGAATTCGTCGAGCTGGCGCAGACCGTAGCGATCGCCCGCATTGGCCCCGATCATCTTTTCGGCGTCTTTGGTGTCGCGGATAAAGACCGGCGGCCACAAATCCAGGTGCAGTTCCGACGGCCGCATCTGATTGCGGAAGAACTCGCCTACGAAGTCGGCCACCTTATTCGTGTCCGGGCCGAAATCGCCATCGACGCCCAGAAAGCCCGGGCCATTGACGGCGACGATGTTGCTCCCGAAGCCGCGCTTCCGCGCGTACTCGATCATGCGATCCCGCCCGCGCGCCAGAGTTTCGGAGCCGATGGAAACGGGGAAAAGAAGCAGTGCAGTGGTGCGGTCCGCCTTCGGCTGGCGGCTGCGCGCATCGTCGATAGCCTTGCGCGCTTCGCCGGCGCGCCAAGATATTTCACTCGCCGAAGCCGGGGGGCTGGCGACCGTCAGCATGAGAGCCGCGGTATCGCCAAAATCCTTGAGGTAAGTGATGGGACCGGCGCCATCGGGAAGATCGGTGATCGATTTGAGCTTGAGATCGATATCGTCCCACTGCCGGTGCGGGTCTTTCTCGTCGTCCTGGAGGGTGACGTAAACGATAGACAGGTTGCCCTGCGAAATCGACTCGGTGCGCTTTACGCGCAGGTTCTCCGAAACCTTCTCCTCGATCTTGCGCGTTACCTGCTGCTCGATCTTGTCCGCCGTCACCCCCAGCCACGGCGTGACCACCGCGGTGACGAGCGTCGGAAACTCGGGGTCCTTGCGTTTGGGCATCGTGATGTATCCCCAGAGGCCCCACAGCACTGTGCCGATCAGCATGACCCACGTGATCTGCCGGTGCTCAACGCTGAATCGCGCCGTGTTTCTTTCCTTGTTGATGTCGATGGATTCTTCGCCAGGCTTCTCGTCGGGTTCCATTTAGGGCAGAACCTCCACGGCTTCTCCGTCGTGCACCAGTGACGCGCCGGTTACAACCACCCGCTGCCCCTCACTCAGGCCGCCGCGTACTGAAATCCGGTCGCCGAGCGCATCGCCGAGTTGCACCATCTGAGCTTTCGCGACCGCTTTGCCGCCCTCATCCGCGGCGACATAAACCATGTAGCCCGATTTACCCGGCGGCGGCTGCACGACCGCGGCCAGCGGAATCACCGGCACAGCCTCCCTCGCGGTCTTCCCGCTTAACGTCAGAGAAGCGATCATTCCCGGCTTCAAACGTCCGTCGGTGTTGGGCACCGTGAGCTCGATGTCGAATACGCGCGTGCGCGGGTCGGCGGTCGGCGCAATGCGCGTCACGCGGCCCGTGTAGGTCGCGCCCGGCAGCGCCTCGGATGTCACCGGCAGCCTCATCCCCATCCGGATTTCGGGCAGCACCGTGTCCGATACGCCGAAGACGGTTTTGACTTCGTGGACGTCTCCCAGCACGAATGCGGGTGTTCCCGGCGCCACCAGCGCTCCGACCTCGACCAGTCTCTTGAGCACCGTTGCATCGATGGGCGATTTCACCGAAGAATCCCCCACGGCGATATCCGCTTCGCGCAGCAGCGCCTCCGCCCCGGCTACACGCGCCTCGGCCAGTTTCTGCTGGGCCACGTTGGCATCCAGTTGCGCCTGATAGCCATCCAATTGTGCGCGCGCGCCATCGTAATCCGGCTTGGTCAGACTTTGTTTTTGATACAGGGTATTGGCCCGTGCCCAGTCAAGCTGAGCTTTGTCCCGCAGGGCGCGGGTACCCTTGACGGCTTCCTCGCTTTGGGTGACGGCGAATTTCGCCTGGTCCAGTTGGCTTTTGGCCTCATCCACCTTCACGGTGTAGTCGTTCTGCCGCAGTTTCACGAGGACGGTTTCTTTGGTGACCGGATCGCCTTCCTGCACCAGTCTTGTCTGCCCGCCAGCCTGAACCTTCAGAATCTCGTCGATATAGCCGCCCAGCCGGAACACGATGTCCACGCGCGTGAGAGGTTCGATGTTACCCGAGTATCTCTGCCCCTGTTCGCCACGGTACAGCTCGACGGGCTGAACGCGAACCGTGGTCAGCGGTTTGGCATACTTCGCCTCTTCCCGGCATCCGGCTGAGAGTAATAAGAGGAGCAGTGGAGAGGACCTCCACAGCCATTGGGTGCAGATCCGCATACGCTACTCGCCCATCGCCTTCTCCAGGTCCGCCCTCGCCGTCCAGTAGGCAAGCAGCGATTCCAGGTATTTATAGCTGTTCTCAGCCAGTGATGTTTGCAACTGCAGCAAATCCTTCAGGGTGACCGCCTTTTGCTCGTACCGGTTCAGCCCCACCCGCACCCGTTCCTGCGAGACGTCGCGCGAGAGCGTGGTCACGCGCAGCTTCTGACGGGCCTCGTCCATTTTCCGGTAGCGGTTGCCCACGTCCAGCAGGATCTGCGCGGAGGTTTCGTCGACTCCCGCGCCGGCCTCCTGAATGGTATGGCCCTTGGCCTGGAGCTCGTGCTTCTTGCGGCCGAAATCGAATACGTCCCACGACACTGCGAATCCGGCGACCGCGATGTTCTTCGGCACCACGTCCACATTAAACGGAGAAAGATAGGTAAAGATCAGGCTGACGTCGGGAATGCGCTCGGATTTCTTGCTTTGATAATCCGCTTCCGCCTGGCTCTTCTTGAGACGCGCTTCGCGAAGTTCCGGCCGCTGGTCGAGCGCGCGCGCCCGGACGGCTGCGAGATCCATGGGGTAGCTCTGGGGTTCGAGCGCGCCCTGAACCGTGAAGTCCATGCTCAGATCGCGGCCCATCAGCTCATTGAGTTTCTCTTTGAGGGTTGAGCCTGTGTTTCGCAACACGACCATGTCCAGCTCTGTTTTGGCAAGGCCGGCCTGCGCTTCGAGCATGTCGCCGCGCAGCAGCACTTCCTCTTTCAGCGCTTCATTCGAAGCCCGGTCGAGTTCTTTGAACAGCTTCAGCGCTTCTTCGGTGGCGTCGATCCCGCTCTGAACCTGCAGCAGCTTGTAATAAGCGGTCTTCACCTGGCCGGCGATATCCTGCTGCTGTTCGCGGAGTTTCTCCTGCGCGATCTGGCGGCTCAGGTTCTGAAGTTCGATTCCCCAGTGAACCCGGCGGAGCTGTGTGATGGGCTGTGTGGCCTGAAAGTAAGGGATGGAAGCGGGACGGCGTGCAATATTTACCGGGGTATCGGCGGGGGGAATGGGACCGATCTGCGGAAAAGATCCAAAGACGCCTCCCGGAAAAAGGAAATTTGTGCGCGCAAGGAACTGCAGTTCGTAGAGCCGGAAAGTGAATTGCGGCAATCGGTAAGTGCGGGCCGCCGCCACATCTTCCTGTGTCTTTTCAACTTCCTGCTGTGCGACGCGGACCAGCCGGTTGCTCTTCAGAGCGGTGGCGACGGCGTCGTCGAGAGTCAATGTTTCCTGCGACCACGCGGCCGCGGGAAGAAGCAGCAGGCCACACATGCCGAGGCAAGAGGGGAGGCCCCATTTCCGCCGGATCAGCTGAGGCGTGAAAATCGACAAGTCAATATCATAGACCGGCGTGAGCCGAAATGATACTGAATAACACGGGATTTTGGGAAAGTCTGGAGCCACCCGTCAGAATCGAACTGACGACCCTCTCATTACGAATGAGATGCTCTACCAACTGAGCTAGGGTGGCCCTGCCTTTAACCACAGTAGTTTGCGCCGGGGAACCCGGCCAGCGATTCTGAGTTTAACACGCAGACCGAAAACGCCCGCATTCACTTCCCCGAATCGCTCGCCGGTTTGCGATGGTCTTGTGCCCGGAAGGCCGCATCGCAACCCCGGCAAACATATTTCCGCGTTTGCGAAATTAATACCATCCAGCGTTCCAGTCCTTCGCGGCGTCTCATTTCAAGGTTCGTTGATTTGCAACGCGGGCATCGCATCTTCGTATGTATCGCATGGGGAGCGGCGCTGCCGAAATCGCATGAATATGTACCCTGTCAGCTTCCTTTGGTTAGCCCTGCCGCTTACGCTTCGTTTTCGTTTTGCCGTTCTTTTCCCTGCGCAGTTGCCACGCCGTGCGCAGAGCCCCGGTCAGCACGTCCTCCGTCGCCTTCGCCAGACGAATGTGAGTCATGCCCATACGTCCCCATCCGCCCGCTATGGGCAGGAAAACATCGGGCGCGTCTTCAATGAAAGCCGCCTGCCGCTCCGCGTCGATCATCAGATTGCCGTAGCCAAGGTGTTGGGAAGCAAGTGTCGCGAAGATTCTCCCGCCCACGCGGAAGTCCGCCGATCCCATGTGTGAGCCTTCTTCGGCGCCTTCAAAGCTCAACGCAATCCGCCGGAAATCTTCTGCTTTCATTGCAAATCGCCTTCCCGTTTGTCCTGATTCTATGTCAGTCTATGGAGGACTCTATGAACGTGCCCAACCCGAAAGACATCGCCTCGTCGCGCGAGTGGCTCGAAACCAATGGCCTCGGAGGCTTCTCTTCCTCGACCGTAACAGGCATGAACACCAGACGCTATCACGGCCTGCTGACCGCCGCCACCAAGCCGCCGGTCGGACGCGTAGCGCTGCTGTCCAAACTCGAAGAAACGCTGGTCATAAATAATAATCAGCGATTCGACCTTGCCACCAACCTGTTCAGCGGCTCGGTGCATCCGCATGGTTACGAGTTTCTGGCCAAATTTCAGCTCAATCCCTTCCCCGAATGGACATGGGAACTCCCGGGCGCACGTGTCGTCAAGACTCTATCCATGGTGCATGGAGAGAATACTGTCGTCGTTACGTACGAGATTGCCGCGGAGCAGAACTGCTTCCTCGAAGTCCGGCCGCTCATCGCATTTCGCGACTACCACTCGACAACGCACGCCAACGACGGACTGAATCGCGGGCTCGCCATCGAACCGGGTCTGGTGTCGATCGAACCCTACCCCGGTCTTCCCCGCCTCTACTTCGCGCACAACGCGCGCGAGATCGACCAGCAGGGCTACTGGTATTACGGGTTCGAGTACGCCATCGAAAAGGAACGCGGACTCGACTGCATGGAAGATCTCTTCAATCCATTCACGCTTCGCTTCGCGGGCAGTGGGGCCACGATCGTCGCTTCCACCAACTGGCATCGGGCGGACGAAGCCGGCAGCCTGCAGTCTCTCGAGGCCAACCGCAGGAAAGTTTCTGCTCCGCATAAATCGCCTCTGGTGAACGCGCTCACGGCGGCTGCCGACCAGTTCATCGTCAGCCGCGATAAATTCAAATCCGTCATCGCCGGATATCACTGGTTCGGAGACTGGGGCCGCGACACCATGATTTCACTCCCCGGACTCACACTCGTCACCGGCCGCCCCGACGTGGCGCGCAGCATTCTGCTCGAATTCGCGCGGCACGTGGATCAGGGAATGCTGCCCAATCGTTTTCCCGACAGCGGCGAAGCCCCCGAATACAACACTGTCGACGCCACTCTCTGGTTCTTCGAATGCGCCCGCGCCTACGTGCAGTACACGAAAGATCCCGCGTTCATCCGCGAGCATCTGTATCCCGTCCTGAAGGACATCATCGACTGGCACATCCGCGGCACGCGCCACGGGATCCGCGTGGATGACGACGGGCTCCTGCGGGCCGGCGCGCCCGGCGTTCAGCTCACCTGGATGGACGCAAAGGTCGGCGACTGGGTGGTGACGCCGCGCTCGGGCAAGCCGGTGGAGATTCAGGCCCTCTGGTACAACGCCCTGCGCACCATGGAAGAATTTGCGCGAATATTCGAAGACCCGCAGACGCAGACGCTCACGGGGAAACTGGCCGACCGGGCGCTGCGCAGCTTCAATGACCAGTTCTGGAATCCGGAGGCTGGCTGCCTTTACGATGTGATCGACGGTACGGAACGCGACGCATCCATCCGGCCCAACCAGGTGATTGCCGTCAGTCTGCGCCACACGATGCTGCCGGAGGATCGCGCAAGACCCATTCTGGAAGTCGTCGAGCGCGAGTTACTGACGCCGGTCGGGCTGCGCACGCTGTCGCCGAAGGATTCGCGCTACTGCCCGCATTACGAGGGTCCGGGATATCAGCGCGACGCAGCCTATCATCAGGGCACGGTTTGGCCCTGGTTAATGGGTCCGTTCGTGACCGCCTATGTGAAAGCGCACGGCCGTTCCGACGTGGCGAGGCATCGCGCACAAGGCTGGGTCGAAGGCTTCCTGCCGCATCTTCAGGTGGCCGGACTGGGTCAGGTTTCCGAGATTCTGGATGGAGACGCTCCGCACACTCCGCGAGGGTGCATCGCGCAGGCCTGGAGCGTGGCCGAACTGTTGCGCGTAGCATTAGAAGATGTCTATGTCCCCTGATCTGGCGCAGGGCCAGGCGGCAAACAGGTGAAAGAACAACAGCGTCTCGCAGAGGTACGATCCAACGGGGTTCGCTGGAAGCTGTGGGGCCCGTTCCTCTCCGAACGGCAGTGGGGCACGGTCCGCGAAGACTACAGCGAAGGCGGCACGGCGTGGGATTACTTCACCCATGAAGCGTCTCGCAGCCGCGCCTATCGCTGGGGCGAAGACGGCATCGCGGGCATCAGCGACGACCGCCAGTTGCTCTGTTTCTCAACGGCCTTCTGGAATGGAAAAGACCCGATCCTCAAAGAACGTCTCTTCGGATTAACCAACAGCGAGGGCAATCACGGCGAGGACGTCAAGGAGCTCTACTATTACCTCGACGCCACGCCCACGCATTCTTATCTGAAGATGCTGTACAAGTATCCGCAGAGGGAGTTTCCGTACGCCGACCTGGTCGCGGAGAACCGCCGGCGCGGCAAGCACGACCCCGAATATGAACTGATCGATACCGGAGTCTTCGCCGAAAACCGCTATTTCGATATTTTCGTCGAATACGCCAAAGCGGCCGCGGATGACATCCTCATCCTGATCACGGCGCATAACCGCGGACCCGAAGCGGCGCCACTTCACGTCATTCCCCAGCTCTGGTATCGCAACACCTGGTCATGGGGTTATGGAAACGCCAAACCCTCCATTTCGATGGGCAACGAAGAATTGCCTCACCAGGAGCTGATCGTCGCCGAGCATGACGAACTTCCCGGTTACCACCTCTACGCCGAAGGTGACGCCGACGCGCTCTTCACGGACAATGAAACCAACTTCCGCCGGCTGTGGGGAATGGACGGCCCGGGCTTCTTCAAAGATGCTTTTCACGAGCGGATCGTCAACGGTAATTACCACGCCACCAACCCCGAGGCGAATGGCACCAGGGTGGCGGTGCCTTATTCCACCAGCATCCCGGCCGGCGGGTCAGCTCAGTTCAGACTGCGCCTTTCGGTAGCCGCCAACGCCCATCCCTTTGCGGACTTCGACGAAGTATTCGCGGCGCGGCGGAACGATGCCGACGAATTCTACGCGGACCTTCAAAAAGAAATTGCGGATTCCGACGAGCGTCTGGTGCAGCGCCAGGCGCTTGCCGGCATGATCTGGAGCAAGCAGTTTTACTACTACGACGTCCGGCAGTGGCTGCACGGCGATCCGGCCGGTCCGGCGCCGCCCGCCGCCAGACTCAACGGCCGTAACAGCGAATGGCAGCACCTCAATAACGCCGACGTCATGTCCATGCCGGACAAGTGGGAGTTCCCGTGGTTCGCGTCCTGGGACCTTGCTTTTCATACCGTGGCATTTGCGATCGTCGATCCCGAATTCGCCAAACACCAGCTCATTCTGCTCGATCGCGAATGGTACATGCATCCCAACGGGCAACTCCCCGCTTACGAGTGGTCATTCAGCGATGTCAATCCTCCGGTGCATGCGTGGGCCGCGTTGCGCGTGTTTCAGCTGGATCGCAAGCACCGCCGCCGGACTAAACCTGACGATCCGGGCGACCTTGTTTTCCTCGAACGTATCTTTCATAAGCTGCTGCTCAACTTCACCTGGTGGGTGAACCGCAAGGACGCCGGCGGCCGGAACATTTTCCAGGGCGGCTTCCTCGGGCTCGACAATATCGGCGTTTTCGATCGCAGCAAGCCCTTGCCGACGGGCGGTTTTCTGAGCCAGTCGGACGGTACCAGCATGATGGCGATGTACAGCCTGAATTTGATGCGCATCGCGCTTGAACTGGCGATGGGCGATCACGTTTACGAAGACATCGCCACCAAATTCTTCGAGCACTTTCTGAACATCGCCGCGGCCATGACCAATATGGGCTGCCAGGATATCGGCCTTTGGGATGAAGAGGACGGCTTCTTTTACGACGTTCTCAATATGCCCAGTGGAGAAATGATTCCGCTGCGCGTACGTTCCATGGTGGGGCTGACGCCTCTGTTCGCCGTGGAGACGCTCGAACCTGAAATGCTGACGAAGCTGCCGGGATTCACCGCGCGCATGAAATGGTTCCTGCGTTACCGGCCCGATCTGGCCGCGCTGGTCTCACGCTGGGAAGAACCCGGCACGGGCGAGCGGCGTCTGCTTTCGCTGCTGCGCGGCAGCCGGATGAAGAAACTGCTGAAGCGCATGCTGGATGAGACGGAGTTTCTTTCCGATCACGGGGTCCGGGCGCTCTCGCGTTATCACAAAGATCATCCGTATACGTTTACGTGGGGCGATTCCGCGAACGGCGGCGGGTCAATGACCATTGACTATGAGCCGGCCGAATCGGAATCGGACCAGTTCGGCGGCAACTCGAACTGGCGCGGACCGGTCTGGATGCCCGTGAACTTTCTGATTATCGAATCGCTGCAGAAATTCCACTATTATTACGGCGATGATTTTAAGGTTGAATGCCCCACCGGGTCGGGGAATTTCATTACGATCGACCAGGTGGCCGCGGAGTTGTCGCGCCGTTTGTCCCGTTTATTCCTGCGCAACGACAAAGGCTACCGGCCGTTCCAGGGGCAAAACGAGACAGTTCGCAGCGATCCTTATTTTCGCGATCTGATCCAGTTCAACGAATACTTCGACGGCGACAACGGAACCGGCAAAGGCGCGTCTCACCAGACAGGATGGACCGGGCTGGTGGCCAAGCTTCTCATACCGAGATACCGGTAACCCATCGGGGCAACGGGGCTGGACACGGGGCTATACCCAGAGCTTGGGATTATTGCCGACTCATTTCCATGGTCCAGGAAACGAACGTGTGACAAACTGTTTCATGGTGGCGGAATCGGGGATAACGCGCAGGCTTCTGATAGGGCAGCTGGCTGGTCTCGCTGCGTGCGGGAAGAGCTGGGCGCAGACTGACGACGACCCTCTCCGCCTGCTGCGCGTTCCCCATCCGCGGCTGATTCTGCTCGATTCCGAACTCGACCATCTGCGCACCACGATCCGCGAAAATCCGCTGGCGCGGCGCATTTATAACGATCTGGAACGCGAATCGGATCGCCTGGTCAACCTTCCTCCATCGGAATACAAGCTGCTCGGGCCCCGCCTGATATTCCAGGTGCAGCGGGTACTCGATCGCGTCTCCACGCTCGCGCTGATGTACCGGATCACCAACCGTGAACCCTATCTGCGCCGTTGCGTGACCGAGCTTCGCGCCGCCGCGGCCTTCAAGGACTGGAACCCCGCGCGCTTTACCGAGACTGCGGAAATGACCCACGCGTTCGCGCTCGGTTACGACTGGCTCTATAACGCGCTGTCGCCGGACGAACGGCTCTGGATCCGCGGCGCCCTGGTGACCCGCGGTCTGGAAGCCGCCATTCCCCTTTTTCATCGCGAAGGGGGTTGGCCGCACGACCGGTTCAACGCCAACGTTATCTGCAACGCCGGGATCGGCATCGGCGCGCTGGCGACCGCCGGCGATCCGAAGTCCGACGCCGAAAAACCCATCAACGATACCTGCAGCCAGGCGCTCCGGCTGGTGCTCGAATCGATTCCGCGCGGCCTTGCCACCTACGGGGTGGAAGGCTCATGGCCGGAAGGAACCGATTACTGGAATTCGGTGTCGCGCTACGCCACCGTGTTGTTCAGCGGACTGCAGACGGCTCTGGGCAACGATTTCGGATTAAGTTCGTTCCACGGCGTCGATCGCGCCGGACGTTTCCGCATTCACATGACGGGTCCGTTCGGCAAGTCCTTCAACTTTGGGGATGCCAGCGAAGACGCCGATCTTGCGCCGGAAATGTTCTGGATGGCCAAACGTTTTTCCAATCCTGTCTACGCGTGGTCGGAAGGCAAAGCCTTGGAATCGAAAACGCCGGGCCACTACATGCACGCCGACCCCTACGATCTGGCGTGGTTCAGCCGCGAATCCAGATCGCCCCAGCAACCTCCCGCATGGGCGCCCGATTCCATCTTCCGCGGCGTCGACGTGGCCACCATGCGCAGCGCCTGGGAAGATCCGGCGGCGATTTATATCGGCGTCAAAGGGGGCGACAACAAGACGCCCCATGCGCACCTCGATCTGGGAAGTTTCGTGATGGACGCAGGCGGAGTCCGGTGGGCTTCCGACCTCGGTCCGGACGATTACGACCTGCCCGGCTATCTGGGCCGCCAGCGCTTTACGTATTACAGGACCCGCACCGAAGCTCACAACACGCTGCTGATCGACGGTGAGAATCAGGACACGCGCGCCGAGGCCCGGGTCACCCGCCAGGAGATTTCGCCGGACCTCAGCTGGGTACAGATCGATTTGTCGCGGGCCAATCCGGGCAAGGTCAAGCAATGGACACGCCGCATCGGCGTCGCCCAGAAACAGGCGGTTCTGGTGAACGATTCCCTGCACAGCGACATGCCCGTCGAGGTGATCTGGGGAATGATGACCGACGCCGATATCGTCCTGAGCGGGCAGACCGCCACGCTTCGCAAAAACGGCTGGAATCTGGCGGCGGAAATTCGCACTCCGCGGCACGCGGTTTTCGACAAAGCGCCCGTCAATCCACCGCCCCCCCAGGCCAAAAATACCGGCTTCAGCCGCCTGATTGTCCGTCTGGGCGATAAGGTCTCCGACCTCGACCTGAACATCGTGCTCACCCCATGGCGCGACGGACAACCAAAGCCCAAGATCGCCATCCAGTTTCCGTCATAACCCGGCTTTGGCACTTTACTTTCGCCGGTGGTGCATATGCACCAGGTGTGGCTACTATCGACACCTGTGCTGTCGGCGGGAACACAGTAGCGTCCATTAACTACTTTGTTTTCAGTGATCGGGGGTTTGGTTTTCGAAATGCAGTGTAGAGGGCCGGAGCGCACTTGAGACTATTCGGCATAACACGAGCCGGCCTGCTGGCCACATCGATCGCGGTGATGACTCTCTGGACCTGCCTGGCGATGGAAAGAGCCACCGTACGGCACGCCAACCGGGATGTTGTTTCCAGTCTGCGTACTCTGAAGAACCTGCAGCAAAGACGCGTGCCTGTGTCCCAGCCGTCGTCGCCCTTTCACTCGCGGAACGCGCGCCTGAGCTGATTTAGATTTCTTTACTTTCTACTTCACCCGGCCGCGGGCATCTCAGCGCATACTATAAGGACATGAGAACCATTCTTGCCTTGTGTGCCGTTTCCCTTGCTTTGCCGGTTTTCGCGCAGACGCCCTCGAAATACGTGAGTGTGATCGGCACGGTGACAGCCGCCGATGCGGCGGGGCACGTCTTCACGGTCAAGACCGACAAGAGCGGCGACACCACGGTCAAGTTCGACGATAAGACTTCGTTTTTGCGTATTCCCGTGGGCGAAACCGACATCAAGAAAGCCACACCCGCGAAGTCCACCGATGTAGGACCGGGCGATCGCATTCTGGCCCGCGTTCACACCGAAGATCCAACGGGCGTGCCTGCCCTGACTTTCTACATCACCAAGCAGGCGGAGATCGCGCAGCGCAACAGCAAGACCCTCGAAGAGTGGAAAACCCAAGGGGTGGCCGGGTCAGTGAAATCGGTCGATCCGGCGGCCAAATCCATCGTGATTTCCGTTCGCGGCGCTTTCGGACCGCCCAAAGAGGTTACGCTGGACGCCAGCGCGCCCGCTGTCTCTTTCGAGCGCTACCGGCCGGATGCCGCCAAATATGAACCGGACACCATGGCATCCATTCAGCCGGGCGATCAGTTGCGCGTCCTGGGTACGAAGAACGCCGATCAGACGCAGATCAAGGCCGAAGCTATCATGTCCGGCTCCTTCCGGACGGTTCCGGTGCAGATCAAATCGATTGACGCGGCATCGGGTCAGATCGCGGCCACAGATCTCGCAAGCAAGAAACCGATCACGATTATCGTTCGCGCCGACACGGCGATGAAGAAACTCGACGATGCCACTGCCGCTATGATGGCGCGCCGCTTGAATCCAGCGGCGGGCGGCGGACGCGGCCGTGGACAGGGTGGCGGCGCTCCGGACGGCGCGGCAGCCGGCGGCGGCGGTCGTGGTTTTGGCGGTGGTGGCGGGCGCGGCGCGGGTGGCGGCGGACGCAGCATGGACCCCACGGCTTTGCTGGAATCGCAGCCGACCATTCAGTTGTCCGATTTGAAAGCCGGGGAACCGGTGGTAGTCACGGGGTCCTCCGGATCCGATATGTCGAAGCTGACGGCCACAAGCCTTGTGGCCGGCGTAGATCCGATTCTGCGCGCCGCGCCTGCCAACGGACCTGATCCGCTGGGCGGCAGCTGGAACCTGGGTGACGGTGGACCGCCGCAGTAGCCGCATCGTTCTCCTTTTCGTCTCGATCATCTTTGTCACATCGCTCATCAGCCCGCCAGGTCTGATGAACGATGTCGATGGTGCGCAGGGCCAGATCGGCAGGGGCATTCTCCAGACCGGAGACTGGGTCACCATGCACATCAACGGGGTGAAGTATATGGAGAAGCCCCCGTTGAAATACTGGCTGATCGCGATCAGTTTCAAGATTTTCGGGATACACGACTGGGCGGCGCGCATTCCAGTCTCGCTCAGCGCGATTCTGCTCTGCTGGCTGGTGGTGCGGATGACTGCGTGGGCGCTGGGGGAACGCGCCGGGCTCTACGCGGGTCTGAGTCTGGGAACGTGCGTCGGGCTCTGGCTGTTCACCCGGATATTAATTCCCGATGTCATGCTCACGGCGCTTGTGACGCTGGCCTTGTGGGGTTTCCTGCGCTCGCTCGATACGGGGGAAGTCCACTGGCGGCGCTGGTCTCTCACGTCCTGGGCCGCGGCAGGTTTGGGAATTCTCGCCAAGGGTCTGATCGCCGTCGTGTTTCCGATCGGAACGGCCGTTGTCTATCTTCTCTTCACCGGGCTGTGGCGTGAACGGCAGACATGGCGGCGGCTTTCAGTTCTTCCCGGCGTGGCAATTCTGCTCGCCGTTGCGGCCCCATGGCATATCCTGGCCACCCTTCAGAATCCGCCTTATTTCGATTTCACCATGCATGCGGAGTCCGGCTCCTACCGCGGCTTCTTCTGGATGTATTTCTTCAATGAACACATCCTGCGCTTCCTGAACCGGCGCTACCCGCACGATTACAACACCGTTCCGCCGTGGCTGTTCTGGCTGCTGCACTTTGCCTGGTTCTTTCCGTGGAGCGCTTTCCTGATTCGCACGTTCGGGCTCAAGTACAGGAGCCCCGATCGCGCCGCGAGGATGCGACTGCTGGCGCTCTGCTGGATCGGCGTCGTGCTGGGCTTCTTCAGCCTCTCGACCACGCAGGAATACTATTCGATGCCGGCCTATCCGGCCATCGCGATCCTGATCGGCAGCGCGATGACCGAAGCCAGCGATCGGACCTTCCGGATTTCCATGCGCACCGTGGCCGTGGTGGCAGGGGTGGCTTTGGCGGCGATTTGCGGCTTGCTCTGGGCCAGTCACGGTTATGCCGCGCCCGGCGACATATCCAAGGCGCTGGCCACCAATTCAAGCGATTACACGCTTTCGCTGGATCATATGGGCGACCTGACGATCCGGTCATTCGCGTATTTGCGGTTGCCGCTGGCGATCGCGGGCCTGGCGATGCTAATCGGCGCCCTCGGCGGCTGGATTCTGCCCGGGCGTTCCGCGGCGATTGCACTGGCCGTCATGATGACGCTGTTCTTTCAGGCAGCGCGCCTGGCGCTGATTGCGTTCGATCCTTATCTGGGTTCGCGCACGCTGGGGCTGGCGCTGAAGCAGGCGCCGCCGGGCGGGCTGATGATCGATGACGCGTATTACGAAATGTCTTCGCTTTTCTTTTACAGCGGCCGCCAGGGACTGATGCTGAACGGGCGCTTCAACAATCTGGAATACGGTTCGTATTCGCCCGGCGCGCCGGATGTGTTTATCGACGATGCCGGATTTGTGCGGCGCTGGAAAAGTTCAGATCGCTGGTATGTGGCTTCGGAAGACGATAAGGTGAAGCATTTGCGGGATCTGGTGGGTGTGGATTCGCTGCGCCCCATTGCCAGCGCGGGCGGCAAGACCATTTACGTGAACCGGTAGCGCTTACTTCTTATTCTTCTCCGCGAGGCGGGCGGTTCTTAACATATTCTCCATGGCATGATTGCCCTCGTGGCAGGCGAACTCGTACATTTTCCCGTCACTCTTGCCCAGCGGAATTTCGGCAGTCCACGGCTTTTCAAACGCGCTGGGATCGTCGATCGTGAATTGATAGAGCAGCGTCTCCGGGGCCGCGCGCGTGAAGCGTTCGATCACGTGAAGATTCCCGTCCGATCCGCGGAAGCGCGTCCTGTCCGTGAAATTAGTCGTGTCCACGACCAGCGTGTCGCCTTCCCAGTGGCCGCGCGAATCGCCCAGCCACTGCCGCACGCTGCTGTTCAGATGCGGACTTCCGTCGAGCGGAATCACCCGTACGTCGTGAATCATCTCCACCACGATGATGGCGTAACCGGGTGTTTGCACGATCTGGTAATTATTGTTGTAGGGGCCGGGGAGCATCGGCACCGGACCGCCCACCGGAGATACGATGCAGCGCTCCATCAGGCTGCGGTCCTCGGGACCGCCGTCGGGATGCTTGCGTGTTTCCGCGCGCGCGTCGGCCTGCCGCTTCTGCGCCTGCGGAGTCATCGCGGGAATGCGGCCGTCCGGGGGATCGATGACCATCGAAGTGCGCCGGCTGGTCACCGCCCGCGTGGCGCGTTCCCACCAGATTTCGGGATCGGCAACGGGCTCAGCCGCGCCGGGACGCTCTCTTGCCCCCTTCTCAAATTCCGCTATTTCCGCCGGCGTGTAGTAGGCTTTCGTACCCAGATTGCGGGGACGTTCGAGAGGCGTGGCATAGCCGTTTGTCCAGGTTCCCTGCAGGTCGGGCTTGCCGTCGGGAGTGCGCGGAGCCTTCCACTGAGACTGCGCCAGCAACGGCAGTGCGGCAAGGAAAACGGCTATGGTTCGCCCGTGCATATGAGGCAGTTCGGCGATACGATCCTATCACTTTCCGGGCTTCATTTTTGGCGTCATTTCTGAGCAGCGGCGGCTGTGAAGCGCGACCAGTCCCGCACCTGTCCCGGACGCCGGTCGCCGCCCTGCGTTCCCAGCATCCATCCGGGGTATTCGGGCGACAGTGCGCTGGCGTCGTTGATCTGTTTCAGATCTTCGGCATCGAGCTTTACGTTAACAGCACCGAGGTTATCCTTGAGCTGACTGGCTTTTTTAGCGCCAATAATGACACTGGTCACGCACGGCCGATGCAGCAGCCATGCCAGCGCGACCTGCGCGACTGTGGCCTCTTTGCGGGCGGCGACTGCGCTCAGTATATCCACGATGTCATAGCCTTTTTCGAGGTTGACCGGCGGAAAGGTGAATTTGCTGCGCCGCGATTCAGCGTCGGCCAACCCGCCGCTGCGCGTGAATTTGCCGGAAAGAAAGCCTCCGGCCAGCGGACTCCAGACCAGCAGGCCCATTTTCTGATCGAGCAGCATGGGCCCGATCTCGCGCTCCAGTTCACGGCCCACCAGCGAATAGTAGGCCTGCAGAGTCACGAACTTTTCCAGATGGCCCGCGGCTGAAATGCCGAGCGATTTCATGATTTGCCACGCGGTCAAATTGGAACAGCCGATGTAGCGGACCTTTCCTTGCCGAACCAGATCGGTGAGAGCGCTCAGGGTCTCCTCGAACGGTGTCAGCGCATCGAAGCCGTGGATCTGATACAGGTCGATGTAGTCCGTATTAATGCGGTTCAGGCTGGCTTCTACTTCGTTCATAATGTGCAGGCGCGACAGGCCCACCTGATTCGCCCCCGGGCCCATGCGTCCGAATACTTTCGAAGCGATGACGACATCTTTGCGGCGCTTGCCGAGGGCTTTGCCCAGCATGGTTTCCGATTCGCCGGCCGAATAAACGTTGGCGGTATCGAAGAAGTTAACGCCGGCTTCGATCGAGTTGTCCACCAGCGTCTGCACATCGTGCTGAGGCAGGCCCCCGATCACTTCGAAGATCCCGCCTTTTCCGCCGAACGTCATGGCGCCGAGGCAGAGGCGCGAAACGAATACTCCGGTATTTCCCAGCTGTTGATAATCCATGGCGAAACCATTCTATCCGGAGATAGCGGGCGTGCGATGCCGGGCGGGTGTTTCGAAATACAACCAGCCGCCGTATGCGGCCCGCATACCGGGTTTTTGGGCAACAACCTAACAGGCCCTTAACAGTTTTAGACGGCGAATCGACGAAACCGGGCACGCCCAGGAGAATCGGCGATAATGACTACATGGCAGTGACCCTGGAACTGCCGGACAACATCGCCCACGCCCTTTCGGTCCCGGGCGGCGTCGACCTCTCGCGCAAGGCTCTCGCGATCGAGGGATTTCGCGAAAAGAGGCTTTCGCAATTCCAAGTCGGGCAGTTGCTCGGATTGTCCCGAATCGAAGCGGAGAATCTGCTGGCCCGCCATGCCGACTTTACGACTATGATCCCGTCGAATTGGATCAGGAAGCTGATCGTCTCGCCTCTCTGCCGCCAACTGAAAACGCGCATAAATGGCGGTCGTTTCGGCCACATCGCCCCTTCGCTATTTCGCCGTAACAGGGCACGCCGACGTGCTCAGACAGGTCCTTGGGCCGCTGGTCTTGCCGCGACCGTGCTGTCGGAACTGAGGACCCATCGGCTCCCGACTCCGTCCGTAATTGGTGCTCCCAGCTTCCGAATTGGGTCTCTGTGGTTGATCTGCGAGAATCTCCGGACATCGTCCTGGCCAGACTGCTGGATGCCGGCGAAGCCGCTGCAATTCAGTTGGCCAGTGAATTGAAAGCAGACGTTCTGGTCATCCGGCCCTGGGCGATGTGCTTCTGACGACACTCCTTCAGTGTTTTCGTCGTGAGCCGCCCGGCCTTGCCGGCGAGACTTATTTTTCGGTCTTTGCCGCGTCCGCGAATACGGACTTCGACATGTTGTTCACGACTTTGGCTTCGTTGCGCGCCGTCTCGTAATAAGCCGTTTTCAGCAACTGATCCTTGCGCCCGAGAAGAGTTTCGCGAATCGACTGCTGCACCCGCGGATCGCTCAGATCGCGCTGACCGGCCGGTTCCTTCGTGATCATCTTCAGAATCCGGTAGCCTTCGGGCGTATGGATCACCGGCGACATTTGGCCCGGCCCCAGTGACAGCACCATCTTGCGAAGTTCCGGGCTGGTCTTATCGAGGGACGATTCCGGCAGGAAGCCAAGATCTCCGCCGTTCGGCGTGGTGTTGGGATCTTCGGAATAGTTCTGGGCCATCATGCCGAAGTCTTCTCCCTGACGCAGCCGCGACTCCAGAGCCTGTACTTTGCGCTTGGCCTCTTCATCGTTCTTGGCTTTGTCGTTTTTCAGGTTATGGACATTCGGATCGGGTTGGGCCGTCACCAGAATCTGGGCCATGTGAATGTTCGGCTCAGGAAAGTTGAAGCTTCCGCGATTGGCTTTGTAAAAGTTCGCCACATCGGCATCGGTGATGTTGATCTTGGATGTGATGTCTTTGTTGAAGAGCTTCTTGACGCTTTCGTCGCGGCGGATGCGGGCCTTCAGTTCATCCATGGTCAGGCCCCATTCCTTCAGCTGCTTCTCGAACTCTTCCTTGGTATAGGGCGCTTTTAGTTCGTTCATCCGCGCATCGACATCGGCATCGGTGGCGACCAGGCCTTCCTTTTCGGCCCGCTGCAACATGAGTTCGTTGTCGATCAGCGAGCGCAGAATCTCCAGACGGCGCAACTGTACCTGATCGGCGCTCTCGCCTTCAACGCGACCCGGGAACTGCGACCGGTACGCCTTGTCCACATCGGCATAATAAATTGGCCGCCCGTTTACAGTAGCCGCAACATCAGGAGACGCGGCGCTGCGGCATGCGATTCCTGCTGCGGAAACGCACAAAAGAAGGATGGCGGCGGGCCATCGGAGAGTTATCATCAATGAACCCCTATTATAGTGACCTCCATCGATCACCACCAACTGGCGGCCATTAGCATCATCGGAAGCTTCCTCGATGTGCTGGGCGCTCTCTACCTCGCCTATGACATTCTCGGAGGGAAAACGGGTCCGCTTCGCGCCCTGACGCGAGGGGTTACTTACGGGATTTTCTTCGGCGTCGGCTATGGCCTTGCCCTTGGTCTGGCATTCGGAATCGCCGCCGGAATCGCGCACGGGATCACGCTGGCGTTCGAACTCACGCGGGCATCGAGGATGGAGGGCAGATTTCCAATCCGCTATGAAGTGCTGTTCAGCGTCATACGCGGGGTGGGCTTCGGGGTGGGCGCATCGTGGATTCACGGCTGGGAATTCGGCCTGGTCTTCGGCGCTCTGAGCACGGCGGGACAGATCGCGGGATACCGGGTTGGCATGTTCCCCGGCGTGCAATATAAGTCAGACCGTTCGCTCCGTCTCACTCCCAGGCAGCTTTTCCAGGCTGTGATGCGGACCGCCGGATACGGCATCGCCGGGTATGTGAGCGCGGCCGTCGCGCATCACCAGATGCACGCGCTGATGTTCGGCGAGTATGTGGGAATTTCCACGGGTATCGTCACGGCGATCTTCAATTTCGTAACTCCCTACGTCGAGTGGCTTTCCGATAACATGCCGGACCGGCGTATGGGCGTGGTGGGAGTGGTCCTGATTCTGTTCGGCTTCAGCATGCAGTCTCTGCAGTATTGGGTGGCGCTGTTCGATGTGCAGTTGCGGTGAAAATCCACAAATCGGGGGGCGCTGCAGTATCCTCTATCCAAGTGGATCACACACGCTCTCAGCAACTTTTTGAACGCGCCCGGCTGTCCATCCCCGGTGGCGTAAATTCGCCCGTGCGCGCTTACCGCAGCGTCGGTGGCGCCCCCCCGTTCATCGAGAGAGGCGAAGGCGCCCATATCTTCGACGCCGACGGAAACAAGTACATCGATTACATCGGGTCATGGGGGCCGCTGATCCTCGGACATCGCCATCCCGACATACTGGATGCCGTCCAGAAGGCCCTTTCCCGCGGCACCAGCTTCGGCGCGCCCACCGAACAGGAAATCGAACTCGCCGAACTGGTGAAGTCAATCTTCCCTTCCATCGGCATGGTTCGCCTGGTCAACTCCGGGACCGAAGCCACCATGAGCGCCCTTCGCGTGGCCCGCGGATTCACCAATCGCGATCTCACCATCAAGTTCGACGGCTGCTATCACGGCCATGTGGATTCTCTGCTCGTTCACGCGGGCTCCGGCGTCGCCACGCTGGGGCTGCCGGATTCGCCCGGCGTTCCGAAGGCCTTCAGCGACACCACCATCAGCATTCCGTACAACAACGTGGACGCGGTGGAGCAGGCTTTCCGGACGCATCGCGGCAAGATCGCCGCTGTCATAGTGGAACCGGTCTGCGGCAACGCGGGCTGCATCGCTCCTGAAGGCGGTTTCCTCGAAGCTCTTCGGCGCATCACTGCCGAGCACGAGGCGCTGCTCATTTTCGACGAAGTGATGACGGGTTTCCGCGTGGCCCCGGGCGGCGCGCAGCAACTCTACGACATCAAGCCGGATCTCACCACGCTGGGTAAAATCATCGGCGGCGGGCTTCCCATTGCCGCTTATGGCGGCCGCAGCGACATCATGAGCTACGTCGCTCCCAGCGGACCGATTTATCAGGCGGGCACGCTTTCCGGCAATCCGCTGGCTGTCGGCGCGGGTCTGGCCGTTCTGCGTCATCTCCATACCCATCCGGAAATCTACACCCGGCTGAACCGCGCCACGGCCGCACTGGCGGCCTGCGCGCCTGCCGATGTAACGGTCAATCGCGTCGGCTCCATGATGACGTGGTTCTTCACCGACCAGCCCGTCACCGACTACGAAACCGCGAAGAAAAGCGATGTAAAGCGATTCGGAAAATTCTTTCACGCCATGCTGGACCGTGGGATCTATTTGCCTCCCTCTCAGTATGAAGCGATGTTCGTTTCCGCGGCACACTCGGAGGCCGACATTCAGCGCACCATTGAAGCGGCGCGCGAAAGCTTTGCGATCGCGGCGGAATGAGCGGAACAGGAATGAACGCACTGCCCTTTATCGCCGTCGCTCTCTTCGTCCTCGCCCTGAGCCTGTGGAAGCCCCTGCGCGCCGGACGCGGCAGGTTCCGGTCCGGATTCGCTTTTCTGGTTCTCTGGCTGGCCATCTGGTGGGTTCCGTTCGATTCCTCGCGCGACATCTCTCTTGCCCTCATCGAACTGGCAGCACTGCAGATCGTGGCCGGAATCGTTTTCGATCTGACCGGGCGGCTCGCAAACCCGCGCCGCTTCCTGATCGAGATGGGAGTCGTGGCGTCGTACGTAGTTATTCTTTTCGATCTGCTGCGGCGGCTCGGCGTGAATGTCACAGGGATTTTTGCCACGTCCGCAGTCGCCACCGCGGTCCTCGGTTTGGCCCTGCAGGACATGCTGAGCAATATCGCCGGCGGCGTCGCGCTGGAACTGGAACGCAGCCTCAGCACCGGCGATTTTATTAAGTGCGGCGATGCCGCGGGATGGGTTCAGCATGTCAGCCTGCGGCACACCGCGATTGAATCGCCGGACGGCGATCGTATAATTCTGCCCAACAGCTTTTTAACCCGGTCCACCGTAACCGTGCTGGCGAAGCCGCGTCGCTGTTTCGTCCCCTTCACGATGCCCTACGGACGCAATCCACACGACATGATGGAGACGGTTACGGAGGCTTTGCGGTCTTCGCCGATACAGGGGATTGCGCCCCTGCCCAAACCGGAGTGTGTGATTCGGGAAATGGCGACCGGTCACATCGTTTATACGGCCGTGGTTTGGCTACGCGAACCGGGCCGTGAGAACACTGCCGTTTCCGAAGTTCTGAACCGGATTTATTTCGCCCTGCTGCGCGCCGGGAATCCGATATCGGAAATCACCACGCTGGTGGAAATGAAACAAGGGAGCGAAAGCGTCAGCCAGAACGCCAACCCGGTGGACGTGCTGCGCACGACGCCGATTTTCCGTCTGCTGGACGAGCCGACCATGTTTGAGCTGGCGGCGCGGCTCTATCACCAGTCATTCGCACCCGGCGAGTGGATCGTGCGCCAGGGCCAGCAAGGCGATTCGATGTACTTCGTTACCTCCGGCGAGGTCAGCATCGATTATTCTACGGGCGACCTGTCCGAGAACCAGGTGGGCCTGATCGGGCCGGGCGATTTCTTCGGCGAGTCTTCTCTGCTCACGGGCGAGGCCCGCAACGCCAGTGCGGTCGCGGTCACCCGCGTGGATTGCTACAAACTCGACAAGAGCGGGCTGCAGCGCATTCTTGCGCAACACCCGGCCCTGGCAGAGGATATGTCGACTGTCATTACCCACCGGCAAATTCAACTGGATGTGGTGCGCGACAAACTGGACCAGGAAGCGGCGCGGCTAAGAGAAGCCGAGAGCGGGCAGCAGATGCTGGTCAGGATCCGCCGATTTTTCGGGCTGGAAGAAGACGCCGCCAGCGCCTGAAGCCTAGCTCGTCAGAATTGCAACCGGGTAGCCGAAGTAAATTTTTCCGTTCCGCCGGCGGGTCGCCATGTCGAGCGCGTCGGTTTCCAGCGATTCCTCGAAGAGCCGGCGAACGCAGTCGCCATCGCCCTCGTTCGGGAATGATCGCTCCAGCAATCCTTCGAGTTCGCCTTCCACACGATAGTGGTCGATGCGTGGTTGGTCCAGGTCTGCGTCGGCAAACAACTGGCGGAGTTCTTCAAGCGGCATCGCTCTGACATGTGACGGATCGCGCAGCAGCTCCATCGCATTGAACGCGTCGGCTTTATCATGGGCCGGTGCGCTGTCGGCAACTACGATACGTCCGCCGGTCCGGCGCACGCGCCGCATTTCCTTCAAGACCGCGAGCGGATCGGGAAAGTGGTGAAATGCGAAGCGCGCGCTCACGATCGAGAACTGGCCGTCATCGTACGGCAGGGGCAGAACGTCGCCTTGCTGCCACGTAACATTGTTGAGCCCCTCCTGATCCGCGAGGGCTCGCGCCTGATCGAGCATAGCGGGAGTCAGATCGATGCCTGTCGCGTGCCGGACCACCCGCGCAAAAGCGCACACTAGCAGTCCAGGGCCGCAGGCAACATCAAGAACGTTATCCGAGGGGCCGCCTCCTGAAATCTGCACGATCCGGTTGAGTGCTTCGGGATTCCGAATCGAAGGCGCCGTCGCAAAAGGCACTGCCTGGCGCGTGAACTGATCGAGCACTCGCGCCTGATGTTCTGAAGCCATGTGTGGGTAGGAGGAAATGGAGCCGGTGGAGGGGATCGAACCCCCGACATCCAGTTTACAAAACTGGCGCTCTACCAACTGAGCTACACCGGCCGGGATTTTTCATCATAGCAAGAGCACGAATATGGCATCCTGCGGGGGTCCTGAATAGTCTAGTGTATAGAAAAGGAGTGCCGATGACGATCCGTGGGACGGCGATTTTGATTGCGGGAGCGACTCTGGTTGCGCAGTTGTGCGGGGCTGCTGAAAAGACTTTTGCGCCTCTGGAAACGTGGAAGTCCGCGATCGTCAATGGCGACTCCGCCGCTCTGACCAAGCTCTACAGCCCTGCTGCGCAGCTTTCGGCGGAGGGCGGGAAATCCAAAATCGGATTGCACGACGAGCTGGCGTTTTGGGCGGGAATGAAGGCCCGAGGCCTGACAGCATTCAATCCGCGCGTCCTCGAATTGTCCACGCATGACGACAAGACGCAAGTGCTGGTTCGAATCTCGCTGACGGCGGGCGGCACGCCGCAGTATGCCAGCCTGCGCCAGGAATGGACGCGTGAAGGCGATGGCTGGAAAATCGTGACGCTGAAGCGCAATCCGTTTGAAGACGAACCCAAGCGCGTGTTGCCCCAGCCCGCGGCTCCGAACGTCGCGCTGTATGCGCCGCCGGCCGAGGCCGAGGCGGAGTTGAAGGCCGGTCTGGCAAAAGCCGCGAAGGAACACAAGCGCGTGCTGGTGGTCTTCGGCGGCAACTGGTGCTACGACTGCCACGTGCTCGACACAATTTTCCACTCGAAGGATTTCGCACCGCTGGTGGATTCCAATTACGTCGTCATTCACATTAACATCGGCGAGGACGGCAAGGATAATCACGAACTGGCGGCGCGGCTTGGAGTGGCGCTGGACAAGGGCGTGCCCAGCCTCGGCGTGCTGGCGCCGGACGGGAAAGTCGTTTACGCCCAGAAAAACGGCGAGTTCGAAGCTACCGAAAAGATCGGTCCGGCGGATGTGCGGGCGTTCCTCGAAAAATGGAAGCCGGCGCGGGGATAACAGCAGCTAAGCCGGATAATACCGGGCGATCCATTCAGCGACGCAGTTCGGCTTGTCCGAGCCTTCGCTTTCAATCGTCACCTGATAAGTGACCTCTACTCCGTCTGTAACATCCCGGACGGACTGCAGAGTTACGCGCGCGCGCACTTTGGAATCCGCCAGAACCGCGGACGGAAAGCGCACGCGGTTTAACCCGTAGTTGATCGCCATGCGCAGACCTCTCATCTCCAGAACTTCTTTGATGAAATGGCTGATCAGCGAAAGGGTGAGGAAACCGTGCGCGATGGTGGTCTTATAGGGCGACTCACGCCTCGCCCGCTCGGGGTCAACGTGAATCCACTGGTGATCGCCGGTGGCATCCGCAAACGTATTGATACGTTCCTGGGTGACCGCAAACCAGTCCGAGACGCCAATTTCACGTCCGGCCAGTTCGCGCAGCTTGTCGAGGTTTTCAGCGATAACTAATGCCATAGGATTTTCTTTTCAGGCGTCTTCTATTCGGCGCGACGATGGAGCCGGATTGGCTTGCCCCATTGCACGGTCTCGCGCAACTGCTTCTTCAGAATTTTCCCGCCGGGATTGCGGGGCAGCATTTCCTTCCGGATCACGACGTACTGCGGTACTTTGAAATCCGCCAGCACAGTGCCGGCATATTCGACCAGCTCGTTGACATCGATGGTCATGCCCGGCTTGGGCACAATCACCGCCCCCACCTTCTCCCCCATCACCTCGTCCGGCACGCCCATCACTGCGACTTCGAAGACGGCGGGATGCGAGGCCAGTCCGTTCTCCACTTCCACGCAGTACACGTTTTCGCCGCCGCGATTCACCATGTCCTTCTTGCGGTCCACGATCTGCACGAAGCCTTCGCCGTCGATCCTCGCAAGATCTCCCGTGCGCAGCCAGCCGCCGCCGAATGTCTCCGCCGTGGCTTCGGGCTTGTTCCAGTAGCCCTTCACCACGTTTTCACCGCGAATCAGAAGCTCGCCGACATCGCTGCCGCCAGCCTCCATTTCCCCCAGCTTTACTTCCATCACGGGCGTGGGGAAGCCCACCGTCTCCGGACGCAGCGGCGAATACTCATGCGGCAGGAACGTTGCCATCGCAGCCGTTTCCGTCAGGCCGAAACCATTGCCCACGCGCGCATGCGGAAACGCTTCCATAACGCGCAGCACCAGATCGGGCGCAATCGGCGCGCCGCCATAACTGACCCGGGTAATCTTCGATGTATCGATTTGCGCGAAGTTTGGCTGATGAATCGCCAGCCAGTAAACCGCTGGAACCGAGGTCAGCGCATTGATTCTTTCCTCGCCGATGCTGCGCAAAAACGTCTGCACTTCGAATGCGGGCATGATGACGGTGGTGCCGCCAAATCCGCACGCAACGAGAAATTGCGAATTGCATCCGGTGACGTGAAATAGTGGCACCGAGACCAGCGTGCGCAGATTGGAATCGAGAGCAGGCTTTGAGACGCGGCTGCTGCTTTCGACGTTCGCATAGAAATTCTCATGCGTCGTCATCGCGCCCTTGGGAAAGCCGGTGGTTCCGCTGGTGTAGAAAATCGCCGACACTTCTTTCTCGGTCAGGTCTTCAATGACATAGGGGGCCGCGTCCGGGTGACTGCCGCCCGGCGTGAAGACGAACTTACTGCCCGAATCGCTGAGCACGTACTCCACTTCCTGTTCGCTGAAGCGCGTGTTGACCGGCACCGCGATGGCGCCCGCCATCTGGATTCCGAAGAAGGCCAGGCACCAGTCGATGCCGTTGCCGTAGCGGATCGCCACCCGGTCACCGCGGCTGATACCCGCCGCACGCAGTCCGCCTGCAATGCGCGCCGAACGATCCCAGAAATCCCGGTAACTCAGCCGGCCGCCGCCTAATTCAACCACGGCTTCCTTATCCGGGTACTTATTGACAGAGCCACGCAGCAGTTCCACCAGCGACTGCGGGCGCTTGTCGTAGCGCAGAATGTCGTCGTTTCCCCGCGTAACCCCGGAATAATCGAACGGCCGGATAACAGGCATTTAATAAATCCCCTGGTTCTCGAAAATTCGTCTCGGATTATCCACCAGCATCGTGTGAAGTTGTTCCTCGCTCACGTCGCGCGCCTTGAGTGCGGGAATCACGTCCTTATGTATGTGCAGATAATTCCAGCGGGGTAAAACGACGGGCGTCATCTGCTCCGGCAGCCAGTGATTGAAACAAGCCGCATCGTGCGACAGAACCATTCTGCCCGCATGACCGCGCTCGCAAAGCGCCGCGACAGTCCCCACGCGGTCTTCGAACCCGAGGATGGTGTCGATTCCAAAACGGTCCATCCCGATATACGAGCCGTTGTGAATCAGTTCTTCGAGATATTCCAGATCCGTGGTATCGCCGGAATGCCCGATGACTACGCGTTCCAGATCCACACCCTCTTCGCGGAAGATCCGCTGCTGGTCGAGCCCCACCTTGCCGCGCGCGAAAGTATGGGTCGAGAGGGGCACTCCGGTCAACCGGTGCGCTTTCGCCGTCGCCCGCAGGATGCGATCGATGTCTTTCGTAACTCCGAGGCGGTCGGTGGCGCACTTTAAGATCCCTGCCTTGACGCCCGTGTCGGCAATGCCTGTTGTCAGGTCCCGCACAAACATGTCGATCATCGGCTCGGCGCCGCCGAATGGCATATCCGGGCCGCGGAAGTGGAAGTAATGCGGTAACTCGTTGTAAGTGTAAATGCCCGTCGCAACGATGATGTTGAGGCTGGTCTGCTCGGCAATGCGCTGGATGCGAGGGATGTAGCGGCCAAGGCCGGTCACCGTCAGATCGACAATCGTGTCGACGCCGGTAACCGTCAGTTCATTCATGCGGGTGACCGCGTCGGCGATTCGCTTGTCTTCCGAACCCCACTCTTCCGGATAGTTCTGCAGAAGTTCGGCGTCCAGCACGAAAACGTGTTCATGCATGAGAGTCGTGCCGAGAGCGGTCGTTTCAATCGGACCGCGTACCGTCTGAATTTGCGCCATCGCAGCCGCCCTTTTATTTAGAATCGATCAAAACCTTCGCGATCCGCTCCCGGTGGAATGTGGCATCGCCAAAAGCGGTCTCCGAACCCTTGGCGCGCCGGTAATAAAGATGCGAGTCGTTCTCCCATGTGAAACCCATTCCGCCCTGCACCTGAATCGCATGATTGCCCGCGTCGCGATATCCCTCGCTCGCATAGGCCTTCGCGACGGAAACCGCCGACCGCGCATCCGGCTGATTTTCCTCCAGCGCCCAGGCGGCGTAATAAGCTGCCGACCGCGCGCCTTCCAACAGAAACAGCATGTCCGCGCACTGGTGCTGCACAGCCTGAAAGGTTCCGATCGGTTTGCCGAACTGCTTGCGGGTCTTGGCGTATTCGACGGTCAAATCGAGCAGGCGCTGCATGCCGCCTACCATCTCGGCCGTCAGACCGACGCAGGCGACATCGTGCGCTGCTTCGATCGCAGCTTTCGCCGCGGCCCCACGGGCCAGCAAATTCTCACCGGGCACGAAAACGTTTTCGAACGAAATGCTGTAGAGCCTGCGCGTCAGGTCGATGCCCGGCATCAGAGTTACGCCAACGCCCTTTGCATCCGCCGGAACGAGCAGAATTGCCAGCTCACCGTCCACGCGCGCCGCGACCAGAATAAAATTCGCGCCCTTGGCATCGCTGACGAAAAGCTTTTCGCCGGACAGCGTGTACCCGCCGTCCGTCTTCTTCGCCTCAATCCTCACGGCCTCGGGATCCCACGATGCGCTCTTCTCCAGCAGCGCAAGAGTCGACTTCGCTTCGCCCCGGCAGATCGCACCCAGATATTTCTTCTTCTGTTCCTCGCTCCCGGTCTTCTCGATGATGGTCCCGGCCACCAGAACCGTGCTGATGAAAGGACCGGGAATCAGCGCCCGTCCCATCTCTTCCATGGCAACTGCCATGTCGACCAGTCCCAGGCCGAAGCCGTCATACGTTTCGGGGAAAACGATTCCCGTCCACCCCTGCTCGGCGAACTTCTTCCAGAGCGCGTCGTCGCACGCCGTTTCGCTCTCCATCAAGCGGCGAACCTCGGCCATGGGGCATTCGACGGTGAAGAACTCGCGCGCGGAGTTCTTGATGGTCTGTTGTGTCTCACTAAGTCCGAAATACATGATTCCCCTTAGTAACTCTTCGGCAGACCCAGCACATGCTGCCCGATGATATTACGCTGCACCTCGGAAGTTCCCGCCTCAATCGTATTCCCGCGCGTGCGCAGATACGAGTAAGTGAAAGCGCCGTTGTCGGTGGCTAAGTCGCCGCCGGTGATCTGGCCGTATGGCCCCAAAATCTCCTGCGCGAGAAGCTGGAAACGCTGATTGGCCTCGCTCCAGCCCAGCTTGAGGATGGAACCTTCCGGTCCCGGCGCGCCGGTCTGGATGATCTTGCTGACAGCCCGCATGTGATTCAGCCGCACCACCTCGTTTTCAACATACGACTGCGCCAGCTTCTGCCGCACCAGCGGATCGCACGTTTTCTCGAGCCCGCGGGCCACGTGCACCAGCCGGTCCAGTTGGTTGCGCATGGCGATCTGCGCGCCGAAACCCAGCGTCGCCCGTTCGTGCGCCAGCGTGCCCAGCGCCACGTTCCACCCGTCGCCGGCCGTGCCAAGCACGTTCTCGGCGGGAACTTTCACATCGCGGAAGAACAGCTCTGTGAATTCCGATTCGCCGGTCAACTGACGCAGCGGACGAACCTCCACGCCAGGACTTTTCATATCGACCAGCAGATAGCTCAAACCCTTATGCTTCTGCGAACCGGGATCGCTGCGCGTCACCAGCGCGCACCAGTCGGCGGCCCAGCCATAGCTGTTCCAGATCTTCTGGCCGTTAATGATGTAATGGTCGCCTTCCAGCCGCGCTTCGGTGCGCAAGCCCGCCAGGTCCGAGCCGGCATTCGGCTCCGAAAAACCCTGACACCAGATCTCGTCACCGCTCAGTATGTTCGCCAGATAGCGTTTCTTCTGCGCCGCAGTCCCGTAGTTAACGATGGTCGGTCCGATCAGCGCCAGGCCCAGCACGTTGGCCAGTGGCGGAGCCCCGGCCTTCGCCATTTCCTGCGTGAAGATGACCTGCTCCATCAGGCTCGCGCCGCGGCCGCCGTACTCTTTCGGCCACGCCACGCCCGCCCAGCCTGCCTCATACACGCGCTTCTGCCACACTCGCAGGAACTGAAAACGTTCGTGCATGGTGTCGCGCAGACGCCGCGCTTCCCAGTCGGCGGGCACGTTGGCCTTCAGCCAGGCGGCGAGCTCATCGCGAAACTTTGTCTCTTGAGGATTGAGATTCAGGTCCATTATTTGTGCTTGCTTTCGTATTTGCCCAGTTCCCACTTGGCAATGGCCTCGGTATGCACTTCATCCGGACCATCGGCCAGCCGCAGCGTCCGCGAATTGGCCCATGCGGCCGCCAGATGCGTATCCTGCGAAACACCCGCCCCGCCATGGGCCTGAATGGCCCGGTCAATCACCCGCAGCGCGATGTTGGGCGCAATCACTTTGATCATCGCGATCTCCGACCGCGCCACCTTATTGCCCACGGTATCCATCATCCAGGCGGCTTTCAGAACCAGCAAACGCGCCTGCTCGATCTCCATCCGCGATGTCGCAATGTCGGCCCGAACCGTTCCCTGCTCCGCGATGGTTTTTCCGAATGCCGTGCGCGACCGCACACGCTTGCACATGAATTCCAGCGCGCGCTCCGCCACTCCAATCAAGCGCATACAGTGATGGATCCGCCCCGGGCCCAACCGCCCCTGCGCGATCTCAAATCCCCGTCCTTCGCCCAGCAGCAGATTGCCCACCGGAACCCGCACGTTCTCATACAGAACTTCGCCGTGCCCGTGCGGCGCATGGTCATAGCCAAACACCGTCAGCATCCGCGTCTTCGTCACGCCCGGCGCATCCATCGGCACCACGATCATCGATTGCTGCTTATGCCTGGCCGCGTTGGGATCGGTCTTACCCATGAAGATAGCGACCGTGCAGCGCGTATCGCCTGCGCCTGAACTCCACCACTTCAAACCGTTGATCACATAATGATCGCCGTCGCGCACGATGCTGGATTCAATATTCGTCGCATCGGAGGACGCCACGCGCGGCTCCGTCATTGCAAAGCACGAGCGAATCTCCCCCGCGAGAAGCGGCTTCAGGTACTTCTCCTTCATCTCCGGCGAGCCGTAGCGCTCCAGCACTTCCATGTTGCCGGTGTCCGGCGCGGAGCAGTTGAAGACCTCCGGACCGAGCGGCGAACGGCCCATGATTTCGCAAAGCGGGGCGTATTCGAGGTTGCTCAGGCCCGCGCCTCGTTCGCTCTCCGGCAGAAAAAGATTCCAAAGCCCGGCGGCCCGCGCTTTCGGCTTCAGCTCCTCAATCACCGGGACAGGCTCCCACTTGCGGGGTCCGAGGCAGTGCTCGTGATACTTCGCCTCGTTGGGATAGACGTGCTCGTCCATGAAGGCGGAGACGCGCTTCTGCAGATCTTTTACTTTGTCCGAAAAATCAAATACCATGCATCCCCCAGTTACGCCGTTCGCGCTTTATACCTTCGAAGTCTACCTGTACGTTCGATATTCCTGCAAAGTCAGATGCGGGATGGCGTTAAATGTATGCAACCGCAACTGTTCGTCGTGTAATCGTATCACCGTGAAGGATGCATTCTGGACCGCGCCCGCCAGTTTCATGGCCCGGTGATCGGTCACTTCCATCGTGAGCGCCGTCCAGATGCCGATGGGCGTCGCCGAAGTGAAAATAACGATGTCGTCGTCCTTACGGAGATGGGCCAGATCCGCCCGGCTGGCGGTCACGCGCTCGCGGAAATGCTTCCAGGATTCCCCTTCATAAGGATGGCGCTCATGGAGCCATGCTTCCACAATTTTCATGTCGCACGGCAGCCATCGCCGGTTCACTCCCGCGCCGTGCTCCTGCTCGGCCGCGCGCGCCTGCGCCACCATATCGTCGTACGCCCGTTTGAACTCCGGATCTTCGGCGCACATCTTCGGCGCCAGCGTGCGGTAAATGTGATCGAGGTCGAATTCGTTCCAGCGGTGATCGAGTTCGATGTCCGGGAACGGAATGCCGGCCGCGTCGTAGGCGCCCTTGACCTCCGCGCCGGTCTGCTCCTGACGCCGCATCACCCCCCGGTAAGCCGCCGCGAACCGTATTCCTTCCGCAACGAAATACTCGCCCAGCAGCGAAGCCTGGCGGCGTCCCAGATCGGAGAGTGAATCGTAGGCTTTGCGTGTACCCGCCTGGCCGTGCCGGACCAGATAGATCCGGCTCAACTCGGCCGCTCCACCAGCATGCCGGCCAGTTTCACCAGCCCCCGTACCCGCTTGTCGAAATGCCGGAACCGCTCGTCCTGCGTCTGACCGACGTGGAACCGATAGTAGATCTGCTGCAGAATTACCGCCAGCTTGAAGATCCCCAGCACCTCGTGATAGCCGACATCGCTGACATCGCGGCCTGTTTGCGAGGCGTACCGGTGCAGGAACTCGTCGCGCGTGTACCAGCCCGGCTGCAGCGTAATCACAGGCGTCGCCGGATGCGGATCGTCTTCCTGCGCCTTCGCCGCCCATGTCCAGTAGCACATGGTCAAACCGAGATCGGCCAGCGGATCGCCCAGCGTGGTCATCTCCCAGTCGAGTACCGCTTCCACGCGGCCACCCCCGGGACGCATCATCACGTTGTCCAGTTTGTAATCGTTGTGGACCAGAGTCGCATCGAGGGACTTCGGCATCTTCTCGTGCAGCCAGCGCACCACCCGGTCCATTTCGGGCAGCTCTTCGTTCTTGGCCCGGTCCCACCGTCCGGCCCAGCCCTGAACCTGGCGTTCCACAAATCCCTGCGGCTTGCCGAGCGCGGCAATGTGAGGCAGGGCGGCATCGATCGCGTGCAGCCGCACCATGCAATCAATGAAAGCCTCGCTCAGCAGCCGGGCATGCTCCGGGATTGCGGCCAGTTCGGCGGGCACTTTGTCCCGGATGACGATCCCGTGACGGCGTTCCATGAGAAAGAAAGAGCCGCCAATAATGGACGGATCGTCGCAGAGTAAAAATCCTTCCGGGGCTTCCGGAAAATGCGGGTGGACGGCGTGCAGAACTTTATATTCCCTGGCCATGTCATGCGCTTTAGGCGCCACCGGGCCGAGCGGAGGACGTCTCAACACGTATTCACGGCCGCCTGTCTGGATCAGGTAGACAAGGTTCGAATGACCATTCGGGAATTGTTCGATGCGGATGTCGTCGCCCGCCCCTTCCAGCTTTCCGCGCAGATATCCGGCCAGTGCGGCCACGTTGAGTTCTTCGCCATGCCGGACATCGGCGGTATCGGAGGGCACTTCAAAAATGTATCAGGCGGGCTCTCAGGTTGCGGGTCTGGCGTATCCTGTGCTTTATGACCGGAGCCGAGTCACTTCTGCAAACCCTCGTCGCCAATGAGATCGAAGTCTGTTTTATGAATCCCGGAACTTCCGAGATGCACTTCGTCTCGGCGCTCGACAAGGTGGCCGGAATGCGCGGAATCCTGTGCCTTTATGAAGGGGTTTGCTCGGGGGCCGCGGACGGCTACGCGCGCATGAAAGGAAGCCCCGCCGCCGCCCTGCTTCATCTTGGACCCGGACTCGGCAACAGCCTTTCCAACTTCCACAATGCGCGCAAAGCCCGCACGCCGATTGTCGCCATCGTGGGCGAGCACTCGACCGCGCACCTCAAGTACGATGCGCCCCTCACTGCGGATATCGGGGCGTTCGCGCGCACCGTCTCGCAGGAAATCCGCACCGTGATGAGCGCGACAACAGTCGGAGCCACTGCTTCAGCAACCATCGCGGCCGCCATCGCGCCGCCCGGCCAGATCGCCGTGCTGATCGTGCCCGCGGACTATTCCTGGCTGCCTTCGGAAACAATTGGCGCCACGGTGCCTCATCCCACGCGGGAGCGGCCGAAGAGTGATGTCATCGAAGCCGCCGCCCGCATTCTGTGTTACGGAAAACCTGCCGCCATCGTTCTGGGAGGCTCTTCGATAAACCGGCGCGCTCTCGATGCCGCCGCACGTCTCTCCGCCGCGACAGGCGTCCGGTTCTTTGCCGACCGCACCGCCCCCCGCCTGGCTTCAGGGCGCGGCTTCGCTATCGAAAAAATTCCTTATTTCCCGGAAGACGCCAGCAAAGCCCTGGCCGGACTCAAGAACATGATTCTGGTGGAATCGCAGACGCCGGTTTCTTTTTTCGGATACCCCGACACGCCCGGTTCGCCGGTTCCGGACAGTTGCACGGTATCCACGCTGGCTACGCGCGCGCAGGACGGAACGGCGGCCCTTGAGGCACTGGTGCTGGCGGTTGACGCCAAAGCCGCCGACGCCGCGCCCGCGCCATCGATTGCTCAGCCTGAGCCTCTACCCGAAGGGCCGCTCAACTTGCACGCCATCGGGAAAACAATTGCGGCGCTCATGCCGGAGAACTCCATCGTTTCCGACGAAATGGTTTCCTCCAGCGCCCCGGTGCTGGTCCATCTCCTGAATGCTCCCCCGCACGACCAGTTGACGATTACGGGCGGCGCCATCGGCCAGGGACTCCCGGTCGCCGTGGGCGCGGCGGTGGCCTGCCCCGATCGCAAGGTGCTGGCTCTCGAAGCCGATGGCAGTGCCATGTATTCGCTGCAGGCCCTGTGGACCATGGCGCGCGAAAACCTCGATGTCACTGTCGTGATCTTCGCCAATCATCGCTACCGCATTCTCGACATTGAAATGAAGCGGACCGGCGCGCAGGGCGTGGGGAAATCCGCCAACGACATGCTGGATCTGGGGCGTCCCAATCTCGATTTCGTCAGCCTGTCTCACGGCATGGGCGTTCCGGCAACGCGCGCCACCACGGCCGAAGAATTCACAGCGCAGTTCCGGGAAGCGGTCGCGGTGCGCGGGCCGCGGCTGATCGAGGCCGTTCTTTAGAAAAAAAGCGGTTCTATAAAATGCACATCGCAGATAAAATCGTCATCGTTACCGGAGGCGCCAACGGCATCGGACGCGCCCTCAGCAAGCGCTTCGCCGCCGAACATGCGCGCGCCGTAATCGTGGCCGATCTCGATGCCGATGTCGCCGCCCAGGTCGCCCACGAAATCGGCGGAGTTCCCTTCCCTGTCGATGTCGCGAAAGAGGCCGACATCGTCCGGCTCGTCAAATTCGCCGAAGAGAAATACGGCGGCGTCGATCTGTTCTGCTCCAACGCCGGGATCATGGTGAAAGGCGGGGTCGAAGTTCCGGATCACGACTGGGAACGCATCTGGGCGGTCAACGTCCAGGCCCACGTGCTCGCGGCCCGCGCCGTTCTCCCCGGCATGATCGCGCGCGGAGGCGGCTACCTGCTGAATACCGCATCCGCCGCCGGACTGCTCACGCAAATCGGCTCCGCCCCCTACGCCGTCACCAAACACGCGGCCGTCGGATTGGCCGAATGGCTGTCAGTAACCCACCACCACCAGGGAATCCGCGTCTCCGTCCTGTGTCCGCAGGGTGTTCGCACCAACATGCTGGAGGGAGCTTCAAACACCGGCGTCGGCGCGTTGCTGCGCGACACGGCGCTGGAGCCCGAGCAGGTCGCCGATGCCGTCGTGAAAGGGATTACCGAGGAGAAATTCCTGATCCTGCCCCATCCCGAGGTCGCCGAATACTTCCTGCGCAAGGCCACCGATTACGAGCGCTGGCTGCGCGGCATGCGGCGTTTGCAGGCCGCCGGCGAGGCTTTCTAAGATCCACATGGAACCGATCTCGCACTTCTTTTATTCCGATCGCCTGAAACTCCAGTTCTGGGATTACGGCCAGGACAGCAAGCCGCCGCTGATCCTCGTCCACGGCGGTCTCGACCACGCACGCAGTTGGGACTGGACCGCCCGTGTGCTGCGCGACGACTATCACGTCTACGCGCTCGATCTGCGCGGACACGGCAATAGCGCCTGGGCGCCTGGCGCGATCTACAGCATGGCCGAGCACGTTCTTGATCTATCGGTGCTGATCGACATCATCACGAAGGACCCGATCCGCATTGTGGGCCACTCGCTCGGCGGCATGATCGCGCTCAATTACTCCGGTGTGTTTCCCGAGCGCGTCCACAAGGTCGTTTCGATCGAAGGACTGGGTTTTCCACTGGGACATAAGATCCACGCCGCGCCCTCCGCGCAGATGCGGAACTGGATTGAGGCCGTGCGCAAACTGGAGAGCCGAAATGCGCGCAGCTATCCGGATCTCGAAAGCGCCGTAGCGCGCATGAAGGAAGCCAACAAGCGGCTTTCCGATGACGTGGCGAGGCACCTGACGCTGCACGGCACCAACTGGAATGCCGACGGATCGATGACCTGGAAGTTCGACAACTACGTTCACGCTTTCCCGCCCTACGGCCACATGGTGGCGAGCGCAGTCGAAATTTTCGGACAAATCAAATGCCCGTCGCTCCTGTTCTGGGGTTTGGAAAGCTGGGCGCCCGTGCCCACGGACGATCCGCGACGGCTGGCTATTCCCGGCAACCGGCTGATCGAAGTTCCCAACGCCGGCCACTGGCTGCATCATGACCAGCTCGATTTCTTTTTGAAAGAAACCCGCGCGTTTATGGCGTGAGGACTTGCTTCTGTTTCACTTCGAAGGCGGCGCGAGTTTTTGCCAGTTGGTGATCAGGTTGATGGTGGGCGGAGCGCTTTCGGCATCGAGGTTCATCAAGAACCGCCCTCCCGGCGCCGGACTGTAGAGGTAGGCGTTAACCGTAGCCACCGCGGGCGGGGCGGTCCGGAAATCGAACAGAGTCTGCGGCACTCCGACCTCCGGCATGCCATCGCGGCCCGGCTTCACGCTCGCGGCCAGCATCCTGTGCGCGGCTCCCACCAGACTGATCCAGTAATAAATTTCCTTTCCGTCCGGACTCCAGCGCGGCTCCCTTACAAGGTCGGACGCAACCCGGGTTTGTCCGGCGCCGGAGGGGAAAGGCCTGATGTAAATTTCAGACTTGCCGGACTCGTTCGACCAATAAGCGACCCAATGGCCGTCCGGAGAAAACTGCGCCTGGCTCTCTGCCCCTTTGGTCCCTAGAAATAAGACGGGTTTTCCGGGAGTCGGACGCAGCGGGTCCGGAATGTACCAGATATCGGCGTTGGTCTTCGGATCGATTTCCGTGTACAGGAGAAAACGGCCATCGCGCGACCAGTCGGAAGCTCTCAGGGCGTTGGCGCTCTTGACCAGCGCGACATCCCTGCCGCCGCCGGAGGCATCTTTTACGAAGAGCACGTTCGCATGAGCGTCGTCCCGGCCGGAATAAACGATGTTTTTTTCGTCGGGGGACCAGACAGAGCCGAAGCCCCTGTCCGCCAGGCGCGATTCCGAATCCCGGAGTAGATTACGCAGCCAAATGCCGGTCCTTCCACTCTGACCCTTGGTTGTAGCAACCGTCGTTCCGTCCGGGGACAGCGCCACCGCGGTCTGCCCTTGGCTTGGACCCACCTTCGAGATGACTTTGCCCGAACGATCCAGCAGGGCCAATTGGCTTTCCCGATCGACATTGGTCGCAAAAACAAGATTTCCGTTCAGGTCAATGGCGGCATCCAACTGACCATCCGACCCCTGGGACACATGCTCTGCCACCGGGAATGGATCGCCCGCCAGTTGCAGACTGCGATCGTCGAAAGGCTGCGCGAAAAGCGTTGTGTCGCGGAGAAACAGCAGATGGCTGTAACGGCTTCCGGGCTGCGGCGGGCTGTAAACCACGCCTGAATAGTCGGCGAGAAGCCGCCGTCCCCGGCGATCCGCGCCGGATTCAGGGGAGAGGGAATTGAGCCATACTCCGCGTTTCGCATCGTCGTCATCGATGAGCATGTAGAGAAAGTGCTTGCCGTCCGCCAGAAATGCCGGATAGGTACCGATGAAGCCGGGTGCGGATTTTGTCAGCGGCGTGCATTCACCGCCCGAAGCTTTGACCTGCTTGAAAGCACCGGAACTGTCGCCGAACAGAATGACTCCGTCGCTGTTCCATGTTCCGCCGCCTCCGAATCCGTTCAGGTCGCAGAGAGGCTGAGGCGGTCCTCCGGCCGCCGGGATCGTCTTTAGTTTTCCGGCTTCGAAATATGCGATGGTCTTGCTGTCGGGCGACCAAAAGGGAGAGCGTCCCGCTGTGGTGCCTGCGATCGGTTTCACCTGCGGCGAATCGAGGGCGCGGATAAAAAGAGGGCCTGTGTTTCCGACCACCAGGTTCTTCCCGTCGGGCGAGAGAGCAAGGAATCCGGGACCTGCACTCTCCGGTGTTGGGATGGTCGCGCGCAGAGTTTGGCCGGTCGATGACGGCGTTTGACGGAAATGAACGAATGCGAGTGTGATGGCGGCCAGGGCGAAAATCCCCGCGGCAATCCAGCCGCCAAAACCGAACCTCGACGGCGAAGCGGGAACGTTCAAACGATCCGCATCGAGCAGGTCCGCCCAGTCGCCGATGTCGCGCAGGCGCTTTCGCGAATCCTTCTCAAGACAGCGGGCGAGGAGACGCCGCGTCTTCACAGGTGCGATGGTCAGATCCGGCGCTTTCGTCAGGATCGCGGCCAGGGAATCGGTCGCCGTGGGCGCGTCGAACAAACGCTTGCCGGTGACCATCTCGTAAACGACGATGCCAAATGCCCAGATGTCGGCGCGCTTGTCGACCGTCTGGCCGCGCGCCTGTTCGGGCGCCATGTAGCCCGCAGTGCCGAGGATCATACCGAACTGCGTGCCCTGCACCGGCATCATAGTGGGCGAATCCGTTGACATCTCCATCGCCTCGCCGGCTTTGGCTAAACCAAAGTCAAGAACCTTCACCGAACCATCCGGTTTGATCTTGATGTTCGCGGGCTTCAGATCGCGATGCACGATGCTCTTTTCGTGCGCGGCTTCAAGAGCATCGGCGATTTGCTTTGCGATGCCGAGCGCTTCGTCGAGCGGCACCGGTCCCTGCGCAATTCGCTCGGACAGCGTAGCGCCGTCGACCAGTTCCATCACCAGATAGTTCGGGCCGACATCGAACAGCGTACAGATATTCGGATGATTGAGCGCCGCGATGGCGCGAGCTTCGCGCTCGAAGCGATCGGAAAATTGCTGTGCCGAAACCTTAACGGCAACGTCGCGATTCAGCCGTGGATCGCGCGCGCGCCACACCTCTCCCATGCCGCCCTGACCAAGGAGCGCAGTGATTTCATAGGGGCCGAGGCGGTCTCCTGGAGCGAGGGACATGCGGATAATTCAGTTCAGTTTATCCCATGAATCCTGCCTTACGATATGAGGTAGATGCGTGTGTCTCTGGTAGCCGCGATGCTTTGGTCGATCCCCGCTTTTGGCCAGGCGATACCAGACCGGGCAAGGATCGCGCTGCTCCGGCCTTTCCTCGATTCAAGGCCAGGGGACCAGCCGCTGGTTTGCGAAGTAAAGCCTGTCGAG
The DNA here is from genome assembly GCA_035552315.1 of Bryobacteraceae bacterium. Classification (GTDB taxonomy): domain Bacteria; phylum Acidobacteriota; class Terriglobia; order Bryobacterales; family Bryobacteraceae; genus BOG-234. The sequence goes on from DASZLO010000177.1 coordinate 41,854, forward strand.
CCATCCCTCGGATTCGGTTTCCGGTTCCGGGCCGGGTACCACTTTCAGGTTCCTTTGAATCAGTATTCCGGAGCCGGTCACAACTGGACCGTATTCACGGAAGTCACTCCGCTGGGTGGCGCGCGGGATCCAGTCTACTTTGTGGACGTCCTTAAGCTGCCCCCGATCCCCGGCACCGATGCCACTGGCGATCAGGGTGGCGGATATCTGCTCGGTGAGGGAAGCTACCGGGTGAGGTGGGCGCTGATCGACGACCGGCGGAGAGTGTGCCGCAAGGGATGGGATATTGACGTGAAACTCCGGCGCGACGAAGGCGGCGCAAAGGTGGCCATGAGGCCCTTTACGGTCGCTGAGTCCTCATTGCGGGGTATCTTCAGCGCCAGTCCACCCTCCGACGCGGGGCCGCCGCTAAGATTATCCATCCTTCTGGATGCCGCGCCTATGTATCCCGGCCGCGTTGTCAGGAACGTATTAAGAGGCAACGACAGCATTTTTCTGATAGGGGCTCTGGCGGCGCTGCTCGAACGCGTTCCGGCATCTTCGGTGCGGGTCGTACTGTTCAATCTTGAGCAGCAAAGGGAGTTGTTTCATCGCGATGGTTTTACCCGCGAATCGCTGGATGATATGGCGCGCTCGCTGAACGATTTGCAACTCGCCACGGTCGACTACCAGGCCTTGCAGACCCGTCCCGGCGACTTCGTGGCCGGCCTGATAAATCGGGAACTGCGCGCAGCGCCATTGTCGGACGCGGTAATAATTTTGGGCCCGCAGGAAAGATATCGTGAGAAGCTTCCGGCCAATGCGCTGGAGCGGATTAACGGCGCGATGCCGCAATTCTTTTTTCTGAAGTACCCGGCACTGCAGCCTGTAAACCTGCGGCCTTCATTGCAGCGGCGACGGGATGCTCCCGTCTGTGGCGAAACCCGGGGGCTGGACATGGGATCCGCGGACAGCGAACGTACGTTTCGAGGAGGCGGCGACCCCTGCGCCCGGTGGGACCCCGGCTTAAGCGAGGCGCTCAGCTACGAGGAAGATACCATCGGACTGGCAGTGAAGAGTTTGAAGGGAAAAGTCATCCCGATTCAATCGCCCGGTGAATTCGCCAAAGCCATCCAGCAGCTTGAGCGGCGCGTTATCCCAGCAAGCGCGCAGCCGGTTTCGAGAAATAAGTAATCACAAAATCCGCCCCGGCGCGGCGGATGCACGTCAGACTTTCCATCATGGCCCGCTCCTCCTCGATCCAGCCCTTCTGCGCGGCCGCCATGATCATGGAATACTCGCCGCTCACCTGATAAGCCGAC
>DASZLO010000178.1:0-2410 GCA_035552315.1 Bryobacteraceae bacterium
AGCATCTAATCGAGATCGAGCAGAAAATTTCCGACCTGAAGCGCCTCGCCAAGGAACTGCGACGTTTAAACAACTGCTGTCAGGGCAACGGTATTATTGCGGACTGCCGGATTATCGAAGCGCTGTCGCCAACCCGTGAAGCCGAGCGCTGAAACGTCTCACAAAGGGTAAGTTTTGCAACGAAGCCGCAACCCAATAGAATCAGGCCATCAGGTGTTGCAAAAGTCTGATGCAAAATTGATCGCTATGCTTCATCGCCAGTAGCTTGGCCATCTTCTTCCGAGCCCCGCATTTGGACCTTCGGGAGGGTCCCGCCCCGAATCGCAAAAGTCTGTTGCGAAATGAACGGCCAACAGGCGCCCTTTACGCTGCGGAGTGGGCCGAGCGCTGTCACGGGAAAAACCAGGCTCACGTGTAGTTGCCAACCCGCGGATTGGCGCTTCTTTGGGTTCCGGGCGAGTCACGCGCTATCCGGAAACTGAAACCGCGCCGCAGGTCACCCGATTTCTCCCTGAACTACTCAGCCTTTCAGGACACGCGTAGTCATTGCTACAGCCTGACGCGCACAACTCATCAGACGCGGCGAGCTGTGGAGTCAAATCCAAAACTTTCACAGATTCGATTCATTCTCTCCGCAACAAATCTCATCTGAGTTATCGGCTGCGGAGCGAAAGAACGCTACAGTCCTGAAAGCCTTACGCGCTCAACTGCTTCCGGATCGGCAGTTCCCGAATCCGCTTTCCCGTCGCCGCGAAAATCGCGTTGCAGATCGCGGGTGTCATCGGGGGCACTCCCGGCTCGCCCACTCCCGCCGGAGCCGCGTCGCTCGGCACAATGTGCACATGCGTCTCGAATGGCGCCTGGTTCATCCGTGTCACCGGGTAGCCGTTGAAATTCGATTGCTGCACGCGCCCGCCCGAAGCCGTAATCTCGCCCATCAGCGCGATGCTGGTTCCGAACACCGCCGCGCCTTCAAACTGCGATTTCACACGGTCGGGATTGATCACCCGCCCCGGATCGAGCGCAATATCCACGCGGTGAATGCGAACGTTGCCGTTCGTCACTTCCACATCCGCTACCGCCGCCACATAAGTCAGGAAGCTGCGATGCGCCGCGATGCCCAGCGCCCGCCCCTTGCCTGGCTTCTTGTTGGCCCACCCGGAATTCTTCGCGGCAACTTCGATCACATTGCGCAGCCGCCCCGTATCGAAGGGAAATTTCGGGTTCTCTCGCGCCGGGCCCTTCAGCCCTTCCTTGCTCAGATTGAACGTCCGCGGCTCGCCAATCAACTCCAGCAAATAGTCCACCCGATCCCGCCCCGCCGCGGCGGCCAGCTCATCGGTAAACGATTGCACCGCGAAGGCATGGTAGATATTCGAAACCGAGCGCAGCCACCCGATCCGGATATGCGCCTGCGCCGGACCGTTCTCCACCCGCAGATTCGCAATCGGATACGGAATGTCATACCAGCCCATCCCCAGTTGCGACCCGCCATACTGCTCGGCCAGATTATTCTGCGAAGCGATTGGCGGGAAAACACTGCGCTGCAGCCAGGCCGTCGGCAGCCCTTTTTCGTTCGTCGCCGCTTTGATGTACATGGCGGCGGGCGAATGGTAGTAATCGAACTGGATATCGTCCTCGCGGCTCCAGACGATCTTCACCGGCTTACCCACCTGCTTTGAAAGCAGTGCGGCTTCCGCCACATAGTCGGGTTTCGATTTGCGCCCAAAGCCTCCGCCCAGCAAAGTCACATGGCACAACACGTCGTCGTTTTTGATGCCCAGAGCTTTCGCGACCGTATCCTGCACCGCTTGTGGGTTCTGCGTGGCCGCCCAGGTCTCCACTTTGCCGTCTTTGAACGACGCAACCGCTGCCGGAGGCTCCATCGATGCGTGGGCCAGCATCGGCGCGTAATACGAAGCTTCGTGAATCTTCCCGCCCTTCGCGAACTCGCTTTCCACGTCGCCCGTCTCGCGCGCCACCCGCCCCGGCTTCTTCGCGGTTTCCATCATGGTGGTTTTGTAGGTCGCCGAATCGTAGCTTGCGTGCTCGCTCCGGTTCCACTCCACCTTCAGCTTCTTTCTCCCCTGCAAAGCCGCCCAGGTGTTGTTCGCGATCACCGCCGGTCCGCCCAGCGCCTTGAAGCCGTAAGGCGGCTTCGCCAGATCCAGCATCACTACCTGCTCCACGCCATGAACCTGTTTCGCGTCGCTGTCGTAGCAGTTCTTCATCGTGCTGCCCAGCACCGGCGGACGCGCAATCGCGGCATAAACCATTCCCGGCATCTTCGCGTCGATTCCGAAGATGGATTGTCCGGTCACCAGGCCATGCAGATCGGCCACCGGAATGTTCTTCCCGATGTAGCGGAACTGTTCCGGCTTCTTCAACCGCACCGCGCTCTGCGTCGGCG
>DASZLO010000179.1:0-113762 GCA_035552315.1 Bryobacteraceae bacterium
GACCGTAATGACCGCCCTGGTGACGGGCTCGCCCAGCGCCGCTTCAGCGTTCTTCTTGAGTTGCCGCAGAATGAAGGCCGAGACTTCCGGCGGCGTAAACGTGCGTTCGCCCAGCTTGACGCGAATGACGGACTCGCTGTCGGCCGCAATTCGAAACGGGAAAAGCCTGAGTTCTTCCTGAACGTCGGCCACGCCCCGGCCCATCAGGCGCTTCACCGAATAGATAGTGCGGTCGGGATGGTCGATCAATTCCTGGCGGGCCGCATTGCCCACGATGATTTCACCCGTCGTCGAAAGGGAAACCACGCTCGGAACCAGTTTGTCGCCGTCTTCGCCCGGAATGATGGCGGGCCGGGTGAGATCCATGTACGCCACCAGGCTGTTGGTGGTCCCGAGATCGATCCCGACTACTTTGTCGCTGCTTTCAAACTCGATTTGGAACATTCGTTTGGGCGATTAGATTCGTGATGTACTTCCGGCGGTTCAGAAGCGCGCGTATTTCAGTCAACGCACCGCGTTCGTGCGCGTTATCCCAGGCTTTGAATTTTGCCTGCAGGTCGCGATCCAGCGCATCGCGCATGGCTTCGAATTTAGAGCGGGCAGCCTCAAGCTGAGGAAGATCCGCCTCTTCCAGCGCTTCATTCAGTTCGAAAACTTCTTCCAGCAACTCCGGCGGCACGTCTTTCGACCCCTGCTCGCCAATTTCAAAGCCCTCCTGCTTCAGAAGATACTGCGCGCGGGAGATGGGATCTTTCAGCGTCCGGTAAGCATCGTTCAGGATCGCCGAAGCCTCCAGCGACTCTTCCTTTTCCCGCGGACTTTTTCTGGCGAACATATCCGGGTGCCATTTCCGGCTGAGCGCGTGAAATCTCTTCTCCAGGTCCGCCGGATCGATATTCAGATCGCGGGGCAAACTGAAGAACTCGAAATAGTCGTTGGTCATTTGAGCAGGGGAGATCGTGATCAGAGAAGATCCGGCTGCCGCCGCATACGCCTAAGCGGAAAAGGAGGTGCCGCAGCCGCAGCTCTTCTTCGCGTTCGGATTCTCGAACACAAAGCCGGACTGCATCAGCGATTCCTTGTAATCGAGCGTCATGCCGTGCAGATACAGGATGCTCTTGGGATCGACGTAGATCTGCACTCCGTCGAAATCGAACACCTTGTCCGTGGGCCGCGGCTTCATGTCGAACTTGAACTGATAGCTCAAGCCGGAACAGCCGCCGCCAAGCACGCCCAGACGCAATCCGCCGTGGACGCCCATTTTGTCGAACGTCTGGCGGATCTTCTGAACGGCTTTCGGCGTGACCTCAATATCCATTTACGCGACCGCTTGCTCCGCGGGCTGTTTCACGGCCTGTTTGTTCTTGTAGTCGCTGATGGCAGCCTTGATGGCGTCCTCGGCGAGCACTGAGCAGTGAATCTTCACCGGCGGCAGGCTGAGTTCGTTGACGATGTCGGTGTTCTTGATCTGCAGGGCTTCATCGACCGTCTTGCCCTTCAGCCATTCGGTGGCAAGCGATGAACTGGCGATAGCGCTGCCGCATCCGAAGGTCTTGAACTTGGCGTCTTCGATGATGCCGTTGGCGTCGTTGACCTTGATCTGCAGCTTCATGACGTCGCCGCATTCCGGAGCGCCCACCATGCCGGTGCCTACCTGCGATGAACTCTTATCCATGGAACCGACGTTCCGCGGATTGTTGTAGTGGTCGAGAACCTTATCGGAATATGCCATTGTCGTGATCTCCTGTCGTGAACTTTTAGTGATTAACCCAAGACACTTTGCTTAAATCGATGCCTTCTTTCGCCATCTCATAAAGCGGCGAAAGCTCGCGCAGCTTGCGGACTACGTGGATCAGTTTGTCGGCCACATAGTCGATCTCTTCTTCCGTGTTGAACCGTCCGATGCCGAACCGGATCGAGGAGTGCGCGATGTCGTCGCCGAGTCCCAAAGCTTTCAGCACGTAGCTGGGTTCAAGAGTGGCCGAGGTGCAGGCCGAGCCGCTCGATACCGCAACATCGTTGATCCCCATGAGGAGCGATTCGCCTTCCACATAGGCAAAGCTGATATTCAGGCTGTGCGGCAGACGATGTTCCCAGGAGCCGTTGAGATAGATCTCGTCCAGACCTTCTTCCAGCTTCGTTTTCAGCCTGTCCCGCAGGTACATCAGGCGCTTCGACTCCTCGGGCATTTCTTTCTGGCAAATCGCGCAGGCCGCGCCGAGTCCAACGATTCCGGGCACATTCAGCGTGCCCGAACGCATGCCGCGCTCATGTCCGCCGCCATCCATCTGCGCGGTCAACTGGACGCGCGGGCCTTTGCGGCGAACGTAAAGCGCGCCCACGCCCTTCGGTCCATAGAGCTTGTGCGCGGTGATCGACATGATGTCGATGTTGTCCTTGTTGACATCGATCGGTACCTTGCCCACGGCCTGCACGCCATCGGTGTGGAACAGGACGCCGCGCTCGCGGCAGATTTTTCCGATCTCGGCCACCGGCTGAATCACGCCAATCTCGTTATTCGCATACATGATGCTGACGAGAATCGTCTTGTCGGTGATGGCTTCCTTCAGCATCTCGAGGTCGATGAGACCGTCGCCCTGCACGGGCAGATAAGTCACGCGGTAGCCGTTCTTCTCCAGCTTCTTGCAGGTATCGAGAACAGCTTTATGCTCAGTCGCGGCGGTGATGATGTGGTTGCCCTTTTCGGCATACATCTCGGCCACGCCCTTGATTGCCAGGTTGTCGGATTCGGTCGCGCCGCTGGTAAAGATCACTTCGCGGGCCGAAGCTCCGATCAGATCGGCGACCTGCTTGCGCGCCTTTTCCACGCCCTGCTCGGCAGCCCATCCGAACTCATGGTTGCGGCTGGCGGCGTTGCCGAAGTACTCGGTGAAATAAGGGAGCATGGCGTCGAGAACCCGCGGGTCCACGCGCGTCGTTGCATGACTATCGAGATATATGGGGGTCTTCATGGTCTTTTTCGTTAAATACCGTGATGCATTCCTGTATGTGCCGGATTCAGCCCCGCCTGCACGGGCGCCGGAAACGGGGTCAATTGGACGGCGGCAGATTCCGCGAGATCGTCGATCGTGAACTTCTGCAGTAATTCGAGAATGGCTTCGTGAACGCGGCGCAGGGGCTCGCGGACGGTACATATATCGGACTGGTCGCAGTTCCCGTGCTCGGTGAAGCAATGGGTCAGAATCACAGGCCCGTCGATGGCGCGAACGACTTCAAGTGCGGTGATCCGGTTCGCGGGCCGCGCTAGTTTGTAGCCGCCATTGGTCCCGGCGACCGACTGCAATATTTTTTCGCGCGTCAATTGCTGCAGGACCTTGGCGAGAAGCGGAACCGGCAGACGATAAGTGTCAGCGATGTCCTTCGTGCTGGCCATTGCGCCAGGCGAGGAAGCCAGATGCCGGAGGGCGATCAGGCCATAATCCGCTTTTTTGGTTAGCTTAAGCAAGGGAACTCGGACCTTTTTTGTCCTGAATTCGATCTTACCGCCCGGATCGCCACGAGTCAAGCGATCCCCAGGGGATTCCCGGGGTCGCATACCGGTCTGATACCAGATGGCTAAAGCCTTGTATATGAGGCCGGCGCCGCGCCGCTCTCAGCTAAAGCTGAGCACGCCGCGAGCTTCGTCTTCCTGTACGTCGAAAATAGGCAAAAGGTTGGTGATTGCCAGCATTTCTTTAACGCGGTGGTTGAGGCTCAAAAGCTTGAGCGATCCTCCGGCATTGCGCACGGAGCTGTAGCCCGCGACCATCTCGCCGATCCCGTAGCTGTCGATGTATCCGACGTTCTGAAGGTTCAGCAGAATTTTCCTGCTCCCCATCTCCAGAACTTCGCGCACCGCGTTGCGAATTACGCTGGAAGCGACCCCCAGAGTGATCGGACCGTAAAAATCGATTACCGTCACGTCCCCCTTCTGACGTGTTTTCAATTCAAAGTTCATGGTTCGGGAAGACCTCAGGCGAAGTGCGGTTTTCCGGCAGAATCACGCAAAACTCCCCAACGCTTCGGCTTCCTCTTCGTGCACGTCGAAAATGCTGTCCAGCTTGGTGACCTTCAGCAACATCTTCGTCCCCTTGCTGAGGCCTAATAATTTCAGCGCACCGCCCGCGTTGGCCATGGATGTGAAGTCGGCCACCAGCTCTCCGATGCCGGAGCTGTCGATATACGAAACGTCCGCCAGATTCATCAGAATCTTTCGGCTACCGCTGGCGATCAGGTCGTGGATCTCGTCCCGAATTGCGCTCGATCCCTCACCGAGAGTTATGCGGCCAGAAAGATCAATTACCGCAACATCGCCGACCTGCCGGATGGTTAACTTAAGGCTCATGAAGTATCAGTTTTCCCGTCTTTAGTCTATAGCTCGCTTTCCTCCACTATAAGGGGTCAACAGGGCGGGCGGAAGTTCTGGAACGAAAAACGGAAAGTAGTGAGATTTCTCTCGCACGCCGAATTAAGATCCACTAATCTAGATGAATGACGTGTGAGGTTATGTCCGAATCCAAGCGAATTTTGATCGTGGATGACGACCCCGATGTGCACCGCCTGCTGACCGTGGCGCTGAAAGGCACGGGCCGCTATCTGGAAAGCGCCGCGGATGGCGTCGAGGGCCTGAGCAAATTCGAACAGGGCCATTGGGACCTCGTAATCACGGATGTAATTATGCCCGGCATGGGCGGAATGGAACTTCTGGAGCGCGTCCATCGCATCCGGCCCGAGATACCGGTGGTGGTCATGACCGTGGACAGCACGGCCGAGCGAATCATTTCAGCTATCCGGGATAACGCGTTTTCATGGTTCCGCAAGCCGTTCTCTACCCAGGCGGTGCGCGATATGGTGGACAGCGCGCTCGAAAATCCACGCCTGAAGGACGACATCAAAGTGCTGTCGGCCAGTCCGCGCTGGCTGGAACTGCGGCTGCGCTGCGATATGGAAACGGCCACCCGGGCTCTTCACTTTGTCCGCGAAATGGAACAGGGACTTCCGGAAAGCGAACGCGACAACGTGGCGCTCGCCTTTCGCGAAATCTTGTTCAATGCGGTGGAGCATGGCGGCGGCAACAATCCGGATGTCTACGTCACCGTCACGTACATGAGGGCGGATGGCGCTCTGTTGTTTCAGGTCAGGGATCCCGGCCCCGGTTTTTCATTCGACAAATTGCGGCATTCCGCGTTGTCCAACCCCGCCGACTCACCCGCCGAACACGCCATGAATCGCGACCAGCTCGGGATGCGGCCCGGCGGATTCGGAATCGTTTTAACCCGAGCTTTCGTCGATGAATTGCTCTACAACGAAAAAGGCAACGAAGCGCTGCTGATCAAATATTTACCCCGCACAGCCGATTCTTCGCCTTTAACTGAAACCAAAGCGTAAAAATCTTCACATATAATCGGACTCGGCGAAATTCAAGTAGTCAGCCCGAGTGTGAGCGGGTATTATAGGCAGGGTTCCCCAAAGGAGATAACGCATGGCATCACTTCTCGATCAACTTCGCACGATGACGGTTGTCGTGGCCGATACGGGCGATATTCAGTCAATTGAACAATTCAAGCCGCGCGATGCGACTACTAATCCTTCTCTCATAACAGCTGCGGCCGAAATGCCGAAGTACAAGGAGATCGTGGATGGCACGCTCCTCGACGCGCGGAAGGAATTGGGCGATCGCGCCGAGCCGCAGCAAGTGGCAAATCTTGCGTTTGACCGCCTCGCGGTCTCGTTCGGCAAGAGAATTCTTCAGATCGTGCCCAAACGCGTTTCGACCGAGGTGGATGCGCGCCTGTCTTTCGACACGCAGGCGTCCGTAGCCAAGGGCAGGGAAATCATCGCGCAGTACGAGAGCGCCGGCATCTCGCGCGAGCGCATCCTGATCAAGATCGCCGCCACGTGGGAAGGCATCAAAGCGGGCGAGATCCTCGAGAAGGAAGGGATCCACTGCAATCTGACCCTCATGTTCGGGCTGCATCAGGCGATCGCCTGCGCCGAGGCAGGCATTACGCTGATCTCTCCGTTCGTGGGCCGCATTCTCGACTGGTACAAGAAGGACACGGGCCTCAATTACGCGGCCGCGGAAGATCCGGGCGTGCTTTCCGTAGGCACGATTTACAACTATTACAAGAAGTTCGGCTATAAAACCGAAGTGATGGGCGCGAGCTTCCGCAATGTCGGTGAAATTACCGAACTGGCCGGCTGCGACCTGCTCACCATCTCACCGCCGCTGCTGGCCGAACTTGCGAAGACGGAAGGCGAACTCCCGCGCAGGCTCGATCCCGAAAAGGCGAAGACGATGGACATCCAGCGCATCACGATCGATCGCGCGACCTTCGACAAAATGCACGCCGCCGATCGCATGGCGAGCGACAAACTGGCCGAGGGCATCTCCGGATTCTCGAAGGCTCTGGTGAATCTGGAAACGATGCTGGCGCACCGCATCACGGAACTGGAAGAACAGTCCGTGCCGGCGATGGCATAGCCAACGTTCACCGGCGGATGGATCGATTGACGTCGCTCGCGCGATCATGACGAGCGCAGCGCAATTTGGTCTTCGGAATTCATGTTGAGAACGCGGACCGTCGTCCTGCCGACGGCGGTCTTCCCGATCAAGTGAATTCCGCGCCACCCAAAATGGTCGCCCCAATTTTGCCGCCGGGGATGGAATAGTTCGGTAACTTCGTTTGTTTGGGGATCGATGCCCGTCAGGTTCGTTCCTTTATGCAGGTTGCAATCGATACAGGCAAGGGCAAGGTCATCGGGATCGTCAGTTCCGCCATGCGTCTTCGGAACGATATGTTCGATATGCAGTGCGGCCAGCGGTGAGTCGTCCTGACGCAGTTGACAATATTCGCAGGTATTGTGGGCGCGCTCGCGGACTTGCGCTCTGGTCCTCGCTCCGACCATCGATGGGCTGACTTAGCCGAGGCGTGAAGCCTGTCGTTGAAGAATGGCGACAAACTTGTTTGCGCGAACGAAACCCGAGTATTCTGCCCGTTCCTCTTCTGTCAATTGGCCTTCTGTTGACTTTTGGGCCAGCTCTTCGATGCGGGCCTGAAGCTGCGGATCAGCGCGGAACCCGATGACAGCGTCTCTCTTATCGGGCAACACAATCTCCATCAGTGGCCGAATTCCTTGTTCGAATGCCGCTGTTTCGGATGTAGTTCCCATAGACAAGGCCATTATATCGTCCTGCGGCGGCGCTGCCCACGCAAAATCCTGATATGCTACATGCGGAGATTTTATGAACCTATCCGGACCTTGCCGCCTTGCCTTACGGGTTTCCGTCGTCGCGCTGGGATTTTGGAGTTACGGCTCTTTACCGGCCGCCGAAGAAGTGACGCTGGACCGCGCCGCTCGGGACTACAAACTTCCGGATCAGATCCAGTGGAGGGGCAAGGAGGACGGTCCGAAAACCGCGACCCTGTTCGGCGATCCCTCCAAGCCCGGGCTTTACGTGCAGTTGCTGAAGCGGCCGCCGAACAACTGGAGCGGCCCGCACAAGCATGATCATGACCGGTTCATCACGGTCCTCGAAGGAACCATGTGGATCGGCACCGGCACCGATTTCGATAAAGAAAAGACCGTGGCGCTGCACAAAGGCGGCTTCGTCCGCGACATCGCCAACCAGATCCATTACGACGGCTCGAAGGACGATGGACTCACGATCGAAGTTGTCGGCATTACGCCCCCAAAGTGATCCTCCGGGCTTAGGGGCGCAGGGTTGTTACCCCGGGTTATTCACCAGGGTTGTTACACTGAGCGTTCACCAGTGAAATGTCCCGACAAGCTCTGAGCTCTCTTCTTCTGGCCGTATCCGTTCTGCTTTTGGTGCTGGGGGCAGTGACGCTGCTGCCTCATTCGAACCCCGTGGTCAGCGATCTGGGTTATCACACTCTCTGCCCCTTCGCCCCCTGGAGCACGATCACGCTGCTTTTTCTCGCCTGGCTCGCCCGGGTTGTGCGCCAGCACGTCGACTCGCAGGCCGCCTGAATTGCCGCGACTACGATGCGGCGCCGTTTCGAACCAGCCAGTAGGCCAGCAGAAACCAAGCGGCAAGGAAGGCCACTCCGCCCAGTGGAGTGACTGCGCCCAGCGCCCTGACGCCGCTTAGGGCCAGCACATAAAGGCTGCCCGAAAAGAGCACGATTCCGGCGAGAAGCAAGGCGCAGACCCACGTTCCGGCCGATTGCGTAAGGGCGCCGATGCGCGGCAGAATCGAAACAATCAGAAGTCCCAATGCGTGGAAAAAGTGATAGAGGACGGCCTTTTCGTAAACGCCCATCGAATAATCGTCGAGGCGTCCTTTCAGTCCGTGTGCTCCGAACGCGCCCAATCCTACCGCAAGACCCAACATTACCGCCGCTATTGCGCTCCAGTTCATGCTGTCAATTCTACTAAGCGGCACGGTGGCGCGCCTCTCAGGCATCGAGGTTTCACTAAAGCTCATGGGAAGAAGCTATTAGCTAACCGGGAATGGCCGTCTTTAGCTGCTTGCCCGGCATCGCTGGTATAATCTAATTTATTCCGATAGACTTAGGGGTGTTTAGATGAAAGCCAGCAATTTAGGGTGGAAAACGCAGTTAGGAGACCGGGTGCCGGAGCCCTTCGCCTCGGAACTCGACGTCTTCGAACATGAGATCGCCCTCAAGCAACAGGGCAAGATCGAAGACCGCGTTTTTGCCGAAACCCGGCTGCGCCGCGGGGCCTACGGGCAGCGCTATGACAACGGCCAGCGTTCCGACGGCAAAACAACCCGTACCCTTACATACCTTTCGGCGAACACCAAAGGCCCCGGTACCCTCTGGGACGCCCCCGGAATGCAGCGCATCAAAATTCCGTTCGGCGGTCTCGACGCACCCCAGCTGGAGATGCTGGCCGACCTTTGCGAGGAATATTCGGACAACATCGCCCACATCACCACCCGCCAGGATGTGCAACTTCACTTCATCCATATCGAAGACACCCCCGCGCTGATGCGGCGTCTGGCTTCCGTTGGAATTACCACCCGCGAAGCGTGCGGAAATTCCGTCCGCAATGTCACCGCCTGCCCGATCGCCGGAGTTTGCCGCGAGCAGACCTTCGACGTCACGCCTTACGCGAAAGCGATCACCTGGTTCCTGCTCGGGCATCCCGACGCTCAATCGTTCGGGCGGAAGTTTAAAATCGCTTTCTCCGGTTGCAAAGAGAACGCCTGTGCGCTGGTTCGCCTGCATGATTTCGGGGCCATCGCGGCTACCCGCGAAGAAAACGGCAAGACCCGCCGCGGATTTGAGCTTTGGGTCGGCGGCGGTCTTGGCCCGGTGCCCCAGCAGGCCAGACTTTACGACGAGTTCGTGCCGGAAGAAGAAATTCTTCCCGTCGCCCAGGCGATCGCGCGTGTCTTTGCGCGGCTGGGCGAAAAGAAGAACCGCAACACCGCCCGGCTCAAGTTTCTGGTCAGCAAACTGGGCATCGAGGAATTCAAGAGGCTGGTAGCGGCGGAGCGCGAGATCCTTCCTTACGATTCGCGCTGGACCGATTACCTGAAAGACGTCGCGTCTTACGAGGAACTGCCGCTCAAGCCACCGTCCTTATTGCAGATCGGCGGTGTTCACCCCGCGGGGTTCGATCAATGGCATACGAATAACGTCTACCGGCAGCGCCAGCAGGGCTACGCCACCGTGACCGTCGCGTTGCCCCTGGGCGACATCACCGCGAGCCAGCTTCGCGCCGTGGCCGATGTCTCGCGCAAGTATTTGAAGGAAACGGTGCGCAGCACGGTGGAACAGAATCTGGTGTTGCGCTGGGTCAGCGAATCCGACCTTCCCGCGCTCTATGCCGATCTAAACAAGGCGGACCTGGCCACGCCGGTGGCCGGCACGATTGTTGACGTGTCATCTTGCCCGGGTACCGATACCTGCAAGCTGGGCATTGCGTCATCGCGAGGACTCGCGAGCGAGCTGCGAACCCGCCTTGCGGCGAGAAACGCCGAGCTCGACGAAGCCATCGGCAGCCTCCGGATCAAGATCAGCGGCTGCTTCAATTCCTGCGGCCAGCACCACGTAGCCGATCTGGGTTTTTATGGCGTATCCCGCAATAAAAACGGCTACACGGTGCCGCACTTCCAGGTTTTGCTGGGCGGCGAATGGTCCAACAATGCCGGTTCGTATGGCCTCGCGATCGGAGCCGTGCCTTCCAAACGGATTCCGGAAACGGTGGACCGCATCACCGGCCGCTACCGCGCCGAACGCCTGCCGGGCGAATCCTTCCAGGCCTTCGTGAAGCGCATCGGCAAAGCGGAATGCAAGAAGATGATCGATGAATTCGTGGCCGTGCCGCCGCATGACCAGGACGCGTCGTTCTACAGCGACTGGGGCGATCCCCGCGAATTCAATCTGGGCGATATCGGCATCGGTGAGTGCGCCGGAGAGGTGGTCTATCCCATCGATTTCGAGCTGGTGGCGGCGGAGCGCGAGGTCTTCGAAGCCCAGTTGCAGCTCGACGGCGGCGATGTCCACAAGGCCGCGCGCGGAGCGTATGAGTCCATGCTGCACGGCGCTCAGGCGCTCCTCAAATACAAATTCCTGATCGCCCCCGAGGACCCGGCGAAGATCGTCGATGATTTCCGCACCCAGTTCTACGACACGGAAATCTTTTTCGACCCGTTTGTGCGCGGCAAGTTTGCGCAGGATTTCTTCCGCGCTCACGATGAGGCCGGCGTCGCACGCACTACCGAAACCGCGCACCAGCTGATCGAAGAGGCGCAGCTCTTTATTGAAGCCTGCTATAGCTGCTATGCGCGTATGACGGCCGTGCCGGAAAAGGCCACCGCATGATCAGTCCCGACGCCATACAGCACATCAACGTCAAGATTTTCATCACCGACGCCGCGGCTATCGAGCCTGGCGATGCGGTGGGGGTTTTCCATCGCTGGATTCGCGATAACATCGGTCCCGAATTGCTGATCGACGTGGCGGAATACGGTCACGTGCCGGCCGGTCCCGGAGTTCTATTGATCGGCCACGAAGCCAACTACAGTCTCGATAACCGAGAGAATCGCCTGGGCCTGCTCTACAACCGGAAGGTTGTTCTCGAGGGCGGCTTTCGTTCGCGCCTGGGCCAGGCCCATCAGGCCGCGCTGACCGCTTGCGATCGTCTGGAACAGGAAGAGCCGTTTCGCGGCAAGTTGAAGTTCGACCGGAATGCGATTGAAGTATTCGTCAACGATCGCCTGCTGGCCCCCAATACGGACGAGACGTGGGAAGCCCTGCGGCCGGAACTGGAATCCTATTTTGGCGCTTGCAGCATTGAGCGGCGGGGCGAGCCGCGCGATCTGTTCCGGGTCGCTGTCACGAAGCTTTAGCCAGCATCGGCAGAATTTCAGCTGACCGGCCGCGAATCGAAAACGTGACTTCGCTGGAATAAGGGGTTTCCTCGGGATTGATTTCGATTACGGACGCCGCCAGCGGAATCAGTCCGGCGGCTGGATAAACCTGCGCCGAAGTCCCGGCCACAATAAGAACATCCGCCGCTTCCACGGCCTCCGTCGCGCTCTCTATCGCACCTTCCGGCAGCATCTCGCCGAACCAGACCACGCCCGGACGAAGCATTCCGCCGCACTCGCAGCGGGGCGGCAGCTCATTCAGTTCGGCCCGTTCGATCCGTTCCTGTGCGCACTGAAGGCAGCGCACCATCCAGATATCGCCGTGCAGTTTGATGATGTTCTTCGAACCGGCCAGGTCATGCAGACCGTCCACATTCTGCGTGATCAGCGTGAATGCCGCGAAGCGCTTTTCCATAAGCGCCAGCGCATCGTGCCCGGCATTCGGACGCGCCTTGGCAATCGACCGCCGGCGTTCTTCATACCACGTCCAGACGAACTTCGGATCGCGCGCGAAAGCCTGCGGAGTTGCCAGATCTTCGAATCGATACTGCTGCCAAAAGCCGCCGTTGCTCCTGAAGGTTGGAATTCCGCTCTCAGCCGAAACGCCCGCGCCGGTCAGCACCGCGACTCGTGACGCAGCCCTCAACAGGCTGCGAGAGGCCTCGACCGGATCAGGCTGTCCGGACATAGCTCGCCACCCCGATTCCAAGACCGAGCCCGAACACACCCCAGTTGAACGGGTGCGGCATTCCCCCCGCGAGCAGGTTCCGGTAATCGAGCGTAAATGAAACGATGATCACCAGCGCGCCTGCTAAAACTCCGGCCGTATGCCAGCCGCCGACCCGCAAAGGCTTCCCCGCTTCCTCGCGCGACAGGCACCAGATGCCCGCCGCAATCATCGCGCCGGAAACCAGCATGGGCGCGATCACCGGCCCTGCCCACGGCAGCGGAATCAGAAAGAGAATGTCCCACGTCAGCAGCGATGCGGGCCAGTCCAGCAGAAGCTTCAGGCCGGCATAAAATGCGATGTCCCAGACCCCGAATGCGATTGCGAACGCCGCCGCCCACTGGCGTGCATTGCTCGCAACGGCCAAGGCAATCGCCGCCAGCATCACGTTGGTGGCGGCTTCCCGCCCGATCTCGACGAACAGCGTCTTCTGCTGATCCGGAGCCGATTGCAGTTGTTCAAGCGTCAGTAACGGGAACAATTCGCTGCTGGGCCGCCCCGGATAATACTGCAGTCTGGCCGGCTCGTGAAGGATTCGAAGATAGGTGACAACGGCCGCTTCGAGGTATCCAAATGCCGCGCCGAAAAGGAGGAGCACGGCTACCGCGCGTCTGGTCTTCATTCCACTCTCAGCTTAAAGCCAGCTGCTCAATCAGCTCGCACGTCCGCCGCAGGGACTCCTCCGAATCGATTCTCTTCGCGTAATCGAGGCATCGTTGCCGGACCTCGCCGGAGCCGATGATTTCCCGCAGCGTTCGGGCCACGCTGGCAGCCCTGTAGCGCTCCGGATAGATGGTGCGTCCCACGCCGAGGCGCTCGATGCGCAGGGCATTGTCGGGTTGATCGTGAGCATTCGGCGTCACCAGGTGGGGGATCCCGGCCCGGATCGCCTGCGCCAGCGTGCCGATTCCGCCGTGATACACGAGCGCCGCGCAGCGGGGCAGAATCCGGCTGAATGGAACATAACCGAACGCGCGCGCAAAATCCGGCAAAGCGGCCGGCAGCTGTTCAGGAAAGTTGGTCACCAGCATGGCGCGAAGGCCGGCGATCCGGCAGGCCTCGATCGATTCCCGAAAGAATTTCTCCCGACCCGTAGTTGCCGAACCAGGCGTGAACACCACGGGCGGCTGACCGGCGTTGATAAATTCGTCCGCGTCCAGCTCCGCTGCAGGCTCGCCCCCGCGGTCTTCCATCACGAAGCCGGTCAGGTGGGTGTGAGGCGGCCAATCCGGCTGCGGAGGCGCAAACCAGTCGGGGAACAATCCGATCACCAGTTGGGGCGAGTGCAGATAACGGGCGAAAATATCTTTCACTGGCGCTAGCCCCAGCCCCGCACGGAACTCATTTACGCCAGGCAGAAGCAGAGGATTCACGAAGAACCTGTCAATCATCCAGAACAACGACTTCTTGATGAGCCGCGGCATTCCTGGCCCCATCGTAAGACGTCCTGGCCGGCCCGCATCCACGAGGCTGCGCAGCACCGCGGGTTGAAGATGAACTGTCGCCAGAGGGACCCCGAGCTTCTCCTGCGCCACGCGTGCGCCCAGACAAGTCGCCGGCGCCGCCACGACGATGCCCGGTCCTGCACGGCTCGCGATGATCTCGTAGAGCGGGGCAATGTTGGGGAGCAACATCCGCTCGGCGATGCACCTGAAGCCTTTAAGGGGATGCCACAGGCGCGGGTCGTGAATCGCGGCTTCGACGTCGGCCGCCGTCCCAAGTTGGACAAAATCCAGCCCGGCGGCCCGTATCGAATCGCCGAAAATCTCGTTGGTGATAACAGTCGCGCGGTGGCCCCGTCGGCGAAACTCTTTCGCCAGCGCGACCATGGGATTCACATCGCCCGCGCTGCCCAGCGTAGGCAGGAGAACGTGCAGGGTAGGCAAACGGCAGTATTACACAACGGCCCCCGCGCGACTCACGCCACGGGGACCGTCGACAATCTCGGTGCTTCGAACCGAACTACTTTTTAACTTTGGGCGGCACGATCGCGTCTTTGGCACTCTTCGCGATGCGGAACTTAACGACCTTCTTCGCCGCGATCTTGATGGTTTCGCCGGTTGCAGGATTCCTGCCCATGCGCGCTTTCCGTTCCACTCTGACCAGACGGCCAAGGCCGGGGACGACAAACAGGCCGTTTTTCTTTACTTCTTTGACGGCCAGGTCAGACAGGAAGGTGAGCATCTGGCGCGCCTTGGCACTGGAAACTTCAATTGCCTCGGCCATCGCCTTTACGATTTGAGTTTGGGTCATTGCCTTTTGAGCCATGCCAAAAGTATACAGAATTACAAAACATTTTGTGAAGCGAATGTTTTATAGCCCCCTCGAAAAAGTTCAGTCCGCGGTGGTCATCCGGACCTTCGTGGCCGCCACCAGCGACACTCCTGCCCGTATGGAACTTACATGAACCGGTTCCAGCCGGGCCTTCGGACTCTGCCCCGCGACCGTTAACAGATACTGGTTCCGCAGCCGCATGTCGAGATTCTTCAGGTAATAATCAATCGAAACCGGCTCTGCGCCCCCTTGCCAGTACGCTTCGCCGCCCGTCCCTTCACCCAGTTCCGACAGGTAATTCTGGCCCCAGTTGGCGCGCCAGTAGTTGTGCCCGATGTGGCCGGCCGCTTCGTAGTAAATGGAGTGCACCACGATCCCGGCGCGCTGCGCGTCGCGAATCGCACTCGTCAAATAAAGATTCATCGGATCGGCCGGCACCAGCGGATCGATGCCGCTGCTGATCAAAAGAATTTCCCGCCGCGCATCCGTGCCGGGCCATTTCTTCACCAGATTCGAAATTCCCAGGTACGGACTGGAGGAGATTCCCGGCTGTCCCAGCGGAAGTCGGAACGCCTTATCCACGGCCTCGCGATCGGAAGTCAACGGCGCGACGATTCTAGCCGACCCGTTCTGCAGGTAGGCGAGCCCGATTCGTGTCGTCGACGGCTGCTCATTGACGAAATGCTTCAGGCTGGCGAATTGAAGCCCCAAATCGGTGTCTTCGCCGTCGTCGATGACGATATAGAACTCAAGGTTGGCGTTATTTCCCCGCAGCGGCACCCAGCTTTGCACACGCGCCGGCTGCCCATTTACCTGGACGGACACATCATCGCCGTTTACCAGCGGCGGAGGCGCTCCGTCATGTCCTTCCGCGGTGACAACTAAATGCTGGCCATATGCGCTTGCCGAAAGGGCGAAAAGCGCGGCGGCCATGACCGGATATTTCATATTCGACTCCCTCTGTTTGGATGCGCCGCAGCCGGTCGCGGTGTACCGCGGGGCTGTCGTGGGTCCGCATAGGAATCGGAACGCACTATCGGCCTGTATCCCGCAGTGCCGCCCGCGCGGCGAAATATCCGCACATGCCATGTACGCCCGCTCCCGGAGGCGTGGACGAAGAGCAAAGATAAACTCCCCGCGCTGGCGTCCGATACAGGCCGGGCGCCGGGCGCACCAAAAGCTGCTTCAGAGTATTCGCGCCTCCTCCGATGTCGCCGCCGATCAGGTTCGCGTTGTGCGCTTCGAGTTGCGCGGGAGACATCATATGGCGCGCCAGAATAGTTTCGCCAAAGCCTGGCGCGAACCGCTCGATCTGCGCTTCGATGCTGCCGGTCATATCCGCGGTCGATCCGTTCGGCACATGACAGTATGCCCACGCCGTGTGCATTCCCTCAGGCGCGCGGGAACTGTCGAAGAGGCTCGGCTGGGCCAGCAGCACGAAAGGCCGGGTGCCCGCCAGCCCGTGCCAGGCCGTGCGTTCGGAAGCGGCAATCTCATCCAGCGTGCCACCGATGTGAACCGTGCCGGCCTTCCCGCACACCGAGTCCCTCCACGGAATCGGTGAACGCAGCGCCCAGTCCACTTTGAAGACCCCGGGCCCGTATCGATAGCGTTCCAGTCTGCTGCAATAGGAATCCGGCAAGCGGTCGGAGGCAATCCGAAGCAGTTGTCTGGGCGTGATATCGCAAAGGATGAGAGAGTCCGCCGGAAACTCACGCAGCGAACGAATCTCTTTCCCCGGAACCACAATTCCGCCCAAAGCGGTAAAGTACGAAGCCAGCGCATCGGAAATGCGCTGCGAACCGCCCCGCGGGATCGGCCATCCCGAATGCGTCGACAGGCCCAGCAGTACTCCGAACGCAGCGGAGCCAGCGCGTTCCAGCGGCAGTATCGAATGCGCCGCCATGCCTGCAAACAGCGCGCGCGCCGCTTCGGTGCGGAAAAGCGTGCGGGCGAGCTTCGTGGCCGGCCAGGGAGCGAGAAGCCCGAAGCGCGCCAGCACCAACGGATGTTGCGGAAAGTGAGGCGGCGCGAGAACCTCCCGCGCCAGTTGTTTCCAGCATGCGGCGAGCGGCCGGAATATGCGGCGGTAGATAGCGGCGTCTTCTCCGAGCCCTGCCGCGGTATCGACCACCGACATGAAAGCCGACACAGCGTCCTGCCCGTCCAGCGGGTGCGCGGCCTGCACCGGAGGATAGATCCACTTCAGCCCGTGTTCGGCCAGAGGCATCGCAGCAAATGCGGGCGACACCACAGCCAGTGGATGCACAGCCGAGCAGACATCGTGAACGAAGCCGGGCAGCGTCAATTCCATTGAACGCGCGCCGCCGCCGATTTGAGACTCCGCCTCGAAGACGATGACCCTGAGTCCTGCGCGCGCAAGCGTTATGGCGGCCGTGAGCCCGTTGGGTCCCGAGCCGATTACAAACGCCTGCTTCACCCGGCTCACTGCGCTATAACCAGCCTTCCTGCTGCAGTAGTCCCTTAAAGGCGGGATTCTCTAGCGACACCTCGGGGAACCACGGACCAACGCGCGTGCGGACCCACCACTGGCCGGTCCGCCGGTGAATCTCCGGACGCGCGAATCGGTACTGATACAGTTCGGCCCGCACGAACCTCGGGGCGCGATCCGGAAACGGATTGGATCGAAGCAGGCTCAGCACCGGCTTGTTATTTTCCAGCAGTTTTGCCACGAAGTTCAGAAACCACGGGTGTTCTTCAAACCGCGACATGGCCGCGAACCACATCAGCCAGTCCAGGCGAAGATGATATGGCGCGATCTGGGGAGGCATCCGCCGTACATCGTTTGGCTTGCCCTTGAACTCGTATTCCTTCCACTGCGTGGCAGGCGTAATCACCGCGTCCGAGGTTCCCTCCACCACGACTTCGTATCTCTCGCGCGAGATGCTCCCGAAGGCGCCGTACGTCCCCACCAGATGCAGCGGATTGAAGCTGGTATTCATGATCTGCATCGGCGAGAGCATGTTCCGGACAGGGTCGATGCTGAGAATCCCCACCAGCACGGCCAGCGCAATCAGCACCGCGTTGTGCGCAATCGAAGGAGGATTGAGTGCAGGCTGACGAATCGGAATTAGTGCGGAAATATAGCGTCCGTCAATCGCCGGAATAGCAAGCACAATCGTGAGGGCATTGAGCCACGAGAGATTGCCGCTGGCGAAAATGGTCGCCTGAAAAACAATGGTGATTGCGGCCGCGATGGAGGCCACCGGCTGCGGCAGGAAATAGAAAAACGGCACGATCAGTTCCGAAAAGTGATTGAAGGCCACACCGGCCTTGTGTGTCCACTCCGGCGCCATCTGGAAGTACCAGCTCAGCGGGTTGGGCATGGGCTGCGTCTCGTAGTGATAGTCCAGACAGGTCAGATTGCGCCAGCACGGGTCGCCGCGCAGCTTAATCAGACCCGCGCCGAACATGATGCGAAATTCCAGCCAGCGCAGAAGCCAAATGGAAATAAGCGAGGGACGCACGTCGCGCGCCCCCAGAAATATCGCGAAGAACCCGGCTTCCAGCAGAATCGATTCCCAGCCAAACGCGTAGAAAACCTGCCCCACATTCACGAATGACAGATAGAGCGCCCACATCGCGGCCCACACGACGGCATTCATCCACGTGGCCCCGCGCTCGGCAATCCCCGTCACAGTGAGGACAGAGAGCGCCAGCCCGATCCAGCCCGCGAGCGCGAACGCCCAGTCCTTAGGCGCGAAGAAGAACAGGCTGGGCGTCTGCCGGAAAGATGCCTGTCGCACAAACAACGGGACCGGCAACAGTCCGTGTTCTCCCAATAAGGGCCGGAATTGATTGATCGCGCAAAGAAACGCAATGAAGTAAATAACGCCAAGGCTTCGCTGAAAGACGAGCCGTGTCAGCCAGTAGTTGCCCGAGTCCGGAAATACGAGATCGGTAAACTTCACTGCTCCCGCCTCTCTTCAGGCACCCTGATATCACTGCGATGTCGCCGCGGCTGTTTCTCGTTCCGCCGCGATTTCGAGCGGAAAGTTCAAAGTGAATGTTGAGCCTTTGCCTGCGTTGCTCATGACGCTGATTTCGCCACGCAGCAGTTTGCACAACCGCCCCGTGATCGCAAGACCCAAGCCGGTGCCTCCCCTCGTATCGCCCGTGTGAACCTGCGTGAATGGCGCAAACAAACGCGCCGTCTGTTCCCCGGACATTCCAACGCCGGTGTCGGACACATGAAACGTCACATGGTCCGGGTCGCAAACGACCTCCAGGCGGATAGCGCCGTCGAGAGTAAACTTGGCGGCGTTCGACAGCAGATTGAGCAGACACTGGCGGACCTTCGTCCCGTCCGAAGTCATAGTGACGCTACTTGCGGGGCTCTTGAGATCAAGCCGGTTGCGGTTGGCGGTAATCAGCGGCCTCGCGGCTTCAATGACGTCATCGAGCATGGCCGCGATGTTGAAACGTTCGACCGTGACACTCATCTTTCCGGCTTCGATTTTCGACAAATCGAGAACGTCGTTGATCAGGTGCAGAAGATGATTGGCGGCGCGGCCGATCTTCCGGGCGTCCGCCACCAGAGTCGGTATGCCTCGCTCTTCCGCCTCCTCCTCCAGCATCTCGCTGTAACCGATCACGGCATTCAAGGGCGTACGAAGCTCGTGGCTCATACTCGCCAGGAACTGACTCTTGGCCTTGTCGGCTGCCTGCGCGGCGATTTGCGCCTTCTTCAGTTCGGCGGTTCTCTTTTCGACTTCCGCTTCCAGGTTCGTATTGAGTTCCCGAATCTGCTCCGCGAGCCTTTCGAGAATAATGGCTTTCCGCGCCAGGTCGACGAACACCTTTACCTTGGAGCGAAGAACTTCGGCTGCGACCGGCTTCAGAAGAAAGTCCACAGCCCCCAGGCTGTACCCGCGCAGCTGGTGCCCATCGTTTTGATAGGCCGTCATGAAAATGATCGGCGTGTCGGCGGAGCGTTTCCGCGCCCGGATGAGCGCTGCCGTTTCAAACCCGTCCAGTCCCGGCATCGCGACATCCAGAATGATGGCCGCAAATTCCCCCGCCAGCACCTCCCGCAGCGCTTCGTATCCCGAAGAAGCCAGCACCAGCTCGGCGTCAACTCCTTCGAGGCCTGCCTGGAGGGCAAGCAGGTTGGCCGGACTGTCATCGACCAGCAGGACACGAACCCGCTTGTCGCCGCCGCCATCGTGCTTCATTAGTTTGCGGTTGTGGCCCGCAGATGACGCGTCTGGATCTCGTTGACAACCTGCTGCGTATTTGGAACCGCCTGGGCGATGGACTGGATCCTGTCCCGCTGGGCTTCATCGTCCACGGTGCCGGTCAGCGTCACCACGCCATTCTTCACCTTATGATCGACGCCGTTCTTGTAGCCGATTGCGATCAGCGCCGCCGAAAGATTGTTGTCGATGCCCTTATCCAGATCCGAGTACATGGTCTTGGTGTCGCCCGATGCGCCCGGCGGCACGATGGCCACTTCGTTGGCCACCACCTGGTTCTCTGAGAGCGATTGAGCGATCTGCGCGGCGCGGCTCTTGTCCGCATTGCTCGCCACTTGCCCGGTGAGAGTCACTACGCCCTTGTTGCGGTCCTGCGATACAGAGACGTTTTTGATGTCCGCCTGATCGAGTGCTTTCCGGACGTTGCCTGCGACCGCGGGAGCCTGCGTCGTCGACGAACACCCGGCGAGCATCGCGGCTGCGAGTACGCAGATGGATGCAATCCTGTACATGCCTGTCCCTCCCCAGGCACGGAAAGTGCACGCCGGTTGCCGTAGTATTGATTCCACCGGTTCCGATCGGCGGCGGGATTGTCAGGAGGCGATTTCGGTTTTTACCGATCGCTGTATGACCGGTATTCCAACTGAAACCGGTTGGCTGGATTCTGCCCGGCGGCGCTCCGCTTCCCATACAAAACCGAGGGCCTGCCGAAGTTCGTTTTCCTTAAGCGGCAGATGGATGGCATGAAAGACGCCGGCAGCCGACAGTTCTTCCCAGTTGATCGGATCTGAAAAACCATGGCAGGTAACCAAATTGACATCGGGCAGGGAGCCCTTAAGCCGCTGAATGATTTCGGTCCACGTGTTGCCGGGGCCCAGCGCGTCTTTCGAGACCAGCAGTGCCACGATCCGTCGCCCCTGCATAAAGGCGGCGATTTCATTCACATCGGAGATGGAACTCACCACCCAGCCGAAGTCGCGCGCAACCCCCTGCAGAATAGGGAAATTAACCCTCTTGGAACCGGGTATGACTATCAAATTGCTCGCCATTTATTAATTCTGCCTTAATCTTTACCTAAAAGATGCGATTAATAGGACCGGCGTTCCATCGCGTGTTTCGATAAAGACCATTTCCTTTTTCTATGTGAGCACTATACCGACCGGCCGCTGGCAACAGTCAGTTCGGAGAAGGGGACCTGGCTTTCGAACTCCACCTGCCGCATCGTGCACTGCAGCGGACTCTTGTCCGGACGCCATCGCAACAGCTTCGTTCCGTGCCGGAAACGCCCGCCGGTGAAATGATCGTACTGAACTTCGACCACCAGCTCCGGCTTCAGCGGTTCCCATTCCGTGGA
Organism: Bryobacteraceae bacterium; assembly: GCA_035552315.1. Taxonomy (GTDB): domain Bacteria; phylum Acidobacteriota; class Terriglobia; order Bryobacterales; family Bryobacteraceae; genus BOG-234. Next base: position 20,940 of record DASZLO010000179.1, read on the forward strand.
GCGATCTGTACTCCATCGGCTGGGGCCGCCCGGCGCTTTTCCCGTGAACCCCGGCGGTCCGATCAGGTCCTCGAGTTTCCGTGTGAGCGCCGCCCGCTGCGCCGCCGGCATCGATGACGTGAAGCCCACGTGATCCAGCAGTCCCTCATCGTCGTACAAGCCCAGCAGCAGTGAGCCCGCCACGCGCTTGCCTTCGCCATAACGAAAGCCGCCCACCACGCAATCGGCGGAGCGAAGCGTCTTGACCTTCAGCATTCCGCGTTCGCCCGACAGGTATGGCTGATCGATTCGCTTGGCGATGATGCCGTCCAGTTGACCACGCATCTGCTTCATCCATTGCTTCGCCGCCGCCGCGTCATCTGTCGCCAGTGACAGACGGATACGGTCATTGGCCGTGAGGAATTTCCGGTAGAAAACTTCCAGATGCCTGCGCCGCTCACGCAGCGTCTTCTCCACCAGCGAACTCCCCTTGTCATCCACCAGCAAATCGAAAATCACCAGTTGCGCCGGATGAGAGTGCGAGAGCTTCTCCACGCGGCTCGCCGCCGGATGAATCCTCTGCAGCAGGTCGTTGAACGAAAGGTGTCCTTCAACAGGCACCACCAGTTCTCCGTCCAGCACAAATGTTTCGGCCTTTACGTGCTCCAGCGCGGCGACGATCTCCGGAAAATACCGGGTCAGCAGCTGGCCCGCTTTGGACTGAAGCTCGATCTCTTTACCGTCCTTGAAAGCCAGGCACCGAAATCCATCCCACTTCGGTTCGTACTCCCACTCGGGGCCGCTGGGAAGCTCACCGGCGATCTTCGCCTCCATGGGCGGAAAAGGAGGATGGATCGGCAGCTTCACAGAAACCTCTCCAGTCTGACGCGGCCCTTGTCGAGCAGCAGCGGCCGATAGAGATCGCCGTCGGCCTTAACGCGCGCCGCCATGTTGTCCAGCCGAAAATCTTCGATCCGGATGCCGTGCTCGACTTCTTCCCATGTAACCGGCGCGGAGACGGTGGCGCGAGGCTTCGGTCTTACCGAATACACGGAAGCGAGAGTACGGCCCCAGGCGTTCTGGTTGTAATCGACCAGCACGTGTTTTGGGGGCCGTTTCGCTACCCGGTATTCCGCGGTAATCAGCTCGGGATGCTTTGCCGCGAGTTCTCTGGCCAGCGCCTTGGCGAACGTCCAGACTTCCTTCTGCCGCGGGCCCCGCACGATCGGAGTATAGATGTGGATCCCGCGCGAGCCGGTCGTCTTCGGATACGAGGCAATTTTCAGCGCGTCGAGCGCCTCGCGCACCGCCAGTGCTGTTTCGAGCACCTGATTGAACTCCGCCCCGGGAGTGGGATCGAGATCGAAGTGAAGATAGTCGGGACGATCTGCATCGTCGCAGCGCGCATACCACGGATTCAAATCGATACACCCGAGGTTCACCACCCACAGGAGCCCGGCCAGTTCCTGGATCACAGGGAAGTCCACCACGTTGGCCGAAGGATGCAGGATTTCGCATGTCGGAATCCAGTCCGGCCGCGATGCCGGCGATCGCTTTTGAAAGAAGAACTCTCCGTATGCGCCGTCGGGATAACGCTTCATCACCATCGCCCGGTCCGCCAAATGAGGCAACAGGACAGACGAAATATCGGCGTAATACTGCAGCAGATCGCGCTTGCTGATTCCTTCGTCGGGCCAAAAGGGCTTCTGGAGATTGGTGAGAGTTACCGAATGGCCTCCAACCTCCAGTTCGGCATCCTTCACGTCGCCCGGGATTTCGACCGGCTTCGTGCGCGGGCTCCGCGCTTTCGGAGCCCTGGCCGTTCCTTTCGATACACTCGTCAAGACACTAGGATGACGGTCGCCGGATATGTGCTGCGTGCGCACCTGCACGATGCGGTTGCAAGCACCGTGCCATTTGACGGCGACGGGTTAATCTGAAACCGAATTCAGAATCCGGTAGATCTGCGCACCGAACTTCTCCACCGCTTTGATGCCGATTCCATGCACGGCCAGCAACTCCGCGGCATTCCGCGGCCGGGTTTCCGAAATCTCTAGAAGCACCCGGTCCGACATGATGCGAAACGCTGGCACGCCCTGCTTCTTGGCAAGTGTGGTCCGCCACGCCCGAAGCAGTTCTTCCGCCCGGGTATCGGCCTTCGTCGCCGCGGGTTTCTTCTTTTTCCCGCCTGTTGCCTTTGTCGCAAAGCGCTTCTTGCCTTTGGCGGTTTTCCGCTCTACCGCAGGCGCGGTGTCGCGAATGGTCAACTCCAGGGGAGCCGTCGGGTCCTCGTCCCCATATTCAGCCGCATGTTGGGCATCGCGGGTCAGCGAAGCTTTCCGGTAAGGAATCTGCTTCCCGTCTTTCTCAAAAACCGCGTCAGTGAGCCGCACCAGACCGGCCCGGGCCATAGCGCCCAGCAACTCCTCGAATTCATCGCGGCTAAATCCTTTATCGCCGCAGATGTCGGTATGCAGCTTCCCAACCGATCTCGCGCTGGCCGTTAGTTCGTTCAGAACGACCCGCGCCGTCTTCTGCTCATGCTCCGTAGCCGGACGGAAGCGCTGCGCGATGCACTGTTCCGGCGCGCAGAAGTCGCAAATACCGCACGGCTTCTGGCCGTCCTCGACGTCGCCGAAATGCCGCACGAGACTGGACATGCGGCAGTGATTGCTTTGCGCATAGCGAATCATGGCTTCGATCTGCGCGCGCTTCTGCTCGCCCTGGGCGACATATGCGTCGCGCCACTCGGCGGCGCCGCGGCTCACGTCATCCGATGCGTCGACGATCGCACCGCCATGCGCCCAAAGTTTCTCCAGCGCCTTTTCGAAAATATCCGCCGGGATGCGCCCCTGTTTCTCGATCGACGTCCGCGCTTGCGGTTCTTTCCGCAAACGCCCGTAGATCTGATCGAGCAGTTTCACATCCGGATAGTCGCGCTCAAAGAAAAAATCATGCGTGTAGCGGTCCGCATAAGAATGCATCAGGATGGCGCGGCTGGGTTCGCCGTCCCGTCCGGCGCGTCCGATTTCCTGGTAGTACGCTTCGATACTCCCGGGCAGGGCCGTATGGATCACCGACCGGATGTTCGCCTTGTCGATCCCCATCCCGAACGCGATGGTAGCGACGATCACCTCAAGTTTTCCGTTAAGAAATCCATCCTGCACGCGGCGGCGGCGCTCGGCGTCCAGACCCGCGTGGTACGCCGCTGTGGCGAAGTCGCCTGACAACAGCTGCGCCACGCTTTCGGCCTGCTTCCGGCTGGGAGTGTAAATGATGGCGGGACGCCGCTCCGGATCGGACAAGAGTTCCCGCGCCAGATCGGGCCGCTGCGACGGACTCGTCTCCACAACCTCAATCGCGATATTCGAGCGCCGGAATCCATGAATGAAACTGGCGGCCGCATCGAGCCCCAGTTGCTGACAGATATCGCGCTGCACCAGACCCGTTGCCGTCGCCGTGAGTGCAATAACCGGAGCCGGGCGCAGAGTGGGCAGATAGCCGCCCAGCAGCCGGTAGTCAGGCCGGAAATCATGTCCCCATTGCGAAATGCAGTGCGCTTCGTCAATCGCCACCAGCGAAGGTTTGCGCCGCGTGAGCATCTCGGGGAAACCCGCCACGCGAAGCCGCTCCGGTGCGATGAAGAAGAATTGCAGCTTGCCCGCGAGGTAATCGATACAGGCCTGCCGCGATGCCGCGCGGTCACGGCCCGAGTGAATGCATTCCACCGCGAATCCGCGCTCGCGCAGTTTGGCTGACTGGTCTTCCATCAGCGCAATCAGCGGAGAGATCACCAACGTGGTACCGCCGCGCGCCAGCCCCGGTAACTGATAGCAGAGCGATTTCCCCGCGCCCGTAGGCATCACGAGGAGCGCGTCGCGGCCCTCCACCACGGTGCGGCAAACCTCTTCCTGATTCGCCCGGAATGTCGAAAAGCCAAAAGTGCGCAGCAGAAGGTCGTTCAGCGGCTCGTTCTCCGTGGCAATGATGGCGGGCACATCGCCATAGGCCGAAATCGTCACCGGGTCAGAAGATTTTCGCGCCGGAGCACTCGCCGGCATCTGCCCGACCTTCCCCACCACCTCCCGCACATACCCTGCGATCCCTTCCAGAAACGGACTCAGCTGCGCCTCACCTCGCTCGATTCGTTTCAGAAACGCTTCCCACTGTCCGGTCATCACCGGGCTCTTCACCTCCGGGTGGACAATTTCAATCAGCCGGATCCCCTTATCGGTGGCTTCCAGTTGCTTGCCGCTGCGCACGATGTAATCGCGCTTCAGCAGAACCTCGATGATGGCGGCGCGCGTGGCCGGCGTACCGAGGCCGCTCTCCTTCATCGCGTCGGACAGTTCTTTTTCATCGAGGGTTTTGCCAGCCGTCTCCATCGCGGTAAGCAGTGTGGCTTCGGTGAGCCGCTTCGGTGGACGCGTCTTCTTCTTCTGCGCCTCGGCTTCCAGAACGTCGAGCAACTGGCCGCGCTCCAGCCCCGAAGGCAGGGCCTGTTCCTCATCGCCGTCCTTCTTGCGTGCGGTTTGCAGATCGAGAACCTTCCATCCCTCCACTTGAATCATCTTGCCGGAGGAATGATAGCGGTCTGTGATTTCCCCGTTGACGACCGCGCTGATCACCGTCGTGACCGACCAGACATGATCGCCATGCCAGGCGCTCAGCAGCCGGCGGCAAATCAGATCGTAGATTTTCTTCTCATCGGCCGAAAGACCGCTGCCGGGCGAAGTCGCGGTGGGAATGATCGCGTGGTGATCGCTGACCTTGGCATCGTCGACAAACTGGCGGCCAAGCGGCTTCTCGCCCGTCCCTGGCGCCAGGTGCTGACGATAAGGCTCGGCAATCGCCCGCACGATTGCCGGAAGCGTGGCGGCCACATCCTGCGACAAATGGCGGCTGTCGGTACGCGGATAGCTGATGAGCTTATGGCTCTCATACAGCGACTGCGCGATGTCCAGCGTCTTCTGCGCGCTGAAACCGAAGATCCGGTTGCCGTGCCGCTGCAGCTCCGTCAAATCATAAAGGGCCGGCGGACTCATGCGGCGCGACTCCGCTTTTACCGACTCGATGGAAGCCTGGCCGCTGCGCGCCCGCGCCACGATCTGCGCCGCCTCCACACCATCCGGATCGAGCCGGGCAGACTTCTGAATCTCCCGCGCATCCCGGAACCAAGTCCCCTGATACGACTCCGAACCCGGCCTGGCCGCGGGCCGGAAGGTCGCGAGCACTTCAATGTAATCCTCCGGAACGAAACGCCGGATTGCCAGTTCGCGTTCCACCACCATGCTCAGCGTGGGCGTCTGCACGCGGCCGACGCTCAGCTCATCCCCGCACGCCAGCGTGTAGGCCCGCGAAAGATTCATGCCAACCAGCCAGTCGGCACGGCTCCGTCCGCGCGCCGCTTCAGCCAGCGGATCGTAATCCCTCCCCGGCCGCAGCTTGTCGAAGCCTTTGCGGATGGCTTCGGCGGTTAGCGATGAAATCCACAATCGGCTGACCGGCTTGTCGCATCCGGCCGCTTCATAGATGTAGCGGAAAATCAGTTCGCCTTCGCGGCCCGCGTCAGTGGCGCAGATCACGCTGCCGATGCGCGGTGAAACCAGGATCTTGCGGACGGTCTCGAACTGGTCCCTGGTCTTTTCATAGGTGACCAGCGGCCAGCTGTCCGGCAGCATCGGAAGCAGATCGCGCCGCCACGATCTCCATTCAGGCCGGATCTCATGTGGTTGCGCCAGCGCCGCCAGGTGTCCGATGGCCCACGTCACCACATAGCCGTTACCGTGCAGATATCCCTCGCCGCGCGTGGTGGCGCCCAGAACTTTCGCAATATCGCGCGCGACGGATGGTTTTTCAGCGAGGACGGCGATGGAGGAACTCAAATGACCAGTGTAGTGGCGCTACTCACGCCGAACACTGGCCCGCACGCTCCAGCATCATTTCCCGTTCGCGCGTGTTGCGCGTAAGCCCGGCCGCGAGCACGAATTCTTCCCGCGCTTCATTGAACCGTCCCGACTTGAACGGCAGATCGCCCCGCACCCCTGGCAGCAAATGGTATCCCTTGAGCGCCGGCTCGTCGCGAAGCGCATCCACCAGTTCCAAACCGGCGGCCGGTCCGAATGCCATCGCCACCGCGACCGCGCGATTCAGCGCCACCACAGGTGATGGGGCAACCCGCGCCAGTTCACCATAGAGAGCGACGATTCGTTTCCAGTCCGTCGCCTCCGCCGTCAGCGCCCGAGCGTGGCACGCCGCAATCGCAGCCTGCAAAGCGTATCGTCCGCCCGCGCCTCCCAGCTTCTCGGCGCGAGCCAAAGATGCCAGCCCTCGCCGAATCGCAAGGCCGTCCCAAAGAGCGCGATTCTGCTCCAGCAGAAGTATCGGCTCACCCGCCGAAGTCGACCGCGCCTTTGACCGCGACGCCTGAATTTCCATGAGCGCCACGACGCCGTGAACCTCCGGTTCGGCAGGTGTCAGTTCGGCCAGAATCCGTCCCAGTCGAAGAGCATCCTCGCATAGTCCGGGACGCATCCAATCGCTTCCGGCCGTCGCCGTATAGCCCTCATTGAAGATGAGATAAATGACCTCAAGCACCGACGAGAGCCGCTCCGCCAGCTCCGCGCCGCGGGGCACCTCGAAGGGCACGCGCTTCTCCGCGAGAGTGCGCTTGGCCCGCACAATCCTCTGCGCGATAGTCGCTTCCGGCGCCAGAAACGCCCGCGCGATTTCATCCGTTGTCAATCCCCCCAGCAGGCGCAGCGTGAGCGCGATCCGCGCCTCCGTGGAAACCACCGGATGGCAGGTCATGAATATCAGGCGCAGCAGGTTGTCGCCGATATCGCCGTCCACTGCGGCGTCGAGATCTTCCATAGCCGTATCCCGCTGCGAGTCCATCTCGCGGCCCAGTTCCTCATGCTTACGTTCCAGCAGCTTGTTGCGGCGCAGATAATCGATGGCGCGATGTTTTGCCGCGCCCATGAGCCATGCCGCTGGATTCCGCGGAATGCCGGATTCGGGCCACTGTTCCAGCGCGGCCACGAATGCATCCTGCGCCAGTTCCTCCGCCACCCCGATGTCGCGGACAATGCGCGCCAGCCCGCCGATGAGTCTGGCCGATTCAATCCGCCAGACTGCATCGATGGTGGCACGTATATTGGCCCCGGTAGCCGTCACAGCTACCAATCACAGCATTTTCAAACCTGCGGCTGCAAGCCCGGACTATTTCACCCTTCGGCCTGGTTTCCGAACTGCGCCTGCAGGTCCGGAAACTTCTCCACTTCTCCCTTCACGTCCGCGGGAAACTCGGCGAATTCGTGGACTTGCCGAACCTCGATGGTCTCGTCGTTCATGGCGGGAACACGCTTCGCCCACTCGATCGCCTCTTCCCTCGACTTAACCTGAATCATCCAGTAGCCGCCGATCACTTCCTTCGATTCTGTGAACGGGCCGTCGGTTACCTTCGGGGTCCCACCCGCAAACGAAACCCGCGCTCCCATCGAGGGGGGATGGAGTCCGTTCAGATCGAGCAGCACGCCGGCCTTTTGCAACGTCTCGTTGTACTTCATCATCGCGGCGACAGCCTTCGGATCCGGCATCGTGCCCGGCTCGGCCTTCTCATAGCCTTTCGGAATTACCAGCATCATGAATCGCATAGTGGCGTCTTCTCCCTTATAGTCGTTTAGTTTTTCGGCATCGCAACGGCGGGCTGCTCGTAAAGCTGCCGGATCTCACTCTCGCCTTCGCCCGCGATCTTGAGGAACCGTTCCGTATACTCGATCGCTTCCTGTTTCGACTTTGCCTGAATCAGCGCAAAGCCGCCGATCACCTCCTTGGCCTCAGTGAAGGGGCCGTCCGTCACCGTGACCTTGTCGCCGGACAGCCGCACGCGCGCGCCCAAGGCGCTTGGCAAGCAGCCCTCGGTGGCCAGCAGGATGCCAGCCTTCATCCAGTCGGTAATCAACTGGCCCATCTTCGCCATCTCCTCTTGCGTCGGAGGCGCGCCTTCGGGTTTTGCGGGTTTATAAATACATAAAAATCTCATCGTTCGTTTTCCTCTTTTCCTTTTTTTTAAAGCCGATTCCCGGCTCTACATAGACGTCGAACGAAAACCCGCTCAGTCGACAAGCTCCCAAAATTAAATTTGCGAAGCCCGGCATCCAAGTCCCGTAACACTCGAAACCTGCCATGCCAACCCGCAGAATCGACGGAACTTCCTGGCAATTGGCTTCGTCTTGCAAAAAGGACGAAAAGACCATTTCCGTGCCCGCCTACAATAGTTCTATGCCCGCCCGCCTGCATGGCGACGACCTGATCGGCGAAGTCCTGCGCAACATGGAAGAAGGACTCTTCCGCATCCGGGGCAAAACCATCGTCCCCGCCATCTACCGCATCTACCTGAACACGGAAGACTTCGAGCCTTTCCGCGACGTTGTCCCGTTCATCGCAGGCGAGATTCGCGCCGCGCTCGACGACCGCCTCGCCAAATGGAACCAGAAGCCGCTTAAATTCGCCGCGGGCCTGCTCAAGAAAACTCCCCTGAACAAGACCGTCGATGACGATTTCACCCGCATCGGCGACGCCTGGACGGTAGAAATCTATCCCGACCTCGACGGCAAACTGCAGCGCGGAGAGATTGAGGTTTATTCAGAACTCGGCGCCCCCAAGAAGGCCGAATACGGCGCGGGATCGCTGACGAGGCGCATTTTCCCCAACAAACCCGAATCCGTGCCTGATTCCGCGCCCACAATGGCAACGCCCGCGCCCTCCTCAACGTCCGTTCCAGAAGGTAAAAGCGAAAAAGAGCCCGGGGATGAAAAAGACGACAGCACAAAAGGCCGCGCGTTTGCGTATCTCCGTTATGCCGGGCAGGGCGGACAGAAAGAATTTGAAGTGACCAAGAACCAGACCGTGATCGGGCGCGGCGGCAGATCGTATTGGGTCGATCTCAAGCTCGAGACCCTGCCGGATGTCTCACGCGAACATTGCCGCATCCGCCGTGATCCCCAGACCGGCCGCTTCATCATCGAGGACGTCAGCCAGTTCGGCACCGCCGTCAATGGCAAGCCAGTCGGGCGGAACGCCTCCGCAGAACTGCCCAACCGCGCCACCATCAGCCTCGCGGGAGTGATCGATCTGCAGTGGGAAAGCGCCTGACCCGCGCATGCCATGGAAGACCTCCTTACACTCCGCACCGTCGTACTGGCAGCCCTGCTGCTGACGGTCATACTGATCGCCTGCTTCGCGGCCCTGCGCGAGAGGTCTTGAGATGACGGCGGCGATGTCGGACAATGTGTCGGACAAGAAAATCGGGATTCTGAAATCCGCCGCCGCCAGCGATCCCGGCCTTCGCCGCAAGAACAATGAGGATCGCTATTACACGGATCCCGACCGTGGCATCTTCGCCGTGATCGACGGCGTAGGCGGCCACGCCGCTGGAGAACGCGCCGCCCAAGTTGCGGTCGACGTGATCCGCGAACGTCTCGAACGCCCGGCCGGCACCCCCGAGGAACGTCTTCGCGAAGCCATCGCCCTCGCCAACAACGAAATCTACCGGCTCTCCCGTACTCGCCCCGACTGGACCGGCATGGCCTGCGTCCTCACCGTGGCGGTCGTAGAAGACGACATCGTCACCGTCGGGCACGTGGGCGATTCCCGCCTGTACGTGCTGCGCAGCGGCGAAATCGAGAAGATCACGCACGATCATTCGCCGGTCGGGGAACGCGAGGACCGGGGCGAGATCAGCGAAGCCGAGGCCATGCTCCATCCCCGGCGCAACGAAATCTATCGCGATGTGGGATCGGCCGAGAGGAATCCGGACGATGCGGGCTTTATTGAAGTGTTCACGTTCCCGATGCCGCCCGATGGCGCGTTGCTGTTGTGCTCGGACGGTCTGACGGACCTGGTCTGCGCCAGCGTCATTCGCGGCGGCGTGGAGCGCTATGCGCCGGACTACGAGAAAGCAGCCCAGGCGCTGATCGACACCGCCAATGCGGCGGGCGGCAAAGACAACGTGACCGTCGTTATCGCGGCAGCCCCGGATTACATGGCGGAATCGGCCGTTACCACCGCACGGCGGAGTTTTCGGCCGGTATCTAAACGAAGCTGGCCCGTCCTCCTTTTTGCCTTCGGCCTCATCCTCGGCGTCGCGGTGGGAGTTCTCGCGGAAACAATATGGAACCGTTCCGCTCTTCCGGCTGCCGGACCGCGCACTCTGGTGGTGGGTCCGGCGGGCATCAATGTCGAATTGAGCCAGGCGCATTCGGGCGACACCGTCGTCATCCCGCAGGGCCGGTATCGCGAGCACATCGAAATGCGCGAAGGAGTGACGCTGCGGGCGCAGCAGTCGGGCATGGTGACCCTGACTTCGCCTGACGGAAAGCCCGCCGTGACTGCCTCGAACATCGCTGCCGGAACTCTGGAAGGGGTATGGATACAGGGCGACAGCAGCGCTCCGCTTTCCGGAGGGATTGACATCGTCGATTCCAGCCCGTTGATTTCGAATGTCAGGATCACCGGAGCAGGCGCAGGAATCGTTGTGCGCGGCGCGTCCGCGCCTCTCATTACCTCCAGTCAGATCACGAATAATCTCGGACCCGGCATGTCGATCGCCGCCGGCGCGAAGCCGCGCATCGAGAGCAATCTGATAGCGGCCAACGGCAATAACGGCCAGGCGCGCGACGTCAGTCCGGGCATCGATGTCGCCGAAGATGCGCATCCCGTCCTGAAGAACAACGGGATTGTGGACAACGCCGCCGAGGCCATCTGGATTCACGGCCGCGCCTGGCAGCCCACCGACTACGAAGAGAATTTCTTCGGCGACCTCTCCCCGAAAGAAGCCATCCGTGTCATAGAAGTCAAACACGTGGACGTGAAGAACGCCGAAGTCAAAGGCAGCAAGAAGGGCGGTGTTAAATGACATCGCCCAATCCGGAAGGCGGTGCGGCTGGCCATGGATCCTAAGGTTTTCGGCCGCTATCAGATCGTTCGCAAACTGGCCGGTGGCGGCATGGGCCGGGTCTTCCTTGCCTACGATCCCGTCCTCAACCGGCACGTCGGACTCAAACTGATTGACGCGGGCGGCGACCCCGACAGCATCGACGTCATTACCGCCGAGCGCCGCGGCGCCATGCTGCAGGACCAGCTTGCCAAACGCGAGCAGGGCGGCCGCGTGGCCCAGATCTTCGATGTCGGCGAGCGCGAAGGCTACTTCTTCATCGCGATGGAATACATCGAGGGCGAAGACCTGTCCGAACTGGTTGCGCGCGGCCCGCTCGATCCGCAACACGCCGTCAGCATTTCGCTCGACATCCTCGATGTCCTCGTCAAAGCCCATACTTTCCAGAGCAACATCGAAGGCCGCGAGCACCGCGGAATCATTCACGGCGATATCAAGCCGCGCAATATCCGCATTACCCCGACGGGTCACGTGAAAGTTCTGGACTTCGGGATCGCCAAAGCCGTGTCGATGACGCGCAGCATCACGTTTAACCAGTTCGGCAGCATTCCGTACTCCTCGCCCGAGCGCCTGCAGACCGGCGATATGGACGCGCGCTCCGACGTCTGGTCGGTTGCCATCGTGCTCTTCGAAATGCTGACCGGCAAGCCGTATTTCGAGGCGCTGGCATCTTCGAAACTCGAGTGGATGATCCGCAATTACCAGGCGCTGGAACCCTCCATCGCATCGCTTCCTGGCGGCCTTCGCGAAATTCTCTCCCGCGCGCTCAATCCGGAACTGACGCACCGCTTCGCCAGCGCCGCGACGTTCCAGGCCGCCCTGCATGAATGGACCACCTACGGGAAGTCAGTGGCAGATCCATCGTCAGATCCGGATGCCACCCGGCGTTCCGACTGGCTGCACCAAACACCGGCTCCGGAACCGGAAACCGGCGAGCGTACGCGCCGCGCGGTTCCGCCGCCGACGCCAGTGTCTGCGCCCGCGCCGCAAGCCGCGCCGCCGGCACCGGCACGCCCCGTTCATGCAGCGGTGACTTCGCGAAGCCACTTCCGGCGTCTCGTTTTCCGAACAGCCGTGGCGGTGTCGGTAACGCTCTTCTTCTTCTCCGTCTTCAGCGTCGTCTATGAAATCCGCATGTTCGAAAACGGAGAGGCGCTGCGTAAACAAATCGACTCGGCCCGCATCACCCCGGATGACGCCCGCACGGCATTCTACGGCCTCGCAAAGAAGAGCATGTTCTCGTTTCCGCTTCACTGGGCCCGCCTCAGCCTGCGCGATCGCTACGCCGCCGATACCGACCGCGTCATCGCCGATTACAGAGAAGCCAGCGAAAGCACTCCCGTCACGTTGAAGGACTGGCAGCGCGCCCAGTCGGCTGTTAACTCCGCGCTCGCGCTCACCCCGGATGACAAGTCTCTGCGCGGCAAGCTGGCCCTCATCGACGGCCATTTGAAAATGCGAGCCGCCAATCAGCGAGCTGCCGATCAATCGAACGCGCTTCGCGATGCCCGTTCAAACTTCGAAGAAGCGCAAAAACTGCTGCCGCATTCGCCCGATCCGCACCTCGGCCTCGCGCTGGTCTACATGCGGATGGCCGATCTCGATCATGCCCAAAATGAGCTGAACGAGGCCCGGCGCAATGGCTTCCAGCCCGGCCTGCGGGAGCAAAAACTGCTGGCCGACGGTTATAAATTGCGCGGCGAAAGATGGCTCACCAGCGCGCACCGTGCCCACGAAATCGGCCCCATGCAGGATTCGCTGCGGCGCGCCGTCAGCGATTTCGCGCACGCCCAGGAACTCTACAATTCGGTTGCTCCTTTCCAGAACGGCGTCGAACTGGCAGATCGTGTTTCCACCGAACGGGACCGGGCGGCCAGAAGTCTCGCACAGGCCGAACAAGCACAGGCGGTCTCCGCAACTCCCGCACCCTGATCCTCTAACCCATGGCCGTAACCCGCAGTACCATTGAATCCCGCCGCAGTCTCGCCCCCGTGAAACGCGCAGGCCGCGGAGCGGAACGCTTCTGGCTCCTCGCCGCGATCCTGATTGTCTGCGCCGTCTGGTGGCTGGTATTCACGGCCAAAGTCCGGCGCGCCACATCCCCGGCGCCAACCCTGGTTCTTTCCGAAGTGGACCGCGCCGAAAAGCTTCTGCCTGTGCTCAGCGTTTTCCCGGATCTGCAGGAACGCACCAGAATCGCCAACAAAATGTTCGACGCGCTGGCCGATCGCGAAGGTATCGTCGCCAACACCACCGCCATCGAACGCATCAAAAACGGTGCGGGACCTCTGTTGACCCGCGCGCAGTTCGCCCAAATCAAACCGCAAATCGCCGTGCGCAGCGTCGCTGTATTTAAGCGGGACTTCCTGCTCTGGACCGGCGTCATACTTGCCGCCTTTCTGCTCACCCACATCGTCTGGACTCTGCGGGGCTTCACCGGATCGTGGGTTTTCCTGCCGCTGCTCCTGATGCTGACCGGCCTCGGCCTGGCGCTCATGGTGAGCCTGCGGGATCCCCTGCGCGATACCCTGATCTTCATTCCGTTCGCACAAGGCGTGGCCGCCGGCTGCATCGTCATGCTGGTCGCCAGCCTCATCGACTGGGAAGGCCTGACCGCCGGGTACAGCTTTGTGCCGCTGCTGGGCGCCATTGTCCTTTCGGTCGCCCTGATCTTCTTCGGAAGCGGTCCGGCGGGCAGCGATGCGCGCGTGAACCTCGGTCCGTTCCAGCCGGTCGAGGCCATAAAAATCCTGCTGGTGTTTTTCCTCGCGGGATACTTCGCCAAACGCTGGCCGCTGTTGCGCGACCTTCGCGAGAAGCGTTCGCTGGTCGCGAAAATCGTTCCGGTGGAAATGCCGCCCCTCCAGTACGCGGTGCCGGTGCTGTTCGGAGTCGCTGTCGCCATCGTCTTTTTCTATTTGCAGAAGGATCTCGGTCCGGCGCTGGTCTTCGCGTGCGTGTTTCTCACCATGTACGCCCTGGCGCGCAATCGCGTACCGCTGGCAGTCACGGGACTGGCGGCGCTGCTCGGTGGCTTCATGGCCGGTTATTTTCTCGGGACCCCGAAGACCGTTCACGACCGGGTCGCCATGTGGCTTTCCCCCTGGAGCAACATGGTGCGCGGCGGAGATCAAGTGGCGCACTCCCTTTGGGCCATGGCCTCCGGAGGCGCGCTGGGCACCGGTCCCGGGCTCGGTGAATCGGATGTCATTCCGGCCGGCTATACGGATCTGATCGTCTCGGTGCTGGGCGAAGACTGGGGATTTCTGGGGCTCGCCACGGTCTACCTGATGTTCGGCCTTCTCATCTGGATCGGTCTGCGCACCGCCAAACGCGCCCGCACCGATTACGCGTTCTTCCTTGCCGTGGGCCTGTCCCTGCTCGTGAGCGCGGAATTGCTTCTGATCTCCGGCGGCATTCTGGATTTATTTCCGCTCTCCGGCGTCGCGACCCCTTTTCTCAGCTATGGGCGCACCGCGATGCTCGCCAACTTCGCCATCGCCGGAATACTGCTGTCCCTCGGACGCGACCCCGCGCCTGCCAGCCGGACCGAACCCTTTCACGCCGGCTTGCGCTGGGTTGAAATTGTCGTGGCCCTGCTTCTTGTCAGCGTGATTGGCAAAGCCGCCTCAGTGCAGTTGATGAATGCCGATGCGGTTGTGGGGCAGGGAACACTGGTGCTCCAGGCCGACGGCGGCCGCCGCTTCGTTTACAACCCGCGTCTGATCGACGCCGCCCGCGCCCTGCAGCGCGGCTCCGTTTACGACCGCACCGGCCTTCCGCTCGCCAGCAGCAACTGGAACGAACTGGAGCGGCATCGCGGCGATTACAAGGCCCTCGGAATCGACCTCGACAAAGCCTGTAACCGCGCAGACTCGCGCTGTTATCCGCTGGGCCCGGTCACCGCGCATCTGTTGGGCGACGTGCGCACGCGCGCCAACTGGAGCGCTTCAAACACCTCCTTCGTCGAGCGTGATTCGGCCGTGAGGCTGCAGGGCTATGACGATCGCGGCCGTGTCGTCCAGGTCGAGGACGCCGCGGGCAAGCCCTTCAAAACGATTCGCTATGACTATCGCGAACTGCTCCCGCTGCTGCGCCATCGCTGGGAACCGAACAACGTCGCCGTTAAACGCATACGCGATCGCGAGCGCAATGTGCACCTCGCGCTCTCCGCCGCCCTGCAGGTCAAAGCCGCGCAGATATTCTCCGCCGCACTGGCTGCCCAGCATCTCGACCACGGCTCGATCGTGGCCATGGATCCCGCCAACGGCGATCTGCTCGTCTCCGTAAACGCTCCGGCCACGGATACTCTCGATCGCGCGCGCTACGGGCGCTATCCCCCGGGCTCGACGTTCAAGATCGTCACCGCCATCGCCGCTCTGCGCCTCGATCCGGCGCTGGCCAATCAGCAATACCAGTGCATCCGTCTGCCGGATGGAAGAACGGGCAACTACGTCGGCAACTCCAAACGGCCGATCCGCGACGACGATGAGGACAAGAACCCGCACGGCACGCTCAACATGGCGCGCGCGATCGCGGTTTCCTGTAACGCCTACTTTGCGCAGCTCGGGACCTACAACGTCGGCCCACAGGCCATGCTGGACACCGCCAAACTCCTCGGCATTTCCGTCGCCGATCCCCCGACTGTCAAGAACCTGCGACCACAGATGCCGCAAGTCTCCTACGGTCAGGGCCAGGTGGTGGTCTCGCCGTTTCAGATGGCGCGCGTCGCCGCCGCGGTCGCAGCCGAGGGAAGCCTCCCTATGGGCCGATGGGTGACCGACGACAGCAACACGCGTACGCAGCCGCCGCAGACGCTGCTGCCGGGCGTCCCCGCCGCCATGCTGGCGAAGGATATGCGCGACGTAGTGGAGTCCGGAACCGGCAGCCGGCTGGCGAAGATTACGCCGCAAATCGCCGGCAAGACCGGAACCGCGGAACTCGCCGACGCTCCCTCGCACGCCTGGTTTATCGGGTTTGCTCCCTATGACCAGACCGCGAAGCGCATCGCCTTCGCCATCCTGGTCGAGCACGGCCACTATGGCGGAACAGCCGCCGCCCCCATGGCGGGCGACCTCGTCACCGCCGCCCAGCAGTTACATTTAATTCCATGAGCCTTCTGAGACGGATCGAGAAAGCGATGGACAACCGGCTGCGCGCCATCTTCGCCGGCGGCTCGGATGAACCCGGCGCGCGCGAAGCCATCGAGCTCTATCGCGAAGCCCTCGATCTGATCGCGGCACGCGTGACTGTGGGTAAATCCGGCGGGCGGCTTTTCCCGTTCAACTCGATCACCATCGAGCTCATGGCGAAGAATCCCGAACGCAAGGCGGTGCTCGAGGCGCTGTTCGACCCCGGCCAGCTGGTTGACGATATCCGCGCCGCCCTCAACGAAGAGCGTGCCACGCCGCCTGCCGACCTCGCGGTCATGATTCGTTTCCCCGAAGACGCGGCTACTGAAATCCGCATCTTCTGCGAAAAGACCAGCCAGACCGCCGAGCCTGCGTCCGCGCCCACGCCTGTCGCCACGTTAAAACCGGCCCGCCTCAGCACCCCGTCGCTTGAGTTCACTCTGAACCGGCCGATCATCAACCTTGGCCGCGAACACGAAGTTGTGGACGCATCCGGCCACGTGATCCGGCGGAACGATCTCTTCTTTCCACCCGCCGAATTCGACGCCACCGACACGGTCTCGCGCACTCACGCCCACATCCGTTTCGATCCGGCCAGCGGCGACTGGCGCATCTTCGACGACGGCAGTTCTCTCGGTACCTGCCTCTTCCGCGAAGGCCGCCGCATCGATATTCCCGGACACGCCAGCCGTGGAGTGGCGCTGCGGGATGGCGATGAAATCAATCTTGGCCAGGTGCGTCTGACATTCGAGCTGCTTCAATAAAAAAGGCCCCGCCAGCCGAAGCTGAACGGGGCCGGGTGTTTGCCGCGGCGAACTGTTTAAAAAGAGAGACGGGCGCCGAACTGAGCGGCGCGCGGTCCGCCGGAGCCAAGGCTCTGACCGAGGCGGGTGGTGTACTGACCGAAGGAGAAGCTGGTGGAGCCGGCGGCGTCCAGCGTCATCGACGGTGCGCTCAGGTTGGAGATGTTCAGGATGTTGAAGACCTCAGCGGTAACAGCGAGCCGATAGCGCTCCTTATACTTGAATGTCTTGGTGAGGCGAACGTCCTGCGACACGTTCCACTGGCCGAGGTTGAAATTCGGCGGCAGCTGAACGCCCGTGATTTTCGCGCCTTTTGCATTCAGGGTACCGACGTATGCGGAATTGAATGCATTCACCGCGGCGATGATCTGAGCCTTGCCGCAGCCGTTGTTCACGCAACCGTAAGGGAGACCCGGGAGCGGTTCGGTCGAGCCTGCCGGCACGGTGCCGGAAAGAATCAAACCGTTGACATTTACAGTCGTGGGGGTCGGGGAAATCGCCGAGGCGTTGAGGCTCAGCTGAACACCCCACGGCAGATCGACGTAGCCCGAGATATTCAGGTTGTTGTGGCCGAGGTACTCGCCGTATCCCTGATTGAAGTTGACATCGTTCCACACCGACAGGGTATGCGCATGCTGGTAGGCATAGGATACCTGCAGGAAGGTTCTGTTGGAATAGCGCTTGGTCAGTTTGGTCAGCAGCCCTTCATACATCGAGCGGCCTTCGCCGTTCCAGACAGTAATGGAGCCGGTGGAGCATTCCTGGCCAGGCACGTAATACTGGCTGGGAGCGCAGAGCGGAATCACAGGCACCGGAACAGCGGATCCCTGGAAACGGTTGAACAGGTTTTCATCCACTTCACCGAGGGAGATGTTTTCACCCTGCCGGCGGGCCCAGTCGACCTGAGCGACCATTCCCCAAGGCAGTTCGCGCTGCACGCCAAGGTTTGTCTGGTAACTGCGGGCCAGCGGGTAGTGTTCCGGATAGATTTCGACGCCCTGTTTGGCATAGTCGATTTCGCTGTACGGATACGGGCCGCTGGTGATCGGGTTGGAGGGCGCCAGCTTGGCCGCGATGGCGGGAAGTTCGGCATTCACCAGATTGATGAACTGCGAAATGCTCAAATTCATCAGAGCCGTGGCGCCGATCGGAATCGCGGTTCCCACAGGAAGCGGGCCGCTGAACACGTTGTATATGCCGGGCACGTTGATGGTGAAAGCGCTGGCCGCCAGAGTGCTGCGTCCGTTGCCCGGAGGTCCTTCCACCGAGGCATCGCGCAGTTTGTAATAGCCGGGTGTGCTGTCCCAGTAAATGCCGCCGCCGCCGCGGACGACCGTCTTGTGGTCCTTGAAGGGGCTCCATGTGAACCCGAACGCAGGCTGGAATTCGTGCAGATTATTCTTGGAAGGCTGCAGTTGATCCGCCCCGAGGATCGGCGCCAGGTAGGCAGGCTTGGCCAGATTCGAATTGTAGAAGCCGGTCTGCGCATTCCACGCCAGACCGTAGTTGACCGTCAGGTTATCCTTCACCTTCCAGGTGTCCTGCACAAAGGCGCGGAACTGATCGTAATGCGTCTGCGAGTCGTAACCGTAAGGGGCGGGAGTCGAAACGTTGCCCACACCGATGCCGCTGAAAATAGAACTGCCTTGGTTGTAGACAGGAAGATTCAGCGCATCCGCATCGGTGGAAAGCTTCTGCGCGTAACCGGCGAAAGCGGGAGCCAGCGCGGGCGCATACAGTCCGACGTACGTGTTGTAAGCTTCCGGCGCCCACGCGCCTACGCAGAGCGGAGTGCAGAATCCCCAGTATCCGTTGGATGCGGTCGGATTGAGATCGCCGCCGAACCGGATCCGGTGAGAACCTCTCTGCCAGCTCAGCGTGTCGACCGTTTCAAAACGGCGGGTATTGCGGCCTTGCGGAGCATTGAAGTTGTTGCCGACCGCCGGATAATTGGTCCCGATAAACGTATAGATGTTGGGGAGACCGCCTACGCACGGAGCCGTGCAGTCGCTTGGGCTCGCCGGAAGATTGTGATTATTCCAATAGTTGTACTGGAAGCGGAAATCGTTCACCAGCGCCGGCGTGAGCGTCGTCGTAAGACCCATGATGCTTTGATCCGCCCAGTTGGTGTTGTGCGCCCAGTTTGAAGGATCCCCAAATTCCAGAGACTGGCCGAATCCGGAGTTTCCGTCATGCGAGTACCGCACAAAGAGATTGTTCTTTTCGTTAACGTGGTAGTCGCCGCGGACGCTGAGCTGTTTGGCTTTGTACGGGCTCGAATACGTGCCCTGCAGAGCGGCTGTCGACAAAGCCGTCGTCGCCACGTTTACGGCCTGAACCTGATTGAAGTATTCGAAGTTGGCGAAGAAGAAAAGTTTGTCCTTCTTGATCGGACCGCCAATCCAGACGCCCGGATTGCGCCGCGCGAAGAACGGATTTGCCTGGGCGCTGTAATTCGGAACGCCGGGAAGCGGGCGCGCCAGACTGGGATAAGCGGCCGTGTTGTGGTCGCGGAAGAAGTAATAACCGCTGCCATGAAACTCATTGCTGCCGGAACGCGAGACGATGTTGATCGCGCCGCCAATGGATACCGGCGTCGACAAGTCGAAGGCGACCGATGAAATCTGGAATTCCTGCACCATGTCCTGTGAGAAATTCATCGAAGCGATGCCGCCTCCAACGTCGATGTTGTCCGAAATATTGCCGCCATCGATCGTAAACACGGTGCGGTTCGTGCCACCCAGCACGGACACGGTGAACAGCGTATTGAACTGGGAAGTCGACCCGGCGGAGACGGTGACGCCCGGCTCCAGCGAAGCAAGCTGCATGAAGCTGCGTCCGTTCAGAGGTAGATCCTGAATTGTGGCGCGCTCGATGGAGCCCTGCACGGTATTGCTTTCGTAATTCAGCTGTGCCGCGGAAGCTTCCACATTCACCACTTCGGTCGCCGCCCCGACGGTGAGTGCGATATTCACCTGGACGTCGCCGCCTGCGGTCAGAGTTGTATTCTGCACGACGGTGCGAAAACCTGTTACCGCGGCCTTGACTTCATAGTCGCCCGCGTTCAATGCCGGAGCGCTGTAGAGTCCGTTGGAATTTGCAGTGACATCGCGGCTGACGCCGGTGGCCTTATTAGTGATGCTGATGGTTGCATTGGGCACAACCGCGCCGGATGCATCCGTTACGGTACCCTCAATGACGCCCGTTGGCGACTGGGCGAAAGCCACGCTGGAACATAGCAGCGCTAGAACTATCGAAATCGACGAAGACCGCAGTCTGGACATACCTCTCCTTTAATAAGGTTTTGCTAAAGCCCCTGTTTCCAATCTGGGGACATTGTGTCGCTTTCGTAACGGATTGTCAACGATTTAACGGATACCAAGAATTAAAAACTTTGATGGCATCCGGGTTGCGGTCTTTTATGCACAAACCAGGAAAAATGTAACGAAGCCCGTTGAAGACCGCAGCATTTTGATAACGGCAGGATCTTCTCCGGAGGGAGGTTATCATAGTCAGCATGCCGATCTATGAATATTGCTGTGAGTCGTGCGGCGACAAATTTGAGAAGCTGGTGCGCCGCTCCGAGGACGTGATCGAAGCCGGGTGCCCGGCCTGCGGCGCCAAGAAATTGCGCCAGGAATATTCCACCTTCGCGCCGCGTGCGGGAGCCTCCGGATCCTCTGCGGCCATGCCCGAAATGAGCGGTGGATGCCCCGGCGGCATGTGCGGCAATCCGGGTATGTGCGGTAACCCCGCCATCAGCGGGCGCAATTAAATGGGAAACGCGCACGACGAGATACTCACTCTCGACGCAAGATACTTCCTCACCGAATTACATAACAAGTTCGACGGCCGTCGTGCCGAACTTCTCGCCCGGCGTCAGGAACGGCAGCATGATCTCGATAACGGCGCATTGCCCGATTTCCTGCCGGATACGCGCGAAATCCGCGAGTCGGACTGGACCGTGGCGCCTTATCCGCAGGATCTCGCGGACCGCCGCGTCGAAATCACCGGGCCTGTCGACCGGAAGATGATCATCAACGCCCTGAACTCCGGCGCCAGCGTGTTCATGGCGGATTTTGAAGACGCCAACTCGCCGACCGGCCGCAACGTGATCGACGGCCAGGTCAATCTGCGGGATGCCATCCGGCGCGAGATTGGCTTCACCGGCCCCGAGGGCAAAGAATACAAGCTGAACGAAAAGACCGCCGTGCTGCTGGTTCGCCCGCGCGGCTGGCATCTGCTGGAAAAGCACTTCGAAGTGCAGGGGCAGGCGATCTCAGGCGGACTCTACGATTTCGGCCTGTATATGTTTCACAATGCCGCGGAATTGATCCGGCGCGGCACCGGCCCCTATTTTTATTTGCCCAAAATCGAGTCGCATCTCGAAGCCCGGCTCTGGAACGATGTCTTCATATTCGCCCAGGATTATCTGGGAATTCCGCAGGGAACGATTCGCGCCACGGTCCTGATCGAGACCATTCTCGCCTCCTATGAGATGCACGAGATTTTGTGGGAATTGCGCGACCATTCCGCGGGCCTCAACTGCGGCCGCTGGGATTATATTTTCAGCTTCATCAAAAAGTTCCGCAATCGTCCGGACTTCATGCTGCCCAACCGCGCGCAGGTAACGATGACGGTGCACTTCCTCGCGTCCTATGTGGATCTGCTGATCCAGACCTGCCACAAACGCGGCATTCACGCGATGGGAGGAATGGCGGCGCAGATTCCGATCAAGGGCGATCCGGCGGCGAACGAGGCGGCGCTTGAGAAGGTGCGGCTCGACAAGCTCCGCGAAGTCAAAGCCGGGCATGACGGAACGTGGGTGGCGCACCCGGCGCTGGTTCCGGTGGCTAAGCAGGTATTCGACGAATACATGCCGCAGCCAAACCAGATCGACCGCAAGCGCGAGGAAGTGCATGTGACCGCGGTCGATCTGATCGCGATTCCCGAAGGCACCATTACCGAAGCCGGCGTGCGTCTGAATATCGATGTCGGGATCCAGTATCTCGAGGCCTGGCTGCGCGGCAACGGCGCGGTGCCGATCTACAACCTGATGGAAGACGCGGCGACGGCCGAGATTTCGCGCGCGCAGGTCTGGCAGTGGGCCAGGCACGGCGCCAAACTGGACGACGGACGCGTGGTGACTCCCGAACTGGTGAAGGGGATCATCGCCGAGGAAGTAGCGCGCCTCGGACCGGAAAAAGGGAAGTTCAAACTCGCTTCAGAGATCTTCGGAAAGATGATGCTGGACGGCAGCTTTAGCGACTTTCTGACTCTGCCTGCCTACGAGTACCTCGAATAGGCCGGATCAAATCGCAAGTGACATTTCGCTGGTAGCTTTCCAGCCGAGTTTTTCGTAAAGCGGACGGCCCTGCGGGGACGCGTGCAGCACCATAAACGTGATGCCGCGCCGGGCCGTTTCTTCTTTGGCCACGGCCATTAAAGCCGTCGCGAAACCTTTGCCGCGATGCGCGGGTTCGACGAACACATTCAGCACATAAGCCCGGCGGGAGTCCGCCGGATGATAAGGATGAGGCGGCCAGTCGAGCACCATCATGCCGACCCCGGCCACCGGAATCGAATCCACCTCGATCAGCCATCCAAAATAGCTGCCGTCGCGGAGCCGCGGCTCCAGCCACGGACGAAACGCCGCGCTCATGGCGTCGAGTTCCGCTTCAGGACGGCCCATTTCCCGGAACATCTCCCTGCGATGCCGCACCACCAGATCCAGATCGGAAGGGGACACCGGACGTGTCTCATATGAGGACATGGAATCGATAATAGCCACCTTCGTCAATCGCCGCGGCTGCGCTACGCTGTAGATATACCCTTCGCCGTTGATCGTGAGTAGAGCAACCCGTCACCCGTGGCGATGCAGAATTCAAGCTACAATTGACCTTGTCCGCCACATCCGCCGCCGCTGCGCCTGTTGACCCTGTCGCGGCAACATCTTTACAGCGGTGCTGGGGAACTTTCGGTCGGCTTTTTGTGTCCAATCACTGCGGAACTCTATCCAGCCGATCCTATTCCAGAGACGCACACTCTCAATCGGTTGAAAAAGTCCGGTGCTAATTCAAAGCCTTCTCTGTATGGAAGGGAGAACCTGTGTATCGGATGATATTGCTTCTTGTTGCAACCGGTTTCGTAATCGCACGTGCGCAAACTTTCGAGGTGGCGTCGGTCAAAATTCCGTCGCCACATGTGATCGGCCAGCCGTATAACATCACTGTTGCCGATATTCAGAACGATACGATTACGTTTACGAATGCCTCGCTGGCCGATTGCATTCGATACGCGTACGGGTTGTCCAGCAATCTCCAGCTCTCTGCGCCGGATTGGATGAAGTCTTCAGAGGCCCGGTATGATATCGTGGCGAAAACCGCGCCGGGCACCACGCCGGATCAGATTCCTAAAATGATGCAGGCCTTGCTCTCGGAGAGATTCAAGTTGGTCTTCCACCACGAGCAGCAGGCGCTTAATTATTATGCGCTGGTGGTCGCCAAAGGTGGGCCGAGGATGCATGAACCGACAGTCGGTCCGGTGAGCGTTCCTGCTGGAATCAACGGACAGCTCCGTATTCTGAGCAACCGCATGCCGATGGTTACCGTAGCCAGTTTACTGTCGCGCTACATGCGAGCGCTGGTTGTGAATCAGACTGGTCTTGCAGGAGAATTCGAAGTGAAGCTCGTTTGGACGCCGGATGACCGTCCCGTGCCCGAGAACCAGCAGGGCGCATCGATCTTCGCCGCGGTTGAGGAGCAACTGGGCCTGAAGTTGGAAGCTCGAAAGGGGCCGATGGAAATGATGGTCGTGGATCGCGCTGAAAAGATTCCGGCCGAAAACTGATGTATACAGTGCGTCCTTCATAAGAGCGAGAGGGCGGTCGGTATCCGTGTGAAGTGACAGAAGTTTGTACATAGTTACTGATTTCCAAAATGGAATACCGGAAGGTAATCGCAAAACTGATTGCGGACACCGGGCATGGTCTTGGCCGCAGCGGCGGCGAACACGCGCAGACCGGGGTGACAGCTTCACGCCCATGGGTCGATGTGATCTCAATCAGCCGATACCGGCGTGATCTTTCGGCCAGTCTGGGACAACTTGCGATCATCGCTCATCTTGGTGGATTAACTCCAGCCGAACGGCAATGGAATGCCGGGGCCTTCAGATTCCGAAGAGGCAGCGAGAGGGTCTAGCTCGCGTTCCCTGTTAAGCCGCCCTTCACGGAAGGCAACCACAAATGCGTGGCCATTCGGGGTTCGTTCGATTGTTGCGTTAAGGTTGGGGCGAAACTCAAATACGGATTCCAGCTCGGAATCCAAATAGGCCACCGGTGCCGGATGTTGCCCATTGAGCGAGAGACTGGCCCGCCACTCACGCCGCTCCGCATCGCTCATTTCCTCAAATGTCCAGGCACGAAACCCTTCCCCCTTCATGATAGTCCTTGGTATTTGAACTCCGGGCCTTTGCTTCAGAATCTGGGGACGGCCAACCCGCCTGCTCAGTCAGATGGGACCAGCGCGGGGATTGGTACTGGGGCGGCGGGCCGCCTAAATCCCGAGCCGTGTGCCAAGACAGGGTGGCCATCGGGCACATCGGCGGATCGGGCGTCTTGCGGTCTAGGCCGCGCCTACTCATTCCGAATCTTCGGTCCAAAAACGAAGTACTGCTCGTTGGTTGGTTCCCTCGGGCACTTCGACGGGATGCGGACAAACCGCAACTTGAAGAATCGGCCGCGGTCGAGGGGCTTCTTGAGGGACCCTTCGAGTGAAAGTATGCCCTATCCAAAGTAGGCAATCTACGATAGACGCATGCTCACATCTGATCGCATTTCCGAACTCCTCTCCGTCGCCGGTGCACCGTTGCTATATCTAGGAGGCGCTAGCACCGTTCTGGTAGCGCTGTTAAGTTGGCTTGGAAAGGTGTGGGCGTCGAGAATTCTGGAGCGTGAAAAGACAGAATTGAGCAAGTCAATTGAAATGACCAAAGCTGAACTGACCCGTTCGATTGAACAGGAGAAAGCCGCCATGACGGCGTTCCACGAGGAGCACAAGGCCGAGATTCAGGAGTTGTCGAGTCAGCGCCTGGACGCGCTCAACCGGAGACGCGATGTCTACGCACGGCTCGCGACGAAGATGAGAATTTTTCTCCGAGCCGACATGGTACCCACGGAACGCGAATCCGACAAACGGGCATTCTTGGCAGCATACGACGAGGGTTATCTTTGGGCTACGGAACGGGTGGCAGTCGCGATTCACGATCTGGTAGAAACCATGGAGAAGAAGGCCACTGCTGACGCGAATGCGAGAGTGTTGCCTCCCAACGCCCCTGGATTCCCACAGGTGCTGGCGGCGGCGCAGGCGCTAGACATTGAGGCCCAGGAACGCTATAGGCGTTGCCTTTTGGAGATGCGGAGGGATTGCGGGTTTGCCGAATCCGCTGTTGGTTATCGCCCAGTTTCATTTGCATAAGCGGCGAAATCCAGAAGGCGCGATGCCATTGATCGGATCCGGTCCTGCCGGCATGAAGATCAGTTGACGCATAACGCCCGATCCGCCGATGTGGACGATGACGAGTCCTGTTTCGGCACACGGCTCGCAATCTAGGGCGCAGCCTTTACGACCCTTTCCATCCCGGATTTTGGATGGTCAAAAAAAACATCCAGCCCCCAAACGTCCTAATCCACGATTCCCATACCCTCAATAAAAATAAACTATAGCCTGCTTTTGCGCCCAAATGTTGCCGACTGCGCGCTCGATCGGCCATAATCAAAAGTTCACATTCCAAGGAGTTTATGCCCAACCAACTACAGGATTTCCTTAGTCTGCCCTATGCCGAGCTTGAAGAGTTGAATTTAAAGGCAAAGGAACAGCGCGCCAAGCGCGTTCCGATGGCTACTCTTCAGGAAGAACGCCTCAAATACCTCACCGACGAGAAGCGCATCAAGGCCGTAACCGTCATGTTCAGCGACCTCGAAGGCCGCCTCCACATGCTCGATTACGACAAGAAATTTCTCGTAAAGAGCTACGACAACCTGACTTTCGACGGTTCGTCCATTCGCGGCTTTACCGCGCAGAAAGAAAGCGATCTCCGGCTCCACATGGACTGGGGCGCGTTCTACTGGGCGCCGGCGGATTTCATCGGCGAAGGTAAGGTTCTGGTGTTCGGCGAAGTCATCGACAAGCAGGGCGGCCCCTACATCGGTGACATGCGCGGCGTCCTGAAAGCTTACGCCGACGCGCAGATGGCGGCGAACGGCTACACGCTGAACGCGGCCAACGAAATCGAGGGTTTTCTTTTCCAGGGCCTCGATGCCGAGCGGAAGTACCCGGAGACCGGCAAGTTCGAATACGTCAATACCGGCGGCTACTATCACTCGCTGCCCGGCGACACACTGCGCACCTTCATCGACAAGGCGGCGGAAGTGCAGCGGGCTATGGGTTTCGAAAACGAAAAGGACCACCCCGAAGTCGCGCCGTCTCAGTTCGAAATTAACTATAGCTACGCCGACGTCGTGACCGCGGCCGACCAGATCCAGCTCTACAAGTTCCTCTGCCGCCAGGTAGCCCGCAGCATGGGGCTCACGGCCAGCTTCCTCCCCAAGCCGGTGGTCGGCGTCAACGGCAGCGGCATGCACACCAACGTCTCGGTTTCCAAGGGCAAGAAGAATCTGTTCTGGGATCCGGCGGGCGAGGAAAAAATCAGCAAGTTCGCCTGGAAGTTCGTCGACAAGGTCATCAGCCATGGCAACGATATCTGCCTGGTGCTGAATCCCAGCGTCAACGCTTACCGGCGTCTCGATCCGCACTTCGAAGCGCCCAACCAGCTGATCGCCTCAGCCGTGGATCGCGGTTCGATGGTTCGGGTCCCGATCGGCAACGAGCGCAGTTCGCGCATCGAAGTGCGCGCCGTGGCCCCGGATGCCAATCCCTACATGGTCCTCTACAGCGTCTTCAAGACAGGGCTCGACGGCGAAATCGCCAGGATTCCGAATCTGCGCAGCGCCAAACGTTTCCTGCCGGATAACATCTACGACGCCATGGAAAACTTCCAGAAGGCGGACTGGACCACGACGCTGTTCAGCGAAGAGGTCAAGGGCCGCTATGTGGAGTTGAAACAGGCGTCGGCCGACCGCTGCGCGCGGAAGCTGGGAACCATCGTGAAGGTACCGGAAATTCAGTACCATCATGAGGTTTATAACCAGTTTCTCTGGAACCAGTTCTAAGACTGTTCCAGTGCGAACAAAAGCCCCGGCCGGAAGGCCGGGGCTTTTTTACGCTCCGGATATACTTGTCTTCAAGAGCAATGAAGATCTTGCGGTTTTGCCTGTTGCTGGCCTTGCCGGGGCTGTTCGCCCAGGCTCCGCCTCCCGGGGCTTCGACCGCCGCTGCCCCCGCCCCCGCCCCGCCAGCCACTGCGCCCGGACTCACCGAGGAGGAGCAGGCAACTCTCATCAAACAGATTCGCCAGGCTGCTCTCGGCTGGGAGGCGCAAACGAACGATTTCACCTGCAACCGGACCAGCCGCCTCGAAGCCCGCAATATCGCGGAGGTGAAACCAGCGCCGCCCAAGCCGAGCGCGCCAAAGACCACCGGTTCAAAACCCGCGTCCGCGGCCGGTGGCAAGGTCAATCCGGCTGAAACCGAGGCGGTGGGTCCATGGCAGACGCTCCAGTTGACCGAGGACAAGGCAGTCTACTCCGGGCACAAGGATAACTACTTCGGCGGGCAGCCGAACGCCCCTGTGGCCGCAGCTGTCGCGCCGGCGAAAAATGCGCCAAAGCCCGCCCCGCCCCTTCTCGATCCGGCGCCGCTCTCGGCGTTCGCCGGTTTACTCACGTCAATCTTTTCCGAAGACGCGCATGCGGAGTTCACCTGGAAGGGCGTGCTTGGATTGCGCGGAATCCCGGTTTACGTTCTGGATTATAAGGTCGCCAAAGAAAATTCCACGCAGGAAATCACGGCTGCCGGCTCTAAGGTCACTGTGGGATTTCATGGCACGGTCTATGCAGACAGTCTGAGCCGTCGCGTGATGAGCGTGTCGTTCCAGCCTGAAACGCCCCCGGAGTTCCCGGAACAGGACGTGCAGCGCCTTTTCGATTTCGGGCAGGTCGTGATCGCGGGCCAGTTCAATTTGCTTCCGATTAAATGCCAGATGCAGGTCCGCTGCAGCCTGGACATGCTGCGGGAAGGAAAGACTGGCGGCAAGTCCCCGCAGGTCATCGTCCGGATGACCACCGACTTCCTCTCATTTCGCAAGTACATCGCCCCGGCGGCGGCCCCTGTACAAGCCCCGGCCCAGTGAGATTAAATTGACGGTATGAAGATTGCGCGATTGCTCTGCCTGAGCACCCTCGCCACGGGCCTTTTCGCCGCGGAAAATCCGCCCGATGCAGCGGTGACCGGGAAGCTCATCGATTCCATGCGCGAATCGGCCCTGTCCTACGATTCAAGACTGCCCGACTTCATCTGTACCCAGACGACCCATCGCGAGATTCGCCGCGAACCGAACCCTGTGACGGGAATCAAAGTCAGCGGACAGCGCGGCACTGCTTCTTTGCCGGGCAGTGCGGACGTGAGCTGGAGACCGATCGATGAGATTGAACAACAGGTCACCTATTTCGGGCATAAGGAAACCTACAAACTCGTCTCCATGAACGGGAAGGCGATAAAGAAGAACGAGACGCCCCCTCCGGGCGTTGCGTCCACAGGAGAGTTCGGCAGCACGCTGGGCGGAATTTTCGATCCGCGCAGCCATGCGGATTTCGAATGGAAGCGCTGGGACAAACTGCGCGGCCATCCGGTCTACGTGTTTTCGTTTTCCATAGCGAAGGAGAACTCAGCCGCGCAAATCGCTGCCGGAACGTCACAGCTTGTCGTCGGGTACCACGGTTTTCTCTTTGTCGATCGCGAAGACAGCACAATTATGCGCGTCACCACCGAGGCCGACATTCCGCCGGATTTCCCGCTGCAGCACGTAACGCACCTGCTGGATTATGGACAGGCCATTATCGCGGGCGAACGTTATCTGGTCCCGCTGCACAGCGAAATGGAATCGCGCGTCACCGAAGATTTCGCCAACTATGGACGATTGGGCGGTACCTCGCCCCTGCGCTATTTCCGCAACAAGATCGATTTCAAAGCCTACCGGAAGTACGGGGTCGAGTCGTCGCTCAAGCCGGAATAGCGGTTAGTTCTTCGTCGCCGTGAATGTCCCGGTTCCCACTTCGCCGTAATCCACGGTCCCCGACATCTTCTTGTCGCCATCCAGCGTTCCGGAATACTTCGCCTGGGCGGTGTCGTTGCCGAAGGTGAATTCGACTTTGTCGCCCTTGACCGTTCCCTTGAGCGGAGCGTCCCCGAACGTGCCGTGATAAGTGCCCGTGAGAGTTTCGCCGGTCTGCTTGAACTCCAGTTTCGGCTGACCGCTGCCGGCCGTAAGGTTAACGTCTGCTGTCCACGTCCCCGTGATGTCGGCAGCCAATGCGAGCACCGCGGATAGAAGGAAAGCCGCACATAGCTTCATGCCCATGAGCGTATCACGATCAGCGGGCAATCAGTTTACGAAACGCCGCATAGCCGGCCCGGCTGACAGGGATCTGCGAACCGTCGTGCAACACCGCAATCCAGGTGTCTTTCGTGTTCGGTTCCACCCTCGCGATCCGTTCGATATTTACCAGATAAGAGCGGTGTACGCGCAGAAACCGTCCCGGGTCGAGCGCCGCCTCCAGACTGGCGATGGTTTGCTGCTTCAGCCATGTCTTGCCCTCGCTGCGCAGCGCCACGTAATCGTCCTGCGCCTCGGCATAATCGAGGCGGCCGCACGGGATCACGTGGACCTTCGCCCCGTCCTTCACCACCAGGCGCGACTGATATTCGCCGGGCACGCGCGCGGCATTTCTTAATTCTGCGGTCGCCGGTCTCGACTCGCCGAGCCGCCGCCGTACACGCCCCAGCGCGTCACGCAGTCTTTCAGCGCTGAAGGGCTTTAGCAGATAATCCACCGCTGCGGCATCGAACGCCCGCATCGCATATTGATCGAAGGCCGTCACGAAAACCACCGCCACTTCGGCCCCGATCAGCTCCAGCACTTCGAACCCGTCGAGCCGCGGCATCTGGACGTCAAGGAACAATACGTCGGGCTTCAACTCCGATACCGCTTTCACGGCCTCGAAGCCGTTGCCACATTCGGCCACGATCTCGATACCGGACTCGCCTTCGAGATACTCGCGCATCAAACGTCGCGCCAGCTCTTCGTCGTCCGCGATGATCGCTGTCACGCTTGCCTCCCTGGGATCGTCCTCGCCGGCAGCGTCAGAGTGACGCGGTACACGCGCGCTTCCATCTGGATTTCCATCCGCCCGGCATTGCCGAACCTCGCTTCCAGTCGCTGCCTGACATTTTCCAGCCCGATGCCGCTGCGGCTGGTCGGAGCCTCCGGGTCGAAAGGATTTTCGATTGTGAAACGCATGGTGTCTTTCTCGCGGCGTCCCTGCATGGTGATTTCGCCGCCTTCGTGCAGCAGTGCGATGCCGTGCTTCACCGCGTTTTCAACCAGCGGCTGGATCAGCAGCGCCGGCACTTCACAGCTGAAACACGCGGGGTCCACATCTTCGGCCAGCCGGAGTTTGCCACCGAACCGGACCTGTTCCACTTCCAGATACATGCGCGTCAGCTCCAGTTCCTCGCTGAACGGAATGGAGCCGCGCTCGCCCAGTCGCAGGGAAATACGCAGAAAATCGGCCAGCCGGATACACATCGCGCGCGCCCGCCCTGCGTCGATCGCGGTAAGCGCGCTGATCGAGTTCAGGCTGTTAAACAGGAAGTGCGGATTGACCTGGGCCTTCAGCGCCTTAAGCTGCGCTTCGCGCGCCAGCAGCTCCGACCGCCGCGAGGTCTGCGCTTCGATCACCACATAATGCAGCGCGATCGAAAGCAAATAGATCATCGTAATCATCGCCGTCAGAACGGGCGCGGCCTGGCGGAAGCGCCCGCTGATGCCGGGCAAGACTCCCGAAAAAGCGCTGGCCGTGAACCTGGCCACCAGCAGCATCGCCCCCGCGACTACCACCGATCCCAGCAGATGTTGTCCCAGCAGCGTCTTTGCGTTCATCGAGCGCAGCGGCAGACTTCGGCAAATGTACCAGGGGGACAGGGCCACGAAAGCGAGGATGACCGTGACCGGCGCGGTCACAGCCGCGGTCTCCGCAGCCGACAGGTTCCCCGTGGCCGAAACCAACAGGCCAAGGATCGCGCCCAGCGGAACCCACGCCGCCAGGTAAAGCAGGAACACTCGCCAGTTCTGAAATATCGGATGCATCGAAGGGCGACGGTCAGTTCCGGATTTCTACCGAGCCGAAGACCGCTCCGCCCCGGATCACCAGCGTGGGAGGATCCACCCCAGGCTCCGGCCGCGGAATCGTCTTGTCTTCGTAGGACGCAAAGATGCCGGTGCCTTCCCTGATGATGCGCCAGTTGCGCGGCACCGTGATCTCAACCGAGCCGAAAACTGCGCTGCCCTCCAGCACCGCGCGGCGGGTCGGTAGACCCTGCGAATCGGCCGCGGGCTGGGGCTGCATGGAAGCCGCGGTCAGATCCAGCTCGATACTGCCGAAGACAGCCACCAGTTCGCCGCCCTGGAAATCCTGCGATTCCACGCGGCGCTTGGTTCCGAAAAATACCGCGATTTCGCGGATTCGGCCTTCCGCCCACGGAGTCTGGCGAATCTTCTCATGGATCGAATCGGTGAGATTCGAGGCGAAGGCGCTGCCTGAATATGTCCCGGTGCGCCATGCGATCCGCTCAGCCCAGCGCTCCTGTTTGCGCTTCCATCCGTCCGCTTTCCATTTCAGATGCTGCTCGCGACTGGGCCAGTCGCGCGTGAACATTGACGTGACATTGGAACCCCAGGCCGAGCGGTCCACCAGCAGCGTCGCGCCCAGCGCAATCAGCAGGAGCGGCCAAAGCGCCCCGACCGTCACGTGCAGAATACCCAGATTCCCCAGAATGAGAAGCACGCCCGCCACGATGAGAGACCCGGACCAGATCAGCGAAATCGGTCCCCTCTTGTAATAGAGCGTGCCAAGGCCATAGACGACGAAGGCCAGCGGCCAGTACGCGCCGATGTCCTCGATCGGAACGATGCCCAGATTATCGAGGAACAGCAGCGCCCCCGCCACGATCAGCGCGAGTGCGAATATTGTCCCCCGGGGCTGTGTTTCAAAGCTCATTGCTGTCAAAGCTCATCGCTATCTGTTTTTTTCGATTCTGTCGCGTTCGGTTCCGCGCCCCGACGCCGCCCACAGGTAAAGTTCTTCCAGTCCGGCGGCGATCAGGACCACGGGCCAAAGATCCCAGAACCGCGCGATCTGGATGATATCCAATCTGTCCATCATAAGTGCGATGCCGGCAAGAAGCAGCATCAGCGGGAGAGCTAGTTGACCGGGGTAAAAAAGTCTCATTGACCGTACCTCGATTCCGATACTAAGCGGGGCAGGGGAGACGGGGCAGCAGGTTTTCGGTGAATACCGGGGTTTTACCGGTGAACGCCACCCGGTGAACGCCACCCGGTGAAAGTCACCGAAGCCTTGGCGGATCAGGCTTTCGGTTTGCGGCGCAAGTGCAAAATCAATTGCATGACCCGGCGTTCCAGTTCGTCGCGCACCGCGCGGTACACAGCGGGAGAACTCCGGAACGGATCGGTGATCACCCAGTCCTGCAGCAGCTTCGGCGGGGCGCCCGGCAGCTTGAATCCCGACATGTTGACCACCAGGTCATAGCGCGAGACAATCGCCGGATCGTAGGGCCGGGGCACGTGCGCGGAGATGTCAACGTTCTTCTCCTGCATGGTGGCCACGGTCGCCAGCGCGACCTTGTCGACCGGCGACAGTCCCGCGCTGGAGGCGCGCAGCACGTCGCTGCCATACAGATTGGCAAAACCCTCCGCCATGGGACTGCGGCAGGTATTGCCGATGCAGACGAAAAGAACCTGTTTTAAAGCTTGCTCAGAAATAACTTATGTACCCGCGGATCCTGCGTAAGTTCAGGATGGAATGTCGCCACCAGATGGCGGCCTTGCTCGACCAGTACGGGGTCGCCTTCATATTTTGCCAGAACGTTCACTTCGGGGCCAGTGCGCCGGATAATCGGCGCCCGGATGAACACCGCTTCCATGTCGCCTTCGCCCGCCCGTTCGGCAAACTCCGCATCCGGCGAAAGGTGCACCACGCGGCTGTCGATCTGCCTGCCGTAGGCGTTGCGCTCCACCGTGAGGTCCATCAGGCCGAAGCTCTCCTGCGCCGGCCGGAGCACTTCTTTCGCCAGCAGAATGGCCCCCGCGCAAGTCCCGAAAACCGGTTTCTTCGCCGCGAATTCGCGCAGGGGTTCCTTCAGATTCATGTAGTCGAGGAGCTTTAGCATGGTGGTACTCTCGCCCCCTGGAATCACCAGTCCGTCGATGTCCTTCAGTTGTTCGGCGGTGCGGATTTCCACCGCCTCCGCGCCCGCGCGTTCGAGTGCGCGGGTGTGCGCCTCGAAATCGCCCTGCAGCGCGAGCACCCCGACCTTTTTCTTACCGCTCGCCAACTACCAGCCCCGGGTTTGCATCAGCTCGCTCTCGGGCAGCTTCGAAATATCGAGTCCCGGCATCGCCATCCCCAGGTCTTCGCTGGCTTCGAGCAGTTTCTGCGGGTCTTTGTAATAAGTCGTTGCTTTCACGATGGCTTTGGCGCGCGCTTCGGGATCGGAGCTCTTGAAAATTCC
This sequence comes from Bryobacteraceae bacterium, assembly GCA_035552315.1. Taxonomy (GTDB): domain Bacteria; phylum Acidobacteriota; class Terriglobia; order Bryobacterales; family Bryobacteraceae; genus BOG-234. The sequence continues at coordinate 54,574 of DASZLO010000179.1, forward strand.
GGAGCCCACGAACACAGCCTCCGCGCCCAGTTGCAGCACCAGCGCGGCGTCGGCCGGGGTGGCGATTCCGCCTGCCGAGAAGTTGGGCACCGGCAGTTTCCCGTGCTCCGCGACCCACTCGACGAGATCGAGCGGCGCGCCCAGATTCTTCGCTTCATGCACCAGCTCTTCTTTACCGAGAATCGTCAGATGACGCATTTCTTTAACAATCGTGCGGATGTGCCGGACAGCTTCCACGATATTGCCGGAACCGGCTTCGCCCTTGGTCCGGATCATGGCCGCGCCTTCCGCGATTCGCCGCAGCGCTTCACCCAGGTTGCGCGCGCCGCAGACGAAGGGAACCTTGAAGCCGCGCTTGTCGATGTGGTGCTCTTCATCGGCGGGTGTGAGCACTTCGCTTTCGTCGATGTAATCGACCCCCAACGCTTCCAAAATGCGCGCTTCGGTGAAGTGGCCGATGCGGGCCTTCGCCATAACTGGGATAGAGACAGACGCCATGATTTCGCGAATCATGTTCACGGGCGACATGCGGGCCACGCCGCCTTCCTTGCGGATGTCGGACGGCACGCGTTCCAGCGCCATCACAGCCGCCGCGCCAGCCTTTTCGGCGATCACAGCCTGTTCGGCGTTGACGACGTCCATAATCACGCCGCCCTTCATCATCTCGGCCAGCCCGACCTTCAACCGGAATTCTTCGTTGTACGTAAACATGTTTCTCGTTCTCCTGAATCTCTAAAATCGAATCTGCTTCAAACCATCTGTTTCAAACCAGCGCCAGCGCCGGCTGCGAGGCCGTTTCGTCGCGCGATGCGATGGCGTTGTGGATCAGGCCACCCAGTATTTCGATGCCTTTGCGAATCTCATTGGCCTCAAGCCCCGCGAAACTGAGGCGCAGCCCGGAATCGAGCGGCCGCGCGATGGAAAAATATCGGCCCGGCAGATAATCGATGCCAGCCTGCTGGGCGAGCCCGCGCAATGCTACGGCGTCCACGCCCGCTGGAAGCTGAATCCAGATATTCATGCCGCCCGCGGGCATGTTCCAGACGCACCCGTCAAGATAACGGCGGCAGGACTGCTCCAGTGCGCGCAGCTTTTCCTTGGCCGCGGCGATCACGTTTTCGCGATGTTGCGCAAGCTTGCCCGTTTCGGCGAAATGCAGCAGGAAAGCCTGCGACAGATGGTCGGTATGCAGATCGGCCAGTTGCTTGAGTTCGGTCACCCGCTTGATCACCGGACGCGGCGCGATAATCCACCCCACGCGAATCCCGGGGAAAGCCACCTTCGAGAAGCTGCCCAGCAGGATTACGTTCGGATCGAGCTGCTTCAGTTTCGGTAGCGCCGCGCCTGTATAGGAGAGTTCGCTGTAGATATCGTTTTCAATCACCACGGCGCCCGCCGCCCGTGCCATGGAGCAGATTGCGTTGCGGTTGGATGCCGGAATGGTGGTGCCGGTCGGGTTCTGGAACGACGGCGTCAGCACCACGACCTTCGCGCCTGCGTCGAGCGCCTCCTGCAGGGAAGGGAGTTCGACGCCTTCCGCGCCCACGGAGACGCCGATTAAATCCGCGCCGGCTTCGAGGAAAAGGTTCTTGAGTCCAGGGTACACCGGCTCTTCGATCGCGACCTTCGCGCCGGATTTCACCAGCGCCCGCCGCAACAGATCGAGGGCCTGCTGGCAGCCGTTGGTGATGAGGACGTCGTCGGTGTCCCGCGCGATGCCGTTCTGCACGGCGCGTTCGCGCAGGTAGCGGCGCAGAGGCTCATAACCGCCGGGCGAGCCGAGGCGCATCAGTGTTTTAAGATCGCGGCTTTCAAGTACTTCGCGACAGCTTTTGCGGAACTCTTCAAGAGGGAAGAGCTTATCGGACGGACTGGAGCTGGTGAAATTGATGACCCCGTTGGCCGGACTCCCCGCCGTCGTAGAGAGGGAAGCGGTCAGTGTACGCGACCAGTCGAGCGTCTGCTTCGGCTGTCCGCAAACATAGCTGCCGCGCCCGACTTCGCCCTTGATCAGACCCTCATGTTCGAGCAGATCGTAGGCGGCGGAAACGGTAGTCCGGTTCAGTCCAAGTTGGCCAGCCAATTCCCGGGTGGGAGGCAACCGGTCACCCGTACGCAGTTCGCCCGATTCAATAAGTGCTTGAAGATATTCGCCTAACTGGCGGTATAAAGAGACTTCGGAATCGGGGTTGAGATGGGGCCGAATGTCCATTTCGGAACTTCATCGTAGCATACCAATTTGGACTGGTAAAGGCGGTTTGGCTGGGAATTGGCTGGGTTTTTTTGACGTGGTTAAGATAGAATCGTTTCCGAGATGAACCACTCTCCGACGATCGCCCGCCGCGCAACCCTTCTTTTTGTCGCGGTCGCATGTTTTGCGCAGCAGTCGCCGGAATTCGAAGCCGCGTCCATCAAAATCAACTCAAGCGGCGCAAGTGGCGCAGGGCTTGGGTTTCCACCGGGCCGGCTGACTGCCACGAATGTGCCGATGCGCGTTGTCGTCAGCTTTGCCTATGGAATTCAGGACAGCAAACTGGTCGGCGGACCCGACTGGCTCAGCACGGTTCGTTACGACGTCGTCGCGACAGCACAAGGCGCTCCGCCCCCCGATCAGATTCGGCTCATGGTGCAGGCGATGCTTGCCGACCGTCTCAAACTGGCCGTGCATCGCGAGAAGAGAGAGGCTCAGATTTATGAACTGGTCCCGGCGAAGAGCGGCCTGAAACTGGAAACGTCCGCGGCCGGAAGCTGTCAGGTTGTTGACCGCGATCATCCACCCGCACCGCGAACGGCGGGTACGCCGCCCCCGCGTTACTGCGGCAACATGGGCCTCGGACCGGGTCAGATCAATGGATGGGGCGTGCCGACGGTGCGGCTTGCTGAAGCCCTCTCCAACATGCTCGGCCGGACGGTGATCGATAAGACGGGTGCAGCAGGAAATTACAACATCGTTTTCAGATTCACGCCCGACTAGGCAATCATGCCCAACATGGCGGGACCCGCGAATCCCGGTAACGCCCCCGCCGCGTCCGATCCCGCAAATCCCGACATCTTCACCGCGCTCCAGGAGCAACTCGGTCTGAAGCTCGACTCCGCCAGGGGCGAAGTCGAAATGCTGGTCGTCGACCACGTAGAACGGCCAAGCGAGAACTGATGGCTTAACGCTATAATGGTATTAATCTATGGCTAAACCCATAGCATAATACCAATATGACCAGCCAACTCATGATCGACAAAGCAGGGCGCATTGTGATTCCCAAACCGTTGCGGGAAGAACTGAATCTGGCGCCGGGAGATTCCCTGGAGTTGGAAACCGAAGGAGAGAAAATCACCTTGCGGCCAGTGCGCGGCACAGGTCCACTCACAAAAGAACATGGTGTCTGGGTATTCCATTCGGGAGCCCCATTGCCTGCTTCCGCGACCGACGAGATGCTTCAGCGGATACGGGAGGACCGCGACTTGGCGAACCTTGGCAAGGGCGAATGAAGGGATTTTTCGATACATCGGTTCTGGTGCCGATTTTCTACGGAGATCACATCCACCACAAGGCCAGCCTCGGCCGGTTCGTTAAGTTCGACAGGAAAACCGGCTGCTGCGGAGCGCACAGCCTGGCGGAAGTATATTCCACGCTTACACGCATGCCCGGCAGGCATCGCATCAGCGGCGACCAAGCCATGCTCTTCATTGGAAGCATCCGGGAAAGACTCTCGATCGTCGCACTGGACGGTGATGAATATGCGGATGCGCTGCAGGAGTCCTCTGGTCTTGGAATCGTAGGGGGCGGAATCTACGATGCGATGCTCGCGCATTGCGCCATCAAAGTTCAGGCAGAAGTAGTCTATAGCTGGAATATCCGGCACTACAGCCAATGCGGCGCGGAAGTGACCAGGCGCTTGCGCACGCCTTAAAGGGGATCCTTCAAATGGCAACAGCCAAAGAAGAAGCCCGAAAAATCATCGCCGCGCTCCCGGACGGCGCGACCTGGGAAGACATCCAATACTCCATCTATGTCCGCGAGAGGATCGGGCGGGGCCGCCTCGAAGCCGATCGTGAAGAGCTAATCGATCAGGACGAGGTCGATGCCCGCATGGAGCAGTGGCTCGCAGCTTTCCCGCAAACCTGATCTGATTCTCAACAACTCGGGGCCTGAGAGACTCATCAGATAAAATATTCCCGATACCATGATTCGTCGCTCATCGTCCCTGGTCTTCATCCTTATCGTAGTTATCGCATCGAACGCATTCGGCGCCGACAAGAAGAAACCCAAAAAAGACAAGGACGAAACCACTCAAACCCTCGCCCTCCCGAAAGATCCGCCCGCCGCCGCCATCGGCGATGCGACTCGCCTTGTCTTCAACATTTCTCCCCTTTCAGGCAAAGGCCTGCTAACCCAGCAGGCGCACGATGCCCTCAAAGCCATCCTCAAGGAAAACGGTGGAGCGCCGGTCGTTCATATCCGCGCCTTCGTCGCCGGCAGTGGCGACGTGCGGCGTATTCCGCAGATCGTCAGCGAAGTCTTCACGAGCAAGAAAATGCCGCTTCCCTCCGTCAGCGTGATTCCGGCCGGCGGACTGCCGCTCGAAAACGCGCAGGTCCTCATCGAGGCCATTTCGGAATCGAAGAAGCCCGTGAACCCCACCGGAATCGGCTTCATCAGCGCGCAGGACTCGATCGATAAACTTACCACCGCAGTGGGCGCCGCGACCGCTCTTGAGGTCAGTTGTTTTGTGACCGATATCGCTGCGTCCACACTCACGCCCGCGATCCTCTCGGCACGCTTCCCCTCGGCCGCCGTGACTCTTGTTCAAACCGAACGGAATCCCGGCCGCGCCGTTACCCAGTGCGAAGCCATCGTACGCGGAGGAAAGACCGGCCGCCTCGCCTTCACCGGAACACGTGGCGCATTCGGCAGCGAAGAGTCGGATATCCGTCTGGCATTCACGCGGCTGTACAAGGACCTGACCGATGCAGGAGCGCCGCCCGCAGGCATTCTCGCCACCAACATTTATCCGATCTCGGCGGCATTGACCATTGTGGTGCGCGGAATTATCGATATGCCAGGGGCAATCAGCTTCATTCCGTTCGAAGGAGTGGCAGCGATGGATGCAAGCCTGATGCTGGATGCCGTGGCGCCAGCAAAGTAAACTCGTCAGGCACTATTTCCCGGGTGGCGGCGTCCAAACATGATGCGCACCATCGCCGTCCTCCTGTCCCTGAGCGCAGTCCTCCACGCCCAAACGGGGTCCATGTTTGATGTTGCTTCAATCAGACCCGCGGTTCATCCGGTACCGCCTGGGGGGATCAATGCTCTGCCTGGTGGCGGAATCCGCGTAGAGAATATGACGCTGAAGGCTTTCATCGCTTTTGCCTGGCGGCTGCAACCGTTCCAGGTCTCCGGCGGTCCGCGATGGGTTGATTCGGAATATTTCGATATCGTCGCAAAATCAGCAGACGATCCAGCGGCGAAAAACAAGGAGCTGTTGGAAATGCTCCAGTCCCTGCTCGTAAACCGATTCTCTCTGAGCTTTCACTATGAATCGCGCGAGGCCGGTTATTACGAGCTTACTGAGGCAAGTAACAAAATCGCCCCGGGACTGACCCCGGCCACGGACGGCAACTGCGCAACCGCGGGAGAGGAGAATCGTTGCAATTCCCTTCACTTCGCCGATGGAGAGATTTATGCGACTGCGATATCCGCGCAGGCACTGGCCGAAACGATCGCCCGCCTTGAAGAAAGGGTGGTGGTGGACAAGACGAAACTCAGCGGAAGATACAACGTGAAACTGGAATGGGCTTCAAAAGAGAGACCGGATATGCCGCGCCCTTCAATCTTCACCGCGATGCAGGAACAACTGGGGTTGAAGCTTGAGTCCCGCAGAGGCCCCGTCAAGATCCTTGTCATCGACAAGGCTGAAAGGGCAGACAACAATTAGAAACGGAGCCAGAACGGCAAATGCGCTCTGGCCCCGCATTCAAAATTGCGAGAGGATTTACTTACCTTCTTTCGGATCGTCCGGCGCGCCGGTACCAGAAGAACCAAGGAACAGCTTCTTGCCGTCTGCCGTCGTGATGTTGCGTCCATTGGCGCGCAGCAGCGAATGGTCGCGGGCCTGATAACCGTCCACCACAACTTCGGTCCCGACCTTCAGGCTGTCTTTTGTGACGCCGCGGCGGAGCAGGGAATTCGGGCTGCCGCCTTCCACCATCCAGACTTCCGAGGTCCCGTCCGGTTTCGCCACTTCCACGTGCAGCCAGGAATGCGGATTCACCCATTCCACTTTGACCAGCTTGCCCTTCAGAAGAACCGGCTTGTTCGCGTCAAATTCGCCGCCGAAAGCGTGGTGCGCTGCCGCCGGAACCGGCGCCATGACAACAATCCCCGCTGCAATTACCGCCGTGCTCACAATCGATGTCAAAAGTTTCATTTCCAGGTCCTTATCTTTATTGACGTGCTTGATTGACGTTACTTACCGGCTTTCGCCGCTGCTTCTTCTTTCTCTCTCATGCGCGCGCCGCTCAGGATATCGGCCAGCGCGTAGTTCGCTTCATGGCACGCGTACTCGTAAATATGCGAATCCGTGCCCGGCCACGTATATTCTCCGCTCCACGGTTTATCCCAGGTCGCGGGATCTTCCACCGTGAAACGATACAGCAGTTCATGCGGTCCGGTGCGGGTGAAACGCTCTACCACGTGCATATTCTCGGTGGCGCCCCGGAAACGGGTCTGATCGTTGAAGTTCGTCGTATCCACCACCAGCGTGTCGCCTTCCCAGCGACCGATTGAATCGCCCAGCCACTTGCGAATCGTCGGCGGCAGATGCTGCGAGTTCATCCGCACCACGCGCACATCGTGAACCATCTCGGTCAGGATCATAATCGAGTCTTTGGTCTGCACGATCTGGTGGAGATTGTTGTAGAAGTAATCGGGCAACGCCGGCGGTCCGGCGGTAGAACCGAATCCCAGCAGGCACCGCTCACCCAGCGGACGCCGTTCCGGATCGTCGTAAGAACCGGGTGCCCGTTCGAGACCCGGATCGTTGCTCTCGGTTGCATCTGATGTCGGCCGCACGCGCTGGCCCCTCATCCGCTGCTGCGCCGAAGCGTTGTACGCGGGAACACGTCCGTCCGCGGGATCGACCACCAGCGACGTTCTTGCCTGTCCGTCCACAATCGTCAGCTTTGAACCCGGATCCAGCCAGCCGCCGTTGTAGCCGCCGACATTTCCGGCCGCACCCTGCGAGCCGTCCCCGCCCTTGGGAGGAGCGGCACGGTTGCCCGCGACATCCTTGTCTTCGGCCGCGCGAACTTTTGCTGCTGCTGTCTCCCGCTTGAGCGCCTCTTCCTTCGTGATCGACGCCGCCTGTCCGCGGGGACGCTCGACCGGCGTAATCGTTGCCAGATCGTAAGTGCCCTGCAGATCGGGATGTCCGTCCGCCATGCGGGGCATCTTGAAGCCGCTGGTCTGCCCCAAAAGCCCGCCGGCGATCGCCAGCGTCGCGCCTAAAGTGAGAATCTGAATTCGCATTCCTGTCCTGAATCTTTCAGCCTACGGGTCAAGCGGCTTCTTGCGCCACTTGCCATACATCAATTCTTCCACAAACTCCGCGCACTTAAAGTCCATCAGCTGAACGTTCTTCTCCTGCCGCCGGTAAAGCGGCATGCTGATTTTCCACGGGCGCGAGAAGGTGTCCGGATCGGTCAATGTAGCTTCGTACGAAATGACGTCCGGGCTGGTGCGCGTGTAACGCTCCACAACGTGCAGTTTGTCGCTGTGATAATTTCCCGACCGGTCGAGCCAGGAGTCTTCATTCATGCCGGTCACATCCACCACCAGCGTGTCGCCTTCCCAGTGACCGACGGACTGGCCCATCCATGAATCCACCGGTGCGGGCCCGGGGTCCTTCATATAAATGTTGCGAACGGCGCCGGCGTATTCGTACGCGATGAAAACCGTATTGGCATTCTCAAAAATCTGGAACGGAAGCGGTTCATAAGTGGCGCGCGGAACGCCCGGCAGGAAGCACTTGATGTCGGGATCCGAAGTGATCCAGTGGTCGCGATTCTCATCCCGTTTCTTCAAGGCCGCCGGCAGATAGGGAATCGTACCGCCTTCCACCACGCCCATTCCGGGAGGAACCGCGCCGACCGCGCCCAACGCCAGTACTTCTTTGGCGGGAACCGGACCGTAAGGACCGGGCCGGGTCTGCATTGCAGGCCGCGCCACATGCGCTTCCAGATCGAAATTCGCTTCGCTGAGAACCTGCCAGATTCCGTTCAGATCCGGATGCCCGCCGTCGGTCCTCGGCGCGCGATACGCGGACGGAGCCTGTGCGTATACGGACGCGGAGGCGATTACAAGCGCCGCGCCCGCGGCCATCGTTACTTTCAATATCGACATTCGACCAAACCTCTCCCAAGACACGAGATTGGGGACCAGGCTCGGAACATCAAATTCACGTCCGGCGGTTGCCCCAGCTTATGAAATCGTAATCATCTTATACCAATCGGGTGGAGCGCGTCGAAAAGATCTGTAAAGCGGCGCTAAGGAAGGCCGGGCGGGGCAAAGGAGGTGTTGCCCGCGCCCGGGTGTGGACATTCGTGCTGCTTGAACATACAGTGCCGCGTCACGCCCTTATTCTCACCGCCTCGCGCAGGCGCGGCGGCTACCGCTTCATGTACTTCGATGCCAGCAGCAATAGCACTGCCCCGAAGGCAAACATAGCGCTGCCCGCATACAGATCCACATTTGCGGTCGACATGCGCGCGCGCAGGTCCGGCATCGTCAGTCCCATGACGATCAGGATCGCGCCAATGATGGCGAAGAATATTCCCGAAGGCAGCCTGAGATCGAACATGATTATCGAAACGCCAGATTCAAAAACACCAGCGCCACCGCCACAATAATAGCCAGTGGCGCCGGCCGGCGATACCACGGCGATGGATCGTGCGGCAGTTTGGACAGGCCGTGGACCAGCCCTTCGAGCGTATCCTCGCTGTGCGGCTTCGTTGCCAGACTCACCGCAATCGTCACCACAAAACATGTAATCCACGCGAAGATCGAAATCCAGAAATTCTGCGCCATCTGGGAAGGGAAGTCGTGCAGTCCGGCGATCCAGCCGCCCTTGCCCTCCGCCGTGGAAAGTCCCTGCGTAAACGCGGCCGCGAAAGTGCCGCAAAGAAGTCCGAAGAACGCGCCGTGGCCGGTGGCGCGCTTCCAGAACATGCCCAGCAGGAACGTCGCAAAAAGCGGAGGATTCACGAAGCTGAAAACCAGTTGCAGCAGATCGTTCAGATTGTTGAACCGCACCGCCAGATAAGCCGCCGCGATCGACAGCCCGATACCCGCAACCGTCGTAATCCGTCCGACCGTGAGGTAATGCCGATCGCTGGCGTTCTTGTTGATGTAGCCCTGGTAGATATCGAAAGTGAACACCGTATTGAACGCCGTCACATTCCCCGCCATCCCCGACATGAACGAAGCCATCAGCGCCGTGAGCCCGACGCCAAGCATGCCGCTCGGATAAAACTGCGCCATCAGAGTCGTGAGCGTCTGGTCGTAGTCGTAGCTGTTGCCTTTTACGGGCAGCGAATATCCGGATCCCATCTTCGTCAGCGCCAGCGCGGCGATGCCGGGCAGGATCACGATGAACGGCATCATCATCTTCGGAAACGCGGCGATCAGCGGAGTGCGCCGCGCCGCCGACATGGAGTTCGCCGCCAGCGCCCGCTGGATCACCAGAAAGTCCGTACACCAGTAGCCGAAAGAGAGCACGAAGCCGAGCCCCGCCACCATCCCGAACGTCTCGATCCCCATCGGATTCTGTGCTGGCGACCCCATGTATTTCCACGCATGCGTCATTGACGGCTGCAGCCGCTGCTGAATGCCGTGCCATCCTCCAGCGCGCGCCACCACCAGAATCGACAGCGGCGAGAATCCCAGCACGATGAGAAAAAATTGCAAAACCTCGTTATAGATGGCGCTGGTCAAGCCTCCCAGCCACGTGTAGGCAAGCACAATCACGGCGGAAAGAATTACCGAAGCATCGAAACTCCAGCCCAGCACCAGCTGAAACATGCGGCCCAGCGCATACATAGAGATGCCGGACGAGAAGATTGTCATCACCGCGAAGGTGATGGCATTCAGCGCGCGCGTCTTTTCATCGAAGCGCAGTTTCAGGTATTCGGGGACCGATCGCGCCTTGCTGCCGTAATAAAACGGCATCATGAAAACGCCCGCGAAGATCATCGCAGGGGCCGCGCCCACCCAGTAGAAGTGGGCGGTCATGATCCCGTACTTGGCCCCGGACGCCATCATCCCCACCACTTCCTGGGCACCGAGATTGGCGGCAAGAAAGGCGAGGCTCGTGATCCACACTGGCACGTGATGTCCGGCCGTGAGGAATTCGCCCGCCGAAGTCACGGACTTCCGCAGCTTCCACCCAATGCCAATGACGAAACAGAAGTAGAGCGCGAGGATCGAGTAGTCAGCGAGCGAAAGTTTCAACCCCTGTGAGGTTATCCCTTTGCCCGGGTCGACGGCAAGTCTTTATTAAAAGCTTATTAACGGAGTGCCCTTATTGAATGAAGCCAACAGGCTCCAGGCAGAAATGCGAATCGGAGCGCACACGAATCAGCTTTGCCGCCTGTTCGAGGGCTTCGGACAAACCGATGTTTTCCGAAGGCACACTTAATAAGGTTCCGTCGAATTTGTTGAGTTCGAGAAGCCGGAACCGCAGTGTCGCCGGATCGACGGCGCCTGCCAGCAATGCTTCATTACGGATCGCCTGAAAATCAGCAGGCGTGAGCGAGTTTTCGTTAGTATGTTCCACCTGACAATTTGGTGCCTGACAACAGTGAATCGTTTCAGAAATCTTTTTTATCAGACCCATGGAAATTGAAGTCCGGTACTCCCCCGGTACCTGCCGGTGGTCGATGGGCATGATCGACTACTGAAATATTCGAAGATCCCATCTATAGGGGTATTGTCGAGATTAAGCGCCCTGCACATTTTTCCTCGTCACACTTTTGTAGCTTTAACACCCAAGGAACTCTATCAGCAGCAACCCACCCGGTCAAGCCCGCTAGAGAGCCCGGTCAGACGGGAGGCGCCGCCGTCCGTTTTGCACTCCTAATACGAGGGTAGTAGAATAACAAACAGACATAGTAGAATCTATGCAGCCGCCCAAGCTGAGCCGCCTCGAAATGCAGATCATGGACGCCCTCTGGAATCTCGGGGCTCTGTCGATCCGCGAAATTCAGGAAGCATTTCCCGCGCGCAAGAGGCCGGCGTACACCACGATTCAGACCACCGTCTACCGGCTCGAAACCAAGAAAGCCCTGCGCCGCTCGCGAAAAATCGGCAACGCCGATATCTTCGAAGCAGTGGTTTCCCGCGACTCGGCGCAGCGCCGCCTGATCGATGACCTCCTCGCTATCTTCGGTGGCCGCCCGCAACCGGTAATGGCGCGACTCATCGATACCGGACGCCTCACGCTCGCCGATCTGAAGGAAGCTGAACAGGCGCTAAAGCGGGCCCGTCGTTCCACAGGGAAGCGGACTGAATCGGGGATTTAGTGGAACTCCGGGCGGCTCCGGCGGGAATACTGGTAATCGGCCGCGCAGAATAGCCAATATAAATTCAACAATCGCGGCACAAAAACAACCCTTTATGCGTCAGACCATCATGCAGCGCCTCAACGTCCTCGCCATCTCTCTCCTGACGACAGCCGTAGCATTCCCCCAAACCCCGACGCCCGCGCCCGCGGCTTTCGACGTTGCATCCATCAAACCCGCCGCTCCCGGACAACGCGGCCGGATGATCCGCAGTATGCAGGGTGGGCGTTTAAGCGTGAACAATATGCCGATCAAAGAGCTGATTCAGCTTGCGTATAAAGTGCAGCCCTTTCAGATCGCCGGCGGTCCTTCATGGCTTGGTTCAGACTCCTGGGATATAGTTGCCAAGCCGGATTCCGACCCCGGCCCGAACCAGATTCCCCAAATGCTGCAGGGCCTGCTTTCCGACCGGTTCGGTCTGAAATTCCACAAGGAAACCAGAGAACTGCCTGTTTACGCACTGGTCGCCGCGAAAGCCGGAGAAAAAACGCCCGGACTGGTCGAATTTAAAGACGAAAACTGCACTCCCCTCGATCCCACCAAGCCTCCTCCGCCCATGCCTGCTCTTGGACAACAAACCGCGGGGAAAGGACCGTGCGGCAGGATCATGATGGGGATCAACCGCCTCGACGCCAGCGGCCAGACGATCGAGCAGCTGGCGAGTATGCTTTCGCGTACACTGGGCCGGCAGGTCGTCGACAAGAGCGGCTTGACCGCAAGATACGACATCCATCTCGAGTGGACGCCGGATGAAACCCAGATGGGCCAGATGCAGCTGCCGCCCGACATGCCGAAACCGACTTTCGATCCGTCAGGCCCCTCGATCTTCACGGCCCTTCAGGAACAGCTCGGCCTCAAACTCGAATCGCAAAAGGGACAGGTCGAAGTTTTCGTCATCGACCACGCGGAAAAACCCTCCGACAACTGACGCGGAATGTCCCTATGAATTGGCTTCGTTTTGTCGAGGAACGCATCGGGCCAAATTTTCACAATAAGGATGTCCGGCGCGACAGTACTGCTTGCCCTGAAAGTACTACCCGCTTACGTTTAACCCGCTTGTTTACCGCACAATTCAGCAAACTCTTTCAATGCCAAATCGCTGGAACCCGCCGTGCCATACGCGCCGGGATGCACGTTTTCAGGGCAGCAACGTCATTGAAGGCAATGGCAATAACCGCAATTGGGTTCGTTTTGTCGGCGGGGCTTTTCGCCCAAACCGCCGCCTTCGATGTGGCCACCATCAAACTCAGCGCGCCGGAGCAACGCGGTTCGACCCTCTACACCGACGTCGGCGGAAAACTTTCCCTTGAATACATGACCCTGAAGGACCTCATCGGCTTCGCCTGGGACGTCAGAGACTTCCAGATCTCCGGCGGCCCGAAATGGATCGATTCCACTCACTACGACGTCAATGCCAAATCGCAAACCGCCGCGGGCCTGCTCCAGCTTAGACCGATGGTCCAGCCTCTCCTCGCCGAACGATTCCACCTGGCAATCCACAAAGGCACAAAAGACCTGGTCTACTACGCACTGACCATCGGAAAAAACGAACCCAAATTAACGCCATCGCAAACCCCCAGCCCCCAACTGCACGGTCATGGCGGCGAGCTGATCGGACAGGGGATTTCGATCTCCCTGCTGACTGGAAAAGTGGCGGAGGAACTCGGCCGCCCCGTCCTCGACCATACCGGCCTCACCGGCAAATACGACATCAATCTACGATGGACCCCGGATGACGGCGAACAAAAGACCGATCCATCGCGTCCTTCACTATTCACGGCCGTGCAGGAACAGCTCGGCCTCAAACTGGAATCGCAGAAAGGGCCGGTCGAGATTCTGATTGTCGATCGCGCGGAAAGGCCATCCGAAAACTGATATGAAGAGCTCTTTCCGCGTCTGCTTCGCCGTATTGCTCGCTTCTCTCTTTCTCAACGCCGCCGAGCAGCACGGGCAAGTGAAGTTCGGCGGACTCGGCGTCCCTGGCGTAACCGTAATGGCTACCCGCGGCGACAAGACGCAAACCGTCATCACCGACCAGCAGGGAACTTACACTTTCCCCGACCTTGCCGACGGCTCCTGGACGTTTCAGGTGGAAATGCTCTGCTTCACGCCCATCAAACAGGACGTGTCCATCACCACCGGTCTCCCCGCGCCGGACTGGGACTTGAAGCTCATCCCGCTCGATCAGATCGAAGCCGCTGCCGGACCTGCCGCCCCCAAACCGGCCGCGATCCAGATGAGCACGAACCAACCGGCACCCGCCGCGGCACAGGCGAAGAACGCCAAGGCCAAAAAAGGCGCGCCCACTCCGCCGCCCCAAACAAGTTTCCGGCAAACGGACGTGAACGCCTCGGCGGCTGCGGCCGTCGCCCCGCCTCCGCCGGCGAGCGATGCGTTTGCCAATCAAAATCCAGCCGACCTGAACCAGCGGGCCAGCGACGGACTCCTCATCAACGGCAGCCAGAGCAACGCGGCGAGTTCGCCATTTTCACAATCCAACGCCTTCGGAAACAACCGCCGCGGAACCCGCTCCTTATATACAGGGAACATCAGCTTCATCGCGAACAATTCGGCCCTCGATGCCAAGCCGTTTTCCCTCACCGGACAGGACACCCCGAAGTCTGCGCAGAACCTCCTGCAGGGAGGGTTCTCCATTCAGGGCCCTCTGAGAATCCCCCGTCTGCTCCCGCGGAACGGTCCGATCTTTGTAGTCAATTATCAGTACCAGCGCAACCGGACCGCCGTCACCACCCCGTACCTGGTTCCGACCGGGGCCGAACGCAACGGCGATTTCTCCCAGGCGCTCAACGCCCTCGGTCAGCCCGCCCAAATCTTCAATCCCACCACCGGCGCGCCGTTTACCGGGAATATGATTCCGCCCACTCAAATCAATCCGCAGGCGCAGGCGCTCCTCAACTTTTACCCGCTGCCGAACTTCGCCGGCGGATCGCGCTACAACTATCAGACTTCGCTGATCAACATCACGAGCCGGAACAGCTTGCAGACGCGCCTCATCAAACCACTGGGGAACAAGGACCAAGTCTTCGGCAACTTCAGTATGCAGGACACCCATGGCCAGAGCACTAACCTCTTCGGTTTCGTGGACCAAACCCGCACTCTCGGTACAATCACCGAGGCTAACTGGCGGCACACGCTGCCCAACCGCGTGATCCTGCATTTCTCCGATACCTTCAGCCGCCTGAGCAGCACCACCAGCCCGTACTTCGAGAACCGCGAAAATGTGTCGGGCGAAGCCGGCATTTCTGGCAATAATCAGCAGTCCCTCAACTGGGGACCGCCGTCGCTGAGTTTCGGAACCAGCGCCATCGCCGGTCTTTCGGATGCCAACGCTGCCGCCAATCATAACCAGACCAACAAAGTTTCCTTCGACGGTCTCTGGTATCGCAGCCCCCACAGCTTCACCTGGGGCGCGGACTTCGCTCGCCTCGCGTTCAATACGATTTCGCAGTCGAATCCCCGGGGCGCGTTCGCATTCACGGGCGCTGCCGCCGGCTATGATTTCGCCGACTTCCTGCTGGGCATTCCCGATACCGCCTCTCTCGCTTTCGGAAACGCCGACAAGTATTTCCGGTCCAATTCCTGGGACGCGTTTGTGAACGATGACTGGCGAGTCAGCCCGGGCTTCACCTTCAACTGGGGACTTCGCTGGGAATACACCTCGCCCATATCGGAACTCTTCGGGCGTCTGGTCAACCTCGCCGTCGGGCCCAATTTCAGCACGGCCAATCAGGTGGTCGCGGGAAATTCCAGCAACTCGCTGCTCCATCCCGACCTCCACGAATTCCAGCCGCGGCTGTCGTTTTCGTGGCGGCCATTCCCGGCGTCATCGATGGTGGTGCGCGGCGGTTACGGGGTCTACTACAACACGTCGGTTTATCAGACCATCGCCACAAACATGGCGCAGCAACCGCCCTTGTCGAGAAGCTTCAGCATTCCCAATTCGCTTTCGAGCCCTCTGACCCTGGCGACAGCCTTCAATTCGCCGCCCGGCGCCACCCCTAATACCTTCGCCATCGATCCTGATTTTCGCGTTGGCTACGCACAAAACTGGCAGCTTTCCGTGCAACGCGATTTACCCAAAGGCTTGTTGATGACGGCGACGTATATGGGGATCAAAGGGACGCGCGCGGTGCAGGAGTTCCTTCCCAATACCTATCCGGTCGGCGGCGTGAGTTCTTGTCCCGCCTGCCCGGTCGGCTACCTTTACATGACTTCGAATGGCAATTCGACCCGGGAATCCGGCCAGTTCCAGTTGCGCCGCCGACTCCACGCGGGATTGACGGCCAGTGTCGATTACACCTACTCGAAGTCCATCGACGACGCGGCGCTGGGTGGCAGGGGAACGGCCAATCCGGTCATTGCTCAAAACTGGCTCAATCTCAGCGGCGAACGCGGCCTGTCGCCCTTCGATCAGCGGCACCTCGTCAGCGCCTCGGCCCAATATACGACTGGCATGGGAGTCTCGGGCGGCACGCTGCTCGACGGGTGGAAAGGCACGCTCTACAAGGAGTGGACTTTCCTGACGCAGGCGAACATCGGCTCCGGTCTGCCCGAAACTCCAACCCTTGGCCAGGCGATTCCGGGCACCGGCTTCACGTCCATTCTGCGCCCGAACTTCACCGGCGCACCGCTCTACCAGGCGCCTTCCGGACTGTTCCTGAATCCGGCGTCGTTCGGCATTCCCGCTGCCGGCCAATGGGGTAATGCCGGAAGGGACACCATCACCGGACCTTCGCAGTTCACCCTGAACGCATCGGTCAGCCGGACCTTCCGTGTCTCCGACCGTTTCAATATGGACCTCAGGGTTGATGCCAACAACGCCTTGAATCACGTGAGCTATCAGAATTACGTTACAGTCGTTGGGAGCCCGCTGTTCGGTCTACCGGGAATCGCCGGCCAGATGCGCCAAATTCAAACCACTCTGCGGTTGAGGTTCTAAGCATGAACACCCATACACGCCGGCTAAATCTGTGGACCAGGACCTTGGCTTGCGCCATGGCATTCATGCTGGCCGCCACAGCCCAGCAACCCCAGACACCCGCTGCGCCTCCGGACGATGGGGCGGTCAAATTCTCCAGCACCTCGCAGCTCGTGGTCGAAACCGTCACCGTCAACGACAAGAGCGGCAAACCGATCGAAGGACTCACCTCCAAAGATTTCACCATCACGGAGGACGGCGTCCCGCAGAAAATCAGCGTCTTCGACTTTGAAAAGCTCCCCGAAACGCAGGGACCGCCGCCCCAGCCGGCTGGCCCGACCCGCGGCGTTCCGGTCGATAAACTGGCGCGGACCCAAATCGCCCCCGAACCTCCCGGCAGCAATAAATATCAGGACAAGCGGCTCCTGTCTCTCTACTTCGACATGACAGCGATGCCGCCGCCCGATCAGTACCGCGCGCTCGACGCCGCCCAGAACTTTATCCGCACCAAGCTCACCAAGGCTGATCTCGTGTCGATCATGCAGTATGCCGGCGGCTACGTCCAGGTGCTGCAGGACTTCACGGACGACCGGGATAAGCTGCAGACCGTGATCGAAACCCTGATCGTCGGCGAAGGGACGGGCCTCGACGAAACCACCAACGACGCCAGCAGCGCCGACTCCGGCGCAGCCTTCGGTCAGGACGACAGCGAATTCAACCTTTTCAACACCGACCGGCAGCTGGCGGCGATTCAGACCGCGGCCAAGATGCTCGGGACGCTCAGCGAAAAGAAAGCGATGATCGTTTTCGCCAGCGGCATCCGCCTGAACGGGCTGGACAATCAGGCGCAGTTGCATGCCGCGATCAACGCCTGCATCCGGTCAGGCGTTTCGCTGTGGCCGATCGATGCCCGGGGCCTGGTCGCCACCGCGCCGATGGGAGACGCCAGCCGGGGTTCACCGGGCGGAAGCGCCATGTATACGGGCGGATCAGCCATGGCGGTGAACATGAATTTCCAGAAATCGCAGGACACGCTGTGGGCGCTCGCGGCGGACACCGGCGGCAAGGCGCTGCTGGATAACAACGACCTCGGCACCGGCATTGTGAATGCCCAAAAGGCGATTTCGAGCTACTACCTGATTGGCTATTACACGACCAATCAGGCGCTCGACGGCAAATTCCGCCGGATCAAAATTACTCTGAACAACCCGGAAGCCAAGATCGATTACCGCCAGGGCTACTACTCAAACAAGACCTTCAACAAGTTCACTCTCGCCGACAAGGAGCGCCAGCTTGAGGACGCGCTGATGCTGGGCGATCCCATCACCGAGTTGACGATTGCGCTGGAGCTTGAATATTTCCAGTTGAATCGCGCGGAATATTACATTCCTATGATTGTCAAAATTCCGGGCAGGGAACTGGCGCTTGCCCGCAAAGGGGGCGCTGAACACACGCTCATCGACTTCGTTTACGAGGTAAAGGACGATTATGGCGCGACGCAAATGAACCTGCGGGACAAGATCGACGTGAAGCTGACGGGCTCGACCGCGGCCGAGCTCGCCCTCAAGCCGATCGAATATGACACCGGCTTTACTCTGTTGCCCGGCAAATATTCGCTGAAGTTCCTGGCACGGGACGCCGAGACCGGCCGGATCGGCACCTACATGACGAAGTTCGAGATCCCCAATCTGAACAAGGAAGACAAGCGCGTTCCGATCAGTTCAGTGGTTCTGAGCAGCCAGCGGGTGGATCGGAAGGACGCCATCTTCACCGTCAAGGACAAGGACAAAGGCGCGACGCTCGCGGTCGATCCGCTGATCACGGACGGTCAGAAACTGATTCCGAGCGTGACGCGGGTATTCAACAAGAACAAGGAGATGTACATCTACCTCCAGGCGTACGAACGAGGCGCGGCCACGACCCAGCCGCTGGTCGCGTTCGTGACTTTCTACCGCGGACAGACCAAAGCGTTCGAGACGCCGCCGCTACCGGTGACCGAGGGTATGGATCCAAAGTCGAAGGCGGTCCCGCTGAAGTTCAGCGTGTCACTGGCGAAGCTGCCTCCCGGGGAATACAACGTTCAGGTAAGCGTTCTCGATCCGGGAAACAGTAAGGCGGCGTTCTGGCAGGCGCCTGTGATGCTCGTTCAGTGATAGTTACATAAGATGTGTTATCGGAAGTTGAGTCTCAACTCCGACCGCAGGTCCTGAAGCGATCGCCCCAAGTTTCCCGCGCAAACTCTGTCATCCGCCCGCCACCGGCGTCCGCCGAAAACTCGTTAGCTGCCTTTAGTTCTCAGGCCAGAGTGCAGCACACGAGAAACGAAGACTAACGCCGGGGCCGCGCCGCCACGATGACTTGGGCGACGCTAAGGAACCATTTTCAGTCCTGCCTCAGGCGCTGGTCAATTGATTTCCGCGAAATTCAGGAGATTATTTGATGGCGCGACAAACGACAAAAGCCGATTCACTTGAAGCCCTCGACCGCGAGATCGACCGGGACCGGGACCTTTCCGCGAAAACGAAGGAACGGCGGAAGGCGCTGCTGCGCCTGAAACCGACCGAGCGGTTTGCCAAACAGCCCGGCGGCTGGTTCGTTCTGCCGGCGACGGCCGTCACGGTTCTGTACCGCAAGGTCTCCGGCCTCGCCCAGCGCGTGGTGATCGATTATCTGCTCGCCGAGCAGTTCGGCCGCGAGGGGACTCCTGCCTGGGTGGGCCTGAGCTGCCTGAAGCTTTCCCGCCTGACTTCGACAATTGACGAAAACGGCAAGCCGCGCGACGACGGATTCGACGCGAAGGCCTTTGACCTCGCGCTGCGCGAACTGGTGGACCGGAAGCTGATCGAACGCCGCAAGGCGAAGGAGAGTGGACGTGGCTACGAGTACCGTACCTGGCCTGAAGAGTGGGCCGACGCAAAAGATCCCGAGCGGCTCGTCGCCAAGACCGAGACTGCCGATCCCGCCGATGAACCGGACGCAGACGAACCGGCCGATGCCGCCGATCCGCATCAGGCGCTGACGACCGCCGCCGTCGCGCCGGGCAAAACGGCACCCTGGACGCGCCTCGAAGTGGCGATTCCGGGCCTCCCCTCCCCGGCTGGAATTGAGGTAAACTGGGTAAACCGCACCTCAATCGCGCTCGCCTTTGCAACGAGCGTCTCCGATAAGGGCCGCGTTTCCTTCAATATAACTGAGGTTTCGCCTTTTGTTCGAGAAGTGCAGTTCCTATCTTCGAAGCCGGGCGACGGGGCTGATTATCCTACTGTTGTAGCGGAACTCTTTCCGGAGCTCTGGCGTAAGCCGTTTGAGCCAAAGTCGGACAAGGTTCACGCTGAGGTTCTCCGCAACGTACTGAAATTTTGCGGAAACGCTCCCGCCTCCTACTTCCGTGACGCGGTTTACAAGCGCATGCGCCGCGGCATGCCTGAGACCGCGCCCTTAACCCGCTGCGCAAGCCAACACCAGCCCCGCCTGCTACCTGAAATCGCCAAGGATGCCGCCAAATCGTGGGTGCTTGAGCAGCCTGCGCCACGGCCGCGCGCCGCTGCCTCGCAGGTGAGCCCCGAGTTTGCAGCCGCTATAGAGCGTGTGGGTCCGGAGGAATCCTTCCCAACGTCAGAGGCATGGGTCGCAGCCCTGGACGCGGAAATGAATCGCGGGCACGCCAGTTCGGCGGTGGGGGACTGAGCGATGCAACTCTGGCAGGCAGAATCCGCAGTCGAGAATCACCCTTTGGTTTTCGGCTGCGACAGGCAGATCGCGTCGCTGAGGCTTGTGCGGACCGCGAACGAGGTACGCGCCATGCGCTCAGCTCTCTTGCGCGCTGGCATTCACACGCGCGACCTTCCCTTTGCTGGCCGCATTCTCGACAGCCTCAACGCCGATGAGCTCGGGGTGCTCGCCGCCGCGTATGCCCGGATGTGCGGCGAGGGAGGACTTCAATGCTCCTGATTCCGTTTACTGTCCCGAATTCCGCCGAGCACTATTCCATCTTCGTGGTGCTCGACGACAAGAACATCGAGCGCATCCTCGCATTCGATCCCGCGCAGATTCCCTTCCCGTTAAAGGGCTGGGAGAGCAAGAAGCTTACCAGAATCTTCATCGGCTTTGCGGACCCGCGGGCGCTCGATAAGGCAACGGATTTATTGAAGAGCGGCCGCCTGGACGAGGCGCTTCACTTCCTTTCGCGCAGCTTCGAGTTCCGTCCGGATCTCGGCGATCATGACGGGCCGCCAGTTTCGATCAAGCAACCCGGCGAATAGCGCCGACGCGCCGCGCGTCCCGCGGCTTTCTTTCAAATCCACACGTGGAGGGTCAAACACGTGAGAACCAAAAGCGCATACCTTTTCGAATGCCTGTGCGGCGAGAAGATTGATTCGCACGAGCAAGTCGCCACCTGTCCGAAGTGCCGGCGGTTGGTTTCCATTTTCACCGAGGCCGAGGGCCGCGGCAAATACCTCGACAGCCTGCAGGCCGTGCTGAGCGCGCTAACCGAAACGAATGCGCGCCTGAAGCCGCGCGGCGTCGAGCTGATCCTTTTCTCCGAAGGCAGCGGCTGCGTTCGCTTTGATGAAATGTCACAGGATCCGACAAGCGATCCGGACCTGTTCATCTTCTATTCGAGCGACGAGCTGCTGGCGTGGGCGAGAGCGCGCGACACCGAGCGCGAAGGCATCGAGGCTCGCGAACGCGCCGGGCGCGAGGAGCGCGAGGAGCGCGAGGATCGCGACTTCCAGAAGCTGAGTCAGATGGTCGAAGTGCGCGGAGGTGTGAATTGAAGACGATTCGCGTCAAAGACCGCATCATCACGGTCGAGGTCACGATTTCGGCCGAGCCCGCATTTTCAATGGCTGAGGCGCGGAAGCTGAGGTCGGTCCTTAAGAAGTTTGGAGCCGTTCTCGAGGAGCGCGTCGCGCAGGAAGCCTTGGTGAAGCTCGGATGTATCCGAGCTCGCGGACCGCTATCGATGCGCACACACCGTAAGAAAGAGAGCGGTTCATGAGATGCCGCGTCTGTGGCTGCGCCGATCACAGCGCCTGCGTCGACCGCGAAACCGGCGAGACTTGCGCTTGGGCTCAGCCGGAGCTTTGCACTTTCTGCGCGGAAGCCGAACAGTCGCGCGTCCAGGTTTACTCGGAGGGCGAAGCCAGCGCCTACATTCGGGCCATGCGGGCGGGAGCAGAGCTATGACGCAGACACTTCCTTTGTGGCTGGTGGTCGCCAGCACGATTGTCGCGTTCGGCTTAGGCGCGTGGTTGGGGGCGAGCCTTGCGATTCGCGTTTTACTCGGGCCAACTCCCAAGCCTGGAGGCCGCCTGTGAGGGCCGCAACGCGTTCGAAGTCCGGAGCTGCCGGGCAGCGAGAACCCGGGTCAGCAATCGTTCGCCATTCGCGCTCGCTGCCGATTGAGCGTGACTGGCGCCGGCGTCGGTACAACTATCTGGCCGGCGCCGGCCGGTGGGATCAGATCGTCGCGGAGGGCCTCGAATATGTCGGCCGAACATAACCCGTGGCCGCTTAACTTCGACCGCGCGTGGGTGCGCGGCGCGATCGAGGAAGCCGCCGGGGTTTCGCTTTCGGTGGACGATCCCATGCCCGACTCGCTGATCGCCCGCGCGCAGGAGCTCAAGCTCGATCCGACGATGCTGAAGATCTTCATTCACGACCAGCCGCGCATCGACTGGTCACAGGCGGCGCTGGCGCGGTGGGCGATCGCCCGCGGCTTCATCGAAGCGAAGGCCGAGCAGATCGCATGACGATCAGGGAGGCTAATGCGGCCAACGAAGTGGCGCGCGAAGTGATTGCTCTTGCAAGGTCCGGAGCTGGGGTTTCGCCTGCGCTGGAGTGTGGCGTGGCGACGTTGCTCCTCAACGCCAACCTAACTTTGAAAGCGGGCTTCGACCCTAGAGGGTTTCTAGATTATCTGGCCGGTGCGCGGGTCGAGGGCGGCCGATGATGCCCCAGCATGAATACCAGCGGCCGGACCTGGTGGTGTTTCGCTCGATGGTTGCGTCCGCTGATCAGATCCGCGAGGAACTCAAGGCCATCGGCGACAACGAAAAACGTTACCCGAGCTCGCTTCGCGTGGTGCGCACGCAGTCGCAGCTGATCACAAAGCTCGCAGAGGAACTGCTGCGCCGGTTCGAGATAGCGGGCTCGGGTGCGGAGGGCTCCAATGGCTGAACTCCATGCAGGCCTCCGCATCGCCATCGAGCATCAAAACGGCGAGATCGACTACGGGCGGATCGAGCATTCGATCGATCACGCGTGGCTGGGAACCTGCTGCTCGGACGCGGTCGCCGTGCTGATTATCGAGTCCGGCGTCGGCGAAGATCGCCGCCTGAGAGCGCTCATCCAACACCACTCAGGTGAGTGGTACGACTTCGCCGGCAATCGCGTGGCGATAAGCAGACAGACGGAAAGGAAAATCGCATGACCGAAGAAAAGCTCACCGAACGGCAGTACCGCGCCCTGATGGCAACGGCCATCGGGCTGAGCCCCGACCAGATCGCGCGGCTGAGCCCCGCCCAGATCGCGTGGCTGAGCCCCGACCAGATCGCGTGGCTGAGCCCCGACCAGATCGCGCGGCTGAGCCCCGACCAGATCGCGTGGCTGAGCCCCGACCAGATCGCGCGGCTGAGCCCCGCCCAGATCGCGCGGCTGAGCCCCGCCCAGATCGCGTGGCTGAGCCCCGAAGGGCTCAGCCGGCATAAGGAGCTCTGGGAGTCTGTCCCTGCCGTGCAGGGACTCTATTCGCAAATCGCAGCGGATATAGCGGATGCGAAACGCAGGCTCGATCAATCGACCTTCGGTCCTTACCGCGAGGAACCGACCATATGTGACAGCCCGATGTGCATCGCCGGACACACAGTCAACCGCGCCGGCGCGGCCGGGTACGCTCTGCTGCGAAAGCTCGATCACAACTTCGCGGCCGCGGCAGCGCTCATTCACGCCAAGTCTTGTCCAGACGTCCCGCGCCCGCGCTACGATTCGTATCCGAACGAATGGGCCCTGGCCTACATTCAGGAGCGGGCGGCCGAAGAGTCGCAGGGGCGTGTATGACGATCCGGGTTTCGCGCGACACCGTCGCCTGCAGGCTGCTCGATCCAGCACTGACGGACGACGACAAGACCTACATCAGGGCGCAGATCGTCCGCAGCGCGGCCCGGCATTTTGATTTCGCCGACAGCATCCGCTTGCGCGAACTGCTGGAGGTTGCGCACTCCTTCTCCACGGCGGGCGGCGTCGGGCTGATGAGACGCACATGAACGGCCGGTTCTGGTCAGAGGGCGACATCGAGCGCTTGCGCGAGTTATATCCGCACCAGCGCACAGATCGCGTCGCGGAGGCGCTCAACCGAACCGTTTGCGCGGTGTACGGCACGGCGCAAAAGCTCGGGCTTAGCAAGACCGAGGAGTTTCTGCGCAGTCCCGAAAGTGGTCAGTTGCAAGAGGGAATGACGCGCCCTGAATCCGTTCCGCACCAGTTCAAGAAAGGTCTCGTCCCGGCGAACAAAGGCACCCGGCGTCCCGGCTGGGCGCCTGGGCGCATGGCTGAAACGCAGTTCAAGAAGGGCGCAATATCGGGCAAGGCGAAGACCAACCAGAGACCGATTGGAACCATCCTCACCGATCACGAAGGCTATCTGCGCATCAAGGTTCGCGAGCGGAACAAGCCAACCGAGGTCGGCTGGCACAAGGATGTATGGCCACTGCTGCATCACGTCGTCTGGACGCGGACAAACGGCCCTATTCCGCCCAAACACATGGTGGTCTTTCGAGACCGAGACCGATCGAACTGCGTTATCGAAAATCTCGAAATGATCACCATGGCAGAGTGCGCGCGGCGCAACCGGATGTGGCACAACATGCCGCGCGAACTCGCGCAGGCCATTCAACTTCAGGGTGTACTGAAACGAAAGCTGAGGAAACACAGTGCCAAAGAACAAAGTGACGGACCTTCGCAACCACCTTTTCGAAACGCTGGAAGCGCTGAAGGACAAGGACAGCCCGATGGAAGTCAAGCGGGCGCTGGCTATTAGCCAGGTTGCCCAGGCAATCATCGATTCCGCAAAAGTTGAAGTCGCCTTGCTGAAGACCATTGGCGGCAGCAACGTCGGAACGGACTTCCTCTCGGTTCCCGAGGAGTCGCGTGAGCTGCCAAAGATCGTCGAAGCAAACAAGGTTGAACCGCGCAGACTCGCAGCCCGCGGCGCTGCCTGATGCCGATCCGTCGCGAGCTGCGCCACTTCTATCGGGGTCCGGCCTGGCGGGCCAAGCGCCGCTTCGTGCTCGATCGTGCTGGCGACAAGTGCGAGCGATGCGGCAAACCCAACCGGCAGCTGATATGGGTGCTGCGCGATGGCACCGGCCGCTGGGCGCTGTATTGGGAAGGCGGAACGCGAAACCTCACGCTGGGCCGGTGGCGGGATCAGTCGGGCGCGGAGATCTCCGCCCCGGCAACGCAGTCCGATCCGCGCGGCGTCTGGCCGTTCCTGATTACCTGCGTCCTCACCGTCGCCCACCTGAATCAGGTCGCCGGCGACGATCGCGACGACAATCTTGCGGCACTCTGCCAGCGCTGCCACCTCGCCCACGACGCGCGAGCGCACGTCGCCAGTGCCCGCAGGACGCGCGCCGCTCGCGTCGGGCAGGGGTGGCTATCTCCGGAAATTGAACAGGCGGGAGAACCGCAGGGAGTAACGAACGCATGACAGTCACACTCGAAAGCACCACGCGCATCGTAACCCTAAACGGCATCGAATGTCGGCTTTGGGAGGGCACCACTGAAGCAGGCGTTCGGGTCTACGCGCTGATCCCGCGCATCGCGGCCCATAAGGACTCCGATCTTCGCCAGTTCGAGGCCGAGCTGCTCCCGCAGAAAGCTCCGACCGACATTGCGATGCAGGTATTTCCGCTGCGAATGCTCATCTGATCCCGTCCGCTAAAGCGTGAAAACCATTACGTTTGTCGAGGATAGTATTGGAATTCACACAATTTAGTTGTACTATGCCGAGAAGTGGCAGACAGTACGGCCGCATCGCGCCCAGCGAAGGCGCAAAGGGGGACCCCGGGGCCCACTTCTTCGAAGACAACCGGCGCCCAATCTGGGCGCCCGGACGGCGTTGCCCCGATCGCCGCTGCCGACGTCGATGAACTCGGCCGGCTCGAAGCCGAGCTTGCCCCGTTCAAAGCGAAAATAAGTCGGCGCGACGCGATCAGGAAGAATCTGCGCGAGGCCTATTCGAAGGCCGACGCACTGCAGCAATTCGAACTCAAAGGCGAAAAATTCGTCGCGATTATCGGTCCCCGCGGCAACGAACGCATCATCAATTTCAAGGAACTGGCGAAAAAGATCGGCATCAAGGCCTACGCGGCGTTCGCCACATGCACCCTGAAAGCGCTCGGTGAACACGTTCCCGAGGATGTGGCCAGCCAGGTGGTCAGCTACGAGTACTCCGGGCCGCGTGACATCACGCTTGTTCCGAGGGCCGAATGACAGCCACGCTCCCGCTCGCCGGCTCAGGCCTCTCGGGCCGCGAGCGGCAGCTGGTGCGTGAGATCGCCTCGGGAGCGAAAAACAAGGACATCGCCGAACGGATGCACTTGACGGTGGGCACTGTGAAGGTGTACGTCTCGCGCCTCTTCGGCAAGCTTGGCCTCGCGAACCGGGGCGAACTCGTCACCTGGGGACGCCGGCACGCTCTCGACCTCGCCGCAATGGACCCGAAGCTCACGCTCGGGCTCAAGGCCGGCCAGCAGGGATTTCACAACGGACGGCCGGTGGAACTCATCCAGTTGGTGCAACGGGAGCTTCCTCAGGAGGTCTGGCTCGTGCAGCCGCTCTTCGTTGAAGGGCCACGCAGCGAGGAAACCTTCCACGCCGGCGATCGCATGACACCCATTCACTCCGGCCGGGTTTGAACAGCGCCATGTTCACCGACGAATTCTCATTTGCGGACGAAGAGGATCGCGACGAGCTGATCGCGCGCCGCCCGCAGACCAAGGAGAATGCGCTACGCCGAAGTGCACCGCTAAATCGAAGCAGTCAGGCAAGCGATGCGGAAACCACGCTATAGCCGGAGGCACGGTCTGCCGGTATCACGGCGGCGCGGCTCCGCAGGTGCAGAAGAAAGCCCGCGAGCGGCTGCTCGAGCTTGTGGATCCCGCGCTGGCCATGCTTTCGCGCATTCTCAACCGGGAGTTCGATGAAGGTGAGCAGCCCCGCACGGTCGAGCTCAACGCGGTGCGCGACATCCTCAACCGCACGAAGTTCGGCGCGGAAGAAGAAGCCGCCGGCGACGACGGCACCGCGACGTGGGAAGACTTCCTCGCAAAGTACGGCGAGCGTACATCCACTGCGAAGACACCTGTGGCATAGCTATCTGTCCCAATGCGCAGCCCGTGCGGGCCGCATAGGCAACTGGCGGCGCTACCACCGCGACCGCGCGATCGAGGATCAGATGGCGATCGTGCGGCGGATCGCGAAGGAACAGTCGCGGGTATTTGTTCACGTGCAGATCGAGGACCTCGAGCAGCAGGGTTATGTCGGATTGCTCGAAGCCGCGCGACGGTACGACCCAGCAGCGGGATCGTTCGGCGCGTTCGCATACTTCCGGATCCGCGGAGCGATCGTCGACGCGCACAAGCGGCGCCGGTGGCGCGAAGAGATGCTCGAGTCGCTGCAGGCGATCGCGGCTGCGCATGACGGGTGGCTGCCGCCGTCGATCGCAACGTGTCCCCTTCCCCGCCCGGACGAGCTGGCGGCTCGCGGCCAGATGGCGGCCAAGCTTGCGAACGCGCTGGGGGCACTGGCAAGCGAGGATGCCGAACTTCTCAGGGCATGGGCTGAGGGCGCGCCGATCCGCGAACAGTGCGAGATCAGCGGCATGAGCCCGAACTATACGCGGGACCGGGTTGCGCAGCTGATCGGACGGGTGCGTGCCCTGATTGAAAGGACCCTGTGAGCCACTCTTTCGGAGGCACGAAACCTACGCTGTGGCGGATATTCCCGCAGGTTTTGCCCGACTACTTTTTCTGGGAGACAAGCCGCCGCCGGTGGCTGACTTTTCTTTTGCCTGAGGTTCTCGAGGACCTGCAGTTCCACCCGCCTGCGCGGCAGCAGTTGCAGGGCATCGTCGCACGCGAGCTCGCGGCCGCGCTTCCGCTTGGCGTCGGCGTTAAGCTCCGATGAAGCCGCTGTCACAGTGCAGCGATCAGGAACTGAAGCTCATCTACGACAATTTCAGCAACCATGCGGCGTTCTGCCGCGAGTCGCTGATCGTCGAAACCGAAGACAAACGCATTGTGCCGATGATCCTTTCCCCGGGACAGGTGCGCCTCCGGGAAGCCATCCGCCGGCAGCGTGAGAGACAACGGCCGGTCCGGATCATCTACTTGAAGTCCCGCCGCATTCAGGCCACCACCGGCACCGCGGCGGAGTTCTTCCGTGAAACGGCGTTTCGCGCCGGCGTCCACACCGTCGTACTGGGTCACGATGCCAAAAGCACGGAAAACATTTTCGGAATCTATCGTCGCTTCCACGAGAACTACCGCCCGTTCGCCGGCCGGATCGTTTTGCCGAACCCGTCGAAGAAACACCCGGCCCCGCTCTCGGACCGCGTGTACTACGAGTACGGCGGCGATCCGGAGTCGAGCTTCATTCAGGTCCATACAGCCGGGTCCACGAATTTCGGCCGAAGCTTTCGCGTCACGAACGTGCACTTCTCCGAGTTCCCCTACTACGACAACCCGGGCGCGATCCTGAGCTCGGTGATGTCGGCGGTGCCGAAGCTGCCGGATACGTGCGCCGTGATCGAGGGGACCGCGAAAACCATCGCGGACAAGTTCCACAAGATGTGGCAGGACGCCATCGATCCGTCCTCTGACAGCGAATGGATCGGGGTGTTCATGGGCTGGTGGGAGCATCCGGCCAACCGCATGCCGCCCGCGATCGCGATCGAGCAGTTTGCCAACTCCATCACCAGAGAGGAGCGCGAGCTGATGGAGCGGTATCGCCTGGACCTTCAGCAGCTGTGCTGGCGGCGGTGGACGATTGCCAACGATTTCTCCGGAGATCTCGCGAGCTTCAAACGCGAGCACCCTGCGACGCCTGAAGAGGCCTTCAGCGCAAACAGCCGCAACCGCTTCAGCGTGCCGAACATTCAGCGCATGCCCATTCAGCGCGATCCGATGGTCGGTGAACTGGCGATCGAGGACGTCGGGATCGAGAAGCGGATCGTATTCCATCCGAACCCGCAGACCGGCGGCGCGCTGCGCGTTTGGCGCAGACCCGAGAAGGGACGCCTGTACGCAGTCGGCGCCGACTGCGCCCAAGGGATCGACGTGGGCGAGGGCCAGGGCTCTTCGGATCCGGATTACTCGGTGGCGCAGGTCTTCGATCGCGATACCGGCGAGCAGGCGGCGGTCCTGCGGGCACGCATGATGCCTGGCGAGACCGGCAGGTATATCGCGGCCCTCGGCCGCTGGTACAACATGGCGCAGATTTGCGGGGAGCGTAACCCGGGCGGCGGCGGGATCTCGATGCTGGAGGCGATCATCAACTCGGATTACCCGTCCGGGCTGCTGTACCATCGCTCGGTGACGCCGGATCAGGAACCGCAGGTCCGCGGCGACCGGCTCGGCTGGGACACGTCCGGGGTTTCCCGGCCGCAACTGCTGTCGATGCTCGATGAAGCGATCCGCCTCGACGCGCTCCACGTCCACTGCCACATTACCCAGTCGGAGCTGCTGACATTCATCATTAAGCCGACCGGCAAGGCCGAGGCCCAGGCTGGGTGCCATGACGACTGCGTGATCGCGCTGGCGCTGGTCATGGTGGTCTGCGAGCGTATGCCGCGGCCGCTGCGCCTGCCGGACGGCGCGGCTCGGCCGGAGGTGACGCGATACGGGCGCGGACCGCAGGGTGACGGACGGGGGACGATTGTGAGGCGACGATAAGCGGTGACGTCGAATAAACTCCTCATGGTGATCAGGATGCTGGCTTGGTGCGCATACGCCTACTGCGTGTTTTGGATCTCGGTTCGGTGGGGTGGTGGACGTCGACTTTGCAGCGGTCGGCTCCGGACTCGGATACGCCGGTCTAGTACACACGCACATTCCGCGCTGGGTCTTCAGGCTGCTCTACTGGATCGGCGATCGCCGCCGCCGGCGTGCGTCGAATAACTCCTAGCTGTTAGCGCGCGCCGGGACAAAAGGGCAGCGGAAAAGCCCTCTCTCGATCCCCGGCGCTTCCCTTCCCTGTCGAATTCCCCGGTAGTGACGCCACAGCCGCCCATTCCGGACACCGACGATCAGGAACCTGAAGACAGGCCAACGCAGGAGCAGTACCAGCTCAAACTGCCGCAGTCGGAGCTCTCGCGGCTCGGAACCCGCGTTCTGACCGACTACCGCTCCGCCCTCGCCGATCACAACCGGCGCATTCAGCGTTTCCGCGAGCTTTACCGGCGCTGGCGGGCGATGACAGACACGCCCAACCAGGGCGAGGAAACCGCCTCGAACTTCCCGGTGCCTTTCGTGCGCTGGAACATCTTCACAAAGTGGGCCAAGGAAATCGACGCCCTCTTCGGTGATGACGCCGAAATCGTGGCCGTTCCCGTGGGCCCGAGCGACTACCGCAAGGACAAGAAGATCGGGCGGTACATGACCTGGCGGGTCTTCAATTCCATGAAGCTGCTGGGCCCGATATGCGAGTTCGTTCTCCGCAAGCTGGTCTTCGGCCGATCGGTGGCGTATTCGCCGTGGAAGCGCGAAACCTACGAAGTCAAAGGCGAGGAGGTCGTCGATTACGAAGGCCCGGGCTTTGAGCCACTTTGGCCTGACGACATCATCGTGCCGGCGGAAGACGTGCGGTCGATCCACGAGTTCAGCTTCGCAATCCGGCGCTACCGGGTCACGCCTGACCAGCTGCTCCGCGGCGAAGAAGAAGGCCGTTACCAGAACATCAAAAAGAACTGGCATACGATTGTGAACCTCGCGCTGCACGGACAGCAGCGGGATTTTGAAGGCGAAGACATCAAGCTCGAAAAGGATAACGCGGAAGGCGTGCTGTACCAGCGTCCGCTCTCGTCGGGCGAGTGGGTGATGGTGCTCGAATGGTACGGCCGCTGGCGCCCGCTGAAGAAGGGCGTCGGCAAATCGGGCGGCGGCAGCGCGAAGGACGCCGGCGAGTACGACTTCGACAAGCGCGAGATGAAGCAGCGCGATTTCGTGGTGCGCTACCTGTACGACCTGAATATGGTGATCGGCGTTCAGGACCTCGAAACTCTGTACCCGCACATGCGGCAACGCCGGCCTTTCGTTGAGTCGTCCATGCTCAAGGCCGGAGAATACTGGTCGCCTGGAATGGCCGAGATGCTCCTCGACATCGAAGACGAGCTGCGCGCCAACCATAACCAGACCACCGAAGCGGCGCAGCTCTCCATCACCCCGACCGTGATGTACCGGCCGGCGTCGGGCTTCAACCCCGAAACCTTCAGGATGGAACCCGGGATGGCTATCCCGGTGGACGATCCGTCGCGCGACGTGAAGGAGCTCAAGATTACCGCGAACATCGAGGCGGCAACATGGAAAGAACAGGTCATGCTTGGCTACGGCGAAAAGCTGACGGGCCTGTCCGACATGCAGCTGGGCCGCCAGAGCGATCGCCCGAACGCGCCACGCACGGCAACGCAGACCGTGAAGCTGCTCGAAGAGGGAAACGTCCGGATCTCGCTCGACACCAAAGTGCTCCAGGAGGACATGCGATTTGTGCTGGAGCACTTCTGGGAGCTCGAGTACGAGTTTTCGCCCGATGAAACGTTCTTCCGCGTGACCGAGGAAGACGCCGACGGCCTGTTCCCGGTGAATAGCGGAGGGTCGATTCTCAGCTACCAGGAGCGCGACGGCCGCTACGATTTCCGGCTTCAGTTTGCGAACTCGGTCTGGTCAAAAGAGGTCAAGAAGCAGCAGGCACTGGCGCGCTATCAGCTTGACCTGCAGAACCCGCTGATCGCGCAGAATCCCCGGGCGCTGTGGCAGGTTACCAGGGACGCGCACGACGCGCTGGGGGATCCGAACTTTGCCGAGCTGGTGCCAGAGCCCCCGGCTCCGGATCTTCCCGTGGATCCGCGCGAGGAGTGGAACCGGCTCCTGCAGGGCGAAGACATCCACGTCAACCCGATGGATAACGACCAACTGCACCTGCAGAGGCACATGCAGGACCTCAAAAAGGCGGAGGCGGATACGCAATGCGATCCGGACGCGATCCAGAAACTTGTCGCGCACTACCGGCAGCACATCCTGCAGCTGCAGCAAAAGAAAATCAACCAGGCGATTGTCGAGCAGGCGGTGAACGCCGTCGCGGGAATCGCCGGCGGCCAGCTTGCGTTCCCGCACGGGCTGTTCGGCGGATCCCGGCCGGTGAAGAAAGGTGACGCCCTGCCTACCGGCCTGCAGGGCAATCCGGCCCAAACGGGCCCGGCGGTCTTCTCCCAGCATCCGGAGATCCAGCATGAAGAATGAGGCCGTTCCCGATGCGACCGGGTTCGCCGTTCCGGAGCCAGACGACATCCGGGAAGCGCGAAACATCGTCGGGCGGCTGACGGAAATGATCGACGCCGGCGATGCCGAGGAGATCTCGGTTTACGTCGCGCGGCGGGACGGTACCTACCTGACCATGCAGAACAGAAACAACGGACGCCATGAGGACGCCGGCCGCATTCTGGAGCTCGCGCTTTTGCGCCTCGGCTTTGTCCAGGTCGAGACGGTGCGGGACATGGTGGACGACGTCGAATAATCCTGCATGAGTAAAGCCAACACCCCCCACTTTGACGACTTGATGACACAGCGCGGCGGCCGCGGCCCGGTCGGTGACAGCCACCCGGGATTTAAGGCACCGGGTACTGCGGGTCCGCAGGCTCGGGGCTCCAAGGTCGCGAACGTGCCCGCGAAAGGCGCGCCCCGCGGATCGATGCCAGCCGGAAAGTGCTGAATTGAAGGTCGGGGTCCAGCCACGGCTCGACGACGTCGACGCGCGTCAATTGTCCGACATGAAGGCGTCGGCCCCCTTTGGCGTGTACCGAAAACGCGTTGAGGCCGAGCTTGAACGCGTCCGGGAGCTGTGCGAGCGCAACGACGGCGCGATGGACATCCACCGGGCCCAGGGCATGGTGGCCGCGCTGCGCACCGTTCTCGCGCTGCCGGACCGGCTGATTACTGAAGCGAAGAGCGCGAAATGAACTGGCCCGAAGTAAGCGCAATTTTGACGGGGACGTTCGGCGTCGTGGCGGGCGCCGTCTTCGTCGTGCGCCTGATTGTGCGCGAGGAAATCCATAGCCTCCGAAAAAGCTTTACAAGCCGCGAACTCGCCGACGAGCGGCACGAGGATCACGACCGCAGAATCGAACTGCTCGAAGGGAAGATGCTCCGATGAATCTTGCAGGATGGATGGCGATCGCGCAGCTGGCGATCAAGGGCGACCAGACAGTCCGCGACGTGCACAAAGCCGTGGTGGTCGCGACGAAGTACGTAAAGAAGGGCGCGCGCAAAACGGCCCACGGCACCGCCGCGGCCGCTAAAAAGGTCACGGGTAACTGACCGGCGTCGAATATACCGGAATGCGCATGTTTATCACCGTCGCGGGCAAGTCCGGCAAGGTTGCCATCAACGTCACACAAATCGCCTTCATCGACTTCCACGACGACGGCACGGCCGCAATCCACATTTCCGGGAACTCGATCACCGTCGGGGAAACCGAAGCCGATCGGCTCAGGCAGATGTTCCTCGAGCCCGACGAACCGGAAGACGGCTATCGATATCCGGACGGTTCCTGCACTCCGATCGCGCAGCCCAATGGACCAACCGCCCCCGTTGGACACCCCGGCCCTTCGGGACCCTCTGGTGACGATCCCGATCCCGAGGCGCAGCCGAACCCTACCCCCGCCGCACCGGTTCCGGCGGCGGAAGACACCGAACAGAACCAGTAAGCAATGCCACTGCTGAATGTGATCGACTACTCGGCGGCCCAGAAGGCTCTCGAGAACGTCGAGAACCAGACCGTGAAGGACATCGGGACGCAGCTGCTCCCGGCGCTGCAGGCGGTCCTGAATGCGACCCTTGCGGGCGCGACGGCGACCATCGAGGAGACGGTCGGCGGGGCGTTGAGAGATTTGACGGCCGAGAGGATGGAGGTCGTCGATCAGGTCCACGGGATTCTGGATCGCCTGAACGGGACGCATCTGGCGTTTACAGCGGGCGGTTTCGAACTGCAGATTCCGGAGCGCAAATGAAGGACGCCCTGAAGTGGCTGTTTACCGATCCGGCGGGCGCGTTTGCGCTCGCCTGCATTGCACTAGGAATTTGCGGCATCACTTGGCTGGTGCTGTTCCTCTGGTTCGGGCCGGGCCCGGCAACGCCGGTCGCCGTCGCGTGCGGTTCGCTCTTCCAGCTCTTTCTGACCAAGATCAGGGCCTGAAGTCGAATAGCCCTGCATGACATCAGCTTCACGACTTACAGCAGTAGCCTTTGTGCTCGGCGCGACACTCCTTCTCGGCGCCTGCAGTCCCGATCAGATAACCTCCAGCCTTGAACTCGCTGTCGACGCCGCGATCGCGGCCGGTCCGGCAGTTGAAGCCGCCGCCGGCGTTCCGGCCGACACTCAGCAAATCGTCGGGGAATACCTCGACGCCGCGGAAACGTGCCTCTCGGAAGCAGCGGCCGCGCTCGATGCCGCGCCGGCCAGACCCTCCGCTACAGCCGCGCAAATCGCCGCGGTATGCTCGGCAACCCTTGAAAAGAGTCCGGCGCTCCCTGCGGGCACTCCGGCCAGTGTGACCGCCGCGGTGAACGCGGTGGCCACCGCGCTCGCAAAATTCCTCGGGTCCGTTCCAATGCCATCGCCGGCGGGGCTTCCACCGTCCGGCGCAAGCTCATTTTTCGCAGCCCAGGCACCAGTGAAAGTGAAGGTCGATCGAAAGCGCCTGACCCGCATCCATTCGAAGCTCTTGGCTCTGAGAGAAAAGCTACACAGATCGAAGCCCCAAACCCGGCTGTCCGTTAGCTTCGCCTAGCCGCGATGTGGCTCTACAAACAGTCGACCGGAGAATTGTTCGCCGGCGCGGAAGAAGGCGTCTCGATCGGCGTACTCGCCGGCACGGGTTACGCGGGCTTCGGCGCCGGAAAGAATAACCCGGAACTGGAGGCGGTGCACTTACTCGGACCGCTCCCGAAGGGCCTTTACCGGTTCGGCTCTCCCGAGGCCTCGCCGAAGCTGGGGCCGCTCGCAATCCCGCTGATTCCGGATGACTCCAACGAGATGTTCGGGCGTTCCGCGTTCTTTCTTCACGCCGATTCGATCACGCACCCGGGCGAGGCCTCCGAAGGCTGCATCGTCATGGCGCGCGATGTACGCCAGCGCGTTTTTGCGAGCGCCGACAAGGACCTCCGGGTAATCGCATGACCAGCGCGGCCGTCCTCCCCTTCCGCAACGTTCCTGACGTCGCGCTTCAGCGCTGCAATTACTGCTCGAAGCGGCGCCGGCGTTTCGAGCTTCGGCGGTTGGCCGGCCACGCGCAGCTGATCTGCGACGACTGCATCGACTGGCACAACCGCGCAGTCGAGTTCCTCGCTGGTTCGGTGCCGCCTGGATGCCAGGAGTGCCGCGCCACGTGGGAGTTTTTGCGCGACTCAACACCCTTCGTCGAAATACGAATGTATGTGGTGCCGAAGGATGGCATTTATCAGCTCCTCTGCGCGGCATGCGTCAGACCTTACCTGCCAAAACGGCAGGATCTCTATCGCGGCACGCAGTTTGGAACAGACGTTTTGAAACTCCCATAAATCACGCATGACCCCAACGGCTACAGTCTCAGCTTCCGGCAACGGCAATGGAGCGACACCCGCGTCGCCCGCG
The DNA here is from genome assembly GCA_035552315.1 of Bryobacteraceae bacterium. Classification (GTDB taxonomy): domain Bacteria; phylum Acidobacteriota; class Terriglobia; order Bryobacterales; family Bryobacteraceae; genus BOG-234. The sequence continues at coordinate 90,035 of DASZLO010000179.1, forward strand.
GCGCCAGCCCAACCAGCGGCGGGGGCACCTCCCGCGGCCGCCGCCGCGTCACCCGATGCGGCAGGCCTGCAGAAACAGGTCGATGAACTCCGGGCTCAGCTGACGGAAAAAGAGAACGCGGCGCAGTTCTGGCACGATCGGGCGCAGCAGCATGCGCAGCCGGCCAAACAGGATGCAGCCCCGGCAGCCGACGACGATGTCGACATCCTCGAGCTCATCACCACCAAAGGTTCCAAAGGGCTCGACGAGTACATCGCCAAAAAGGGTTTCGTGCGCGCCGACGAAGTCGATAAGCGTGTCAACGCCAAGGCCACCGCTGTTCAGAAGGAACAGGAGCTGATGGGCCGGTACCCGGGCCTGAAGGACCGGAGCTCCGACTTCTTCAAGCAGACGGCGCTGCACTACGGCACGCTCGTCAAATCCGGAGTCGCCGAAAGCGTGGCCATGGAAGTGGCCGCCGAGCGCACCGAGCTCCAGCTCATGCGCGATGGCAAAATCAAGCCCCCGACCCAGCAGCAGGAAGACCGGGAAGCCGAACGGCGCAGGCGCGCCGCGGCTCAGGCCGGCGACACCGGCAATCGCGGTCAGGGCGGGGACGAAGAGGACGAGGAACTCACGTCCGATCAGAAACAGATCGTGCGAGCCATGGGCATCACGGAAGAGTCCTACAAAGAGCGCGCCAAAAAGGGCGTCGCCATGAAGGGAGTCCGGTAGTCCATGGCATCCCGCAAACATCCCGTTCCCGTCGGCCGAAAGGCCGACCCAGTTCAGCCGATCAACGATCAGGTCCTCGCGGACCGCGAGGCGCGGATCGAAAACGACCGGCGCCAAATCCCCGATCTCGGGCTCGGGCTCGAGGAACCGGAACCCGCCACGGCGGCCGAGTTCATCGACGAGTTCGACAAGAAAGCATTCGGCGAGGATGTACCGACCTACTCGCGTATTGTGTACGGACCGGATCCGCTGTTCGATCAGTGCCCGTCAATGCGCGCCGCGATCGAGAAGATCGGGCTGCATGACTATGCCGAAGTGGTTTTCCGCGAAATCGTGAAGAACCGCGAGACGGCATTCAGCGACCAGATCCTGCAGCGCGGCATCGCGGCCGGGATCAACAAGTTCGGCGTCGAGCAGGTTGCAGACGCTTTCCGGAAGCGGATTCTGAGGATTCCCAGCCGCAGAGTCGAATACGAAGTGGACCGCGACTTCGACTCGGAAGTTGTGGGATCGCGCGTTCTCGACGAGGCCGTCGCGCGGTACGGGCAGCCTGGCATGGCATACAAGTTTCTCTCCGATCGCGTCATCGCACAGCTCGGAATGCGCGGCTACGAAATCGTGAAGAACGAGGCCGGCGAACCGGTGAAGGTCGGCTCGCTGATGATGGGCGAGATCCCGCTCCGGGTCGCGGAACGCCGCCGCCGGCACAACGCCGAACAGGCGCGCGAAGCGATCGACCGTGAAGTCGAAAAGTTTCAGGACGAGGCCGAACGCCTCGCCCAGCAGTCAAGGCATGCGGGCGTGGGCCCGCTCCTGCGCGATGAGCTCATGACCGCGCATGCTTCCGAATCCAAAGCCGCAGTGGGCCAGACCCGTGCCGCCGGATTCCATCTCGAACAGGAGAACCTAACCCGTGTCTAATCCGAATAACCCCTTCGGCTTCCGGCCTATCATTCGCCTCGGCGGCTCGCCTTTCTCGGTTGCCGAGTACGGCAAACCGGTGGGGGACTCCAATGCGATCTACGCGTTCGATCTGGTCGGATTCGCCACCGGAACGGCGCCATCGCTGCCGGAAAACACGAACTACAAGCTGCCGATCATCCAGACGGGCTACCAGCTCACCCCGGGCACATCGCTCTACGTGGGGGCCACGCTTGCATATGGCGCGGCGTCGACGGCAACCGTTCACCCGGTCACCGACGAGCCGGACGTGCTGTACATCGGCCAGCTGAAGACGGGCACAACGTACTCGACCACCTCTCACGCTCACCGCAACGCGAATGTCAGCCAGACCACCGCGGGCTCGACCACGACCAAGCAGAGCGGCCTTGCGATCGACGGGGCGGGCATCGCGACGACCTCTTCGCTCGACCTGCGAATTCGCGGGATGTACATGAGCCCGCCCAACGCCGAGGGTGACTCGGCGATTCTCGAAGTCACCATCAACAAGCACGCGCTCGGCCTGCAGACCGCCGGCGTGTAAAACCGCAACCAAGGAACCGGAAACGCTATGTTTATCCGCACACTTTTTCCCGACCTCTACCTGGCAAACATGCTGCCCGCGATCGACGAGGTCGTCATGACCAAGTACTCGCGTTACCCGGACGAGTTCAGCGAGGTCTTCCGGCTCGAGAGCAGCTCGCGCTCGATCGAGCAGACCGCCGAGGTCACGGGCTTCGCCCAGTTCGCGGTGGTGCCGGAAGGCGACACCACACGCTATGACGAGGCGCTGCCGGCGTTCAACAAGACGTACACGCACGCGCAGTACGGCCTCGGCTTCAAAGCCACCAAAGTGGCGATGGACGACGACCGTTTCGGTGTTGTGCGCAAGCTCTCCACCGAGCTGGGCCGGTCGGCCAAGGAAACAGTGGAAGTCGCGGGCGCCGCGGTTTTCAATAACGGTTTCGGGGATACGGGCCCCGATGGCGTTTCGCTCTTCAGCACGGCGCACCCGCTGGTGGGCGGCGGCACACAGACCAACAAACTCTCCTACGCGACGGATCCGGACGTGACGAGCATCGCGCTCGCACTGACCGACATCCGGCAGACGAAGGATCATCGCGGCAAAAAGCTCCGGATTCCGCCCAAGAAAGCCATCTTCCCGCCGGCGCTCGAGTTCATCGGGGCGGAGCTGCTCGGCGGTGCCGATCGGTCCGATACCGGCAATCGCGCGATCAACGCGTTCAAGCGCCGCTCGGGAATGCCCAGCTTCGATTCGTGGATGGTGTGGGATTACCTGAGCGACTCGAACGCGTGGTTCATCGAGTGCGAGAAGGAAGACACTGAGCTCCGCTTCTACTGGCGCGAACAGTTCAACACCGTGCACGACATCGACTTTGATTCTCGATCGGTGAAGACCGCCGGCTGGATGCGTTTCAGCGTCGGCTACAACGGCTTCTACGGCATCTACGGCGTCCCGTCCAGCTAGCGGACGCGGCGGAAGGGAATTTAAGGGATTGACTCCATGAGCCTGTTTGCCGGCAACACACCAAAACCCACGCGCTTCCGGCTTCTTCGTGTCGACCCGCGCGGCACGCTTGGCCAGGGGCACGAGCCGGCGGTCGGCGCCGGTGCGGACATTCCGCTCGTCGTGCACGTGCCATCCACCCAGACCGTCGATTGTTTCGACATCAGCACCGCGGCGGATGCGCTGCTCTTCGGCATTGACCTGTCCGGCAACGTGACGCAGTCCGGCGTCGTAACGGCGAAACAGTTTGTTGTCCAGGTCGCCGTCACCTCCGCCCAGCTGAAGGCGATGTTCGCCGCTCCGGTGTCGCTAATGGCCGCTCCGGGCGCGGGCATCGGGATCGTCATCGATCAGATCCTGTTCGAGATGAAGCGGACCGCGACGGCGTACGCCAGCGGCGGGACACTCCAGTTTCAATATCACACCGCCGCCACGGTTGTGCATCAGGGCACCATCCCGGCATCCCGGTTAACGACCGCCGGCGCGGCCAATACCCTCGACGCACTGCTGGCGGGCACGCCAACGAATTCAAACGTGATCGCGATCAACGACGGGATCGACATCACGAACAACACCGGAGCCTTCACAACCGGCACCGGCACCGCGATCGTCACCATTTTCGGCACCTACCTGACCCTGGGATAAGCGGATGAGTGCTTTCGTTAAGTCACTGCTGCGGAATATCATTTCCGCGGCTTCCTGCACGTCCGGATCCACGACGACTTCCACCGTCCGGCAGGATTTTCTCGGCAAAGGAATCAGGCTCACCATCACCGTTTCCGGCGCCACCGCGACGGGGACGACGGACTTCCTTTATCTCTGCGCCGTTGCTCCGGCCACACCGACCGCCGCTCTCCCGCTTGTCGGCTTCTCGGCGGCGAACATGCTCTCTGTCAATGGGACTTACTTCGCAGATTTCTACCCGGGAGCCTGGCTGCCTCCGGCCGTGGCATCGGGATCCAAGCTGCTCGGCATTGCCGGCGTGAACGTCGGCCGCGCCTGGGCTGTGCAGGTCGTGATGGGCAACGGCAATTCGGCTACGATCACTGTCGATGCGGAGACGCTTCCGTGAGTCGCTTCCTGCGCGCGATCGCAATTCTGGTCGCGGCGGCTGCCTCCCTCGCAGCTCAGTGCCCGCAGGGCTATTCACCGCAGAACGGTAGTTGCCTGCAGGCGTCCACGCCGCTCTATGTTCCGCAGGTACCCGGCTCAGTCGTGGTGTCATTCTTCGGAAACTCCGCCAGCGCCGCGGTGAACCTGTTCGGCGGCAACGCCACTGCCGGCTGCAGCTCGGGCGCGGCCGCCGGCAGTTACTGGCCCACCGAGGGTTACTTCCGGAGCGCAACCCTGACGACCAGCGCGACAAACGGAAAGTCCGCGATGCGCGGAAACATCGATGTGGACTGTTCCGGCAACGTCAACGGATCGAACGGACCATCGCCGGGCGGCGTCATAGTACCCCCGCTCGCCTCGGCCGGCGGCTTTACTTCGGCTACGGATTTTTACCACGTGAGCCCGGGCAGCCAGTCCGCTTTCGGGTGGACTGTCGGCAACGGAAGCGCGACCGCCGCGAACGTGGTCGCAGGCGCAGTTGAATTTGTGGATGCAGCCGGGCAGGCCGCGACCATTCTCCCGATGGTGGGAATGACCGTGACCGCCAGCACGACCAAGTATGGAGGCCCGTTCGGAAATTGCTGCGGCGGTGGCGGAGAACTGGGTCAGTCAATGCCATTCCCGATCGCGGGAACGATCAGCTCTCTTGTGGCCTGTTCGGACGGCACATCCCCGACTAATAGCGAGACCCTGACCGTCGATGTCAGCGCCTCACCGAGCAGCCTCACAGTCACTCTGCCGGGCGGCTCTGCCGGGAGAGGGTGCTATGTGGATTCGACCCACTCCATCGCCGTCACAGCTGGCCAGTATCTCACCTGGTCCGCGACAGCAGGCAGCGGAACGGTTTCCAATTTCGTGTGGGTTGCAGTGAAGTTTGTCCCGGCCTCCGGGACGAGCACGATCGTGGGCGGCTCTGCCTATACGGCGCCAACCACTACGGTCAACTACTCCACAGTTGGATCGACCGCCGACACAAATACCCTGGCCAACGCAGAGGTGGCCATGCCGATTTCCTGTCTGGCAGCGAATCTGTACGTCACTCTAACGGGGAGCTCGGCCACGGCCGACATATTCACGCTTTACAAGAACGGCGTTGCGACTGCGCTCACCGGGAGCCTTGTCAGCGTCTCCGGCGCGCAGGCGGTGGATACGACGCATACCGTTAGCTTTGCAAAAGGGGACCTGGTGACCCTCGCGAAATCGACAGCGTCCGGCACTGGCGCGATACCTGGAGGCTTCGCTTTCTCGTGCAATTAACGGCGCCCGGCCCTCTCTGGTATACGGCCACCCTCGTGAACGCCGTAAACAGCGGCTCGGCCGTGATCGCTTCGTTTTCCGTGGCCGATGCATCCAGCGGGGCACATAACGGACTCGCGCTCGATGGGGTGACCCCCCAGCAGTACCTGGACGTTCAGCTCGATCCGGCGGATCCCATGAGATCCATAGCGAACGCACTCATGACGCTTCTGATCGCGGAATACGGCGGGATCGAAGCCCTGCTCGCGGCGTGCATTTCACAGCGGGTCCCTTTCAAATTCCTCAGCTAGTCGAATAGCTCCTCATGACCTGGGGGCAGCTCAGATTCTCTCTTCAGACCTCCGCGCCGGGCGTGTCGCTCGACCTGATCGACGAGTTCCTCAACACCACGTACGAAGAGATCCTCGAGGCCACCGACTGGCAAGGCGCGAAATACCACGCCACGATCCAGACAACGGCCGCGTATCAGTCCACCACCGACAGCGTCACCGCGACGATCGGCAGCAGTTCGGTCACCGGTACCGGGACCGCCTGGAGCTCCGGACAGATCGGCCAGAAGTTCTACATCCCTGGTGACGCTGTGATCTACACCATCGCCAATGTCTCCGGCGTGGGGGCACTGACGCTCGACCGAGGCTACGAGGACAACGGCGTCGACGCCGGCGGAACTGTTTACTCCGGCAAGCCCTACGTCTTCATGCAGAACGTTTACACGCTGCCTTCCGACGTGCGGAGTATCGTAAGCGTCCTCGATCCGGTGAGCAGTTTTCCCCTCAACGGAATGTCGAAGGACCAGCTTGACCAGTCAGCCGGGCCGCGAACACTGGTGAACGATCCGGACAGCTACGCGCCGATCGAGGACTCGAGCGAGTCGTCGCCGCCGGCACTGAAGCAGATCGAGTTCTTTCCCCCGCCGCTCCACGCGCGCGGCATGGTCGTCGAGTACGTCCATTTGGGCGTCTTTTTCGACGGGACGAGCACGAGCGGATCCCCGCTGCCGTTTGTGTCGAGCTCCGTATTGCTTGACGGCGCCCGCGCGAAGATCTTCCTTCACCTGGAAAGCGCGCTAAAGGCGGATCGCTATCAGCGGGCGTTCGAGAAAGGGCGTGACCGGATACTCCTCGTCGAACACGCGCAGCGCCGGGTTAAGGTCGCAACGCGCATGGCGCCACGGTTCACGCGTCACAGACTTGAGAGGGCGTCGCGCGGCAACAACAACAACTGGGGACCGGGCGCGGGCGGCCCGTCGTAGCGCATGCAGCTCTCCGCGATGCAGGCCCTGTGCTCCCAGCGGCTGAACGAGGCTTCGGGAGCCGCGTACTATCCCACTGCAGAAATTACGGCCGCCATCAACGAAATGTACCGGTTTTTCGTACTGCTGACGCTTGGCCTTGAAACGACGGCGAGCTGGACGCCGGCGACCGGTACGACGTTCTTCCGGATGCTGACCGCTTTCAGCGACTGGATCGCGCCGCTCCGGATCACCAACGCCGCGGGCCAGAAGGTGCGGCCGGGCCGCCTTGAGGACCTGTCCTCACTCGATTCGGCCTGGGTATCCTCCGCAGGCTCCCCAACGCGCTACGTCGCGCTGGGCGTCGATCTGGTGGGTCTGTACAAGCAGCCCGCGATCTCAACGACCCTGAAGATCACGTACGCCAAATCCCCGGCCGCGCTCTCCGGAGGCACTGACGTTCCCCTGATCCCGGCCGAATACCATCCAAAGCTCGTCGACGGCGCGATCTACCGCCTCAGGCAGGTCGAAGGCGCGAGCGAGTTCGCTAAGACCAAGCCACTGATGGACGGTTTCCTCGACGCCGCGACGGCCTACGGCAACTACGTCCGGGCCCGGAACCTTGGGAGCCGCTACGACAAGGTGCCGTTCGAGCTCGAAAAGTTCGACCGGTCGAAGCTTTACAAGTTCCGGCCGGACCTGACGCCGGCGCGCGTGGTGAAGGACGTCGATGCTTGACACCGCCAGCTGCGTCACCGATGCCGTCTACAGGCTGGGCTTCGAGAATTCGAGCGAGCTGACCAGTTCGAGCTGGGTTACTCAGGCCGAGCTCTACCAGTTTGCCGACGATGCCGTCCGCAAGCTTGCCTGGAAGCATGGCCTATTCATTGTTTACGACAACACGATCAGCGTGACCGCCGTCGCTGGCGCAGTCTATACCCTTCCGGCCGCCCACGTGTTCACGCTGCTTGCCTGGCTCGCCTATAGCGGCGGCCCGGTGCTCCTGCGACTGACCACAGTGCGGGATCTTTGGGCGCTCGATGGTGCCTGGCCGGCTGCTGCGGCCGCGCCGCCCGTTCGCGCCTCGCTCGATGCCGGCGCGGTGGGAACGATCACGCTCTACCCTCCCCCGAACGCGTCGTCCACACTCTGCCAGGTCTGCCAGGAAGCACCATCGACCGTCGCCAGCGGCGCATCGACGATTCAGTTGCCGCTTGTGCTGCAGGATTACTTCACCTACGCGATGCTCGCCGGCGCGCGAGGCAAGGAATCGGACGCGGCCGTTCCGGAAATGGCGGCTCATTACCGTGAACGCGTCGCGATGTACGAGGCCGTCTTCGACCATCTTTGGGGACCGGGCCAGTAAACCGCCGTCGAATCCACCAGAGAGAGGAAAATCCCATGCACTACAAGAACGGCCGCGAGGCCAAAAACGGCGATAAGGTTGTCCTGTTCCCGAGCTACGGCCCTCCTGCGGTCGGCATTCTCTATGACGCCGTCGCAGGAAATGACTATTGCAACGGCCGCATTGCGCCCATCAGCCCCGGCGACCCCTACCCAAACCTGAAGGAAGTTCTGCACCTCGACGACGTGAAGGCAGCGCTGCCGCTTGAAGTTCCCGACACCACGGCCCCGGCTCAGGAAGCTCCCGAACCCAAGACACCCGCCGCGGCATAGTCGCCCGTGCCCTACGAGCGCAAATCGATCCAGATCCTGGGCGGCAGCTTCAACATGCTGCCGCCTGGGGACAAGACGCCGGTCACCGACTATCTGCTCGCGCAGAACTGGCGCGCGGACCGGACGGGCAAGCTCGTCTCCAGATACCCGTATTCCCCGAAATTCTCAATCAGCGGCGCGGGCCTCGCGCACTCCGCCGCGCTCGATGGCGGCATTCAGAGCGGGCCCTACTATGTCGGCTGCAATGACAGCCTGACCACGCCAACCGGAAGCCTCTACTTCAATTTCGTCTCGACTGCGATCGCAACCGGCTTCGACGGCAACCGCATCGCCATGTGCCCGATGAACGGCTGGATGTGGGTCATGAACCGGGCCAAGCAGGGCCGGCACAACGTGAACGCATCGCCAGCCTGGCAAAACTGGAACCTCGCCGCTCCCTCGAAGTCGATATCGAGCGCCTCGGCTTCGGCTCCTTCGCCCTCGACGTCGGTCACCTACTCGTATACGGCGGCCGGCACGGTCGGCACACAGCACTTTCTGACCGTCGCGGGCGTCGCATACAACGTTTTCGAGACATCCGGGATGACGTCGGCGCAGCTCGCTCAGGCGATCGCGCAGGCCGCGCAGAGCGATCCAAACTGTTCGGTGACTTACTCGGGATCCGGATCGAGCGTTGTGATTGCGCCGATCCCGTCGAACGTGATCCTCCAGGTAACTGGCTCAGATTCGAACACGACGACCAATCTCGCCAAGGGCAGCGTCACGAGCCTGCCCAACGGCACCTACCAGTACTACTGCACGTTCGCGACGATCGACGATACGCTCGAATCGAACCCGGGCCCGGTGTCGGCCGCGGTCGCGCTTTCTTCTCAGGCCGCGGCGCTCACCGGCGTCCCCACCAGCGGGGATGGTCGCGTCGGCAAGCGGAATATCTACGCAGCCGGCGGCACGCTCGGGCAGCCCTATCTGGTCGGAACGATTCCGGATAACTCGACGACTTCGATCACAATCTCGACCCCGGACCTGCAGGCCACCAACAACGGCGTCGTGATGCCGACGCAGAACGATGCTCCGCCGGCCGCGGCGGGAATGATCGGACCGCACTTCTCGCGACTGTTTGCCTGGTCGACCGCTTCCGCGCCGCACCGACTCTTCTACACCCCATCCGACGAGCCGCAGTACTGGCCGGGCTCTGCGGATCCGTCCGATGGCAACTGGATAAACGTCGGCGATGAAGGCGAGGCAATCCTGTGGTGCACGATCCACGGCAACACGCTGGTGATTTACAAAGAACGTTCGATCTGGATGCTGGTGGGCGACCCGTCGACTGGCTACTTGCAGCAAGTTCGCGCCGGCTTTGGAATCGTGGGCCAGTGGGGCGTTGTCTCGGCTGGACTGATCGATTACCTGGTTGGGCCGGGCGGAGTGTTCGCGTTTAACCTCGATGCGCTGACGCCGGTGGGCGACAGTATACTTCCGCTCTTTACCGAACAGGGAGAAAACACGGGCCCGCGAACGCTGCCCGGCGCCATTCTCACGGGACCGGCATTCAACTCGACCAACCTGCAGCCCTACGCGGTGTCTCTTGGATACGCGATGGGCAAGCTGTACATCGGCTACGCCGAGAACGCGTCCAGCACCCAGTACTGCCTGCTCGTCTACCACGAGGATTCGGGACGCTGGTTCTATCACCGCAACGGGATCTCCGGCGCGACGGCTTTCTTCGGATTCATCTTCGACGGGATTCAGATGGTGGGGCTGACGGGCAGCGCCTCGGGCGCGGCGCTTGGCGAGAATCTCGACTACTTCGGCCTCGCCGCGCCTGCAGGCTCGACGGATCCGGGCACGGTCGCGATCCGGTGCGTCTATCAGTCGCACTACGAGGACGCAGGTTTTCCGGACAATCAGAAGGCATGGCTCGAAGTGGTGATCGACTATGAGTTCGACGGCGACACCGCGACGGTCTACGCGGGCTACGACAACGGCACAACGGCCCTCTCGTCGCTCGGCACCATCACCGAATCGGCGCGGACGCAGAAATCGTTCTCGTTGTCGGGAACGCTCGCAAAGAACGTGTCGATCGCAATCGACTGCCAGGCGTCGGACGGGCCCGTAATTATCCACAACGTTCACCTTTACTACTACGTGGAAGCGCGTCTGGCCGCGGCCGCCTCATCGCTCGCGACCGATCTGGGTCTCAGGAACGTAAAGCAGTGCAAGGAACTCGAGCTCGATATCGACGCGACCAACGGCAGCGTGGGGGTAACGATCTCCTCGGACCTGCCGGGAAACGCGATCAGTTCGCGCCAGACCCCTACGGTGGCCCAGGCTGGACGCGCAGTTTTCCGCTATCCGTTTTCGGTCACCGAGGGCTATCTCTGGAAGCTCGCTCTGGCGGCGAATTCCGGACCGTTCCGGCTTTACAACGCGCGCCTGCTGATGCGGCCCATCGGCGTCTACGTGGAGGCATACGAGGCGGCCGCCGGCTTCGTTTGGGACTCGCAGGAGATGACGTTCGACTCGGGCGTTACCCATATTCCGCGCGGCTACGCAATTTCGCTTGCGGCGCTCCCGATCAAACGAGCGCGCGAGATTTCGCTTGAAATCGAGACCTTCAACAGCAATGTAACGGTTTCGCTGCTGAGCGACCTGCCCGGCGATGCGCAGTCCGTACGTTTCACCGCAACGGTAAACACGGGCACCGCCGGGCGCCGGTTTGTACGGCTGCCGCTTCCCTCCGGCACCAGTTCCCCGATCGAGGGACGCCTCTTCCGTCTGCAGATCTCCGGATCTCACGCATTCCGGCTTTACGGCGCCGCGATCGAAATACTCGCAGTCGGGGTCTACATCGAGGCCTACGAGGGAGCTGCCAGCCCGGGCGCGGTCTACGATTCGCGCGAGATCGATTGTGGATCCAAAAAAGCGAAAGAGGTCCGGGAGATCGAGCTCGACATTGAAACGTCCGGCGGCTCAGTTACGGCCACGCTCTACAGCGACATCCCCTCGAACCCGACGCCCTCCGGAACGCCGGGCTCGATGAGCTCACAGTTCACCGCGACGGTGAGCACCAGCGGGCGTCAGAAGATTCTAATTCCGACGACGGTTACGGCGCAGTCCGAATCCTTCGTCGCAGGCCGGCTATTTCAGCTGATCATCGGCGGCTCGAACGCTTTCCGCCTCTATGGCGCTTCGCTGAAGCTGCGCGAGTACGGCATGTTCCTGACCTCTGACCAGGCGGCGGGCGGAGGCCTCTGGGATTCAACGCCGCTCGATTTTGATACGGCCGCGGCGAAAGCGCTGAAGCGGATCGAGATCGACATCACCACCTACGGGGCGGTGACGGTTACCATCCTCAGCTCGCAGGGCACCCATTCCCCGACATCGCAGCAGACAATCTCGATCGACACATCGGGGGCGCGGCAATCGCTCGCTGTGAATCTGAACCCGGGTATCCGCGGCCGGTTAATTCAGGTGCAGATCACTGGCTCGAACGCATGCGCGCTTTACGGCTGCAGGCTGCGGTGGCGGCCGCTGAACGACGCCAAAGGCGACTGGCAATGGTCAGAGCTGCTCGCCGAGAAAACAGAACCGAAGTGGACGTCGTCGCCGCTGCCCGTACTGCCGACCGAGGCGCAGTGGTTTTGGGCGAGAGTGCTCTCGGTCGAGGAAACCCCGGAAACATGGACGTGGGTTGACGTTCCGCTGGATGTGAAACAGTGAGGCGGATCAGTCTGCCGGCCGTCGCGCCGGCGAGCGACCTGCAGAGCCTCGTCTCGGCCGTCAACGATCGTCTCCGAAAGCTGAATGAGGTCGACTTCCCGGAAGCCGCCGCGGGCACGCCCGGGACAGCCGGCGCTTTATCGGTCGGCACCGTGAGCTCCAGCTCCCTGCCTTCCAGTAGTCCGGCAACCGTAGCGGTCACGAACGCGGGCACCAGGCGCTCGGCGCTGCTCAACTTCACATTCGGGATACCATCCGGGCCTTCCGGGCCGAGTGGCGCCACGGGACCGACTGGCGATCCGGGCCCGACCGGACCAAGCGGATCCCCTGGACCAACCGGAGCGACCGGGCCAACTGGATCCACTGGAAGCCCGGGATCACCGGGTCCGTCCGGGCCAACCGGATTCACGGGTAGCCCGGGTGCGACCGGGCCAACGGGCAGCCCCGGACCGGCGGGAGCAACCGGACCTACCGGACCGACTGGACCGACCGGACCAGCGGGAGCGACCGGCCCGGACGGTCCCACGGGCGCGGCGGGCGATCCCGGGCCTCCGGGTCCGTTCGGGTTGACCGGCGCCCCCGGCCCTCCGGGAGTCGACTGCTCCGGCTTTGAGTGCGGGATTCCCTGATGCGGATGAATATTCCGCCAGTCACGGCCGACGACATACCGTCGTTCATCGCCGCCTTTAATGACCGGATTCAGAAAATAAATCAGACTGACTTCCCCGGTGACGATCCTGGCGCTCCTGGCGCCGGCGGGGAAACAAACATCGGCACAGTCACGGTGCATACCGTGTCGTCCTCGACGCCCGCCGCGATCGCCGTCGCGAACTCGGGGACACCGTCAAGCTCGACGCTGGACTTTACCTTCACAATTCCGGTGGGTGCGTCAGGTGGTACGGGGCCCGACGGGCCGACGGGGCCAACCGGCTCTTCTGGACCGACCGGGCCGACAGGCTCCCCTGGCCCGACGGGGGGCAGCGGCTTCCCCGGCCCATCGGGAATACCCGGCGGAACTGGCCCTGCAGGCCCTACAGGCTCGACCGGCGGAACTGGCCCCTCGGGACCTGCCGGACCCAGCCCCGCCGGGCCCACTGGCCCTACGGGAGCCACAGGACCGACAGGACCTGCAGGAGCCACGGGACCCGACGGACCGTCAGGTCCCCCGGGAGCTCCGGGACCGGACGGTAACCCCGGGCCGCCAGGCGACCCTGGGGAGTCCTGTGATCCCTTCACATGCGAGGAAGGTCCAGGTTAGCCGCGAATGGCGAATAACTCCGTATGCTCGACGAGTCTCTGGATAAGCCGATCGCGGACCTCATCGCGGCCGCGGTCGAAGCGGTAAAAGATCAGACCGGTCCTGTGGACGCGATTCGCCTGTCCGCGGTGCCTGGCAAGAACGCAACGCTCCAGGTGCGGGTTACCACTTCCAGCAGTCACGGCATCTCGACCACCTTTACGCGCACCCTGAACCTTACACCGCAGGCCCCGCCTGCTTCCGCATGAAAATCTGGTCGCTGCCCGACTTCCCTTCGCCGGTCCTGGTCATCGATGAGTTTCTTCCACCCGCGGCCGCCTGGGACGTCCTTGGCGAGTGCCTCTCGCTCAGGCCGGTGTACATGCCGGCACGAGTCGGACAGGGACAGGAGAACCGCGTTGACGACAGGCTGAGGCGCAACGACGTTGTATACCTCGACTCGGTGTTCTCGCCGGCTCCCGATCGCTCGGTAATCCTGCGCACGATGAAGGGGGCCATCTGGTCGCAGGAAGCAAAACAGATCTGGCACGCAGGGGATTTCGTCTTCGACATCGTGAACTACGCAACGCACCACGAAACGGTGCTTTCGCGCTACGGGACCTGTGACTTCTACGGCCGCCACCAGGACACCAAGCACGACAAAACCGACCCGGGCTCAATTCGCCACCGCCTGGTAACGATGGTTTACTACGTCAACCGCACCCCCGAAAAATTCACCGGCGGGGCGCTCACCCTGCACAAGAACCAGAAGAGCCTCACCGTGGATCCGGCGCACAACCGGCTCGTCGTATTCCCGTCGTTCACGTTTCACGAGGTCGAAAAAGTCACGCTCGAAGACGACGCTTTCGAGAACGGCAGGTTTTCGCTCAACATCTGGCTCGGCTTCAAATGAAGTTCGAAATTACGGAGCCGTTCCCGGCCTGGGCGTGGCCGCAGGTCTGGGCCTGGGTGGATAACGCGCGGAATCAGGTATTTGACGACTTCGGGCCGCAATCGGCGCAAGAGTTCGTCGAATACGCAGGAAGAGCGTACTCGCGGACTTTCGGGCTATGGAAGGACGGTGCATTATCGGGGGCGGTCGCGGTCGAGCGCAACTCGTCCGCGGTGGTCACCGCTCACATCGTCCTTGCGCGCCGGTTGGAGGGCATCCCTGCCGCCGAGCTGCGGAAGGTCGCGGGTCTGCTCTTTGCGAGCGAGCCGAAGCTGGCGAGGATTCAGGCGTTCGTTCCGGCGTGGAATCGCCTGGCGATCGCGCTGTGTCGCAGGCTGGGCGGTGTGGTGGAAGGAACGATGCGCGCGGCCACGCTGCGCGCAGGCAAGCCCGCGGACGCGGTGATCGTCGGGCTTATACGGGGAGATTTCGAAAATGGGATTGAGCTTCGGCGGATCGAGCCAGACCAGTCAGCAGCAGAACCAGGGGCAGCAGTCGCAGACCGGCAACGCGTCGGGAACGACGAGCGGATCTCAGGCGAACACGTACTCAGGGGGCCAGTCGGATCTGCAGACGATGCTGGGGCAATTATTTCAGAGCTTGATTCCCTCATTCTCCTCGGGAACGGCGACGCCGCTGCAGACGGCGGCGACAACGGGCGCGGCGGACCAGATCAACAAAAGCTATCAGGGCAGCGGAGACGCGCTGACAAAGCAACTGGCGGCGCGCGGCCTCGGAAGCAGCGGCCAAAGCGGACAGGCGACGCTTCAGACCGAACTCGGCCGGCAGTCCGCGCTCGCAAATAATCTCACCAGCTCGGCGTCAAGTAGTATTGACCAGCAAAATCAGGATCTATTGGCGGCGCTGAACTACGCGTTTACCTCAACCGGGTTAAGCACGGCGGGTAGCACCTTCGGCACGGGCACGACCAACACCAGCGGCAGCAGCAGCGGTACTTCGTCCGGCAGCGGCTCGAACTGGGGCGCTAACGTTTCGGGCGCGATCGGAATCCCATAGCTATGGGCGGATTTCAAATTGGGCTCGGCGGAAGTCCGGGCGCGGCTGCATCGGCTCTGTCGGGGCTGCAGGAGGCCGTCGCCCAGCGCGCCAGGCTTGCACAGCAGGAAAAGGAAAAGCAGGCCGAAGAGCAGCAAAAGGGCCTACAGAACGACTTCGAGAATCAGCTCAAGCTCACCAACGCGGGATACGTGCCGGCGGATGTCTATGCAAACGGCGGTCCGCCTCCCGGCCGCCCGACGCTGATGACGCCTGAAGCGAATCCGGACGCCGACACGAGCGCCGGCACGATAACAACGCCGTCGGGGCAAAAGTACGCGAAATCGAAAACCGGCAAGCTCGACGAGTCGAACAGCTTTGTCATTTCCCCCACGGTTGCCCAGGCGCTGGGCGAGTACGGCGTCGATGCAAAGGCCGGCGACCGCTTTCCGCTGGCGCATTCGCAGCTCGCGGTCGAGGCGATGAAGGCGCACCTCGGCAAGACGTCGCTCGACGATTCAAACAGCGTCACCATCACGCAGGACATGGCCGACAAGCTGAAACCGCACGGCATCAGCATCAAGCCCGGCGCCCGGGTCAGCATCGAAAAGGCACAGGACCTGAAGGATCTGGTGAACATCGGGGAGCCAGCCGAGAAGCCAGGCAAGGGCTACCAGTTTTCGTACCACCAGGACGACGACGGCAACGTGACGGTGCTGCGTGGCGATCCGGAGTCCGGCGACGTGAGCACTGTAAAAACGTTCAAGGGCGTGGGCACCAAGAGAAAAGACCCCAACGCTCCGCCGAAGGCGTCAGCCGCGCAGCTCCGCACGATCGAGAGCGAAAAAGCCCGCGCGCTCACCAAGGCCAAAGACGAATATCAGAAGTCCGTTACTTCCGCGCTCACGGATGACGACAAGCGCGCCGCGGCGACCAGACTCAAACAGGATTTTCAGGATGCCCAGAACAGCTATGAGGCATCCATCGCGGATGTGACCGGCGCCAAGACCGGGCACAACGATTGGGCAGATAAGCTCGGCGGTCCCTCGCCAGACTCGCCACAGTCGGGAACGCAAAACGCTGCGGGTTCACAGAAGGCACCATCGCAACTCTCGACCGGGCACAAAGTCGGAGACACCGTCCAGCTGAAGAGCGGCAAGACGGTCCGAATCAAGAAAATTAACGCCAACGGCACGTTCGAGGCCGAATAAATGCCGACGACCTATTCGGTCGCGGATCTCGCTCCTCAGAGCGGCGCGGGCACTTACTCCGTCGACGACATCGCATCCGTAAAACCATCCGCCCAGCTCCCCGCTCCCGATGATGCCGATCGCATCACAACCGACACCGGCCGGCGCGTTGCGGAAATTCTGACGCGGCCGCAGCCGGCGCAGATCACAGCTGCCCCGACACCCGCCTCGCCAGCGCCACAAGATCCCGGAGTGGCGTCGATGAAAGACGCCTTCGAGAATCATCCGTTCCTCACAGGAATACGAGCCGCGACGAACGTTCCCGTAATCGGTGGAATCGAGCAGGCGGTTGAAGGTCTGCTGAAAATCGCGCATCCCGCCTCGCCGCGAGAAATGGCGTCAGGCGGATCCCAGCTGATCGGTGGCGCACTGGACGCCGCCGCGCCCGGCTTGCCCGGCCAGATTGCAAAGGCTCCGCTTCGAACGGCCGCCACACTGGCGGCAGGTGCGGTATCGCAGGCGGCGGTCGAGAAGGGGCTGAAGAAAATCGGTTTGCCCGGCGAGTACGCCCAGTTCGCCGGAGATCTCGCGGGGCTCATTGCAGGCGCTGGCGCTCACTCGATCAGCGACAAAGCGGCGACGGCGATCAAGGCGAAGTACGGACCCGTACTCGAAGCTCGCGCGGCAAAGACCAAAGCACCGGAGCCGACCGCCAACAGCACTGGTACGCAAATATACCGCCCGAGCGACATCGAGGAGACAACAAATGCAGACACAAAAAAGCCAGCCCAGGCGCAATCCGCGCCCGAGCCCCAAAGCGTCAGCCCAGCGGGGCCGGTCGCTCCAGCAGGCCCTGAGCATAGCGGCGGGCCTCAGCGATCGCCCGAAGGAACGCCCGCTGCCACCGAACACGCCCCGGCGGTAGGCGCATCGACACCGTTCGCCGAAACGCGCGACAATAGAACCGCAGCCGAGGAGACACCGGATGGAAGACCCGACGGACGAGAGAATCTGGACGCCCGAGGAGCTCGAGAAGGGCAAACGGTACATGGAGCTCCTGCGCCAGGCGCGGGATTTGGGGCGGGAGAGGCGACGGACGTCCTCGTCCCCGGCGAACGCCGAACCATCCCCGCCCGATATGGAGTCCGGGAGCTTGCCGACGTCAGAACCAGCCACGTAGGCGAAACTTTCGCGCCGAATCCCGATTATCAGCTCCACAACGAACGCGACTACTCGAAGCCCGAGAACCAGCAGCGCGTCATCACCAATTCAAGCGAGGAGCACTTCAATCCCCGCTACCACATCACGGACAATCCCGATCTGTCCAACGGGCCGCCTCTGGTGGACGAGATCGGCAACGCCATCGGCGGAAACTCGCGCGGAATGATACTGCAGCGCGTCTACGGCCGCGGCGGAGCAGCCGCAGCCTCATATCGCGCGCTCCTCGAAAAGAAGGCCTCGCAATTCGGAATCGATCCGGAACTCGTGCGAGCGATGAAACAGCCGATACTCGTGCGTGCCGCCTCCCACGATGCGCTCGAGACGCTCCCGGGCGGCAAACAGTGGGCCGTGCGCAAAACCAACGTCAGCGGGACCGCAGCCCTCAGCTCTTCAGAGCGGGCAGCAGCTGACGCCGGCCAGATGACGCCGGAGATGATGGCGCACATCGGCGGTGCGATCGACGCGCAGAGTCCGGACGCAACGCTGAACGACGCGTTAACCGGATCTGGCGGAACGTCAATCGTGAACCGGCTGATCTCGGAAGGTTTTTTCAACGAGCAAGAACGGCCAGCCCTCATGGACGGCAAAACCGGCGCGTTGACGCAGCTTGCAAAGGACCGCATCAGCAAAGCGTTGCTCGGCAAGTTTTTCCGCGATTCCGACCAGATCGCCCGCACGCCGGCATCGATCAAAGCCAAACTTGAGCGCATTGCGGCGCCGCTCGCGCGGGTTGCCGGAAATCTGGACTGGGATCTCACCCCCAATGTCCAGGAGGCCGTCGACCTGCTGGAATACGCCGGCGCGCACGGGATCAGAAATCTCGCCGACGTCGTAGCGCAAAAGGGAATGTTCGGCGACTCTCCGGCCTGGTCGAACCGCGCGATCGCGATCGCTGGACTGCTGCGTGACGCCAAACCGAACGACGTCGTCTCGGCTTTCCGGAAATTCGTCAACTCGAAGGAACCGACGATGTTCGGCGAGTCCACACCGGGCGAAGCTTTTCGGGATGCCTTCGAGCCGCACTCCTCTGAACGCGGTGGCGTTGATCCCGAGCTGCTCACGCTCGGGGCCGGAAAATTCATCAAGCACGATATTGCACCGGTCCTGAAAGACACGGCGGAAGGCCTTCGTGCCGCGGCGAACGACCTCATTGTCGCTTTTGCCCCGTCTCTATCGTCTCCCTCCGCGGCCAAGGGCGGCGCGATTATGCGGATGAACATCGCCCGCATGGTCCGCGCCAACGATCAGGCTGAATACGCGATGCGACAGGCATCGCGCTATTTCCGGACCCGGCCGGAAGAAGAAAACTTCGCGTTCATCGACCGCATGGAGCGCGGCGAAAAGCAGCCGGACCAGCACCTGCAGAGTATCGCCGACTCATTGCGGGAGGTACTCGACACGGGGCGGCAACGCGTTCAGGAGCTCGGAAACGGCGCTCTCGAGAAGTGGATCGAAAACTACTTCCCTCACATCTGGGAAAAGCCGGAGAGGGCCCAAACGGTCTGGCAGGCATTCTTTGCGCGGCGGCCCCTCGAGGGATCGAAATCCTTCCTCAAGAAGCGGACGATCCCGACGATCGCCGAGGGCCGCGGGCAGGGATTGACGCCGGCCACCGATAACCCGGTCGATCTGGCGCTTTTGAAGCTGCGCGAGATGTACAAGTACGTGATGGCGCATGAGACGCTCGACGACTGGAAACGCGCCAAACTGGCCCGATACGTTGACGCCCGGGAGGGTAAAGCGCCCGCCGGGTGGGGGAAGATCTCCGATCCGATCGGCACCGTCTATGGGCAGAGTATTCAGCAGATCGCCGAATTTCCAAATGAGGGCATTTGGAACGGCCTCACCGCCGTTGCCGATGCGCTCGGAATAAAACATGAGCGGGGGTTTGCCAATCTTCGCGGCGCGGTTGGCAGGGCAAGCCCCTCCGGGTGGGTGAAGACCATGCACGGCTCCGCCGAGCAGGTCCTCGCGCACGAAATCGGCCATCAGATCGACTGGCTCGCCGGCAGCGGCAGAAAGTTCGTACTCGAGTATCCGGATGAGCAAACGGTCAAACGCCTGAAGCGGGCCTACGCGACAGTGAAAGATACGAAGGGAACGTCGATCGAGCAGCGCCGAGCCGCCCGCGAAGAACTGGATTCGCTCAAGGACGCGATCGCGGACCGCAAAGAGTTCGCGCGCCAGCTCCGCGCCTTGGCGGATTTGCGCGCGGGCGATCCCTCATATACGCACAAGCGCGAAGAAAAGATGGCCCAGCTCGCCGAAATGTGGGTGGGCGCGCGCGAGCAGTTTGAACGGACGGCCCCGACCGTGTATGCGAAGTGGAAGCAGTTTCTCGATGAGAATCCGAAGCTGCAGGCGCTGCGCGACATCGAGGGAAGAACCTCGCTCACCAGCCAGCAGAGCCCGTACGACGTGGGCGGCCTTGTTATTCGCGGGAACTATTACGCCCCCGAGGGCGCAGCGCGCATTCTGAACAATTACCTCTCGCCGGGACTGCGATCGCGGAGCGGGATCTTCCGCGGAGTGCTGACCCTTAACAACGTGCTGAATCAGTTCCAGCTCGGGCTCTCGGCGTTCCATCTGGGCTTTACCGCCGCGGACACCACGGTCAGCAAGGTGGCGATGGGATACCAGGCCCTGATGCGAGGCAAACCTCTCGAAGCGGCCAAACACTTCATCGCCGCCCCCGCCGCGCCCTTCACAACGGCAATTCAGGGAGACAAGCTGCTGCGTGAGTGGTACAAGCCGGGATCTCAGGGCGCCGCAATCGGCGGCATCGTGGATGACCTCGTCATTGCCGGCGGCCGGGCCCGGATGGATCAGATGTATCGGACGCAGGCAGGGGAACATCTGACGATGGCCCTCCGGCGGGGCAATCTGATCGGGGCTCTGCTGCGTGCGCCGTTCGCTGGGGTCGAGTGGACCTCAAATCTGCTGATGGACGAACTGGTTCCCCGGATGAAGCTCGGTGCATTCGCAGATATGGCGCGGTTCCATATGTCGATGCTGCCCGACGACGCCACTTTCGAGGATGGGCAGCGCCTTCTGATCCAGGACTGGAACTCGATTGAGAACCGGCTCGGGGAAATGACTTACGACAACCTTTTCTGGGATCGGACCATCAAGGACCTCGCGATGATCATGACGCGTTCCGTCGGCTGGAACCTCGGGACCCTGCGAGAGATCGGCGGAGGCCTCGGCGATCTCGCAGTTCAGCCGTTGAACGCGCTGCGCGGCAAACCGGTGAATCTGAATCGTCTCAGCTACCTGCTCGCACTCGTGACGGTTTCGGCGGTCGCTTCGTCGGTATATCAATACCTGAAGACAGGCAAGCGGCCGGCCGAGCTGGAGGACTACTTTTTCCCCAGAAACGGCGAGGTTGACGAGCAGGGGCGGCCGCAGCGTGTCTCGCTGCCCACGTATGTCAAGGATGTCTATCATTACGCAACCGAACCGGCAAAAACCGTGGAAGGTAAGGTCGCGCCGATCTGGACCTCCTTCGCCGAGATGATTCACAACCGCGATTTCCTCGGAAACGAGATCCGGAATCCCGACGATCCGCTGGTGAAGCAACTCGCGGAGCTCACAAAGGCCGTGGCTGAGCAGGCCGTGCCGATCGGGGTCAGAAACTATCAACGCGAGAGGGATCTGGGCGCGTCGGCTTCTTCGCGCGCCGAACAATTTGTGGGGATTACGCCCGCGCCGGCCGCTCTCGCCGAAGGTCCTGGCGAACGGCTCGCCCGCGATATCTCGGCGGCCGACGCCTCGGGAGCCGCGCGTACGCCGGTGGAGGCTGAACGCCGCGAGCTGAGGCAAAAGCTCGCGCGATCGCTGCGGATGAAGACAGGCGTTCCGAAAGATGTCATCGACGCGCGCAAGGCAGGCAAGCTCTCGAAGCGCGACGTCGACGACGCGGTTCGGGCGTCAAAAGTCACTCCTCTGCAGGGTGAGGTCGAACATCTCGGTCTCGAGGATGCCCTCCGTGTCTGGAACGCTGCGGATGCAAGGGAACGGAAGCAGCTGCGGCCTATCCTGCTGAAAAAGGCTCGTGGGGCGGCGAAGACAATGCCGCCGGCTCAGTGGCAAGCGGATTTTGCAAAGGTGCGCTCGGCCCTCGCGGAATAAAGGCCGGCCTCAGTGAGTAGGACTCGAAAATGATATCTGATCGAGCGCTATCGATAATTCAAGCCAGCCGAACTGTTGAGGCTTCGTGGTGGGCACGATCAGGTCAACCGCGGTCCAGCGGCCGGGCGGCAGTGCCTCGGTTCGCGAAAACGTCTTAGATCTCTGACTGTCGAACCATTTCATCAGCGCGTCAGCGTCCGGCTCTGCGCCGAGACGAGGCGCCCACTTCGCCGTTAGTTCGAATCCGTTGAAGGTGGCCGTTGTGGGGTTGCCAATCAGCACAGTGAATTTGTAGCCATCCAGATAGGGTTCAACCGTGCCGAGAGAGATCAGAAGGGGTGCGCTCCCCCCGTCGATACGAAGGTACGGACCAGGCGATGCTGGGTCGAACTCAACCGACTTCGGAAGTTGGCTTTCGAGTACCCAGACGGATTTTCGCAGGTCATTTAGCGATCTGGTGAGCGCTGCGACCTTCTTTTGAAGATCAGAAATCTGATCTGTAAGCGTCCTGTCTGCCGAACTGGAGCCGCTCGACGTCTGACCTGCGCAGATGAATGCGAATCCGAGTGTGAGAGCCGCCACTCGCCTCATCAGGAAGCCTTGTCGCCCCACCGTGCCCGGGCGGCCGCGCGAGCGCGCTCCGAACGCTGCTCTTTCGTTTTCCCGCGATTGCGGGCTTTTGCTAGTGCAGCCCCCACAGCTTTCCGCTGTTCTTCGGTTTTTCCCTTCCAGCGCATTTGGGCTAAGGCCTGAGCTGCCTTGTTTTTTTCGCTCACGTCTCGGATTCTAGCATTCTGTACGGATATTGCATTTTTCGCTTGACTCCGCCATGTGTGCGGACATAGCATAAGGCTGTACCTAAATGCTATGTGCGAACACTGCACAGAAGGAACCAACGCGATGACAACTGAGAATGAAATCCGCGAAGAGGCTTACTACGATACCCTCGACGCGGGTAAACCGAAATGCCGCCAATGCGGCTGCACCGAACGCGAGCGCGAATTAATCTGGTGCTCGAACGGCAGCTGCGACCACTCAATCTGCCTGAAATGCGTGACCCCGATCCTGTTGGCGCTCGAATGCTGTTCTGAGGCGTGCGCTATCGAATACGCCGAATTCTTTCAGCTCCGCGTCGAGGAACTCCGGGGACAGGTTCGGCAGGTGAGCCGCACATCGAGCGCCCGCATCCAGAAACTGGAACAGCAGCTCCGCGAGGCCACCCGCAAGCCACCCGCCCGCGTGGTTTCCCCGTTTGAGAAAGAGGCTGCATAATGGCCGCAGCCTACAACCCACAGAACAACGGCGGCCCGCGCGAGAAGATCAAATTCGAGTACGGGCGTCCCGAGACGCTCGCCCTCAAGTTTGTCTCAGGGAAGAACGTCGACGGCCGCTTCGGACCGCAGGTGATGTTCACCACCACCGACGAGCGCGTTTTCTATCTCGACTACGAGGACGCCAGCGACGTTGAGTCCACGCTGGCCGGACTGCAGGTCCAACCCGGACAGCCCGTTCAGATCACTAAGATCCGGCACCCGCGCGGTGGTGGCCATGGCTTCCAGGTTCACCGGGTCGCCGCGGCGCACTACAGTCACCCGGTCGATCGCCGGGCGGATCCGCAGGATCTCGTGTCGGATCTCGAGCAGTCGCTCCGGATAGCACAGAACGGCACGCGGCCGCGCGCACCCATCGCGATCGCGGACGAATACCGCAGAACCCTTCCGGCTTCCGGCGCTCCCCAGTTCGCGCCACAGATAGCAACCGCGATGGACCTGTCTCCGGAGGCCGAGCTGATGTATCAGTCGTTCGTTCCCGCAATCGATGC
>DASZLO010000180.1:0-20325 GCA_035552315.1 Bryobacteraceae bacterium
TCGCTCGGCGATGTGAAAGAGCCGGATCAGGCCGTCCCCTTCGCGGTCCTTCGCGGTCCCTTCGCGGTCGTTCTGCTGGCGAGCGGTTATCGATGGACCGGCGGCAGAATAACGGCGCCACGACCGGAAAACCTAAAAAAACCTCCGCGGCTCTAATGATTTACCACTTTCGCTTGACGATGTGAAAGAGCCATATCAGGCCGTCCCCTTCGCGAAGCGATGGGCCGTCCCCTTCGCGAAGCGATGCGTGCTCTTCACGGAAGCGGCTTAGCGGCTTCGGAACAGCCAGGCAATCGCCGATATCACCGCACTCAAAATCAGGCACGTCACAATCGGGAAATAAAATCCGCCGCGCCGTCCTTCGATTCGTATGTCGCCGGGCAGACGCCCCAGCCGAATACCCGCCCGCTCGCCAACTATAACTATCAGTCCGACGATCACAAGCAGAATTCCCGCATTGAGAATCAAGCGTCCCATCCAGGTATTAGAGTACCGGTTTGGAACGTCTGTCCGTGGCTCCAACAATCGGAAAAGAACTGCTTTATCACGATCCCGACTTTGGCGAAACACTTGCTTAAGGGAACTCCGTGAAAGCTAAAAAGTTCAAGGGTCCAAGAGCGACGGAAAAAAAACCTGCCCCCGAATTCCCTCCTGCGGTTTGACCTCAAGTTAACCTTCAAATCCCTCCAAATCCCCTTTCGTTGCCTTGGACCCGGAACTTCTCCGGGTCTTTTTTCGTGAAGCGGAACCCGACTCCGGTACAATTCTGGATTATGGCGAAACTGGGATTTCTTGGCCTCGGCCTGATGGGTTATCCGATGGCGCGCAACCTTATCAAAGCCGGACACGACGTCGCGCTCTGGTCCAATACTGCGGACAAGGCCGGGAAGCTCGCGACGGAAGTGGGCGGTAAAGTCTGCACGACCCCCGCGGAAGTGGCAAAACATGCCGAGTGCGTTTTCCTTTGTGTGGGAAATTCCACAATGTCGGAGGCTGTCATCCTCGGTAAGGACGGAGTAATCGAAGGCGCGCAAAAAGGTTCGGTGGTGGTCGATGCCAGCACCGTCAGCCCATCCTCCAGCCGCCATGTCGGTGAAGAGTTGGGGAAAATCGGCGTCGATTTTCTGGGAGCGCCCTGCACCGGATCGACACCCGGCGCAACCAATGGCACCCTTACATTTATGATCGGCGGCGACGAAAAGGTCTTCGAGCGCGTCCGCCCCTGGTTTGAGGTGATGGGAAAGAAGCTCTACTATTGTGGCGGCCCGGGAATGGGTCTGCACGCCAAGCTAACCCAGAATCTCGTGCTGGCGAATATTCTCCAAGCCTTCAACGAAGGAATTGTGCTGAGCACGAAGGCTGGCATGGATCCGAAGCTGATGCTCGACATTCTCGCGAGCAGCGCAGCCAAGTCCGGGCTGATCGATTACAAGGCGCCATTCATCTTCAGGCGCGATTTCGAAACTAATTTCTCCGTGAAATGGATGCACAAAGACATCGGGCTCATGCTCGATTCGGCAGCGGAGCTTTCCGTACCTTTATTCCTGACCTCCGTAACCCGTCAAATCTTCCAGGCGGCCATCGCAAACGGACACGGCGACGAGGATATCTGTTCTACTATCAAGGTCCTGGAAGAAATCACCGGGGTCGAGGTATCGGAATGAATGTGATATATCATACGCATCCAAATTTTGTATACAAAATTTGGTTGATTACGAATTCGATTTATTCTAGTATTGGAATCAAGCCGGGGAGCTAAAAAGTTAACTCCCACCAAAGCGAGACTAACCTCTAAACTGAAAGACCCCTGAAGCAACTCCCCGGCGCCCGCAAGGGTCTGGTCTTTCGAAACCTGAATTTCCCTGTAAAACAATTCTCCACAAAGCTTTATAGAAACTTCAGCTTCACTAGGCGTGCGCGCGGGCTTCTGCTAAGTCGCGTGTTATGATGAGGAATCGCATTTTTCGGCCCATGCTTTCCCGCACACTCACAATACTGGGTTCCACCGGTTCCATCGGCACGAACACGCTCGACGTGGTGCGGCAGAATCGGGAGCACTTCCATGTGTTCGCTCTTGCTGCGGGACGCAACGTGGAGCTGCTTGCCCAACAGATTCAGGAGTTTAGCCCCGAAGTTGCCGTTCTGGAGGATGCTGCCGGCGTGGAACGGCTGCGGGCACTGATTACCGATTCTGGGATTTCCGGGAAATCCCGTAATACGGAACTCCTGTGGGGACCCGAGGCGCTTGTGAAAATCTCGACCGCTGCGGAAGCAGACACCGTGATGTCGTCCATCGTGGGGGTGGCAGGTCTCGAAGCTACTTATGAAGCAATCTGCCGGGGCAAGCGGGTCGGACTTGCTAATAAGGAAGTGCTGGTTTCCGGCGGCAAACTGGTTATGGATGCCGTCAAACGGCACGGGACGGAAATGATTCCCGTCGATTCCGAGCACAACGGCGCGCATCAGTGCCTGCGCGCCGGTCTGCGCAACGAGGCCACAAAGCTAATCCTCACCGCGTCCGGCGGACCTTTCCGCAGAGCCACGAAGGAATCGCTGGAGTGGGTTACCCCGGCTGACGCCCTGAAGCATCCGACATGGAAAATGGGGAACCGGATCACCATCGATTCGGCCACTCTGATGAATAAGGGATTCGAGGTGATTGAAGCCTGCTGGCTGTTCGACTTCTCTCCGGCAGATGTAGAAGTTGTTGTGCATCCGCAATCCACCGTTCATGCCATGGTGGAATACAACGACGGCAGCGTAGTCGCCCAGGTTTGCGCGACCGACATGCGCATGCCGATCCAGTATGCGCTCACCTGGCCGGAACGCTGGCGAGCGCCCGTGCCTGTGATCGACTGGAGTGAGTCCCGCCAGTGGGAGTTCCACGCTCCTGACCGCGATAAGTTTCCCCTGCTGGATCTTGCTTATCAGGCGCAGACGGACGGAGGCTCGGCCACCTGTGTCCTGAACGCGGCAGATGAGATCGCCGTCGAAGCATTCCTCCAGGGGCGCATCGGTTTTACGGCAATCGCACGGGTTGTGAAAGAAACACTGGAACGGATACCGTATCGCGAACCGTCCACAATTCGTGAAATACTGGATATAGACGAGGCTGCCCGCGGAGTCGCCCGCGATGTGATCGCCAAAGGCTCCGTAGCATTTGCGCCAGTGGTACGCGGAAGCAAGGCATGAAAATGGGGATTTTTTAGATGGCTCTTTCATTTCTGCAAAATATCTGGTGGTTGCTGGTTCTGATCGGGGTCATGATCCTGATCCATGAACTGGGTCATTTCTGGGCCGCGCGCGCTTTCGACGTGCGGGTCGACGTGTTCAGTTTTGGCTTCGGTCCCCGGCTGTTCGGATTCCGGCGGGGTGAGACCGATTATCGTTTTTCGCTGATCCTGTTCGGCGGCTACGTGAAGATGGCGGGTGAACAACCGCTGGAGAATATGGGTTCCCCGGGACAGGGACGTTACGAAGCCGCCGCGGCGCTGGCCGATGGCGCGCCCGTTGAACCCGCACCCTACGATCCGCGTCAGTTGAACAATAAGCCGCGCTGGCAGCGATTAATCATTACCGCGGCCGGGCCTTTCATGAATGTGGTGCTGGCGGTAGCGGTGCTCACCGGCCTGTACATGGTTTCTTACGAGAAGATCATCGATGAAGGCGGCGCAAAAATCGGACACGTGATGCCCGATTCTCCGGCGGCGAAGGCCGGCATTCAGGCTGGCGACAAAATCGTGCGTCTCGATGGCCAGAACAACCCCGATTGGGAAGACATCATCTCCAAGGAAATCGCGGGCGCGCAGCGGCCGATGACCGTCACGCTGGAGCGCAACGGGCATGATTTCACGGTGTCGGTGACGCCGGTGCTCGACGAAAAAGAAGGCGTCGGATCGGCCGGCTGGGAAGGTCAGAACCAGATTCAGGTGGGCGGCGTTACCGAAGGGATGCCCGCCGAAAAGGCCGGCCTGAAGAAGGGCGACCTGCTGCTGCGCATCGATGGTATTCCGATCCATTCGCGATTCACCCTCCCGGAAGTCATCAAAAAGAGCGATGGCAATCCGGTCACCATTGAATACAGCCGCGATGGCCAGGCCCATATGGTAACCATGAAGCCGGTTTTCAAAAACCCGGACGGAACCGCGCGCTGGATGATCGGGGTGGGCTCCGATGTCAAATGGAACATCCAGAAGACGAAGCTGTCGTTCCCCGACGCGCTGCGGCAATCGGTGGTGCAGAACAGCAAGAACGCCACTTTGATTTTCGAGTTCCTGCGCGGCATGGTGGAGCGCAGAATGTCGGCGAAGAATCTGGAAGGCCCCATCGGCATTGCGCAGCAGGCGAAGGAAGCGGCGAATGAAGGTCCGTCGGCGTTCCTTACGTTGATGAGCGTGGTGAGCCTGAATCTGGCGATCGTTAATTTATTGCCGATTCCGATCCTGGATGGCGCCATGATTTTGACGCTCCTGATCGAGATGGTGATGGGCCGCGACATCAGCCTGAGCGTTAAGGAAACGGCCCTGAAGGTGGGTTTCGTTTTCCTGATGATGCTGATGGTGTTCGTAATTTACAACGACATCGCGCGCCGGTTTACGCCCGGATTGCTGATCGCGCCACCGTCGATTCAGTCGGTTCGCTAAATCGCCGCTTTTGCCGCGAAGCCTGGCTTCCGGCGTGCTTTAGTCAGCTGTTCCCATGCATAGCCAAGCTTGATCAGCGCCGGTTCGGACCACGCTCCGGCGAAGAACGACAAGCCGATCGGCAGCCCCCGGTAAAATCCGGCGGGTACGGTGATGTGAGGATATCCGGCCACAGCCGCCGGCGAGGTGCACCCTCCCGTATCGCGATCCCCGTTGATGAAATCGGTAAACCAGGCAGGCCCCGACGTTAATGTCACGATCGCGTCCAGCTTGTGCTGCGAGATTACCGCGTCGATCCCCTGTGCCCTCGACAGACGCACGCAATCGGCGCGAGCCTGCACATATTTGGCTTCAGTCAACGGGCCTCGCGCTTCGCACTGAATGAAAATCTCCTGATCGAAGAACGGCATCTCACGATCGCGCTGCTGCTGGTTCCAAGCGATCATTTCCTTCAAAGAGCGTGCCGGACTGCCCTCCGGCAACCGCGCGAGATATCGATTCAGCCCGTCCTTGAATTCGCATTGCAGGACGTCGTTCTCGGCCGCATCGAATTGTCCGTGCGTCGGCAGATCGGCAGGATCGATCACTTCCGCGCCGGCTTTCTTCAGAGCATCGACGCAGCCGGAAAGAAACCGGTCCATCGGGGCATTGCTTTCGAAGAATTTTCGCGCAATCCCCAGGCGCGCGCCACGCAGACCGTTCGGATCGAGAAAGCGCGTATAGTCCGGCGCAGATTTCCCTGCTGATGCGGCCGTTGCGGAGTCACCCGGATCGACGCCAGTCATGGCGCTGAGCAGGATGGCCAAATCGCGAACCGTTCGCGCCATCGGACCCGCGGTGTCCTGGCTGGCCGAGATGGGAATAATCCCCGAACGGCTGACCAGACCGACGGTCGGCTTCATGCCGACAATGCCATTGATCGAAGCCGGACTGGTGACCGATCCGTCGGTTTCGCTTCCGATCGCCGCGGCGCAAAGACATGCGGAGGTGGCGGCGCCGGAGCCGGAGCTTGAGCCCGAGGGATTGTGATCGAGCGCGTATGGATTCCGAGTCTGACCGCCGCGGCCACTCCATCCGCTGATGGAATGGGTGGAGCGAAAGTTCGCCCATTCGCTCAGATTGGTCTTGCCCAGAATGAGCGCACCGGCGGCCCGCAAACGGGCCGCGACGAACGAGTCGTGCGGCGGACGCCATCCCACCAGCGCGAGGGAACCGGCGGTTGTCTTCATGGCGTCGCCGGTTTCGATATTGTCTTTCAGCAAAATCGGAATGCCGTGCAGCGGGCCGCGCACCTGTCCCGCGCGACGCTCCCGATCGAGCTGTTTCGCCACCGCGGCCGCATCCGGATTCAATTCGATCACGGAATTCAATTGCGGTCCGCCGCGATCGATGGCCGCGATTCGCGCCAGATAGAAATCGGTGACTTGTGCCGTACTCCACTTACCCTGCTGGAGCCCCGAGGACAGATCGGCCAAGCTGATTTCGTCCAGTTCGAAATCGCGCGAATCTGTCTGGCAGGCCGCTTGTGTGGCGGCGACTGCCGCAGCCGCCGCTGTGAGGAACCCTCGTCGATTCAAAGGGAATTATAGCGTCTACATGGCGGTTTCATTACAGGCGTGAATCGAAAATCCGGCATCGGGAATTGAATCGGCAAAAAGCTTGCTAGCATCAATCGAACGAATGCCAAATCCAGTCTTATGGGGTGAGCTAGCTGAGGCACGAAGGCAGACGGACGAGTTGTTTCAGTCGATATCGCCGGGCGCCATTTACACGCGGCCCATTGCGGAACGGCACCGGCTGATCTTTTATCTGGGTCATTTTGAAGCCTTCGACTGGAATCTGCTGGCGCGGAACCACATGGGGGAAGCGCCGTTTCATCGGGAGTTCGACAAGCTGTTTGAACGGGGGATCGACCCGCCGGCGGGACAAGCAGCGCAGGATTCCGCGGGAGACTGGCCGTCGCGCCGCGAAGTGGAAAAATATAACGGGCGCACGCGCGACTGGATAGATCTGCACCTGAGAGAGATGAACCCCACCCTACTACAAATGGCGATTGAGCACCGGCAAATGCATGCGGAAACTTTTGCTTATCTCATGCACGGACTTCCTTATGAAGAGAAGCTCCCGATGGCGACGCCCGCGCTTCGAAGCGGGCCGGCACCGGCCAATCCCATGATCGCGGTGCCCGCTGGCCGTGTCACGATGGGCCAGCCCGCGGAAGACTACGGATGGGACAACGAACGGAATGCCCATCAGTTGGAAGTAGCAGCATTCGAGATTTCGAAATTCAAAATTTCCAACGGCGAGTATCTGGAATTCGTGCGTGCGGGCGGTCCCATGCCGCATTTCTGGGTGCGCAGGAATGACGACCTTTTCTTTCACGGAATGTTCGCCGAAATCCCGCTGCCCATGAATTACCCGGCTTGGGTGACGTGGCAACAGGCGGCGGCTTATGCCGAGTGGCGTGGTCTCGGTCTGCCGGACGAAGCGCAATGGCAACTGGCTTCCGGGCTCAGGCATCCCGATGCGGCGCGCGACAATTTCGGCTTTCACGGCTGGGATCCGGTCCCGGTGGACGCGGGCCACGAACAGACGAATGGCCATGCGCCCGTGCAACTGACCGGCAACGGCTGGGAATGGACCCGCGATTTGTTCGCTCCCTATAGCGGCTTCGAACCGCACCCGCTCTATCCCGGATATTCAGCCGATTTCTTCGATGGACATCATTACGTCCTGAAAGGCGCTTCACCCCGCACCGCGAGTCTGCTGGCCCGTCCCAGTTTTCGCAACTGGTTCCGGCCGGACTATCCGCATATGTATGCAGGTTTCAGGTTAGTCCGAAACTGAGATGCCGGGAACAGAAATGGCCACAACGGTTCTGACACCGCTCGCCGATCCTGCGTTCGCGCGGGACGTCGCGGAAGGGCTCGCCATCGGACGCCGCAAAACTCTGCCGCCCTCGTGGCTTTATGACGAAGTGGGCTCGGCGTTGTTCGAGGTGATTACGCTGCTCCCGGAATACGGGCTCACGCGGGCCGACGCCGCACTGCTGGCGAGATATTCGCGCAAAATTGTGGAAGCTGCAGGCAGCCCGCGCGCGATCGCCGAGCTTGGCAGCGGGACCGGCACCAAGACCCGCCACATTCTTGAGGCCGCGGCGCCCGCGCGATATTTTCCGGTCGATATCTCCGCCAGCGCGCTGCAGCAGTGCGAGGCAGCGCTTGGATCGATGGACGGCATCCGGATCAAGCCCATCGAGGCATCCTATCTCGACGGCATCGGCGCCGTGCTTGAAGAGAGACGAAAAAACGAACCCATTCTGGTTCTGTTTCTCGGCAGCACGATCGGGAACTTCAACCGCGCGGAGGCGAGTGCCTTTCTGCGGAATCTCCGGGCGCGTCTGTTGCCGGGCGATACGCTGCTGCTCGGGGCCGATCTGGTGAAGCCGAAAGCAAAGCTGCTCAAAGCCTACGACGACGATGCGGGAGTCACGGCGGCATTCAATCTGAATCTGCTGGCGCGCATCAATCGCGAACTGGGCGGGAATTTTGAGGTCCGCCAGTTCGTCCACGAAGCCCGCTATAATGACCGGCAGTCGCGAGTTGAAATGCATCTTCGGTCAAAGATTGCGCAGACGGTACGGATCGAGGCACTCGAGCTCACGGTCCCTTTCGCGGCTGGAGAGACGATCTGGACCGAGTCCTCTCATAAGTTCGAACCCGAAGACATCCGGCAACTGGGCGAGGACAACGGCTGGTCCGCAGTCGAGCAATGGTTCGATCGCGACTGGGGCTTCGCCGAGACGCTGTTCGAGCTGCGATGAACGCGGTCGAATTCCGGCAAGTCAATTTTCAAATCGGCGACAGAGAAATACTCAAGGACCTTAGCCTCACTGTAGAGCCCGGCGAAACGCTGGTCCTGCTGGGGCGCAGCGGTTCCGGCAAGACGACGGCGCTGCGGCTGATCAACGGGATGATTATGCCGACCTCCGGACAGGTTTCCGTGGATGGCAAGACCACCGGCGAATGGGACCTGGTGCGCCTGCGCCGGGGCATTGGCTACGTGATTCAGGAAGGCGGTCTGTTCCCCCATTTCACGATTGAACGGAACGTGGGCCTGGTTCCGCGCCTCGAAGGGTGGCCTGAAGAACGCATCGCGCCCCGCGTCAAAGAGGTTCTGGAGAGCGTGAGTTTATCCGGTGACGAATACATGCAGCGCTACCCCGCCGAGCTTTCCGGCGGACAGCGCCAGCGTGCCGGCGTGGCCCGCGCGCTGGCAGGCGATCCGAAGATTTTGCTGTTCGACGAGCCCTTCGGCGCTCTCGATCCGGTGACCCGACTGGAGCTGCAGAATGAGTTTCTGCGTCTGCGCGACCGGCTGGCCGATCCTTCGCAACGAAAGACATCGGTATTTGTGACGCACGATGTCCGCGAGGCGATGAAACTGGCCTCGCGGATCGCTTTGCTGCACGAGGGGACGCTGGCGTTCATTGGTCCGCCGGAGGAGTTTCAGCAGAGCGCGCATCCGGAAGCCCGCGCCTTTGTCGAGGTTCTGCGTGCTTAGCGACGTGCTGCAGGACCTTCTCGACGAAGGCATCGGATTGCTTGGCGAACATCTGGTGCTTGTGCTGAGCGCGGTGTTGATCGCGTCCGCGATTGCGATACCGGCGGGTTTGCTGCTGGCCTCCAATCCCCGGGGGCGTCGCTGGGCGCTGGGGATCGCCAGCGTGGGGCAGACCATCCCCAGCCTGGCACTGTTTGGATTTCTGATTCCGATTCCGTTCATCGGCGGCATCGGGCAACATACCGCGATTATTGCGCTGGTCCTGTATGCGCTACTGCCGATCCTGCGCAACACCGTGACCGGGATACTCGGGGTGGATCCGGTAGTCCGCGATTCGGCGGTGGCCATGGGGATGACGCGCGGACAGATCCTGCGCATGGTGGAATTGCCGCTGGCGAAGCCGACGATTATCGCGGGGCTGCGGATCGCGACCGTCACAACGGTTGGCACCGCTACGATTGCGGCCGCCATCGGAGCGGGCGGGCTGGGCGTGTTTATATTCCGCGGGATTGCTTCGGTGGACAAGGTGCAGATTCTCGCCGGGGCGATCCCGGCTGCGCTGCTCGCGCTGGCGGCGGATGGATTTCTGGGATGGCTGGAAAAGCGCTAATCGTCTTACTCGCTCTTTCGCTGGCAGGTTGCTCGCGCGAGTCCCGAGTCCGGGTGGGCTCCAAGAATTTCTCCGAGCAGTTGGTGCTGGGCGAGATCGTGGCGCAGCATCTGGAGAATCGGCTGCATGGGCACGTGAGCCGGAAGTTCGATCTGGGAGGCACGCTGCTGACGCAGCAGGCGATGGAGTCGGGCGAACTGGATGTGTATCCCGAATATACCGGCACCGCCCTCACCGCTGTCCTGAAGGAAAAGCCGCTGAAGGATCCGGCGGCCGTGCTGGAAGCCGTGCGGGCAGGCTACCGGCAGTGGCATCTGGAATGGCTGCCGCCCCTCGGATTCAACAACACTTTCGCCATGGTGGTACGCAAAGAGGATGACGGTGCGGGAACGCTGTCGGCCGCCGCCAGCGCCCGGTCGTGGAAGCTGGGGGCGGGCTACGAATTCGCGCACCGCGAGGACGGATTGCCAGGACTTTTGAAGACCTACGGCCTGCGGCTGAACGGGACTCCGAAGACTATGGATCTGGGACTGCTTTATCAGGCGCTTTCGAAACGGCAGGTGGATATGGTGGCGGGGAACAGCACCGACGGAATGCTGGCGGTGTTGCCGGTGACCGTGCTTCAGGACGACAAACACTATTTTCCGCCGTATGAATGCGCGCTGGTGGTGCGGGAAGAAGCCGAGCGCCGATTCCCTGCCCTGCGTGCTGCACTGCTGGAGCTATCGGGAAAAATCAACAGCGAGACGATGCGGCGGCTCAATTACGAACTCGATGGCAAGCACCGGACGGCGCGCGAGATTGCGCGGAACTTTCTGAAATCGGTTGGGCTCTAACATTCGTGCGTTCCGTCTGCATGTTCCTTCTATTCGCCGGCGTCTGTTTCGCGCAGGATGCGCAGAAGTGGATCGAGCCCAACGACTCGAGGTTATCCGGTACAGAGGTGCGGGCGATGCTCGAGAAGGTCTGCCCGGGACACGCGAATGCCTCCGCCTGCGAGGTCTGCCCCGAGGGAGCGGACTTTACTGAGGGCAAGTGGGAGGTTATGGCCATCTTCGTTGGGCATTTTCGTTCGCCCGCCAGCGAAGATGCGCTTATCAGCGCGTCGGGCTGCGAGTCGCACGCCAGCGGGTTTGGAGGAAGCGCCTTGTTGACCCGCGATCATGCTTCCTGGGCGTTTGTCCGTTACGTTTCGTCCATGATCGCCTGGGACTGCAGGAAATTGGCTGGCTCCGACGGGCGTGACCGGCTGGTGTGCGGGAACGCCGACGCTCATCAGGGCCATGCTTCTTCATGGCTGTACCTGCTTGACCCGGGTTTGGTGAGCGAAAAGGGCGACCCTACGGATCCTCATTATTACGACGATCACGGCGTCGGTTTCTTCAGTGCGGAGGACACGATGGACGCCGCGGAGAATCTCCGGATAAGCGGCATCATCGATCAGGTTACTTTCACGAATCTTGCCATTCCAAGTAACATGCACATCGATGTCTATGCGCGTATGGGGAAAGCCACCATCCCTGACTCGGTCATTGCGCAGGAAGACCCGGCTGTGGGCCTGGCCGTGAAAGTCGCAACGGTGCCGCGGAGATTTGGATTTACTTTTGACGGAACGAAAGTCATTCCAGACCGGAATAATCCCTCGACAACCGCCCCGGTTACCTCTTATTCGCTCGCGAAATAAAAGTCGGACTCAGGGTCTCGGGGCTTTGGCATATTCGTTGCCGAGCTGCCTGGCGAAATTGTCTTCGGTCTGCAGATCGATAAGCGCCGAAGCCGCTTCCTGCTTGAATGTAGCGACCTCCGAGTCGCTCAGGCCGTTCAGCAGATTCCCTGCTTTCTGAAAGGCGGCCCATTTCTGAAGCTCCATCCACTGGTTGACGGTTTTGTCCTGCATGGCGAGGAAATTCTGCTGCACGACGTAAAAGCGCTCGTATTCCTGCACCTGAACGGGCGTCATATATCCCAGTGCTCCCGACGACTGCGCTGTCGCCCAATTTACCGAACCCAGCGCGGTACCCGGAGCCGTGTGCTTCAGTTGCCGTTCATCGGCGAGCCGGATGGCGTTGCGAAGGCGTTCTTCGGCGCGGGGCGCCAGCGTCAGGCCTTTCCTCAGACGCGCCTGATTTTCGCCGATCTCGTGCGCCAGCGACTCCCGCGTCTCGCGAACCAGATTGCGATGGTGGTTCCACTCGATAAGGCTTTCGAGCGACAGGGCAATCAGAATGCCCAGCAGCACCGTCAGCATGTGATAGAGAAAGTCTTTGAGCGAACGCACCGGGTGTTCGGGCGGATGGATATCCATTCAAACCGCCGGCTACAGATCGATGTCGCGGGGCTTCTTGCCGAAGTTCGGATCTTCCTTGGCCTGCTTGAACAATTCGTCGAACTTGCGATTGAGAACCTGACCCTGCTGTTTCTCGGCTTCGAAGGATTTCTGGAAAGCCTCTTCGCGCCGGCCAGCCGCGCCTTTCAGCTTCTGAACTTCCGCCGCCAAGTCCTCGATAACGGGCTTCTTCTCCGGTTCCCGATGCGAAATAACAGCCCGTAGCTGCGAATCGACCTTCAATTCGGCCTTGCAACAGGGACAGCTGACTTCAAATAGTTCGCGCGCCACGGTCCAAGTTTATCAAGATCGCGGCAGAGGCCGTCCGATTAGTATTTCGGAACGGTCGGGTCGACCTTGTCGCTCCACGCGAGTATGCCGCCCTTCATATTCCGGACTTTCGTGAAGCCCGACTGCTTGAGCAAATCCGTCGCTTTGGCGCTGCGTGCGCCGCTCTTGCAGTGCATCACGAATTCGTCGTTGGGATTCAGTTCGCTTAGGCGTTTCGGCAGCTCGCCCAGCGGGATCAGCGTCGAGCCCGGAATGCGGCAGATCTGAAATTCGTGCGGTTCGCGCACGTCGATCAGCACGAACTTATCGCCACGATCCTGCTTCGCTTTCACTTCAGCCGGTTCGATGTCGCCTGTGACAGTCACAGCGACGGCGGGCGCTTCCACATTCGGCATGCCGCAAAACTCCTGGTAATCGATTAGTTTTGTGATCGTCCGGTGATCGCCGCAAACCGGGCACTCCGGATTGCGACGCAGCTTCAGCTCACGGAAGCGCATGCCCAGCGCGTCGTAAAGCATCAGACGGCCAACCAGCGGCTCGCCGATTCCAAGGATCAGTTTGACCGTTTCGGTGGCCTGCACCAGTCCGATGATGCCGGGCAGAATGCCGAGCACTCCACCTTCCGCGCAGCTTGGAACGAGGCCAGGAGGCGGCGGCTCGGGATAGAGGCAGCGATAGCAGGGGCCGCCCTCGTAAGCAAACACCGTGGCCTGCCCTTCAAAGCGGAAAATCGAGCCGTAGACGTTCGGTTTATTCAGAAGAACGCAGGCGTCGTTAACCAGGTAGCGCGTCGGGAAGTTGTCGGTGCCATCAACCACGATGTCGTAGTCTTTGATAATTTCGAGCGCATTCTCGCTGGTGAGCGCGACCTCATGCCGGTCGAGCTTCACGAACGGATTGATGTCGCTCATGGTCTCGATGGCCGAGTCGAGTTTCTTCTTGCCGACGTCTTTGGTGCCGTGAATCACCTGCCGCTGCAGGTTGGTGAAATCGACGATGTCGAAGTCCACGAGACCGATGCGGCCGATACCGGCAGCCGCGAGATACATGCCGAGCGGCGCACCCAGCCCGCCGGTGCCGACCAGCAGCACGCTCGCGCTCTTCAGCTTGAGCTGGCCTTCCATACCCACCTCGGGCATGATGAGGTGGCGGCTGTAGCGGAGGATCTCGTCTTTATTAAGCGAAACCGGTTCAGCCAATCGTGCCACCCGCAATGCTCGGAACGATCGACAGCGTATCGGAATCTTTCACCGGCGTGGCGTCTTTATTCAGATAACGGATGTCTTCATCGTTCAAATAGACATTGACGAAGCTGCGCAGCTTCCCTTCGTCGGTGAACAGATGCTTTTTCAGCTCGGGAAACCTCCCGGTCAGCGCGGCGAGCACATCGCCCACGTTGCCGCCCGTAAGTTCAACAGTGTTCTGTTTGTCCGCGAACTGACGGAGCGGTGTCGGAATCAGGATTCTGGCCATAATAATTCTTCTTTCTCTGCATGGGTCTGCTCGGCATTGGGCAGCCAGCTGTTGGCGTGGTCGAATTTTCCGTTGTGAATGGAAAGAATCACGAACGAATACCACGGGCAGGAGTTCTTCAAATCGGTTTCGGAAAAGTAAGCGCCGCAATCGGGATGCGAGTGATAAATCCCGATCACATCCAGGTTAAGGGCGCGGGCTTCACGGTCGGCGCGCAGCAGATCTTCCGGGCGCAGCTCGTAGCGAGCGCGCTGCGAACCGGCGGACACGTTATCGAGCGCAATGGCTTTGGTGACCACCTTGTTGTCGCCGTCGATGGAGCCGATCATTGCTCCGCAGCATTCGTTGGGATAAACCGCCTGGGCGTGGTTCACCATTTCGCGCCAGGGTCCTCGTTCCAGTTGAATCATTCTTCGTTCCAGAAGTGTTCGCTCAGGTATTTGTCCGCGGAATCGCAGAGGATCGTCACAATGACGCCCGGCTTGCCCTGCTCATGCAATTCGCGGGCGATCGTCAGCGCCGCGACCACATTACCGGCGCCGGAAATACCTACCAGCATGCCTTCTTCGCGGGCCATCCGTTTGACCATCCGGTAACAGTCTTCCGTTTCGATCGACAGGTTGCGGTCGGCCAGATTGGGATCGTAGATGCCGGGCACGATCGCACTCGGCATGTGCTTGGTGCCTTCGATGCCGTGGAATCCCACAGACGGCTGGGCGGAAATACACTCGACATGCGGCAGATCGTGTTTCAAGCGCCGCGAATTTCCCATGAACGTGCCGCTGGTTCCCAGCAAAGCCACGAAGTGAGTGATGCGGCCGCCCGTTTGTTCGATGATTTCGCGCCCGGTGGTGTTGTAGTGGGCCTGCCAGTTGGCGTCGTTGTTGTATTGATCGGAGTAGAAATAGCGGTCGGGATCGGCCGCAACGATTTCGCGCACCGCGCGGATCGCCCCGTCGGAACCTTCGTCGGCCGGCGTGAGAACCAGTTCGACCCCGTACGCTTTCAGGATGCGCTTGCGTTCGATGGAAGCGTTCTGGGGAAGGCAGAGCTTCACCTTATAACCCTTAGCCGCGCAAATCATGGCATAGGCAATCCCGGTGTTGCCGCTGGTGGCGTCGATCAGGATCTTGCCGGGCTTTAGTTTGCCGGACTTTTCCGCCTCCAGAATCATGTTCAGCGCGGCACGGTCCTTGACGGAACCGCCGGGGTTGAAATACTCGGCTTTGGCGTAGATTTCGACGCCAGGGTACTCTGACGCGACCTTTGCAATCCTCAGCAAAGGCGTGTTCCCGACATTTCCTATCAAGTCATTCGCCATTCGAGCCTTCACCATCTTACAATCGACATCGCGGCCGGTTCTTCATAGGCCCCGATTACAATCGAAGGCTTGAAGCGTCTGCTGATCCGCCCCGGCGCCATCGGGGATTTCATCGTAAGTCTGCCCGCCATGGAATCCCTGTGCGCGGAATGCACCGAAGTCTGGTGCGCGGGCCAAAATGTTTCCCTCGCGGGATTCGCCGATGCCGCGCAATCCATTGTATCGGCGGGGCTTGACAGGGTTGGCCTGCTGCCTGCGAGCGACGTTTTGGAGCGGCTGCGAGGATTCGATTCCATCATCTCCTGGTACGGTGCAAACAATAATGACTTCCGGGAATGCGTCCGCGCCCTGCCTTTCCGGTTCCTGCCGGCGCTCCCAGACGGGAACATGCATGCGGTGGAGTTCTACAACCGCCAGGCCGTACAGGAAGGCGGGAATCCGTCCCGTTTTCCTGCTATTCGATGCCCGGAAGCGCCGCGAAGCTTCGCGGTAGTTCATCCTTTTGCCAGCAGCCTCGCCAAGCGGACGCCCATGCAAGTGTTTGAATCGGTAGCCGGGAAACTGGCGGCGTCGATGCCGGTCCATTGGCTTTGCGGTCCGGAGGAAAGGCTGGACGGCGCGGTTCGGTTTGACGATCTTTTTGAACTCGCCTGCTGGCTGCGGCAAGCGCGCATTTATGTCGGAAATGATTCGGGAATTACCCACCTCGCCTCGGCGGTGGAAACGCCGGTCGTGGCGTTATTCATGCAGGGTCCCGGAATTCCTCTGCCGCGCGTGTGGGCGCCGCGCGGTCCCGCGGTACACGTTCTTCCGCAACTTTTGTGATGGAATAGACGTTAGTTAAGCTTTAGGGAGCCGATCCGGTTGAAAAACCAATATATCCGTATTTTCGCTATTTTCGCCGTTGCTTTTGTCGTCACCCACCCGGCTTTTTCGCAAAACCGGTATGCGCTTTTCCTGCAGGACGAGCCGCTGGCGCAGCATGTGGCCACGCGAGGTGCTCTGCAATCCGCCGAGGCGTCGGCGTGGAAGCAGAGGCTTTCCACCGCGCAGCAAAGCGTGCGCACTGAACTGGCCAGACGAAGAATTACGACCACGGGATCGGTCACGACTCTCTTAAACGCAGTATTTGTGGTCGCGCCGGCTAGCCGGGTCGCGGAGATGAAAGCGATTCCCGGCGTGGTGGATGTAGTTCTTCTGCACCGCCGCGAAGCCCTGCTCAATCGAGCGACTTCGCTGATGAATGCTCCGCAAGCGTGGACACTGACGCCAGGCGGCCAGAACAATGCCGGCGCGGGAATCAAAGTCGGGCTGCTCGATACCGGGATCGATCAAACCCACCCGGCCCTGCAGGACAGCACGCTCACCATGCCGGCGGGATTTCCCAAGTGCGACATTCAATCGAATTGCGACAATTTCACGACCAATAAAGTCATCGTGGCGCGCAGCTATATTTCGAAGTTGTCCGCCGGAACCGATCCCGCTCATCCCGCGCTCGACTCGCGCCCGGACGATTATTCACCGCGCGATCACGTGGGACACGGCACCGCCACCGCCAGTACGGTCGGCGCCAACTTCACGGCGGCACCGGCCATTGCCACGTCGGGCGCTTTTTCGATCAGCGGCATGGCGCCGAAGGCTTACATCGGCAACTATAAAATTCTCGGTTCCCCGACCGTTAACGACGGAACCTACGACGACATCATGGTGCTGGCGCTGGAAGACGCGCTCAACGACGGCATGGATATTGTTTCGATGTCCGTGGCGGGCCCGGCATTCACCGGTCCGCTGGACACGGGCGCGGCTTGCGGCATGACAAATCCTGCGACGCCTTGCGACCCGGCGGCGACGGCTTTCGAGGCCGCGGCGCAGAAGGGTCTGACGATCGTGGTGGCGGCTGGAAACAGCGGAGGGAGCTCCGCGCTGGGATACAACCCTCTGTTTAACTCCATCAATTCGCCTTCAGACGCTCCCAGCGTGATCACGGCGGGGGCGAGCACCAGCTCGCACCAGTTCACTGAACTGGTGGGACTGACCGGCGCCGGAGTGCCCGCGAATCTGATGGCGATCGCGGGCCAGCCGCCACTCGATACCTATGCTTCCGGCGGGGCGGTTGCGGGAACGCTGGTCGATGTCACGAGCCTGGGCGACAACGGCATGGCCTGTTCGGCTCTGCCGCAGTTTTCCCTCACCGGGGAGATTGCGCTCATCGCGCGCGGTATCTGCACCTTCGCGGTAAAGATCGGAAACGCCGTAAACGCCGGCGCGGCGGGCGTGCTTCTCTACAATTCGTCCGGCTCCGCCATTTCGGTATCCGGCGCTAGCGGTTATTCCCAGACGGTGGCGATGATCGGGAATTCCGATGGCTTGAATTTAAAAACGTTTATCGACGCCCACCCCGGCTATTCGGTCACGATCGATCCTTCGGGCCAGGAGCAAGGCGGCCTTGCGCCAAATGAAGTTGCGGGTTTCTCCTCTTATGGGCCCGCCCTGGGAACCAATGCACTGAAGCCGGATATCCTCGCGGTGGGGGAATCGGTTTACATGCCGTCGCAGAATTACGATCCCCTGGGCGAGATGTTCAGTGCCAACCGGTATATCTTCGCGGCCGGAACCAGCTTCGCCACTCCCATGACCGCCGGCGCGGCGGCTCTGGTGAAGCAGAATCATCCCGGATACAGCGCGGCGCAAATCAAGTCGGCGCTGGTGAATACCGCGACGCTGAGTTCCATTCCGTCGGATGACGCGGGAGCGGCGGTAAATATTCTGCAAACCGGCGCGGGCCTGCTCACCACCGATGCGGCAATCAAGAGCAATGTGACGGTGAATCCGGCCTCGGTTTCCTTTGGGGCCCTGACTGCCGCGACTTTCACCACACCGCAGAAATTCGTGGTGACGAACAGCAGCAGTTCCAGTCTCTCGCTGACGGTGACGCAGTCTTCGTCGGGCGGTGTTGCGCCGGTGGTGAGTCCGGCGACTCTGGCGGCCGGGGCGACCGGTACGTTCACGATGACGCTGTCCGGGACATTGCCGGCCGCGGGGCTTTACAGCGGACAGGTCACGATTACAGGCGGGGCCGTGACGATAAATGTTCCGTGGATGTATCTGGTGGGCCAGGGGACGGCGTGCGATTCGTCGTGCCAGAACCTGCAGGTGCTGAGCGGCGATTACGACGACGGGACCGTCGGGCAAGTGATTCCGGACGGCCAGGTGGCTTTTCAGGTAACCGATGCGAACGGTGTCCCGATAGCAGGTGTCCCGGTCAGTTTCCTGCCCCAGAGCGGCAGCGGCATCACGCTCTCGCAGGTATCGTCGACCACCGATAACTACGGAATCGCCTATGCCACCGTCACGCTTGGCCCGGTTCCGACCGGCACCGGCAGCTATTTGATTTATGCGTGCGCCAACACGGCTACCTGTACGGAGGCGTTCTACAACGATCCCACGACGGTCGCCTATGTCTTCACCGAATACTCCCGTACGCCTCCCGCTATCACTGTCGCCGGAGTGGTGAACAACGCGGGATATCAGCAGCCGATCGCGCCAGGGTCTTACATTTCGATCTTCGGCACCGGACTTTACGACAACACTTTTACGCCAACCGGCTCACCCTATGTGGTGACAAATTCGTCCCGTCTTCCGCTGGCGCTCGACTATACGATGGTGAGCTTCGATGTTCCGTCCGCCAATCCGCCCATCAGCGTGCCGGGCCGGATGTATTTCGTCAGTCCGACTCAGGTCAGTTTGCAGGTGCCGTGGGAACTGCAGGGGCAGACTTCGGCGCAGGTGAAAGTGAGCATCGATTTCACCTACGGCAATGTGGTCACGATCCCGATTTCCAATTATTCGCCGGCATTTTTTCCCGTGGGAACGGTCGCGGCCGCGACGAATGCAGTGGGCGTAATCACGGCTTCAAATCCGGCGGTGCGCGGTGACCCGCAAGGGATCACTCTTTATGTGAACGGTCTGGGGCCGGTTACGAATCCACCGGCTACCGGGGATCCGACGCCGATATCGACGTCGTCCGCGGGACCTTTCTCGCAGACCACGACGAAACCGGTTGTGATGATCGGGAATGTTTCTGCGCCGGTTTTGTTCAGCGGGCTTGCGCCCGGGGAAATTGGCGTCTATCAAGTCAATGTCACGCTGCCAACCAGCATTCCCGCGGGAACACAGCCGATCACGATCAGCATTGGCGGGCAGACTTCTCCTGGGCTGACATTGCCGGTTCAGTAACGCGCGGGATGCGAAGCTCTTAAGTTGGACGCTTACTCGTCGTTCCGCATCCGC
This sequence comes from Bryobacteraceae bacterium, assembly GCA_035552315.1. Lineage (GTDB taxonomy): Bacteria > Acidobacteriota > Terriglobia > Bryobacterales > Bryobacteraceae > BOG-234. Next base: position 19,518 of record DASZLO010000180.1, read on the forward strand.
GATTACAGGCTGCTCATCTCCGCCACATTTCTTTCCAGCTTTGGATTGCAAATGCTTTCCGTCGCGGTGAGCTGGGATCTGTATGTGCAGACGAAATCGGCCATCGTCCTCGGCAACGTCGGGTTCGTGCAGGTCGCCCCGTTTCTCATGTTCGCGCTGTTTGCCGGACATGTGGCCGATCACTACGACCGCCGACGCGTCATGATCTTCACCCAGGCGCTGTTCCTGGTGGCGTCCGGGCTGCTGGTTTTCGGATTCCACTCGGTGTCCGCCATTTATGCCTGCCTTTTCCTGACGGCCGCGGCGCGGTCGTTCCAGTGGCCGGCCCGCTTGGGCGTGCTGCCTCTCATTGTGCCGCCGGAAACGCTTTCGAACGCGATCACCTGGAACAGCAGCGTACAGGAAATTGCCAGCGTCAGCGGTCCGGCGGCGGCGGGAATCCTGCTCGCCGTTACCGGAAGCCGGAGCGTTTACATCATCCAGGTGATTTGCGGGATTCTGGTGCTGGGCTGTTATCTGGGCCTGCGGTATCGCGGGAAAACAGTCGCGGGAACGCGCGCGCCCGACCGAAAATCGCTCCTCGAAGGCGCACGCTTCGTCTGGCAGAACAAGCTGATTCTGCCCGCGATCTCCCTCGACCTGTTTGGTGTCCTGTTCGGAGGCGCGACTGCCCTTCTGCCCATCTATGCGGTGGATATTTTGCATTCGGGCGTGGTGGGTCTGGGTTGGCTGCGGGCCGCTCCTTCCATCGGCGCGGTCCTGATGGCCATCTTGTCCGCGCACTCCCCTAAAGTGACGGCGGCGGGAA
>DASZLO010000181.1:0-1882 GCA_035552315.1 Bryobacteraceae bacterium
GCTGGATCGAATTTTTAACCCGTTCTTCACCACCAAGGAGACCGGGACGGGCCTTGGGCTGGCGATCGTCCACCGGATTATCGAGGCACACGATGGAACCATCACCGCCTCGAACGAAGAGGGCGGCGGGGCGCGGTTTGAGATACGGGTTTGACGTCCGCTCCCGATCTCTTCTTCCTCCCTCTCCCTCCGGGAGAGGGGATAAGAGGGATGGGAGCGCGAGAACGCGGGTGTGTCCCGCCGGAGCATAAATGGCAAAAATCCTACTGGCCGACGACCAGGAAATGATGCGGGATTCGCTGGCGGGGATTCTCGTCCGCGAGGGTCACGAAGTGGTCGCCTGCGGTGACGGGGCGGCGGCAGTGGGCCGGTTGCAGGCGACGCGCTTCGACCTGCTCATCACCGATCTGAAGATGCCAAAAATGACCGGCATCGAGTTGCTCGGCGAAGCCAAGCGCCTGCGCGCCGAAATGCCCGTCGTGCTGATGACCGCGTTTGCCACAGTGAACACTGCGGTCGAGGCGATGAAGCTGGGGGCGTACGACTACATTCAAAAGCCGTTCGACGGGGAGGAGATCAAACTGCTGGTCGAGCGGACGCTGGAGCACAGCCGGCTGATTCGCGAGAATCAGGCGCTGCGAAGCATCACGGAATCTGCCGCCCCGCGGCCACTGATCGGCACATCGGATGTGATGTCGGACGTCCGCACCCGTATCGATCTGGTCGGCCGAAGCAGCGTGACGGTCCTCATTCGTGGAGAAAGCGGTACCGGAAAGGAGGTTGTCGCGCGTGCCATTCATCAGGCATCCGGCCGGCGCGATAAGCCGATGCTCGCCGTGAACTGTGCGGCACTGTCGGAAAATCTGCTGGAATCAGAACTATTCGGCCACGAGAAGGGCGCGTTCACGGGCGCCGATAAACTTCGGCGCGGGCGATTCGAGCTGGCCGATGGCGGGACGCTACTCCTCGACGAAATCAGCGAAATCGCCCCGGCGCTTCAGGCCAAGCTCCTGCGGGTCTTGCAGGAAAGCACCTTTGAGCGCGTTGGCAGCAGCGTGAGCCAGGAAGTGGACGTGCGGGTGGTCGCCACCAGCAATCGTGATCTGGAAGAATGCGTCGCAGACGGGAAGTTTCGCCAGGATTTGTTCTACCGTCTAAACGTGGTCCCGATCGATCTTCCGCCGCTGCGGCAGCGGTCGGGCGACGTCGCGGAACTGTGCCGGCATTTCCTGCACGCCATTGCCAAGCGGGAGAACTCGATCTTCCGGCACCTGGAAGTCGAAGCCCTCCGGCTCTTGCAGCGATATTCCTGGCCGGGAAACGTCCGGGAATTGCAAAACATCATAGAGCGGGCCTGCGTGCTGGAGACCGAGCCCGGGATCATTCGCGCCGCCACGATCGAGCCGTGGCTGAAGTTCACCGATACCAACGGATCAGCCATCCAGGATCTGGCTGGCAAGCCGCTGGCCGATATCGAACGGCAGGTCATTCTCTCGACACTTGAACAGTTCAAGGGTCACCGCCAGAAGACGGCGGGGGCGCTTGGGATCGGTGTGCGCACGCTGGGCATGAAACTGAAGCGATGGAAGGAAGAAGGCCAATGGGCCGAGAGCGCATAAATTGCGCTTCGGCGCATGGCCGGCGCGGCCGCCGGATGGCAATGGCCGATAATCAGGCGGATGCGACGGCCGAAATTTGCACGTGCGTTTGGCACAAAGTTTGACAAGTGGGACCAAAGACAAGGCGGGCCATGTTCATCGACCGGATGCTGAACAATGGGAGTGAGCCGTTCCTGGAACAGACGCTGCGCTTCACGGCGGCGCGGCACAAGCTGATCGCGCAGAACGTCGTGAACATCAGCACGCCGGGCTACAAGCAGCAG
>DASZLO010000182.1:0-25101 GCA_035552315.1 Bryobacteraceae bacterium
CTTCGTGGCAGGCGTATTCCAGCAGCGGGTCCGCCATGAGGATTAACTGCTCTTCGATGGTCCATGGTTTCGCCCATGTACTCGGGTCGTCCATCGTCGCGCGATACTCGATTGACCTATCGCTCACTCGGGTGAAGAAAGAAGCAGGTAATGGTCAGGGTGCTGCGAAAGGGCAATAACCAAAGAGACCACTCGAGGTCACCCCTGCAGATCGAAGAAAATGAATCACAAGTTGATTCGCAAATTGATCGCTCACCGCCTTTGCCTAGAATTTGGACGGCGAATTCGATTTGGCGGAGAGTTGAGCTTATAGTATGCGAATCGGCCTGCGATACGACCACCAGAAGCAAATCCCCGATGACTATGGAAGCGACCTCGAGCTCCGGCGTTATTTCCACCCTTCCACAGCCGTTACAACAAATTATTGGTTCCGGTTTCAGGCCATGGACTGAAGAGCTGTGGCAAGAACGACAACGCCCATCGCTGAATTCCCTTTAAATGCGTCTTGCCTGCCGGCCAAACCCCAACTCTCTCTGAGTGAGAAGGAACTGTATCGGCACGAACTCCGTGAACCCGATAAGATAATCGATTCAGGCATGCCCGACCGTCTGAGTATTCACGCGCCGGTTCTGATCAATACCATGGGGCATTGCGCGGGTGCGGTCGTGTTCGGTATCCTCTTCTACCTTCTCGTACTGGACTGGGGCCGCTACCGCCATGAGCGGAGCATCCTGCCGAGCATCGCGGCTGCGCTGGCCCTCCTGTGGAATCTTGGTTCGCTGATCGGACTGGCCGCCTCACCGGAAGGCAACGCGGTGGCGGACGTAATCGTGGCTGCCAGTTTCTCGGTCCTGAGCCTGCTGCCTGCTGTGCTGCTCCATATTTCTCTCGGTTCGCGACGCCGGCCCCTATGGATCGCGGGCTATTCGGTCAGCGGACTCGCAGTCGCTCTTCACATTGGAGATGTCATCACAGCCGCGCCCAGGTTCCACTACGCGGCGCTCCTTCTGGTCACGATCGGCTTTGGCGCATTGACGGCCTTTTCCGTTGTGCAGGAGATCATGGCGGGAGAAACCAACGGGAGCGGCGCGCGGCTTACGGGCGCGATGGTGCTTTTTCTTTTTGCGATCTCATTTGTCCATTTCGGTTCGGCGCACAGCACGAAGGCATGGTCCGGCGAAATCGCCGTCCATCACGCGGGCATTCCGCTCGCGCTCTTTGTGCTTCTGCAGGATTACCGGTTTCTGCTGCTGGATGCGTTCATTCGATTCCTGCTGAATGCGCTGCTCGCAGCTATGACGGCCTGGATCGCGTTCCAAGCGGAGGTGAGATTCGATCTTCTTGAGCGTGCCGGGCATGATCCTTTTTACGCCGGTTTGGTTTTCACCGGAGGCTGCTTTTTGCTGATCGGCTTTGCGTGGATGCGCAGCGGGGCACAGCGTCTGCTGACGCGCGCTGTGTTTTACAGGTCCAATCGGGACGAGGTTATTGCGCAGCTCCGCGATCTTTCCGCAGTAGCCCGGGCCGAGCCGGAATATCTGGCGGCCGCAGCGAAGGCCATCGCCCGATTTATGTCCGCCAGCCGGTTTGAAGTACGGCCTGAGATTTCCAGCCGTACGGAAACTGATCACGAAGCCGCGAACATTGCGGACGACCGGATCAAGTCGGAGATCGCGCCGTGGGTTCGGGCGTTCGCGCCCATCCGGTTTTCGCGCGGCGATGGCAGCTTATTGCTGCTCGGACCGCGCGCCGGCGGCAGGCCATATCTGAGCGAGGATATGGAAATCCTGGAACGGCTGACCGCCATCGTTTCGGAGCAGATTGAGCGCATCCGGAATTCCGAGATGGAGTCGCTTGTGTCCCAGGCCGAACTTCAGGCGCTGCAGGCGCAGATCAATCCTCACTTTCTTTTCAATACGCTGAATACGCTGTACGGCACGATCGACCGCGAGAATTCCTCTGCGCGGCAACTGGTTTTGAACCTTGCGGGGCTCTTCCGCTATTCGTTTGCGGCGAACCGGGGTTTGATCCGGATTGAGGAGGAGCTGACGATTGTGCGGGGTTATCTCGAAATCGAGCGGCTCAGGCTTGGCGGCAAATTGCTGATTGAGATCCACGTGGATGATTCCGCACTCCAGGCGGAAGTGCCGGTTTTGTCGATTCAGCCTCTGGTTGAGAACGCGGTTAAACACGGAGCGGCGTCGCGCGCGGGCGGCGGTTTCGTGCGGCTCTCCATTCGGGAGGCCGGGGGGCAGATCAGGGTTGAGGTTTCCAACTCCGGCCTTTTCCGGGAAGCTTCGCCGGAGAACAGCGGCCACGGTGTCGGCCTGGGGAATGTCCGGCGCAGGCTGGCACTCTGTTACGGACGCAGCAGCGAGATTGAGGTGGAGAGCAGAGACGGCGTCACCAGCGTCAGATTTTCGGTCCCGACCGGGCTTCCCGCGGGAGCGCAAACTGAATCGCGCGATCTCGCGGCGAGGCTGGCTCGCGCGGGAGCGACCCAGAGTCCGTTTACAGCCGAATGAAGTCCACTCAGACGTTTTAACCGTCCGGTCATCGGAGGCTGCTCTAATAATATGGCCTGCGTATGTTAGAAACACTTCAAGACATGCAGGAACTCAAGACACTGATTGTGGACGACGAACCGATCGCCCGCAAGATCCTGCGTGAAGAGCTTGAGCAGATCGATGAGGTTACGGTTGTCGGCGAAGCAGAGAACGGCGCTGCCGCGCTGGAGGCGATAAAGCGCCTGCGCCCCAACCTCGTCTTTCTCGATTTGCAGATGCCGGGACTTGGTGGGTTTGACGTTATTCAAAGACTTGGGCCCGGCGGAGATATTCCCGTAATTGTGGTGGTGACCGCCTTTGACCAGCACGCGATCCAGGCATTCGAAGCCGGCGCCATCGATTATCTTCTGAAGCCCGTCGGTCAGGACCGGCTGGCGCAGGCCGTTCAGCGCGCCTCAAAATTGTCGGGCCACCCCGCTGCAGTCGCCGGGCAGTTGGCCCAGATGCAGGAAATCGCCGGCTACGGGCGCGTTAGATCGCCGCGAAAAATCGTGGCGCGAAGCGGCGAAGAATACTTTCTGCTGGGCCTCGAAGAGGTTTTTGCGTTTGAAGCCGAAGGCGACCTGGTGTGGATCATAACCGCAAAGAAACGATATCTGGCAACGCAGTCCCTGAAGGTGATTCAGGAGAAACTGCAGAACTCAAGTTTTCGCCGCATCCATCGCAATGCATTGGTTAACATCGAGCACATCCGCAAAATGAGTACGCTAACGAGCCAGCGTTGGTTGATCACGCTGAGCAACAATCAGGAGTTTGTTGTAAGCAAGAGGCAGGCCAGAAACGTTCGCGAGCTGCTTAGCTGGTGATTCGGTCATTGGGCCGCCGGGCGCCGGCAAGTCGCTGCTTCCCGAGCGGTTGGATTAAGGTCTCCACCAGTGGACCCTACTCGGTTTTGTCAATCATTAAGTGCGTTATGCGGATCGCCTGCATCGCGGTTTGCGCTTTGAGTATCTTCTTCACAGCCTCCGCGGCGTTCGCTCAGACGAGCTCGGCGGTCCTGCAGGGTGAGGTGACGGACCCCAGCGGGGCTGCGGTGCCCGGCGCTGCAATCACGCTTACCGGACCCGGTGGAAGCGTCCGTACGTCCGGCACCGGCGCCAGCGGCCGGTATCGCATCGAATCGCTGGATCCAGGATCTTACTCGCTGCAAGTTCTTCACCCCGGATTCGTGCAGTTCGAGCGCAGGAACATCGACGTCGCGACCGGGATGACGCAGACCGCAAATGCGCGGCTGGAGATCCGGCAAGAAACGCAAAAAATCACCGTCTCGGACGCTGCGTCCCAATTAGGCATCGATCCATCGCAGAGCGCCGGCCAGATGGTGCTGCGGGGCAGCGATCTCGACGCTTTCTCCGACGACCCGGAGGATTTGACGAACGAACTGCAAATGCTGGCGGGTCCGGCGCCGGGACAGAATGGCGGCCAGATCTTTATCGACGGTTTCAGCGACGGTATCATGCCGCCCAAGGCGTCGATCCGCGAAATCCGCGTGAACCAGAATCCGTTTTCGGCGGAATACGACCGCGTCGGATTCGGCCGCATCGAGATCACCACCAAACCCGGCTCCGACCGGTATCACGGCCAGGCGTCCTTCGACTTCGGCGACCGGGCTTTGACGGCCCGCAATCCGTTCGTCACCAGTCCCATCGTGCCGAATTACCAGCAGGAAATTATCGCGGGCAATTTTGGCGGCCCTCTTGGGAAGAAGGCCAGTCTGTTCGTCGACGTAAACGAAAGAATCACCGACGAGAACTCGGTACTCAACTACAGTGCGCTGGATGCATCTTTCAATCCCGTGACGATCAACGGCGCCGTGGTGGCTCCCTCACACCGCTTCAGCATCAGTCCCCGGGTTGACTACGCTCTGAAGCCGAGCAACACGCTGTCGATGCGCTACTCCCGGGTCGACAACGACGCCCGCAATCAGGGGATCAACGTTCAGATGTTCGACCTGGCTTCGCAGGCGTACTCGGTGAACGGCGGGCAGCAGAGCGTGCAGGCGATCGACTCCGCCACGATCGGAACCTCAGCCCTGAACGACGCGCGATTTCAATACCTGCGCGACACCAATACCCAGGCGGGCGTCAGTTCAGCGCCGGAAATTATCGTGCAGGGTGCATTTACCGGCGGCGGAACCTTCCCGCTGAACTTCAGTGCGGACAGCAAATCCGAATTCCAGGACAACGTGACGCTCCTTCGCGGCACCCACACATTTACGTTTGGAGCGCGCCTTCGCGAGGAGAGTCTGCGGCAGCAGTCAACATCGAATTTCAACGGCGAATTCATCTTCTCTTCCAGCCCCGGCGGAACCAGCGCGATCGATGTCTACCAGCGGAATCAGGCTCTGACCGCCGCCGGATCTTCACAGGCTGCCGTGGCGGCCCTCGGATTCGGCCCTTCGGAGTTTCTCCTCACCGCCGGCACGCCGGCCGCGACGGTCAAGATCTTCGATGCAAGTTTGTATGTGCAGGATGACTGGCGGATCAGGCCAAATCTGCTGCTCAGTACCGGACTGCGTTACGAAGGTCAGAGCGCGGTATCCGATCACGCCGATCCGGCTCCGCGTTTTGGTCTTGCCTGGGCGCCCGGGGGACGGAGAGGAAGTACTCCGAAAACGGTTATCCGCGCCGGCGGCGGCATCTTCTATGACCGGTTCACGTCGAATCTCCTGATGAATGCCACGCTGCGCAACGGCATCGATCAGACGCAATATCTGATTCGGAATCCTTCGTTCTTTCCGGCAATTCCCGATTTGGCCACGCTGACGGCGCTGGGCGCCGGACAGGGCGGGACCAGCATTCAGTACCGGATCGATCCGCGGCTGCAGGTTCCTTATGTGATCCAGGCCGCCGCGGGAATCGAGCGGCAACTGCCTCACGGCGCTTCGCTGTCCGTGAACTACACAAGCACGCGGGGCGTACATGAACTCCTCACACGCGATATCAATGCGCCGCTTCCTTCCGCATATAACAGCAATGGTGTGGCTGCCGGTCCCCGCCCGTTCGGCAATGCCGCGGGCGACATCTACCAGTACGAAGGCAGCGGCGTCTTCCGCCAGAATCAGCTGATCGTTTCCGTTAACGCCAAAGTCAACCGCAAGATCTCGCTGTTCGGCTATTACGTTTACAGCCGCGCCATGAGCGATGCAGACAGTCCGGCAGCGATGCCTGGGAACGCCTACGCCTTGCGCGAAGACTATGGGCGAGCCGCCTATGACGGCCGCCATCGCGCTTTCATCAGCGCCAACAGCACGCTGCCATGGGGCATTCGAATGGCGCCATTTATCTTTATGCAGTCGGGCCTGCCTTACAACCTGACATCCGGAGTTGACACCAATGGCGACGGTAATCCAAACGACGACCGTCCGGCCTTTGCCACGGACCTCTCGCGGCCCAGCGTTGTTGCCACCAGATTCGGCGCTTTCGATACCACCCCAGGGAACCTGCCGAACGCCGTGATCGTGCCGCGCAATTATCTGGAAGGCCCGGGCATTCTGTCTCTTAATGTCCGCCTGAGCCGGAGCTGGTCTTTCGGTGAGAGCGGAAGGGGAGGAGGCAACACCGGCTCGAGCGCGATCCAGGGAGGCCAGTCGATCCAAAACGGCGGCTTGAGCGGAAGCTCCGGACAGACTGGTCTCGCCAGCGTGTTCGGCGGCGTTGCCACCGCAAAACGCTATAACCTGACGCTGACAGTTTCGTTCAGAAACGCTTTGAACAACGTGAACCCGGCCACGCCGATCGGAAACCTGAGCTCTCCGTTCTTCGGCCAGTCTGTCACGCTGAATACGTTCGGCCCGCTTCCGGGCGCCGGACCCAACGCCGGCGCCGGCAACCGCCATATCGAATTGCAACTTCGGTTGACCTTCTGAAGCTTCCTCGGCCCGCTCACCGGCGGATTCAGGCCGGTTATCAGTGAACAATAGATCGGAGCCTGGAGTTGTGCTATGAACTCATTGTTTACGAAAACATGTTACTGGTAGCCTTGCCGTTTCTCATTGTCTTCCTGTTCCGTGACGTCCAGATACTCGCGACGCGGGAACGCGGGGACCTGCCGGTGCGGCTTGCTACTTATGCCCTCTTCGTCGCCGTCGCCGTTATGCTGCTTACGGGGACGGGGACTTCCGTGTCCGGGTTCTTCTATACGTGGACGGAACGGCGTTTCGCGATCGCCGCGGTACTGATGCAACTCCTTGAAGTATTCATCGGGCTCGTGCTTCAACGCACGGCTTTAGGGCGCTATAGCTGGGTGGGATACATCCTTCCGTCGCCAGCCTTTCTGATAGCTCTGATTACCGTAGCTTCCGCGATTCAGGACGGATTCCTGCATACCCATGCCGCATCGGCCATGCAACTCATTACCGCCGCCTGGATTCTGATCGTAAGTTCGGTGGTGGCCGCGCTCGCCTGGGCCGACAATCCCTGGGAGGATCGGAAGTTTGCCAACGAATTCGCGCTCATAACGGGTTGCACGGCCTTTCTCTTTGTGCCCTTCGGTTTCTTCTAGAGCCCCGCACGTGTCGGAAAACCATTCATCGGAAAATCACGACAGCCCGCGTTTTGACTGGCTGGAAGCAGCGCGAATCGGGTTTGTCGGGTTGGCGATTGTCGCGACCTGGTTCCGGATATGGGAGCCGGTACCTCGCTTCGACGTAGTGGGGTTCGCCGCGGTGCTGGTCGGAGGTTATCCGATATTCCGCGAAGCGCTGGCGGATCTGTGGACGCGCCGCATGACCATGGAGCTGTCAATGACGATTGCGCTTCTCTCGGCCCTCGCGATCCGGGAAGTGTTCACCGCACTTGTCATTGTATTTTTCGTCCTTATCTCGGAAGTTCTGGAAGGGCTCACCGTCGGCAAGGGCCGGCGCGCCATTCTGGATTTACTCAATCTGCTGCCTCAGGCGGTGGAGGTCCGCCGGCCGGATGGCGTGGGGCCGGCAAGCCTGGATGAACTGCGGGCCGGCGATGTTGTGCTGGTACGGCCGGGCGGACGGGTTCCAGTGGACGGAGTTGTCGTTTCCGGACATTCCTTCATCGATCAGGCGACGATTACCGGCGAGTCGATGCCGGTGGAAAAAATTCCCGGCGCGCAGGTTTATGCCGGCACGGTGAATCAGTCGGGAGTACTGGAAATCAGGACCGATTCCATTGGCCGTGAAACCGCCTTTGGAAAAATCATCGAGGCCGTGGAGCAGGCGGAGAATTCACGTGCGCCGGTGCAGAAAACCGCCGACCGCCTGGCCGGTTATCTCGTCTATTTCGCGCTTGCCTGCGCGGCGCTCACCTTCCTGATAACGCAGAATGCGCGATCAACTATTTCAGTGGTCATAGTGGCAGGGGCATGTGGAATCGCGGCTGGTACGCCACTGGCGATCCTCGGAGCTATTGGGCGGGCGGCCAGTCAGGGCGCGATCGTAAAAGGGGGCCGTTATATGGAGGCGCTGAGCAAGGTAGATACCGTGGTTCTGGACAAGACCGGCACGCTAACACTCGGCAATCCCGAGGTGGTATCCATTTACCCCGCCCAGGGAATCGCTTTCGAAAAATTGCTGCGTGTCGTTGGAAGCGCCGAGCGATACTCCGAGCATCCTCTCGCGCGGGCGATCCTGAAGACGACCCGCGAAGCGCCTCTTGAACTGATCGACCCCGAAGATTTCTCGTATACGCCTGGAAAGGGAATCTCCTGCCTGGTTGACGGGAAAGTAACCAGGGTTGGAAGCCGGGCCTTCCTGCTCGAATACGGCATCAACCCGGCGGCCTCGCCGATAAATCACGGCACATCGACAGAGATAGCAGTAGCTTATGACGGTCTCTATCTGGGAAGCCTCGGAATTTCCGACGTTCTCCGTCCCGAAGCAGTGGAGGCTGTCCGGGCGTTGCGGGAAATGTCGATCCAAACCATTTTGCTTACCGGGGACACGGAGGCCATCGGAATAGCCGTGGGCCAGCAACTCCAGGTGCATCAGGTAGAGGCGGAACTCATGCCGCAACAGAAACTGGAGCGCGTGCGCGATCTGCGCTCGCAGGGCCGGATTGTCGCGATGGTGGGCGATGGAATTAACGACGCACCAGCCCTGATGGAGGCGAATGTCGGGATCGCCATGGGCTCCGGGACGGAAGTGGCCCGCGAAAGCGCCAACGTGCTTCTGCTGGGTAACGATCTTTTGAAAGTGGTGGAGGTAATTCGGATTTCCCGGAGGTGCAACCGGATCATCATGACTAACTTCGCGGGCACCCTGGCGGTGGATGCAGCGGGCGTGGCGCTCGCAGCCTTCGGATACCTCAATCCCATCCTCGCGGCACTCATCCACGTCACTTCGGAGCTGGTGTTCATTCTGAATTCAGCGCGGCTGGTTTCGCTGCAGCGCTGATTGCGGCCGGCGGGCCGGCTTCGCCCTCGTAACGCATAAATTCGCCCGCGGCGCGAAATCCACTCACCGCCCATATCAGGGTGATTGCCGCTCAGAAGCGGCCCCACACCGGATGATTCTTGCTTTCACATCTCTGCCATGATGTCATCCGTCAATGCGAAGGAACTTGTGAGCGGACCTCACCGGGCGCTGGCGATCACGACGGAAAATGGCCGAGCCTCGGGCGCGAACGGCGATCTTCGCCCCCACGCATCAGACCCGATGCACGACCGTAACGGCCAGCCCGAAGGCGAGCCCAAACCGGCCGCATACAATTTCGCCATTCTTGCGCTGTTCGTCCTTGCGGTGGCCGGGACGGCGGCCGCCGTGGTGGGCGGTGAAAGAGCCTATGCGCCTGCGGTGATCGCCGCAGCCGTGACCCTCGGAATCGGAGCCGGAACGCTGGCGGGCGTGGTGCTCGCTCAGTGGAAACGCGCCAACCCGTTGGCAACGGTGAGTGGAGAACCGTTTGAAGAGGCCGTCGAAAAGGTCGAAGCGCCGGCCGCGGAGAGTGCAGAGGCAAAGACCGAGGAAGCCGAGTTGGCCGCACGCTGGCGATTCCTCTATGACCAGCTGAAGTCGCGGACAGGCTCGTATCTTGAACAGGCGAGGCGAAAACTCCACCAGGTTCCGCTTCTGCCCGCGTTTGCAATCGGAAACGGCGTCCTGGGCCTCGCAGGGACCTGGTATGTGCTTCGTAACGCGCCTTACGAGTCGTGGATCTCCATGTGGTTCGAGATCGGCTCCGCCGGTGCCTGTCTGGCTGTGGCGGCACTCGCGGCCACCGCTTTGCGGTATCTCGAGACTATAGATCCCGCGGTGCTTCCGGAAGCGCCTGGGCTGGCCAGAGGCGCGCGGGTAATTGCGTGGGTGTGGATTCTCGCAGCTCTTTCGTTCGGCGCGCTTTGGACGGGACAGTATCTGGTGTCAGGAATCCTCAATGGCATCGTGCTGGCGATCAACGCCTTCATCTGCGTGGGGCTCATCCGGGCGGGATGGCAGGCGCGGGAAGGGACGCTTGTCTATCCGGCTGAAGTCGGCGCAGTGCGGATTCTGGGCAGCCGGAACAACATCCTGGGGAGCATACTCGATTCGGCGGAGCAGCAACTCGGAATCGATCTGCGTTCCACATGGGCGCTCACCGTAGTGCGTACCAGCGTGGAGCCTCTGATTATCTGCCTCTTTCTTGTGGGCTGGCTTTCCACATCTTTCACGATCGTCGGCCTGGAGGAGCAGGGCCTGAATCAGCGATTTGGCGTATCCGCGGGTGCGGCCCTCGACCCTGGGCTTCACATCCACCTGCCATGGCCCATCGACCGGGTGCATCGGGTTCCGGTGAAGCGAATGCAGGAGCTAAACGTCGGGCACGAAGGCACGGAAGAACCGGGGCCCGAAAACGTTCTTTGGGCGGTTGAGCATGCGCCCAATGAATACACTTTGCTGCTCGGCAACGGCCGCGACCTCATCACGATCGATGCGGGAGTCGCTTACCGGATCGTCGACTCCAAGGCCTGGCAGTATCACATGCAGAATCCGGCGCAGGCGCTGAAAGCCATCGCCTATCGCGCGGTCATGCGAAATACGGTCAACAAAACTCTGCAGGAAGCGCTTTCGGAAAATGTAGCAATTCTGACCGTCAAGATGCGCGACATGGTGCAGGAGGATGCGGACGCGCTGGGGCTGGGGGTCAGAGTGGAAGCCTTTACGCTCGGCGGCATGCACCCGCCCGTACCCGTGGCAAAGGCTTATCAGGCGGTGATTTCCGCTGAAGTGGGCAAAAACACTGCGATCGTCAATGCGCAGGTTTACCGCAACCGAACCGTGCCGCTGGCTGAATCGCAGATTCTGAAGAACAAGACGCGAGCTGAGGCGGATGGCGATCAGGCGCGGGCAACGGCGGCGGGGCAGGCATGGAGCTTCCGCACGCTTGAGTCCCAGTTCCGTTCGGCGCCGGAAGAGTTTCGTTTTCGCCGCCGGCTGGAGCAACTCGAGCAGGGTCTTTCCGGGCGCGGTTTCACAGTTGTGGATTCCCGTTTCCAGCGGGATGGAGGTGAATTGTGGCTGACGCAGTAAAAATCCAGCGCTGGCTTCGCGCCGTTGTGGGAACGCTGGCGCTTGCCGCCATCGTGTTTTACGCCTGCGCCGTAGTGGTGTCGGAGGGCCAGACGGCTCTGATCACGCGCTTCGGCAGGCCGGTCCGTGCTTCCACCGAGCCCGGCCTTCACTGGAAACTGCCATGGCCCATCGATCAGGCGTCGCTCCTCGATATGCGGCGGCGCGTCTATGAGACCGGCGAGGCCGAAATGCTGACCCGCGACAAGAAGAACGTCATCGCCCGCACTTTTGTCGTCTGGCGAATCGGCGACCCGCTTACTTTTGCGCAGGCGATTGGAAACAGTCAGAGCGCAGCGGAAGGAAAGCTGGACGGTTTGCTGACGAATGCGGCCATCAGCACGCTGGGCGGCCACGATCTCTCGGCGCTGGTCTCCACCACGCCAGCCGATCTGCAGGTGGATCAGATTGAAAAAGAATTGCTCTCCTCGACGGCTCAGACCGCGCGGCGGAGCTACGGCGTCGACATCGATCAGATCCGCGTCGAACGAATTGCGCTACCGTCGGAAAACGTGGCGGCAGTCTTCGATCAGATGCGGGCCGAACGAAGACAATTCGCGGCGCGCTTTGAGGCCGAGGGCGAACGGGAAGCCACGAAGATCCGCTCCGCCGCCGACCTCGAAGCCGCGCAGATTCGCGCGAAGGGAGCGGAAGAAGAAGCCCGTATCCGCGGAGAGTCGGCGGCGCAGATCGCCAAAACCTATGGGGATGCTCATAAGACCGACCCGGAGCTCTACCGGTTTACGCGTTCGCTGGAATCGATCAATAAACTCGTGAACACCAACACAACGCTGATTTTGCGAACGGATTCGGAGCCGTTCTCTATTCTGCAGAGCAAGTAAGGAACCTCGTGAGAAAGAAAGCCCTGCCCTCGGAAATCGGCCAACTTGCATCGCCCGTTCTCCGGATCGTGGACGGCGCCTGGCAGCGCATGCACTGGTGGATCGTTCTGATGGCGCTCCTCTATGCGGCGTCGGGAATCACTGTTGTGCGGCCGGACGAAGTCGGACTGATTCTTCGCTGGGGCAGGGTGGTTGGCGATACGCCCGCGCTGCAGGCGCACGGACCGGGATTGCTGTTTGCGTTTCCGCGTCCGATCGACCGCGTGGGCACGGTCCAGGTCAAAAAAGTATCGGAAGTCCGGATCGACACCCTGACCTCTTCGGTGGCTACACTCGATGACGAAGAAGGAAGCGCCGCGCCCGACACTTATTCGCTCGATCCTATAACGCAGGGTTTTGCGGTAACGGGAGACCACAACATCGTCCAGGTCGAAATGGTCGCCCGATACCGTGTGCGCGATCCGGCATTGTGGGTGTTTTACGGTCCCAAGTCGGAAGACGTGCTGCGCGCGGAGGTCACCGCGGCCATGATCAGAACGCTTGGTGAGATGGGCGTCGATCGGGTTCTTGCAGAGGGACGGAAAGACCTGATCACGGTGGCCACGCGGCGCGCGCAGGCGGGGCTCGATGCGTGCCACAGCGGGTTGGAGCTTTCGTCGCTCGAACTCACACATCTGGGTCCGCCGGCTGCTCTGGCAAGCGAATTCGATGCCGTGCAGAGCGCGTTCATTGGCGCCGAGACACTAAAGAAAGTTGCGCAGTCGTATGGTGAAAGCGCGATTCCGCAAGCCCAGTCGGATTCGGATACCGCGATACAGCGGGCGCACGCCGAAAGCGCGCGGCTGATCGCCGACGCGAACGGAGAAGCGGCGGCTTTTCGCGCTCTGGCCAAAGAGTATCGGACCAATCCCGCGGTAGTGCGCGAGCGTCTTTACCGCGATGCGGTTGAGACCGCGATTCGCGGCGCCGGGAAAGTGCAATGGGTGCCTCCGCCTCCCCCGGGCGGCTACAAAGGATTTCGTATTTCGATCGGCCCGGCAACTCCGGCTGGCCGTTTTGTGGATGACGACGAAAGATGATCGACCTGCGGATATCGCCCTCAATGGAAAAGCCGGAAACCGATGCTTACGACGCCAGCGCGCCGGGAGCGCTGGCTGACGACGAGCGACGGCGAATTACAACGCGGCTGGGAGCGGGACTGGTAGGTATCGGTCTGCTCGGCCTCGGTACCCTTCTGCTCAAAATTGAGCCGGACCAATGGCAAATCGGCGAAATGTGCCGCGGTCTGGCGGCCGCGGTGGTCGCGGTCCCGACGCTGATCTCCGGGGTTCGCGGCATCGTCACGGGCGACACGCGCCGCGCCACCGATCAGCTTGTGGCGCTTGCGGTGCTGGCTTCCGCGGCAACGGGAAATTTTGTGGTTGCGACTTTGATCCCGCTCTTTCTCGAACTGGGCCGGCTGTTCGAGGAGCGAAGCTCACTCGGCGCGCGCGCCGCGATCGACGGAATACGGGCTCTGAGCGCGCGGCAAGCCGTGCGGCTGCGGGCCGACGGAACCGAGGAACGAGTCGATCCGAACAATCTTTCGCCGGGCGACATGATCCTCGTGCGGCCCGGCGAACGGATCGCGGTTGACGGCATCGTTCTGGAGGGCCGCTCGGCGGTCGATCAGTCGGCGATTACGGGTGAATCCCTGCACGAGGATGTCGGCCCGGGCAGTCCGGTTTTCGCCGGTACGATTGCGATCGACGGGATGATCCGGATTCAGGCGCGCGGCGCAGGCAGCGACACCGTGCTGGGCAAAGTGGTGGAGCTCCTGAAGGACGTCGAGCGGGCTTCCGTGCCTGTGCTCAGGCTGTTCGAACGCCGCGCCGGCGCATGGCTTCCACTGGTGCTTACAATTTCCGCTACAACGTTGTTCTTCACGGAAAACCTCTCCCGCGCGATTGCGGTGCTTGTGGTTGCCACGCCAACCGCGCTTGTGGTGGCCGGTCCGGCGGCGATGGTCGCGGCCATGACCATTGCAACCCGGCTGCGAATTCTGATCAAGAGCGCGGATTTTCTGGAGCGCACATCGGAGATCGACACGCTCATTCTGGATAAGACGGGAACTGTAACGGTGGGGACGCCTACCGTGACTCACGTGCGTACAGCGCCCGGCGAATCCGAAGAAGCTCTGTTCGCCGCCGCGGCGGCATGCGGGTTCGGCTCGCGCCATCCGGTTTCCCGCGCGGTGGTAACAGAAGCGCAGAACCGCGGCATCACAGTTCCGCGGCCCACGGGCATCGAAGAAAAGCCTGGCTTGGGCGTGATTGCCATGGTCGATGGACAGCGCGCGGTGCTCGGGCGGCCGGCATTACTTGCGGAAAACGGCATCGCAATCGGAACCCAGCCCGAGTCCGACGCTTCCCAGGTTTGGGTGGGCTTGGGGCATCGCTTGCTCGGACATTTCATTCTGCTCGATCAGCCGCGCGCCGAGGCGCGTGAAGCGCTTGAGAATATGCGTGGCCTCGGCATCAAGAAGATCATCCTGCTGACCGGAGACCGTGCCGCCGCCGCAAACGAGATTGGCGCCGCTCTGGGAGTGGATCGGGTGGTGGCAGAAGTGCTGCCGGCGCAGAAGCTGGAAGTTGTACGCGCGGAGCAGGCTGAAGGAAACACCGTCATGATGGTGGGCGATGGCGTGAACGATGCGCCCGCTCTTGGTGGCGCGGACGTTGGGGTGGCGATCGGGGCCGAATTGAATGAGATCGCTCTTGGAGGCGCCGACGTTGCTCTGCTTGGGACCGATCTGGGTCGGCTTCCGAAACTCATTGGTTTGGCCGACCGGACGCGAAGGATTATCGGCCAGAACGTGTGGCTCGCATTCGCGCTCTCGATCGTTCTGATCGGGCTGGCGGCGAGAGGAGTGCTCGACCCGTTAACGGGCGCCCTGGCGCAAAGCGTTGGAGTATTTGCGATCGTGGCGAACAGCGCCCGCATCCTTCGCTTCGCCGCTCCGCCCGTGCCCGAAGGCGGGGAGACTCAGCACTCCGCCTGGGTCCCGAATCCCGCGGTTCTGTCTTCGAAGGTTGTCGCTTCAAAATCGTGAGACCCGGTCCCGGCGCTAAGGAGAACCCATGAAAATCGTGTCCCGATTTGTTGCTGCCAGCGGCTGCGCTTTCTGCGCGCTCGCCCTGTCAGGGCAGTCTACGCCTGCCATACCGCCGCCAGCTCCGAACCCCGTCGCGACCGCACTGGTGGGACGTCTCGATCTTGAACGCTATAAGGCCAACATCAAAGGGCTGACGAAGTTCGGGGACCGCCGCGAGGGAACAGATCGCAACCGCGCCGCCATCGACTGGATCGAGGAGCGGCTGAAGAGCTACGGCTGCACGAACACGGAGCGAATTCACTATACCTTTACTCCGCCACCAGCCAGAGCGGGCGGCCAGGGACGGGGCGATAATGCAGACCCCAACGCCGGACCCGGCGGGTCGAGGCGAAGAGGCTACCGTATACCCGAGGGCGTTAACAACGATCCGATGAAGCAGCCGGATGTCCTGCTGCGCGAGCTGAACTCTCAGCCCTCGACTCCCGGGCCGCGGGAGGAAGTCTACTGCACCAAGGTCGGGACCGGACATCCGAACGAGATGTACATCGTCGCGGGGCACATGGACGGCATCGGATGGGGCGAGGCAGCGAACGACGATGGTTCGGGCACATCGCTTGTGATGGAACTGGCGCGCATTTTCAACAGCCCTGACGTCACCACCGATCGGTCGATTCGTTTTGCGCTGTGGAACAACGAAGAAACCGGTCTGAACGGCGCGCGTGCCTATGCGGAACAGCGCAAAGACCTGCAGGGAATCGAATCGCCTCCCGGGTCGGGACGGTATCCCGAACCGAAATGGCTGGGCATGATCCAGCACGACATGATGATGTTCGACCATGGCATGCCGCTCCCCAACGGCACGATTCCGCGTGTACAACGGCCGGAAGCAGACGTCAACATCGAATACCAGCACACGTCGAAGTTCGCCGACGCGGCGATGAAAATGGCGCACTTGTTTCAGCTCGCCGACGACAAGTACGCCGCCAACTATCCGGCAAACGTGGGACCGCACATGACGAATACCGATTCCACGCCGTTTATGGACCTGACGCCTTCCATCAGTATTCGAGAAAACGAACGGGGTGCGCAACTCGGCAATGGCTGGGACCCGCAGCATCATCAGCCGACGGATCTCTATTCGACTTACAGTGACGACGACTTCCGGCTTGGCCTGAATGCAGCGCAGACCACTCTTGGGGCGGTGGCGGAACTCGCCGGCGCAAAACTGGCCAAGTGAGCCGCGCCGCCAGATGGCTGTTTCAGCTCACCTGTGACCCGATCGTGACCGGCGATCGGTTTTTGCTTTAAGAACTTCAGGTTGTAGTCGAAACTGAAGAATCTGTGAACCGCCGAAGCGCAGCTATCGTTATCGCAAAATCCGTTCTGGGCGCCACTGCCTCGACTCTAGCGTTGTCCGCCGGAAACAAAAGGCCCATTCCGTTCGATGGCCGGGTAGAAAGCGTCGATAAGAAACTGCGCACGGTGGGGATAGCGCACGGGAATATCCCGGGCTTTCTTCCAGCGATGACCACCGATCATCCGGTAGACCGGGACACGTGGATCGAGAGGTTGTCCGCGGGGGACGAAATCTCTGCGACTGTCTATGCTGGGGATCCGACGTTATACGAAGTCCATATCATTCGGAAGGGCACGCGTTAAACCCGGCGTCGCCCCGACTTCCTCCAATTATGAGAATCAACTCGTCCCTCGTCGATCGCGCAGCCATGTTCGTTGCCGCCGCCTGCGGACTCCACTGTATCTGTTTTCCGCTGCTGCTGGCTCTCTCGGCCGCTTCCGGTTTCGTTCATCTTCTTTCGAAACCGCTTGAGATTGTCTTCGTGGTTTCGGCCTTTGTCCTGGGAGGAGTGAACCTTTCCTTCTCGTGGTGGAGCGGGCACCACAAACCCGGGTGCCTCGTGTTGTTTGCGTTGGGAATGACATTGATCCTGACACACGACCAGATTTCGGGCGAGATCGCGTCGGCTTGCGTCAGCGTATTCGGTGGAGTACTTGTCGCAACCGCCCACTTCCGCAACATGTCCCTGACGCGCAGGTGTGCCTGTTGT
Organism: Bryobacteraceae bacterium; assembly: GCA_035552315.1. Classification (GTDB taxonomy): domain Bacteria; phylum Acidobacteriota; class Terriglobia; order Bryobacterales; family Bryobacteraceae; genus BOG-234. The sequence continues at coordinate 17,088 of DASZLO010000182.1, forward strand.
CCGCCCTCGTCTTCGTCCTGCGGGCAATAATCTCACCGTGGGCACAGTCCGGCCAGCTTGTCATTCTGTCCGCTTCCAAAGCTAATACAGCCGTCCGTGGAAGAAAGCGGGCACTGCAAAGCATCTCATGTTAGACATCAAAGTGAGGCGGGGAGAGCCAGGTGAACGTCCTTGTAATCGAACATGACCCGGTCGCGCGGAAGAATCTGCTGGAGGAACTGGCTCGCCTGTCGTTTGTGGGGGAAATCAATTGCGCCGCTACCGAATCATGCGCCGACGAAATGCTTTCCACCCTGGCACCCGATGTTGTATTTCTCGACATGCAGTTGCCGGACTCCGGCGGTTTTCGTCTGGCTGGCCGCTTATGGAAGTTCCCGATTCCGGTGATCGTTTGCACTACCGGATTCGAGCGCCGGCTGCTTGAGGCTCTGAGTCGGCATCGGGCGGAATATCTTGTCCGTCCCTTTGGCACACAGGAACTCGGATATGTTTTGACCCGCGCCAGACGGCCTGATCCCATTAATCCTGCCGAAAATCTGAAACACATTCTCGATGCGGGGGGTGCGCTCGGTTTTGAGATGCAGAGCAGATTGATCGTGTCCAGGAACGGAATGCCGATGGTTCTGGAGACCGCGGACATCGCGGCCGTCCGGTATGACAGGGGCCGGATCTACCTCTGGACCAGAGACGGGATTTTTGAGACAACCAGGCCAGCCGGCGAGATTTGGAACCATGCGGGGTTCTCCGGCTTCCAGCGGGTCTATCGCAACGGACTGCTAAGCGCCGACGAGAAGCGATTCGGCAAAGACCTGAATCGTGCGCGTCGGTGGCTGAGGCCGTCCGCGCTGGCCGATTTCCTTTTGAACCGGCCCTCATTGCCGTCGATGGCCGGAACGCCGCGCGTGGAAGACCTGTCCCAAAGACAAGGATGAGATAAGAGCGCGCTGGAAGCCGTGGGTTATCTCCGGGGCGGTCCGAACCAGCGCGTAATGTCGCGTTGATCCGCGGTTTCTGACTCCGCATCCTTCAGTGCATAGAGCGCCATCTCGCCGCGCGGGTTATTGCCTGTCGCCTGCAGAGTTCCCGAAACCCAGACGAGATCGCGGAATTTGAAGAGAACCGGACGCCGCAGCCAGACCTCGACCATTTCGTTCGGAATGCGATGGGCGGGGTGCAGGATCACGCCGGCTTCGGGCATCAGAATGAACATCCGGACCTGGACGCCATCGGCTGCCGGCCGGTATCCGTCCATCATGTAGCCCATCATTTTTAGACGCGCGCGGGTATGCCACGCGGCATGTTCGATTTCGACAGGCCGTCCGTCATCGGATTCCAGATCCGGCCAGCCAATAAGCGCGGCGCCCGCGTCCGCGAGTTCTCTCGAGGGATGCAGTTCCGACAGATCGACTCGCATGTCGGCGACCATCAGAACGGACGCGAGAAGCACGGGAATGCAGACGGCGGCGACGATCATCCAAACCGTCAGCGCCTCTTTTTTCTGGCGTGCCGAGTCCTCCCGTTTTTTGATGACCCGAGCACCCACGACGCGATCATAGGCGCAAAGTGCGACATACGCACGCACTGATCGACGAACGGCGGCCTTGCTCTCCCAGGCAGCCCCTTTCCCTCCGTAAGCGGTCTGCAGGCGATCTCCAGAAGGGGCAAACCTCCGCATCCGCTCAAGCCATAAAGCAGTCCGTTCACCGGAGTCAGGATGCCTGCTGCCGATTTTCCCTCGGTGTTTGCGAACGGTTCGTCAAGACTTGAGGCAATGATGAAACCAGCTTCGTTCATTACGGCATGCATCGTACTGACACTCGTTTGCACGTTCTCCGGACGCGCGCAGTCCATAAGCGCGGATGCGGGCACTGTTCGCGGATCGGTGCTCGATCCCTCGGGCGCCGCGGTTCCGAACGCCACGGTAGAACTTCAAAACCCGGTCTCGGGTTACAACAAGAACGTTAAGACCGATGCGCAGGGAAAATTCGAGCTGGACAATATTCCCTACAACCCTTATCACCTGAGCGCTTCGGCCGCCGGATTCCAGGGCGCGGAGCAGGATGTGAATGTGCGCACGCCTTTGCCTGTCGACACAAAGATCACGCTCACCGTAGGAGCCGCTAAAGCTAGTGTGACCGTCACCGAAGCCGGGGATCTGCTGGAGACCGATTCCACGGCCCATACCGACGTGGATCGCGACCTTTTCGACAAGCTGCCCCTCGAAAGCGCGTCATCCTCCCTCAGTTCGCTGGTGACGCTCTCAGCGCCCGGCGTCGCGGCCGATTCGAATGGACTTTTTCATGGTTTCGGCGATCACGCCTCAAACTCCTTCTCCATTGACGGCGAGCCGATCACAGACCAGCAAAGCAAGATTTTCTCGAACCAGATCCCGGTTGACGCCATCCAGTCGCTGGAAGTGATTCAGGGCGCCCCGCCCGCCGAGTATGGGGGCAAGACCAGCCTTGTGATCGTGGCAACCACCCGCTCGGGGCTTGGAGTTAGCACTCCCCACGGCGATGTAACGGGTTCTTACGGCACCTTCGGCAGTTCCAATGCCGGCTTCGATCTTTCCTACGGGACGCAGAGATGGGGGAATTTCATCTCAGTCAACGGTTTGAACTCGGGCCGTTTTCTGGATACGCCCGAGTATCAGGTGTTTCACGACCACGGCAACGAGGAGAATATCTTCGATCGCCTCGACTTCAAGCTTTCGGACAAGGACTCGATCAATCTGAATCTCGGATTCACGCGTTCCTGGTTTCAGTCGCCAAATTCCTACGACGCCCAGAATGCCACGGGATGGTCGGGCCTGACGGTGGACAACGGCGGTCTCGGGCCCGATGGCCGCGTCGTGGGTCCGCAGGATCAGCGCGCGAAGATCCGGACATTCAACATTGCCCCGGTCTGGACTCACATAATCAATGCGAACAGCATATTCACGCTGGGCGCCTTCATCCGGCAGGATCAGTTCAACTACTACCCAAGCAATGATCCATTCGCCGATCTTACGCCCGCGCTTCAGTCCTCCACCATCGGGCAGGACCGCAGCCTGAAGAACGCCGGAGCGCGCACCAGTTACTCATGGATCAATCACACGCACAACATTAAAATCGGCGCCCAGTACGAGCACACGTTCTTAACGGAACGGGACTCTCTCGGGCTGGTGGATCCGACCGCGAATGCCCCCTGCCTGAACGCTGACGGAAGCCCCAACACCTCCGCCGCGCTGACCGATCCAAACGGCTGCCCGGGCGGAGTGGCGAATCAGAATCCGAACTTCGTTCCGCTTCTGGCGTGTTACGACCTGACGAGAACCGCGCCGCTGCCGGCTTCCAACGGATGTCCCCATTCCACCAGCGGCCCTTATGGTTATTACGGTCATGCCGACATCAAAGAGTTCGCTTTTTATGTCCAGGACGCCATTACCCTGAACAACTGGACCTTCAACCTCGGAGTGCGATTCGATAAGTACAACGGACTAACGCGCGCCGCACAAGGGGAGCCCCGTCTTGGTGTTGCTTACCATCTGAAACCGACGAACACTGTGTTCCGGGTTGCTTATGCGCGGACCATGGAAACTCCGTTCAATGAAAATCTGGTAGTGGCAAGCGTCGGATGCGTCGATCCTGTAATCTCGGCTTTCGAGAACACGATTTCGGGGGCAAACTGCGTGTCGGCGACCCCGGAGTCCCCCGGACACCGCAACGAATTTCATGCGGGTTTCCAGCAGGCCTTCGGCAGATATCTGGTGGTGGATGGCGAATACATCTGGAAGTACACCCACCAGGCTTTCGACTTCAGCGTGCTCGGCAACACCCCGATCACTTTTCCGATCGAGTGGGCAAGCTCCAAGATCCCCGGATACGCAATCCGGGCCACGGTTCCGAACTACCACGGGTTCACCGCATTTGTGGTGATGTCGAGCGTGGCGGCGCGCTTCTTTCCGCCGCAGGTTTCGGGAATCGGGGCGACGCCGGTTGGAGGCTCGGTTTTTCGCATCGATCACGACGAGAAATTTAACCAGACCACTCACTTGCAATATCAACCATGGAAAACCGGCCCGTGGCTCAGCTTCAACTGGCGTTATGACAGCGGGCTGGTGGCCGGCGCCCTGCCTTGCGCGGGAGGCGACAGTTGCGCGAGTTCGGACCCCACCGTGGTTGATGCCTCCTACCTCACGCCCGATCAGCAGTTCGAAGGAGGACTCTTCTGCGGGAGCGTCCATGCGACACCGACCAGCCCGATCAGCCCGACCAGCCTCTGTCCGGCGAATCAGTTCGGATCCACGCTGCTGAAGGTCCCTGCGCCCGGCACGGAAAACGACGACCACAATCCGCCCCGCGTGGCGTCGCGCAATCTGTTCGATATCGGTCTGGGAGAAGACAATATTTTCCACGGGGACCGCTATAAGTGGAGCGCACGTTTCACCGTGGTCAATCTGACCAACAGGGAAGCGCTCTACAATTACCTTTCGACATTCAGCGGCACTCACTACGTTTCGCCGCGCGCCGTGACGGCCACGGTCGGCTTCCACTTTTAGCCGGGAATCCAAGCCGAGCTGGTACCTTGTTGCGACGGACGACAAGATGATTCCTTCGGACGCGCAGCGTGCGATGGCAAAGCGGGCGGGTGCGACCACCGTCGAGTCGAAACGAAGCCATGCGATCTACGTCTCGTAACCGCGGGCCGTTGCGGGCCTCATCGACCAGGCGGCAACCAACTAGTTGAGTTGTATGAACGGAATGGGCGTTGCCCGTAGTGTCCAAAAACCGGAACTGCCGGAATCAGGCCATAAAAGTGGGCGATAACTGGGCGACGAAGCGGCGATGATAACCTCGCCGTGACGCCGGGGCTGCGCAGGGTTTGAAGACCGACGAACTGCTGGACCTGCTCGTGGGTTCCGGCGTCAACCCGGAAGAGTGACGGCTAGACGCGCAAAAAAAGCCGCAGGCAGCAAGCTTGCACGGCAAGGCTTGCCGCAAAACAGACGCGTGGAGAAAATGACTTGAATACACGGGGAGTGGGGGATGATACTGAATCGTGGGCGGAGCTGCAGCGTAAGGCTCGTTCTCTAATCGCATGGACAAGAGCAGGTTCTGGGACTTGAAGTATGAGCAGGGTCTACCTTCGCTGACGGAACCAGACCCTTTCTTTCTTGCGAGCTACGAGACGTTCGTGTATCGGTCGCTCCCGAACGCGGGCACGGCCCTCGACCTGGCAGGCGGACTGGGCAGGCATGCCTTGTGGTTAGCCGGCAAGAACTGGCGGGTCACCGCAGTAGATATTTCCCCTGTGGCGATCGGAAAGCTACGTCGAGCCGCCGATCAGCTCAATTTGACCATCGATCTATTTGCCCAGGACGCGGCGGAATACGAGTTCGGAGTTGCAAGGTTCGATCTCGTGGTGTTGTTCTACCACTTCGACCGAACCCTTTTTCCCAAGATCGTTTCGACTCTGCGCCCAGGAGGACTTGTCATCTGCAAGATGGCCGTCGAGTGGAGTTCGGAAATGGCTGCAAAGTCAAACGACGATCATCGGTTAGCCAGAAACGAGCTTGTCTCACTCTTCGCAAATTTGCATCTTCTCGATAACAGGGAGCGACCGATTCGAGATCGCGGCGTAGCGGAATTCGTGGGCAGGAAACCGTTAGCCTGAAGTTTCGATATGGAGCCGTTCGAGGCAGGAGCCTCGTTGAAACCTTCACTAAAGTGGCTGCGTACTGGCAGGCGAAAGCCGCCCCGGACGCGGTTACCTTTGCCGAGACCGCGCGCGATGCAGCCAAGGCAATCGCTGACGGACAGGGCGATAAAGCCGCGAATCTTATGAAACTACACCAACAGTGCGGCAGCTGCCACACAGCGCACCGCGCAGGTGGGCGGGGCAACTTCACGTTCAAATAACCTCAGCACATCCACACCCGCTAAGAACAACCAGTCGCAGCAGGATCTTCATGCGTGCGACTAACGGGCCGCCGGAATCGTCGTAGCCGGACCAATTCCAACAATCACCAGTACGCACTCTTCATCCTTCGCGCCATCGTAGTGAATTCCGTTTGCGTAATCCGTGACCACGGTGCCTGGCTTCATCGCTGTGGCGGTGTTCATGTCGTAGTTCGTTCCTGTCCCGACCCACCACGTGCCCGAAAGCACCGTGATGAACCGGTCGTGCGGATGATAGTGCGGAGTGCTGTTGTGATGCGGATGCCACTTCATCAACTGAACGTAGAGGCTGCCTTCCTTCGCCGGATCTCCGCTGATCAGCGCCGAAGCCGATGCGCCATTGCGGCTCTCGACCCATTTGACCTGATCCAGGTTCTGGAACCCGACCGCCTTCGGATCGAGGTCACCGGCGCGCATCGAGCCGAGCGACGCAAAAACGAGGATAATCGCCGCGCGTGACAGTAGCCACGGATAAAAGCTTCCGTTCATTTTACACTCCTATAGTTCTTCTGCGTATTTGTTTTGGACCCGAACCTCACGAGTGAATCATGGCTGCGGCGCGGGCACAAGAACCTTCCGTCAGCGGGACTGATATCTTCCGCCGCCGGAAAGATTCCGCCGGTGGTCGGCCTATCTGGACGCGGCAGCGCCAACAACACCTACAACTACGACGGCATCCACGCGCAGGACAACGAATACGCCGTGACCATTCTGCTCCCGCCCCAGGATGCCATTCAGGAATTCAAGATGCAAACCAGCGGCCGGGATGCCACCACGGGGCGCACTGGAGGCGCACTGGTCAACCTCGTGACCAAGCAGGCAGTATCGAAGGATGCCCACGGTCACGGGCTTCCCGGACGGTCAACGACGGCAACAGCGGCGGCAACTACAATACTTCAACGATAGCCAATACCGCGAGTACCATTCTGATGGCAAATCCGGTCGTCACCTGGGCCACGCCCATCGGTATTTTTGCCGGAACACCGCTGGGGATCAAGCAGTTGAGCGCGACGGCGAACGTGCCCGGAACCTTCGTTTATTCGCCGCCCGCCAGCACATTACTGTCCGCCGGAAATGGACAGGCAAATCCACTTCGGATCGTTACCTTCTGGTAAAGTGAACCGCATGGAAAGTGACCTCTTGCTCTGGCGAAAAGAACTGGATCGCTGCGAAGCGACTTCGAAGCCGCTGACCTCGGGAACACGGAAAGTATCGAAGCGGCGGAGCGAGCGCTGTTGGACGTCCAAAGGACTTCGACCTTAGCGCAGATGGCACCGATCCTGCGCCTGTATACCTGTCTGAGCTTCGCGGCCGGCGAGCTTCATGACATCGACCTGCTGAAGCGGTTCACCGGCATGACCTGATTCACTCCGCGGCCGGGAGGTTAGCTGTCAGCACACGCACAGCTGCCTGCAGTTGCCTCGGGATGTTGAGTTTCACGGATGGGGCTCGACTACCCCTCGATCCAGTGAATCTTCGGCAGCTCCAATCCCTGCTCCACCAAGCCCTGCAGCAACGTTGTAGGCCCGTCGCACAAGTAGTCGTGCGACTCTACGCCGAGATTGAAAATCTGACCCAATAGCTGCTCGCATCCGCTCCCGATCCGCGCCATCCGTACCGACCAGCATCCTGGTTACCGTCCAGACCATCTCGGGTTCGAGACGCAGGCCGCGACTCCCCATGACCCTGAGGTTTCAGAGGAGTTTCACCGACGTGAAAGGCTTCTGTTGTTTGCGCTTATGCCGAACGTGTCTTCTGGATTCGCCAGCCTGCCAGTCCGATCATAGTGACGCCAAGCAGGAGGAAAGTCGAAGGCTCTGGTGTCGCCGTAGATTCCGCCGTAATCACTGAGGAAAAGGCGTAAATCGAGTGCGGCGCCGTCTGATTGTCGATCCCTGCCGCAGTCCACGATCCATTAGTCGCGGTGGAGATGCCGTATTCCGCCGTGCCGGGACCGCAGCCGTTTCCGAGATCCTCACAACCGGTGTGCTGGCCGTTCGGATTGGTTCCAGTCCAGACGGTGGTCGAAAGAGTCGTGAAGTTTTCCGTAATGTCAATCGGATTGAGTAATGAGC
>DASZLO010000183.1:0-34823 GCA_035552315.1 Bryobacteraceae bacterium
CTTGCGGCCCTTCGCCGTCAGACGGTAGAACTTTGCATCCCGTCCCGTGTCGGTCGGTTTACATTCGGAACTAAGGAGACCCCGTCTTTCCAGCCGATGCAGTGCGGGATAGAGAGAGCCCGTCTGGATTTGGAGAACTTCGCGCGAGACTTGCTGAATGCGCTGCCCGATCCCATAGCCATGCAACGGAGCCAGTGCGACGATCTTGAGGATCAGGAGATCGAGCGTACCCTGGGGGAGATCTGACTTCACGGATGGAGGCATACTGTGTGCTTCTACATATACAACCTCAACAGGTAGAAGTGCAAGTGGTTGTCGGCGGGCCGGGCGATCGCCGCGGGAACCGTTCAGATTTCCGTTACGGTGATCTCGCGGGATTCATCGTCCAGCGTCCGGAGGCGGATCTCGGTCCGGCTGGCGGGCAGCAGTTGCGGAAATCTTTCACCCCATTCGATCAGCACCAGGGAGCCGCTCAAGAAAATTTCGTCGAGACCCAGCGTCTCCACCTCGCGCACTTCGTCCAGACGGTAAAGATCGATGTGGAAGACGGATCCGTATTGGTGAATCAGGGTGAAGGTGGGACTGGAAACCTCGTCGGCAACCGCGGCATTGCGCCCTTCGGCACTCCTTCCTTCAACCATGCCCTTGGCGAGGGTGGTCTTCCCCGCCCCCAGATTGCCGATCAGCAGCACGACTCCGCCTGTCAGCTCGCGACCGAGCGCACGCCCTAACTCGATCGTCTCTTCCTCAGAGCTGGTGTGAAACGTTCGCGATGGCACGAATTCCCTCGGGCAGACAGCGCAGCAAATCGGTCGCGATCACCGTCTGCTCCGTCTGATTTCGCGCGGCGATTTCGCCCGCGAGACCGTGCAGATAAACAGCGCCCGCCACAGCGCGCCCCGGATCGTCGGGGAACTGCGCCAGCAGACCTGCAATCATGCCGGTCAGAATGTCGCCCGTGCCGCCTTTCGCCATGGCCGGGGAGCCGGTCGGGTTGATCCAGACGCGTCCGTCCGGAAACGCGATCAGCGTGCGTTCGCCCTTCAGTACCACGATCACGGCGCGTTCGGAGGCGAGCGCGCGGGCCGCGCCAATGCGATCCGACTGAATCTCCGGCACACTCTTCCCTGTGAGGCGGCTCATTTCGCCGGGGTGAGGGGTGAGGATGCGCAAAGCCTTGCCGCCCTTCCAGTCGGAGCGGGCGATGCAATTAAGCGCGTCCGCATCCGCGATCAGCGGCTTGTCCAGCTCCGCGAAAAGTTTTTTCACCAGGTCAACGGTATCGGGCTCGGTGCCGATCCCCGGGCCGATCGCGAGGAGGGTCCGGTGTTCCGCCAGTTTCACGATCTGATTGAACGAGCCGGTATGGGACAGGACTTGCGTCATCAATTCGGGATGCGGGGAAGCCACGGCGTCGAGGATCGATTCGGGACACGCCACGGTCACGAGGCCGGCGCCCGCGCGCAGGGCAGCGAGTCCGGACATGGCCGCCGCGCCGCTCTTACCGCGAGATCCGGCGACCATCAGGACATGTCCGAAGGTCCCTTTATTGGAATCGCGCGGGCGGGGGGCAAACAGCGGCGCGATAGTCTCCGGCGTGATCAGCGACAGCAGCAGTGCGGGGTCGTTCTCAAAGAGCGACGGGCTGCTGCCGATGGGAGCGAGCTTCAGCTGGCCCATCAGATTGCAGGCGGGCGGCATGACGTGACAGATCTTCAGCGCTGTAAAAGTGACTGTCGCCCAGGCGCGCACATACTCGCCGGGAGGTTCGCCAGTCGCGCCGGAAAGTCCGGACGGTATGTCCACCGCGATCACTTTCGCGAGCGGAAATGAAGTATTGATGGCGACGATGCCGTCCAGCGCGACGCCACTGGCGGGCCCTTTCAAGCCGGTGCCGAGCACGGCATCGACCACCAGAGTCGCGCCGCGCATCTCGGAACCGAAGTCGCGATAGTCCTGCACTCCGCTGGCGCGCAGCATCGCGAGATTGCGGGCCGCATCGCCCTGGAGCTCTTCGGGATCGTTCAACAGTACGACCCGCAGGCTTCGCGGATTAAAGCGGACGTGGAGCTGGCGCGCGATCGCGAGGCCGTCGCCGCCATTATTGCCTTTGCCGCAAACGACGACGATGCGCTGCCCGCTCACCGGCGAAAAGTTTTCGGCGATGAACTCGACCACGCGCGAAGCGGCATTTTCCATGAGGATGAGGCCGGGGATGCCGGCGTCGATGGTTGCGCGGTCCACCTCGGCCATCTGCTGCGGAGTTAAGACTTTCATCGCGTCTCCATTAAGCATCGGGCTCCCATTCAGGCGATGCCCTTCGCGATCAATACCGTCATGTCGTCGGGCAGTTCCGGGGCGGTGCTCCAGTTCGTCACGGCGTCCATGATTTTCCGGACCGTTTCATTGGGCTGGGAGCCGCGATACTGCGATGCGACCTCGGCCAGACGTTCGGCGCCGAATTCCTCGCCATAGTCGTTTTCGGGTTCCGTGATGCCGTCGGTATAGCCGATCAGCAGGTCGCCGCGCTCAATGCGGATGCTCTCCTCTTTGTACGCCATGGAGGGAAAGAGCCCCACCACCGTGCCCGTGACATCGAGCAAACTCGTGGCGCCGTCGCGCACAAGCAGCGGCGGAAGATGTCCGGCGTTGGTGTAGGTGAGCAGGCGCGAGGCCTCGTCGTAGACGCCGAAGAAGAACGTGGCGTATTTTTCCGGCGCGGTGCTGGCATAGAGCTGGCGGTTAAGCTGCGCGACCATGCGCGAGGTCGAGAAACGGCCGCCATCGTCGCCGGCCGCCAGTTGGGTGCGCATGATGGACTGGATGGAGGCCATCAGCAGCGCCGCCGAGATTCCCTTGCCCGCCACGTCGCCGATGGCGAGGGCGAGGTTTCCGTTGGGCAGGCAAAGGTAGTCGAAATAGTCGCCGGAAACCATGCGGGCGGGCTGACAGGCGCCGAACAGCTCGATGGTTTTCATGGCGGGCGCCGAGCGCGGGAACAGCTGGTTCTGCACCTCGCTGGCGATCTGAACTTCCGATTGCAGACGTTCTTTTTCTTTGGCCACCTCGACCAGGTCTTCGAGCTGGGTGGTCATGTTGTTGAAAGAGGTGCCGAGCGCCGCGAGCTGGTCTTTGCCCTTGACTGGAATACGGTAACCGAAATCGGCTTTGGCGATTCTCCCGGTGCCCTCATAAATGTCATGCACCGCGCCGGTAATGCTGCGGGTCAGGGACAAACCGATTACCACCGAAAGTACCCAGACAATCAGCAGCAGGGTGGCGATGATGGCGAACAGGTAGAGAGCAATTTGCGCGTCGTCGCTTTGAGTCCGGAAGAGGACGTTGAGAACCGCGGAGGGCCGGGTTTGAATCACCAGAAAGGCCGTTTGATCTTTGCTATCCCCTTGACTGTCCCAGGGGCGGAACGGGACCTGCCCGAACCACGTGGCGTTGAAATCGAGAAAGCCGTGGCGCTCCGGCATTTTGCCCGCCACTTCGCGCTGGTTCGTTCCTCCGACGCCCTGATTCAGGCTCACGACACCGATGCCGGGCACGAGTTTGCCCAGAAGATTTCCGTCGATGGGGGCCATCAGGAGAGCACGATCGCCGCCGTTTGCGGCAAGCGAGAAGCAATAGAAATGGCCATTTCGCCGCAGATACCCGGTGCGGCTCTTCCAGTTATTGGCGGCTGGCAGGTTGAGCTGGCTGGAGGGGGGATAACGCACGGTTCCGCCGTCGCTTCCCACGGCTTCGAAGCCTGGCAGACCTTCTTCAATCAGCGGGGCCATTTGCTGCAGAATCGCTGCACGGTTGGCGGCCCGCGCTTGTGCGAGGAACCGGGCCGGTCCTTCGAGCGTGCCGGCGCGCCGCTCCAGTTCCGAACTGACCAGATAGACGGCGACCTGACCGGCGATCAGCCACGTGCCTACCGCGACGAGAGAGAGAATCAGTAGGATCGGCACCACCGCGATGAACAGGTAAGTGACGATGAGACGGTTTCGCAGACGCCAGATCGCTTCCCGCAAGGTGTGCCGAAGGAAGCGGATGCCGAGAATAATTCCCAGGATGAAGAGGACGACGCTCAGGAGATCGGCGAGGCCTGACAGAAGGCCGAACCACTGCAGCGCCAGATCCAGCGCGAAAAGCGCGACGAAGACCCACGCAAGTATGGCGTATCTGCTCTTGGGTAGTTTCACGGGTGGACCGAACTATCAGGATAGGTCAGGCTTGACGGTTTGCGAAATAGCCGGGACTTCCTGTTCGGGCGCCAGAACCTGATCGGAGAGGGCGGTCTGCAGGATCGCCATGGCGTCGTCGGGGGTGTCGGCGAACTGGAACAGGTCCATATCGACGGCGGAAATGGTGCCGTATTTCACCAGCGCGTCGAAGTTAATGATTTCTTTCCAGAACGAAGAGCCGTAAAGAACGATGGTGATTTTTTTGGCCAGTTTTTTGGTTTGCACCAGGGTGAGGATTTCAAACAGCTCGTCCATGGTGCCGAAGCCACCGGGGAAAACCACCAGCGCTTTGGCGAGGTAGGCGAACCAGAACTTGCGCATGAAGAAGTAGTGGAACTCGAAGTTCAGCTCGCGCGTGATGTAGGGATTGGGGAACTGCTCGAAGGGGAGGCCGATGTTCAAGCCGATGTTTTTGCCGCGTCCGTCGGCCGCGCCGCGATTGGCTGCTTCCATGATGCCGGGTCCGCCGCCGGAGCAGATTACGTAGCGATAGGTGCGGTCGCGAAAAGACTTGGACCATTTGGTGAGCATCTCGGCCAGCGTGCGGGCGTCGTGATAGTAGCTGGCGAGCGGGCCCTCTTCGCGGATCCGCGCCGAGCCGAAGAAGACGATGGTGTCGCGGATGCGCTGGCGACGGAAGTGCGACAGCGGTTCCAGATATTCCGACAGTATCCGGATGACGCGGGCGTCGGGACCTTTTAGAAAATCCTCGTTCTTGTAGGCCAGCGGCGGACGTGGCACGGGCGGTACAGAATTGTCACTCATGATGATTTTTTCAGTTCGCGAACGGTACGCAGGATTTCCGGCAGTTTTTGAAAAGCCGTGATGGCGCGCAGCCACTGAGAAGCGTCGAAGGCGGGCGAACCGGAAACACGGCTGTTGGCGGGCACATCGCCGCCGATGCCGCTTTGGGCGTAGACGGTGACGCCTTCGTGAATGGTGAGGTGGCCGGAGATGCCAACCTGGCCGGCGAGCAGCACGTTTTTTTCGAGAATGGAACTGCCGGCGAGTCCGGTTTGGGAGCAGATGATGTTGTCTTCGCCGACCACGCAGTTGTGGCCGATCTGCACGAGGCTGTCGATCTTGGCGCCGCGCTGGACGCGGGTTTCGCCGAAGGTGGCGCGGTCGACCGAGGTGAGGCTTTGGATTTCGACATCGTCCTCGATGACCGTGATGCCGGACTGGACGATTTTGTAGTGGGTGGAGTCGGCGCGTTTGGCGAAGCCGAAGCCGTCGCCGCCGATGACGACGCCGTTTTGCAGAATCACGCGATCGCCGATGCGGCAGAATTCGCGGACAACGGAGTGGGAGTGGGCGGTGAAGTCGTCGCCGATCTGCGCGCCTTCATAGATGACGGCGTGGGGGTGGAGGACGGCGTTGCGTCCAATGACGACGTTTTCGCCGACCGCGACGAAGGGCCCGATGGAGGCGTTTTCGCCTATGGTGGCCGTGGCGGCGATGGAGGCGGCAGGATGGATGCCGGGTTTGGGGCGCGGCGGCTGGTAGAAGAGCGCGAGGGCGCGGGCGAAATCGAGGTAGGGATTGGTGGAGATGACGGTGGGGAGATCGGGGAGGGGCTGGGTGGCGATGACGGCGCTGGCTTTCGTGGTCTTGAGCTTGGGGGCGTATTTCGGGCTGGAGAGGAAGGTGATCTGACCGGGCGCGGCCGATTCGAGTCCCTGAACGCCGGAGATTTCAATTTCGCCGTCGCCGGAAAGGGGGCAGTCGAGGAGACGCGCGAGTTCGGTGAGCTTCATGGCCATCCAACAGGGTATCGCGGGCGGGCCCCGGCTCCGGAGACTCAAATTTCTGCCCTTGCATTGGTACTACAATGGATATACGGAACCTCAAGAAACCGTGCTGAAGAAACTCACCAAACATGGCAATAGTTTCGCGCTGGTGATCGATCGGCCGATCCTGGATCTTTTAAAGATCGATCCCGACACCCTGCTCGACATCAGCACGGATGGCGAGCGATTGATTGTTAAGCGCTTGGACATGTCGGGCCGGCGTAATAAGTTCGATGCAGCTCAGGAGTGGGCGCATAGGCGCTACGGCAAGGCCTTTCAGAAGCTGGCCGAGTAGAACCGGGTGGACCCGATCTTTCTTACCGCTGAAGAGGTTCTTGAAATTCACGTCCAGCAGATCGATCGATATGGTGGCTCCCATGGTGTTCGGGAAATGGCTGTTCTCGAGTCCGCGGTGGCCATGCCACAAGCCACTTTCGGAGGCGAGTTTCTTCATCGCTCGATTCCAGCGATGGCGGCTGCCTACCTCTTTCATATCTGTCAAAATCACCCGTTCATCGACGGAAACAAACGCGCCGGAGCGAATGCCGCGGTCACGTTCTTATTCATGAATGACTGGGATCTCTCACTCGATGAAGATGAGTTCACTGATCTTGTCCTGTCAGTGGCGTCTAGTGAAATGGATAAAGCGGAACTGACCGCCATTTTCGACGGGCGATGTTGCCGCAGAGACCTGATCAAATCTTAACGAATACACCGGGGCGTGAACTCATCGCAACGGAGAAATGGTTTATGATCGTTCCATTGATGGCCAACGTCACCGGGTTTCCAGAAAAACCTAATAAAAACAATGTTGATGCAGCGTATGCCGATTTCTGCAGCAAAGCGGGAGACTTGAGGGATCGGTTGGGACTAAAAAATTTCTCAGAATTCGACGCACTGCTGGACTATGCGTATTGGGATTGAAATCCCTCAAACACCCGCGCCATAATTGCCGTTCGCTGGCGAGAGCTCGAAAACGGTTCGTCGAATCGGCCGCGATAGCCGAAATGGGTTCGTCTTTTCGTTTCTTTGGGAGAACCCAGCCCTCTCCCCTAAAGGCCTGATTCCCCATCACCCCCTGAATCCTGGTATTATGGATGGCGGCTACGGAATTACGGCATTAACCATTGTGGAATCAACGCCGCCGTAACATTCTGCCGCATCGTTCGTCAACAAACGTATACACATATGATTAAAGTCGAAGGTCTGACCAAGCGATATGCGCGCCATGTCGCCGTCAAAAACATCTCCTTCGAAGTGGGCAAGGGCGAAATCGTTGGTTTTCTGGGCAAAAATGGCGCCGGGAAAACCACGACCATGCGCGTCCTCACCTGCTTTCTTCCCCCGACGGAGGGTAAGGCAAGCGTCGCCGGTTTCGATGTCATCGAGCAGCCGCTCGAGGTCAAGAAACGCATCGGCTACCTGCCCGAAACCCCGCCCGTCTACCCGGAGATGGACGTCACCACATATTTGACATTTGTCGCTAAACTCAAGGGAATCCCTTCGGGCGACATCGCCAAACGCGTCGAGGAAGTCTGCGGCCGCTGCGCGATCGGCAACGTCAAAGACACCATCATCGGCAAGCTCTCCAAAGGCTACCGACAGCGCGTCGGACTCGCCCAGGCGATTATCCATAACCCGCCGGTGCTGATTCTCGACGAGCCCACTTCCGGGCTCGATCCCGAGCAGCAGCGCGAAGCGCGTCAGTTGATCGCCAGCCTCTCGGGCGATCACACGATTATTCTGAGCACCCACATTCTTTCGGAAGTGGAACACTCCTGCAGCAAAGTGGTGATCATCAACAACGGCGAAATCGTCGCGGTCGATTCGGTGGCCAATCTGCACAACCGCCGGGGCACCGCCGAAACCATGCGGGTCGGCATCACGGGCGGCAATCCGCAGGAGATCCGCAAACGCATCGAGCAGGTGGCCGGCATTGCCAGCGTCATTTCGCTGGATGGAACGGCTGCCCGCGAGGGGCTGGCTACGTTCGAAGTACACGGTCTAGCCGATCGCGAGGTCGGGCCGGATCTGGCCAGGGCCGTGGTGACCGCAGGGTGGAACCTGCACGAACTGCGCATCATCGGCGAATCGCTGGAAGAAATATTCATTGAGCTGACGAAGTCCGAACGGGTACTGACCGCAGGCGCCCAGACAGACGCCGCCGTTGCTGAAGAGGTTAAAGAATGAGAAATATCCTGACAATCTGCGGTAAAGAGCTGAGATCCTACTTTTCCTCGCCCGTCGCCTATCTTTTGATGGCGCTCTTCGGGCTGATCTTCGGCTTCTTCTTTTACAGCGCGACAGCGTACTTCGTGATGGCCGGGCTGCGGTCGCAAATGGGCGGCCAGGAACAGCCGATGAGCGTGAATGAATTTGTGATCGGGCCGCTGCTGGGCAACGCCAGCGTGGTGGGCCTCTTCCTGATGCCGCTGATCTCCATGCGGCTTTTCGCGGAAGAGAAACGCTCCGGAACCATCGAACTGCTGATGACTTCCCCCATCAGCGACTGGGAAATCATCATTGGCAAATGGCTCGGCGCCATGTGCATGTACCTTTGCATCATTGCCGTGTCGGCGATCAACGTCGGCCTGCTGTTCATCTGGGGCCATCCCGATCCGCGGCCGATTCTGACCGGTTATCTCGGGCTGATCCTGCAGGGCGGGACAATTCTGGCGCTCGGCACTTTCATTTCCACGACCACTAAAAATCAGATCATTGCGGGCGCGGCCACTTTCTCAGTTTGCCTGCTGCTCTGGGTACTGAGCTGGGTGAGTTCCTACAACGAAGCGCCATGGGCGCAGGCGATAGCCTACTGCTCGATTCTGACTCACTTCGAGCCGTTCTCGCGGGGCATCATCGATTCCAAGGACGTGATCTTTTACCTGTCGGCGATTTTCTTCGGTCTATTCCTGACCTCACGGTCGCTTGATTCTTTGAGGTGGCGAGCATAATGGCGAGCGAATGGATTAAAGCCCGTCAAACGAAGTACGGCGCGTTCCTTTTCTTCTATGTGGTGGTCGTGGTCGCGATTGTGATCGCGGTCAACTGGCTGGCCGACCACAACAACAAGACCATCGACGTCACCGCCAACAAGCGCTACACCTTGTCGGATCAGACGAAGAAAGTCGTGGGCAATCTGAAGCGCCCCGTCAACCTCTACTATTTCGACAAGAGCGATTCCTATGACCGCGCCCGCGACATGCTGGACCGGTACACCAACCTCTCGTCCGAAATTAAAGTTCAGTATGTCGATCCCGACAAGAAGCCCGATCTGGCCCGTGCTGAAGGCGCCAAGGCGATGGGCGACATCGTTCTCGACAGCGGCGAAAAGAAAGAAACCGCCAAAGCTCTCACGGAAGAAGAAATCACCGGAGCGCTGATCCGGGCTCTGAAGAGCGGCGCCAAAACTGTCTGTTTCGTGAAAGGTTCAGGCGAGCACACGCTCGACGACAATGAACGGGACGGCTATTCCGGGATCAAGACCGGCCTCGAAAAAAACAACTACAAAACGCAATCCATTTCGCTGATCGAGAAGCCCGATGTTCCGAAGGACTGCAGCGTCGTGGTGGTGGGCGGTCCGAAACATGACTACCTGCAGCCCGCCGTGGACGCCCTCAAAACGTACGTGCAAAACGGCGGCCATGCGATTTTCAATCTCGATCCGGTGCTCAATATGCCGGATGAAAAGATCGGCGAAACACCCAACCTCAACGCGCTGGTCGAAGGTTACGGCGTGACGCCAAAGGGCGATGTCATCATCGACCTCGGTTCGGCGAGCCGTCTGTTCGGCCAATTTTCGCCGGTGGTCGGGTCGTATGAACAGCACCCGATTACGCGCGTGATGGGGGACAACGCCTCGGTATTTCCGCTGGCGCGCAGCCTCGATGTGAAGTCTCCGGCCGAAAAACTGTTCTCATCCACGGCGGACAGCTTCTCTCTGGTGAACCCCAAGCTTCCGATGACGGAGGACACGCTGGACGCCGTTCTGAGCAAAGCGCCGAAGGGTCCGTTCGTACTGGGCGCGGCTTCAACCATCGGGACCGGCGACAAGCAGGGCCGGGTGGTGGTGGTGGGAAGCTCCAACTGGATGTCGAACGCCATCCTCGCGGCGCCGATCGGCAACCGCGATCTGGCGCTGAACATGATGAACTGGCTGACCTCGGATGAAGATCTGATCTCGATCCGCCCGAAGGAAACGGAAGATCGCCGCCTCACCGTCACGGGAGGCGCGATGCGCGCACTGTTCCTGACCAGCGTTATCTTCCTCCCGCTGATCGTGATTGCTTCCGGAGTATCGGTCTGGTGGAAGCGGAGATAAGGCTGGATGAAGATCGGCGGTTTGGTTTCGGCGGTAGGGGTTCTGGCGGTATTGGGCGGTCTAGTCTGGTGGACGAATAAACATCCGTCCACCGGAGCCGACGCCAAAAAGGCCGACGCAACTCCCAAAATCATTTCTCTCGATCCGGGGCAGATGCAGCAGATTCGCATTGCCAAGCCGGGTTCCGATCCGGTGATGCTGAAGAAACTGGCGGACGTCTGGACGATTACGGAACCGAAGCCGATGGATGCCGATTCGGAGGCGGTGGGTCCGTTGACCGGCGCGCTGGGCACGATTACGGCCGACCGGGTGATCGATGAGAATCCATCGACGCTTGAGCCGTACGGGCTGGGTCCGACGGCGATGGAAGTCGACATCACGACGAAAGACGGCAAAACAACCAAATTGCTGGTGGGCAGCGCCACCCCGAGCGGAAGCGATAACTACGCCAAGGTGGAAGGCAATCCGAAGGTGTACACGATTGCTTCGTCGGTAAAAACGGGCTTCGACAAGGGCGTGGATGACCTGCGCGACAAGCGCCTGATGACGTTCAACCAGAACAAGCTCACGGCGGTGACGCTGGCGGCCAAGGGCGCGACCGGGGAGTTCACCAAGACCAAAGACGGCGACTGGCAAATTACCAAACCGAAACCGATGCGGGCCGACAGCCTCCAGGTGGATGACCTGGTGCGCAAGATGATTGACGCCAAGATGGACCTCAGCGGCAATTACGATCCGAAGGAGGCGGCGGAAAAGTTCGCCACCGGCACGAAGATCGCAACCGTCTCGGCGACTGACAACCATGGGACGCAAACCATGGAAGTCCGCAAGGCGAAGGACGACTATTACGCCAAGAGTTCGGCGGTGGAAGGCGTTTACAAGATCGTCTCCGATATCGGCGAGGGGCTCAACAAGAGCGTCGATGACTTCCGCAACAAGAAGGTTTTCGATTTCGGGTTCAACGACGTAACGAAGCTGGAACTCAACGGCACAAGCTACGACAAAGCCGGCGACAAGTGGACGTCCAGCGGAGTTCAGTTCGACTCGGGCACGGTGCAGAACGCGATCGACAAGCTGCGCGATCTGACGGCCACGAAGTTCTCCGAAAAGATGGGGGGAACGAAGGTTCTGTCCGTCGCGGTGACCTCGGGCGACAGCCATCGGCTGGAAAAAGTTACCATCAATAAAGATGGCGACGCGTACGATGCGCAGAGAGACGGCGACCCGACGGTCTACGTGCTCGATGCAAAGGCTGTTGACGAACTGCAAAAAGCGGTCTCGGGGATCAAGCAGTATGTGCCTCCGAAGAACGACGGCAAGAAGTAGCGCTTGAACGGCCTGCTCACCGATCTCTATGAGCTGACCATGGCGGCGGGCTACTTCGCCGCCGGGAAAGCGCAGGAGACCGGGACATTCGAATTCACTCTGCGGCGGCTGCCCCGCAACCGCGAATTCGTGGTGGTGGCGGGGCTTCACCGCGTTGTCGAGTATCTGCTGAATCTCAGTTTTGAGGCCGCGGAGATCGCCTATCTGCGCGAACTGCCGAATTTCAAGAACGCGCCCGAAGGCTTCTGGAAATATCTGGCGGATTTCCACTTCACCGGAGATCTGTTCGCGGTTCCGGAGGGCACCGTTCTTTACGCCGGCGAACCGGTGATGAATGTACGGGCGCCGCTGATCGAAGCGCAGATACCGGAGACGTATCTGCTCTCGGCGATCTCATTTGAAACTCTCATTGCCAGCAAAGCCGCGCGCATTGTGCATGAAGCGCAGGGCCGGGAGGTGGTGGAGTTTGGCACCCGGCGGGCCCATAGTCCCGAGGCCGGGGTGCTGGGGGCGCGGGCGGCTTACATCGGCGGCTGCGCGGGGACCAGCAACGCGCTGGCCGGGTACAGATACGGCGTGCCCGTGATGGGCACGGCGGCGCATTCCTGGGTGATGGCCTTCGAATCCGAAAGCGAAGCGTTCGCGGAACTGCAGAAGCTGCTGGGCGAGAACACCGTGCAACTGATCGACACTTACGATTCGGCCAGCGGCGCGCGGGCGGCGGCCCGGCTGGGCAAACCGCTGTGGGGAGTGCGGCTGGACAGCGGCGATTTCTCCCGGCTGTCGCGTCAGGTGCGGCGTATTCTGGACGACGCCGGATTACCGGACGCGAAGATCATGGTGAGCGGCGATCTGGACGAAGTCCGCATCGCGGAGATCGTGGAAGCAGGGGCGCCCGTGGATGCGTTCGGGGTGGGAACGGAACTGGCCACTTCCGCCGATGCGCCTTCGATGGGAAGCATTTACAAACTGGTGGAGATCGAACGCGCGGGCTGGGTCCGGTATACGGCCAAACACAGTCCGGACAAGAGCACGATTCCGGGGGCCAAGCAATTGTTCCGGTATCCGGATTACGATCTGCTTG
The DNA here is from genome assembly GCA_035552315.1 of Bryobacteraceae bacterium. GTDB lineage: Bacteria > Acidobacteriota > Terriglobia > Bryobacterales > Bryobacteraceae > BOG-234. Next base: position 12,760 of record DASZLO010000183.1, read on the forward strand.
CCCTGCAGAACGAATGCGCGGATGGGGCGGAGGCGATGCTGAAGCCGGTCATCATCGGCGGCACGCTGCTGGAGCCACTGCCATCGGCCACGGAAATTCGCAAGCGCGTACAGTGGCCCGCCGGGCCGCGACGCCTTGAACATTCCAAGGCGCTGGAATCGCTCTCGGCGCGGGTATGAGGGCGTTTTTCGACATCGATACGCAACTGGATTTTCTGTACCCGGCAGGCGCGCTTTATACTCCCGGAGCCGAGAGCGTGATTCCGGCCGTGGCGGCGCTGAATCAATACGCTGGCCGGCACGGGATTCCGTTGATTTCCACCGTCTGCAGCCATGAAGAAGCCGCGGAGGAGTTCAAGGTCTGGCCGCCGCATTGCGTGGCGGGGACTTGGGGCCAGAGAAAGCCCGCGGCTACCGTCTTTTCCGGGCAGATCGTTCCTGCGCAGATCGTGATCGAGAAGAACGAGCTGGATCTTTTCAGCAATCCGCGAACGGAGGCGCTGCTGGACTCTTATCCGGGAGCCGAATGCGTGGTTTACGGGGTGCTTACCGAGTACTGCGTGCGCCTCGCGATTATGGGGATGCTGCGGCGGGGCCGGAAAGTTTCGCTGGTGACCGATGCCATTTATCATCTTTCGGAGTCCGCGGCGGCCGCGACTATGAGTGAATTTCTGGCGGCCGGCGGCGTCTGTGTTGAGAAGAATTCCATTTTGGGTCACTAATACGGTGACTTGCTTGAAGACATCCCCATAGCGATTCTGGCCGGGGGCTTAGCCACCCGCCTGCGGCCTCTTACCGAGACTATCCCGAAGTCGATGGTACGGGTGTGCGGACGCCCATTTATCGAACACCAGATTGAATACATCAGGCGGCAGGGGCTGCGCCGGATCGTGGTCTGCGCGGGACATCTGGGCGAACAGATTCAGCATTACTTCGGCGACAGCCTTGAATACTCGTTCGACGGCGGCACGCCGCTCGGCACCGCGGGCGCGCTGCAGAAGGCGCTGCCGCTGCTGGGCGAAAGATTTTTCGTTATGTATGGGGATTCGTACCTGCCCACAAATTTCAGTGAGGTCATGCATGGATTCGCGGCATCGGGGGCGCGTGCGCAGATGACTGTGTTCCGGCATCGCGAGCGCAACGTGTGGTTCGAAGACGGACACATCCGGGCATACGACAAGACGAAGACCGCGCCGGAGATGCAGCACATCGATTACGGGCTGAGTCTGTTTCGCGCGAGGGCGTTCGACAAGGTTCGCGAGGGCGATCTAGCGACCGTGTTCAACGATTTGCTCGCCGCCGGACAGCTTGCGGGCCACGAAGTTTCCGAACGTTTTTATGAGATCGGATCGCCCGCCGGTCTGGCCGAATTCCGTCATGACTTTCAGTGAACAGTTTTTGAACGAAGTGGTGGAACTGGTGAGACAAACGCGTTCCGAGACGTTGGAATGCGCGGTGGATTGTCTGGCGCAGGTGCGTGAAGGCGGCGGCCGGCTGTTCGTGCTGGGCGTGGGCGGAAGCGCGGGCAATGCGGGTCACGCAGTCAACGATTTCCGGAAGCTGTGCGGTTTCGAGGCGTACGCGCCTACCGACAATGTCGCCGAGTTAACCGCCCGCACCAATGACGAAGGCTGGGATACGGTGTTCGCGGAGTGGCTCAAGGGCAGCCGTCTCGATGCGCGCGATGGCGTGCTGGTGCTGTCGGTGGGGGGCGGGGATCTCGAACGCGGCGTGAGTCCGAATATTGTTTACGGGCTGCGGTATGCGAAGGAGTGCGGCGCGCGCATTGTCGGGATTGTGGGACGCGACGGGGGCTATACAGCGCAGGTAGCGGATGTTTGCGTGATTGCGCCGACAGTGAATGCCGCGCACGTGACTCCGCACGCTGAAGCTTTTCAGGCCGTGTGCTGGCATCTGTTCGTCTCGCATCCGAAGCTGAAACGGGCGGCGACCAAGTGGTGAACCGCGCGGTGTTTCTGGATCGAGACGGCGTGATCAACGATGCTGTGGTGCGAGGTGGAAGCCCGTTGCCGCCGGCGAGCCCCGCGGACTTCAGGATTTTGCCCGGGGTGCCGGAAGCCTGTCAGTCGTTGAAAGACGCGGGATATTTGCTGGTGGTGGCGACGAATCAGCCCGACGTGGGCAGAGGGACGCAGACAGAAAGCGCGGTGCGGCAGATGCATGAGACGATGAGCGCGGAGTTGCCGATCGATCGGGTGGAAGTTTGTTATGACTCCGCCGGGGGCCGCCGGCGCAAACCCGAGCCGGGGATGCTGATCGATGCCGCGCGGGCGTTGAATATCGATCTTCAGCAGAGCTTCATGGTGGGTGACCGGTGGCGCGACATCGACTGCGGGAATGCGGCGGGATGCACGACTGTATTGATCGATCGCGGCTATATCGATCGGGGCTATGAGGAGCGGCTGCACACGCAGCCGAAGCTGCGGAGCCGCGACCTTGCCGATGCCGCGCGGCAGATTAAGATCTATGCCGACGGCGCGGACCGCGACAGCATGCTGGCGTTGAATGCGGATCCGCTGATTGCCGGGCTGACCACGAATCCGACATTGATGCACAAGGCGGGTGTCCGTCATTTTGAAGCGTTCGCCAGGGACATTCTGCAGATCGTCCGGAGCAAGCCGGTTTCGTTTGAAGTATTCGCGGATGAGTTCCCGGAGATGCGCCGACAGGCGGTAAAGATCGCGGGCTGGGGATCGAACGTTTACGTGAAGATTCCGGTTACGAATACGCGCGGCGAGGCTTCCTACGGGTTGATTCAGGATCTGACGTCGGATGGGGTGAAGGTAAACGTGACTGCGATCCTGACGCTCGATCAGGTGCAGCAGGTGGCGGAGTCGCTCGCGCAAAAAGTCCCGGCGGTGGTGTCGGTATTCGCGGGGCGTGTGGCCGATACGGGGATGGATCCCGCGCCGATGATGCGGTCGGCGAAGGATATGCTTTCGGGTCTTCCGGGAGCGGAACTTCTTTGGGCCAGCGTGCGGGAGGTTCTGAATATTTTCCAGGCGGGGGCTGCCGGATGCGATATCGTGACCGTGCCGCACGACATTCTGAAGAAGGCGAAAGTGAGCGCGGGGATGGATCTGACGGCGCTTTCGCTCGATACGGTGCGGATGTTCGCCCGGGATGCCGCCGCGGCTGGTTTTAGGCTTTAGGTCTATTCTGTCGGCCCAGCGGGATAACGGTCGATTGGCCCGATGAGCGGCGCTGCGTAGCGGTGGAATTCGTCGGTAACGTCGTTGGCTTCTTCTGAAATCCATTCGAGGGGAAAGCGGCGGTGTTTGCCGGCGACTGTTTCGAGCGGCGTCAGAAAAGTGGATGAATCGGAATTCAGCGCCACCATGACGCCGGACTCATCACGCAAGGCGGCCTGTACGGCGGCGCGTCCGCATCGGTAGGACTCCCTCCGGTCGCGCTCGCGAGCAAAGGGACCGCAGGAGCGGCCTACCAGGCCTGGGCGTTCTGCCCGGGCGCGAATTCCCAACCGCGCGGTTAATTCCTTCGCCAGAGTCTGACCGTCAAACTGGCCTTCGCACACGGCGATGAAGACGCGCCCGAGGCGGCGGTAAACGCGCTCGACGTCGGTTGCAATCCGGTCGAGGGGAAGCGGGCGTTCGGCGAAGTAAATCAGATGCGGGGCGGAATCGGGATTGCCGGCGCGCGCGAGGGAAGTGGCCGCGACGATCCAGCCGACATCGCGGCCCAGCGTTTCGAGAATGCAGATGGGCGAGGGCAGCGACTGGTTGTCGATGCCGGCGTCGCGGGCTGCGCAGGCGAAGAAGTACGCGGTGGAAGCATAGCCGGGGGTGTGGGCGGTCACCGCGAGATCGTTGTCGATGGTTTTGGGAATGCCGATTACCTGGAGTTCCGGCAGGGGCTCGGCGATGTCAAGCGCCGCGGTCATCGAGCCGTTGCCGCCGGTATAGAACAGGGTGCGAATGCCGTGCCGTGACAGGGAGGCGCGGAGAGGCTCGTAATCGGACTCTTCGAGGCGTCGGCGGGTGGAGCCGAGGAAGGATCCGGGGGAAAGCGCCACCTCGTGCATACGCTCTGGCGGGAGGAGAAGCAGATCGACGAGGTCGCCGGATAGCAACCCGTTGACGCCGAAGCGAACGCCGTAGAGAACGTCAGCCTTTTCGCGGCACGCATCCACGACGCCCGCGAGGCTGGCATTCAGAACCGCGGTGGGGCCTCCGGAATGGATGACGGCGGCTCGCAGGTGTGAATGGTTTGCCACGATCTATCGTTACACCGCTATCGCTCTCTCGTTACACCGCTATCGCTCTCTGGTTACATCGCTGTTGCTGCATTTCGCGGCAAGTGCGCTATACGGCGCACGTTTGGGCTGGATTGGATACAGGGAAATGGCAGACGTCGCGGAACATGCGTATGGCAGCAGGGATGCACGGTAGGATTCGATACCGCCAGCCCGCCCCTTCCCCTCGCGGGCTGGCGGATTTCTAACTACTTTCTAATTCGCGCATAACGGTTTGTTTATGGTTTTGCCGCGATACTTCTGACAGGCTGTGGGAAAACGATATCTGGCCTCGGTTTGTTTGAAAGGGAAAGCGATGCGATTTATTCAATACAACGATAGACGGCGCTTGTTCTGGCGAGCGATGGTTCTGGTGACGCTGGCTTCGCTGAGTCCGTCGCTTACGCGCGCGCAGAGCTCTGGAACAGAAGAGCGGATTACGGAACTGACTGCGCTTGTACAAAAGCTGCAGGCGCGCGTTGACGATCTGGAGATGCGGCTGGCACCGGCGGGGGGCAAGACTGCGACGTCTCTCGCCGGGGCACCTGTGACGGCTTCGGCCGCCCCGTCACTCGCAACACCCGCGGCTTCTCCGCCGGCTTTGCCGGAAGCCAAAAGCCTGTTGGGGGGGACCACGGTCAACGTAAACTTCGACGGCTATTACGGGTACAACTTCAATCAACCGATCGGCCGCGTGAATCTGCTGCGCGCTTATGACGTGAGCAGCAACGCGTTCAGCATCAATCAGGCCGGGCTGGTTCTGGAGAATGCCGCCGATCCGGCGAACGGGAGGCGCTTCGGCGTGCGCGTCGATCTTCAATACGGGCAGGCCACGGAAACACTGCAGGGGAATGCGGCCAATGAGCCACGTCCCGACGTCTGGCGGAATCTGTTCCAGGCGTACGGTACCTACGTGGTGCCGGTTGGCAAAGGATTAACGGTGGATTTCGGTAAATGGGCCAGCGCTTTGGGTATCGAAGGAAATTACACGAAGGACCAGTTGAACTACTCGCGTTCCTTCTGGTTTGATTTTCTGCCGTTCTATCACATGGGAGTGCGGGCGAATTACAAGATCAACGACGCCATTGCGCTGAACTACTGGGTTACGAACGGCGCCCAGCAGACGGAGCCTTTCAATGGCTTCAAGGACGAACTGGTGGGGCTGAACCTGCAGCCGCACAAGAACGTCGCGTGGACCGTCAATTACTATTTCGGACAGGAACATCCTGATGTCCAGTTCTATCCCAACCAGACGATCGCCGGTCTTCCCACCCTGCAGGGAACGCCGTTTTCGATCATCCCGAACGCACCGCAGGGAAAGCTGCATATTCTTGACAGTTATCTGACCTGGCAGGCAACACCGAAACTCACTTTTGCGATCGAAGGCGATTATGTGATTCAGCGGCTGTATACGAATTCGTCTCCGCAGCATACGGATGGCGGGGCGGCCTACGCGCGCTATCAGTTCACGCCCAGAATCGCGCTGGCTGGACGCACGGAGTATCTGTCGGATCGCGGGGGACTGTTCACCGGCGCCACGCAGAGTTTAAAAGAAGCGACAGTGACGCTGGAACAAAAGATTGCCGACGGTTTCCTGCTGCGGCAGGAATGGCGGCGGGACTTTTCCAACGAGCCGTACTTTTACACCGGCACGCCCGGCCGCCTGAAAAAGGAACAGAATACCGCGACGGTTGGGGTGGTGTGGTGGTTTGGCGGGAAGCAGGGGAGCTGGTAGTCCCCGGGGCATAGCGGGCGTGGCCACCCAAATGCTCTCCGCAGTCAGCGATGAACGCGGAACAGGTGGAACCGTATCTTTCCTCGGTGTTCGGACAGCCGGTAAAGGTCCGGGGGCTGACGGTGCTGGGGCAGACGCCGCAGGACGTTGCTGAGAAAAGCTACGGCTATGGAACGCCGGTCAGAATCGACTGCGAAACGGCCGCAGGGAAGATCAGGCGCGCGGTTCTTCATACGGTCGCGCCGGGCGCTTTCGGTCACGAGCAGATGGCCGACCGCGCCCGGATTCTGCTTTGGCAACACCGGGCGTTCAATCGTTTGCCGCGCCACATCCGCGCGCTTGATATCGGGGGTTTTGACAGCGCGGGGGAATTGATTTCGCTGGGGGGCGTGGAGGAATTCTGCCTTCTCACCGATTATGCGGATGGCGAACCTTACGCGCGCGATCTGGAGCGCATCGAGGCCGATGGCATTGCAACCGGTGCCGACTTCGAGCGTTCCGACGCCCTTTGCGACTATCTGGCGGAGATTCATCGCGAGCCCGTGGATCAACCCGGTCTCTATGCGCGGCGCATTCGGGAGCTGGCGGGGAGCGGGGAGTGCATCATGGGGCTTACCGATTCCTATCCGGAGGATCCCGTGTTCACAAGACGGGTTCTCGAAGACATTGAGCATCGCGCGGTCGAATGGCGCTGGCGGCTGAAAGATCGTGCGCACCGTCTACGCCGGGTGCATGGCGATTTCCATCCGTGGAATATTCTGTTTCAGGACGGCACGGAGTTTCTGGTGCTGGACCGGTCGCGCGGCGAGTATGGCGATCCCGCGGATGACGTGAGCTGCATGGAGGCGAATTATCTCTTCTTTTCATTGCAGCGGAGCGGAAAGCTGGAAGGCGCCTTCGAGGATTTGTTTCTGCGCTTCTGGGACCGGTATATGGAAAAGACCGGAGACCACGAACTGGCGGAAGTGGCGGGACCGTATTTCGCGTTTCGCGGTCTGGTGATGGCCAGCCCCGTCTGGTATCCGCATCTGCCGGCAACCATCCGGCGCAGGCTGCTGGCATTTATTCTGGCGGTGCTGGATACGGCGGTGTTCGATCCGCGCGAGGTGAATCGTTACTGTGGCGTCTGAAACACCGGGCCAGCAAGGGTTCGCGGTCTGGATTACGGGGATTCCGGCAGCGGGAAAATCCACGCTGGCGCGCGCGCTTCATGCTCTGCTCTGCGCGCGCGGCATCGACACAGAGGTGCTTGAATCGGATGAGTTAAGAAAGATCTTCACGCCCGACCCGCACTACGACGAACGGGAACGGGCGGCCTTTTACGGCCAGATGATTTACATCGGGACCCTGCTGACGCGCCACGGCGTCGCGGTGATCTTCGACGGCACGGCGAATCGCCGAACCTGGCGCGAGCAGGCCCGCCGGGCGATTCCGCGATTCATTGAGATATATGTCAATACGCCGGCCGCGGTGTCGATGGCCAGAGATCCGAAGGGTATTTACCGGCGCGCGCGCGAGGGTGAAGCCCACTCGGTGCCCGGGATTCAGGAGCCCTACGAGCCACCGGTGGAACCGGATGTTGAGGTGTGCGGTGACCGCGAGACGCCCGGGACGGCCGCCGGTCGTGTGCTGACGAAACTGATCGAAAAGGGATTTATAAGCGGCGCAGAGTAAAGGGGTCAGGAGGCGAGGCGCGTCAGGAACCAATCGCGCGCCAGTTCCGCGACTTCGCCGAGCGCGCCCGGTTCCTCAAATAGGTGAGTCGCGCCGGGAACGATTTCGAGACGGCGTTCTGTCCGCGAGGGAAGTTCGCGCATGGCCTGAAGGTTGAGGTCCAGCACCACCGGGTCGTTGCCTCCGACGATGAAGAGACAAGGGGCGATCACGCGCCCGAGCGCTTCGCCTGCCAGGTCCGGTCTGCCGCCGCGCGATACGATTGCGCGCACTGTGCCGGGAAGCGCCGCTGCCGCGCCAAGCGCCGCCGCCGCACCCGTGCTGGCGCCGAAATAACCCAGCGGAATTTGATTCAGGTTCTCTTGTTCGCCGATCCAGCCGGTGATCGATGTGAGCCGCCGTTCGAGAAGCCCGATATCGAATCGCAAGCGGCCGGTGTCGCGGTCCTCCGACTCCTCTTTTTCTGTGAGGAGGTCGATCAGGAGTGTGGCGATCGACCCGCGATTCAATACTTCGGCTACGTGGCGGTTGCGGGGACTATGGCGGCTGCTGCCGCTTCCGTGGGCAAAGACCACGAGCCCGGCGGGCCGGTCCGGCATGGAAAGGTCAGTCTGAAGGACGGCGTCTTCCGCACGAACCTGAAGTCCGGCGCGCGCGATGCGCATGGCTGCGGATTGCATGAGCGATTGCCCCGCCGAGTACCGGTGCAAGCCGGCTTCCAGAGTGAGTTGGTGACGGAAGTGCTCGATTGCGGCGTGGGAGATCGCGTGGTCCTGCCGTTTGAGAACCGAAAAGAAGCCGGCGGATTGCTGGCGGCTGCGCTCGCGAATCGGAGAATCCCGGCGAATGCGGCTGTACTTGCTTTAACGCGCGGGGGCGTTCCGGTGGGCGCGATTGTTGCGGAACGGTTACGGCTTCCCCTCGATGTGATCGTGGCGCGCAAGATCAGGGTGCCATGGCAACCGGAGCTGGCGATGGGGGCCATCGCGGGTACGACACGGCTGCTCAATCAGCGGATGATCGCGGAACTGTTCATCTCCGGGGACGAACTCGAAAGAATCGTCTCGCGTGAGGAGCGCGAAATGAGAAGGCGCGAAGAGCTTTACCGAGGGGGCATTCCGGCCATCGATATCCATGGCAAGGCGGTCATTCTGGTCGATGACGGGCTGGCTACAGGCAGCACGATGGCGGTGGCGGTTCGGCATGCCCGGAATCTGCGGGCGGGCAAGGTGATTGCGGGGGTCCCGGTCGGCTCCACTGGGGCCTGCGCGCATCTGCGGCGGGAAGCCGATGAGGTAATTTGTCTGGCGACACCGGTGGATTTTATCGCGGTGGGGGCGTGGTATCGCGATTTCGATCAGGTCAGCGATCAGGAAGTGGAGCAGTTGCTTGGGGAGAGCCATCGTCGTTTTGAGACGCTGCCAGCACTTGCCGGACGCCGCGGGAGCGCCGGAAATTCAGACGCAGGCGTTTAGTATTTTCCATGACTGCGACCACGGGGCAATGGTGATATTGTGATCTCTATAGTGCCAACTAAGGAGGAACTAAGCCGTATTCTCCGTGCGGAAGTCACTGCGGCGAGGATAGCGTACGAAAGCGCCCATACCGCTTTTCAGGCCAGCGCGGCGGATATTCCGTCGCATCTTCCTTTCCCTGACAGCACGGACAGAATCATTAATGCGGGCAAGGTGTACCGGTCGAGAATGGACGCGTATCACAGGGCGCTGCGTGAGTTCAATAATTTCGTGCTTACAGGGGAGGCTCCCGGACGTTTGACCGCAGGTATGGAGAAGCGGGAGTAGGCCGGGCGGTCACGCGGGTGGGGCTGAGGATGGCGTGCTGCAGGTGGTGTGCTGCGATTGCGAAGGAGGCAGACCAGTCTGTTCCCTTCGCTTCCTTGACTGCATAGCTGGAATCCTCAATGCGGGCGGGGTGTAGCGGGCCAGAGGGGCTGTATCACAGGGCGCTGCTGAGTTCAATAAGCCTTTGCTTACGGGCTTTGCTCCCCGGCTTTTGACCACCGGAATCTGCAAAACGCGAGTAAATCGGACGATATTCGGTTGATCCGGCGCAGGTGCGAAGGAGCCATATCAGGCCGTCCCCTTCCCTGGAGCGGGCGAAGGAGGCGGATCAGGCTGTCCCCTTCGCTGCCAGGCTGTCCCCTTCGCTGCCCCTTCGCTGCCCCCTTCGCTGCCGTCCCTTCGCTGCCCCTTCGCTGCCCCTTCGCTGGTGCTGCCCTTCGCTGGTATGTGGGTTGCTGCGGTATTTCGGGAGCCCTCCTATGAAAGTCCGCGAGCTGATGACAAAGACCGTTGCCAGTTGCCACGCCGAAACAAATCTTGCCGCCGCGGGAGCCCTGATGTGGGAAAGCGACTGCGGCTTTCTGCCCGTTGTCGACGACTATGGGAAGGTAACCGGGGTGCTCACCGATCGCGACGTCTGCATCGCGGTGACAACGGCGGATCGGAAGCCCTCGGCAATGAAAGTGGAAGATGTGGTTAAAGGCCGGGCCGTCATGTGCAATCAGGACGACGATATCCGGACAGTGCTCAACACGATGCAAAAACACAGGATTCGCCGCCTGCCCGCCGTGAGCAAAGCGGGCCTGCTGGAGGGTATTGTGTCGCTGAACGACATTGTGCTGCGGGCCACACGGAGCGGTCCGCGCCAACAGGCGGCGGACATTTCCTTCGGTGACATTGTGCAGGCGATTCAGACGATCTGCGCGCCGAAGCCGCCAAGATCCCATCACGCGCACAGTGGCAACCGAACCGCCGACGCTGCCTGAAACCCAACCGCCATTAAGCGTGCGCTTTTCTACATCCGCGCGGCGGCCTTTTGATCAGACTGGCGGCTATCGCACGTCGAAAAAGATAAAATGACAACAGTGCAGCACGGCATCGCCATCCACACCCCTCAACAGGCGTTTTCGCCGCAAGCCCTCGAGACCTTCCCCTACGGACTGTTGCTCATTGGCGCAGATCGCCGGATCAGCCTCTTGAATACCGCGGCCAAAGCCATTTTCATGCGACGGAATGTGGACCCTGGGGAGACTGTAGAGAGCCTGCAGGCGGCTCTGAACCTGTTCGAACCGTCCATGAGAACGCGGCTGGCGAACGAGCAATGGCCTCTTTCGCGCGCTTTGGCGGGCCACACGGTGGAACCGACCGAATACGGCGCGCGCACGGTTGTGCGCAAGAACTCCTTTTGGATGGAGTGCAGCGCGCAGCCTCTGCGTCAGGAGAACGGAGAGATCGAGGGGGCGATATTCACGATCCGGGATACCACGGATCGCAAGAAACGCGAACTCGCGCTGGAAGCCGCGGATCAGCTGCGGGATTTTATCTACCACGGAAACGTCGCCGGGATTCTTCATACCACCATCGACGGCCGCGTGGTCGACTGCAACGACGCTTTTGTGCGCATGATCGGCTACGAGTCCAAAGAAGAACTGAAGAACCTGCGCGCGCCACAGTTCTATTTCGAACCTTCCGAACGCGACCGCCTGCTGCGGGAGATCCGGACCTCGCACCAGCTCAGCGATTATGAAGTCTGTTTGCGGCGGCGGGACAATACGCGCTGCTGGGGGCTGAGCAATGTGCGTCTGCTGGAGCCGCAGCGAGGCGAGGTGGGTGGCAGCCTGATTTCCACGATCGTCGATATCACCGATCGAAAACAGTGGGAAGACACGCTTCGCCAAAGCGAGCAGCGATTCGCCGCGTTCATGCGCCATCTGCCCGGGATGGCCTACATAAAAGATCCGGACGGCAAGTATGTGTATTACAACGATGCGTGCTGGATGTTATTCGGCAAGCACCCGACGGAAATCATCGGCAGCACCGACGATCAGATCTGGCGGGCCGAAGAGGCGACCCTCTACCGCGCCAACGATCTCCGGGTCATGGAAGAGCGCAAGCCCATTGAAGTCACCGAGCCGGTCCGCCATCCGGATGGCATTCACTCGTGGCTGATTTACAAATTTCCCATCATCGAAAACGGGGACGTGGTTCTGGTGGGCGGGATCGGAATTGACATTACGGAACGGCAGGCGCTGGAAGATCAACTCACGCAATCCCGCAAAATGGAGGCGCTCGGCAGGCTGGCGGGCGGCGTGGCGCACGATTTCAACAATGTATTGACCGTGATCTCCGGGTACGGGCAACTGGCGCTGGAGGGCATTGAAGACACTCCGGTCGAGCGCCTGACGGTATATATTCAGGAGATTTTGAATTCCGCGCGGCGGGCCGCGGGATTGACCACCCAACTGCTGGCCTTCAGCCGGCGTCAGCTTATCCAGCCTAAAGTTCTGGATCTGGGGGACCTGCTGCGAAACCTCGGTCAACTGCTGCGCCGCATGATCGGGGAGCACGTCGATCTGACGCTGCATCTGGCCAGTCAAAAGTGTCTTGTGCGCGCGGACGCCCATCAGATCGAACAGGTGATGATGAACCTGGCGGCAAATGCGCGTGACGCGATGCCGCTCGGGGGCAATCTCGACATCGACTGCCACTTGCTGGCTGAACCCCGGGAGCGTCCTGGCATGAGCCCGCTCGGGGTGGTGATTGAAGTTCGCGATAACGGCATCGGAATGGATGAGGCCACGCGCGGGCAGTTGTTCGAACCATTTTTCTCCTCCAAGGAAAAGGGCAAGGGCACGGGTCTGGGACTCTCCACCGCTTACGGAGTGGTCACGCAGGCCGAGGGCGAGATTGAAGTGGAAAGCGCGCAGGGAGAGGGAACCACCTTCCGGATCTACTTTCCGGTGGCGACGGGTGAGGTCGAGGAACTGCCACCGCCGCTGCCCGATCCCGAGCCGGCGCGTCTGGAAACGATTCTGCTCGTCGAGGATGAGGCCAGCGTCCGGACCCTGGCAGAGACCATCCTTCGCCGGCAGGGTTACAGGGTTGTTTCGGCCGATTGCGGGGACGCGGCGATCAAGATCTGGCAGGAAAAACAGGGCGAGATCGACATTCTGCTGACCGACGTCATCATGCCGCGTATGAGCGGAGGCGAACTCGCCCACAAGCTGCGGGCCATGAAACCGGACCTGAAGGTTCTATTCATGTCCGGCTACACCGACGACATGATTGCCAGCCACGGGTTGATGGCGGGCGAAACGCAGCTGATTCAGAAGCCTTTCACGTCGGCGGAACTGGGGCGGAAGCTGCGGGCCGTGCTGGACGCATAGAGGCTCATCCGCGATTCTGCCGGGGGGCCCGGCTTAGAATAGTCGGACATGGCTCTTCGACCGATTCTTTCCGAGGCACAGATACAGACACGCATCCTGGAAATGGGTGCGCAGATCGATGCCGACTACCCGGACGGCACGCTTTATCTGATCTGCATTCTGAAAGGCGCCTGCTATTTTCTGGCCGATCTTTCGCGGGCCATCAAGCGGGACGCGTTCATCGACTTTATGGGAATTTCAAGCTACGGCCGTGGCAAGACCAGCTCGGGCGAAGTGAAAATCACCAAAGACCTCGACATTTCGCTGGAAGGCGCGAATGTGCTGATTGTGGAAGACATTATCGACAGCGGCGTGACACTGAATTACCTCACCGGTTTGTTGAAGCAGCGGAAACCGAAGTCGGTCAAGATTGCGACGCTGCTCGACAAGCCGGAACGGCGTCTGCGCCCGGTGGATGTCGCCTACGTGGGGTTCAAAATTCCGGATGAGTTTGTGGTCGGTTACGGTCTCGATTTCGACGAAAAGTACCGCAATCTACGAGACATCTGCATCCTTGAGCCGTAAAGAAGAGCCGCAGAGAAATGCGGGTGCGATACCTTACGGGACACCGCTTCGGGACGCGAATGGCGTGCCCACGGCGTAATACCGTGTGAAGTAGAATCGGGCTTGAAGCAACGATGCTTGATGCAACGATGTCTGTCGTGACATACCCGGGTACGGCGGCCGACCTGGAGGTCGGGCGTCTCAGAACCCTTTACCATCTGCTGACCGCGTTGAGCAAGGCGACGGCGCTGGAGGAAATCTACGCCGCCGCTCTGGCCGGCCTGCTGGAAGCGACCGGAGCCGACCGGGCAGCCATCCTGCTTTTCGACGATGACGACGTCATGCGTTTCAAAGCCGCCCAGGGACTCTCGCAGGAATATCAGCAGACGGTAGCGGGAGAGTCACCCTGGCATCGCGGCGAGATGAACGCATCGCCGGTTCTGGTGGCCGATGTTTTCGAAGATCCGGGCGTCGCTCGTTTTCGGGATGCGTTCGCACGGGAAGGTATTCGCGCGGTGGCGTTCATTCCCCTCGCGCTTGAGGCAGGCGTCTTCGGGAAACTCATGCTGTGTCACGCGAAACCTCATGAGACAGACGCCGACGAACTGGAAGTCGTCGAGGCAATCGGCGCTCACATTGCCCTCGCGACGGACCGCAAGCGCGCTGAGTTCGCGCGTCTGGCAAGCGAGCAGCGGCTGCGGGCGATCGTCGATAATTCGCCCGCCGTTATCTTTCTGAAAGATACGGAGGGCCGTTTTCAACTTGTGAACCGGCGCTTCACGGAAATATTCCCGCAGAGCAGTTCCGGGATGGCGGGCAAAACGGACTACGAATTATTCGATGCCGGCATCGCCGATGCCTTACGGGCCAACGATCTTGCGGTCATAGCGGCGGGTGGACCGATCTCCATCGAAGAGTATGTGCCCCAGAGCGACGGCGTTCACACTTACATTTCGGTGAAATTTCCGGTGCAGACGCCGGATGGCGCCATTGCGGGGATTTGCGGCATTGCCACCGACATCACGGAACGAAAGCAGCTGGAGCTGGCCAGCCAGCGTCTGGCGGCGATCGTGGAGAGTTCGGACGACGCCATTATCAGCAAGGATCTGAATGGCATTGTGACCAGCTGGAACAGCGGTGCGGAACGGATTTTCCAATATACGGCCGCCGAGATGGTGGGATCGCCGGTGGCGGTTCTGGCCGACCCCGACCGGCGCGATGAAATGCCTACGATCCTGGCGCGGATCCGCCGGGGCGAACGGGTGGAACACTATGACACGCGGCGGCGGCGCAAAGACGGCGTCATTATCGATATCGCGCTAACCGTGTCGCCGGTGCGCGACAGTTCCGGCAACATCATTGGCGCCTCGAAAATTGCCCGCGATATCACCCCGCGGAAGCGGCGCGAGCAGGAGCGGCTGCAGTTGCTGGCGCGCGAGCAGGAGGCCCGCCGGACAGCGGAGTTGCTCAATCAGGCTGCCCCCCGGCTGGCCGCGCAGCTGGACGGGGAAAAGCTGGTGCAGGAGATTACCGACATCGCCACCCGGCTGGTGGGAGCGGAGTTCGGCGCGTTCTACCGCAAAACGCCCGGAGGAACGGGTGAGACATATACGCTCGAGGCAATCTGGGGAGCTGAGCGTGACGCGCTGGACGGTTTTGTCCTGCCTGCCCTGCACGGGGAGGGCGTGGTGCGATGTGAAGACAGCGCGCTGGAGCCCGCGGCGGGGCCTTTAGCCATACGCAGTTATCTCGCGATCCCGGTGGTGGCGCATTCCGGAGAGGTGTTCGGCATACTGTTTTTCGGCCATGAACTTCCCGGCCGGTTTACGCAGAATCACGAAGCGATCCTCACCGGCATCGCGGCCCAGGCGGCCATCGCTCTCGATAACGCGCGTCTGTTTGAACAGAATCAATGGTCGCGCACGGAGCTCACGCGCACCAACGAAGAACTGCGGCGGGCCAATAAGGACCTCGAACTGTTTGCCTACTCGGCCAGCCACGATCTGCAGGAGCCGGTACGCAACATTGCGATATCCGCGCAACTGATCGAACGCAGCTGGGGACGGCAGCTGGAGGGCGATGACGCGCTGTTCCTGAACAACATTCTGGGAGCGTCGAAGCGCATGGGGATTCTGATTCAGGATCTTCTGGCCTACACAAACGTGACCAAAAGCGAAGAGGGCCCGCCGTTATGCCCGCACCCGGGCCGCATCCTCGCCGATGTGCTCGGCAGCCTGCGCGGGCCCATCGAAGAAACGGGGGCGGAGATCACCGCCGGACCGTTGCCGGCCGTCGCAATTCATGAGAGCCGAATGGCGCAGCTTTTCATAAACCTGATCGGCAATGCCTTGAAATACCGCGCGGAGGGCAGGGCTCCCCGGGTACGCATCCGGGCGGAAGAGCGGGACGGCGTTTGCATTTTTTCGGTGACGGACAACGGGATCGGGATCGAAGCGCAATACGCGGATCAGATCTTCGGCCTTTTCAAACGGCTGCACGGCCGGGAGAATTACCCGGGCAGCGGGATCGGGCTGTCCATTTGTCAGCGGATCGTGGAGCTGTATGGGGGGCGTATCTGGCTGGAACGCTCAGCTCCCGGCGAAGGGTCCACTTTCTGTTTTTCGCTTCCCTCGCGCAGTTGACCGGTTTCCTGTCCTACTCGTCTTCGGCGGCATGCGCGCCGGTGATGAGGCGCGCGCCCCGGTTGTGGGTGAAGTAGCCGTAAGCCCACTGCAGCGCGATCAGCATCCGGCTTTCAAATTCGACGATGTAGAGGATGTGGATAAAGAGCCACGCCAGCCACGCGACAATGCCTGAGAACTTGAGCGGGCCGATTTGGGCGACAGCCTCATTGCGGCCGATGGTCGCCAGGCTGCCTTTGTCGAGGTAATGGAAGGGCCTCGATTCCTCTTCGCGGAGGCGGGCCAGGATCAGCTTTGCCGCATATTTTCCTTCCTGTATGGCGGCGGGGGCGACGCCCGGAACGGGCTTGCCGTCCTGCATGACCAGCGCAAGATCGCCCACCACGAGAATGCCGGGATGAGCGGGAATGGAAAGATCCGGTTCGACAATCACCCTGCCCGCCCGATCGAGTTTCGCCCCGGCGCGGGTCTCCAGCAATTTCCCTAGCGGCGACGCCTGCACTCCGGCGGCCCAGAGGACAGTTCGCGTGCGGATCTTCGTGACGGTCTCGCCGGACTTCATGGTGACGCCCTCCCGATCGATATCGGTCACCATGGTTTTGGTGTATGTCCGGACGCCGAGGCGGATCAGAGCGTGTTCGGCGGCGCGGGACAAGACGGGAGGATAGGAGGGCAAGACGCGCGCTTCGCCTTCCACGAGAAAAATTTTCGAGTCCGCCGGGTTGATGTGGCGGAAATCCTTTTTCAAAGTGTCGCGCGAAATTTCACCCAGGGCTCCGGCCAGTTCGACGCCGGTGGGCCCGCCGCCGGCGACCACGAAGGTCAGTTCGGCGATCTGTTCGGCCGGGTCGGTTTCCTTTTCCGCGCGTTCGAAAGCCAGCAATATCCTGGTGCGGATTTCAGTGGCATCTTCGATGGTCTTCAGTCCGGGCGCCAGCTTTTCCCACTCGGGGTGGCCGAAGTAATGGTGGGTGGCCCCGGTGGCGACGATAAGCGAATCGTAAGTGACGCGGTTCCCGTCGCCCAGAACCACGACGCTGCTGTCCGCGAGGATGTCCTTGACCTCGCCCAGCAGCACTTCCGTATTTTTCTGCCGGTTGAGAACAAAACGCAGCGGAGCGGCGATTTCGCCGGGCGACAATGCCCCGGTGGCAACCTGATAGAGCAGCGGCTGAAACAGGTGGAAGTTCCGGCGATCGATCAGCGTTACGTGAACGTCGGCGGCGTTCCCGAACGCCTGTGCCGCGTTCAGGCCCGCGAAGCCCCCGCCGATAATGACGACCCTGTGCATGGCCTTCCTTTCGGATTTATGGCACTTGCAGGTCCAGAAGCCCGATCAGAGCCCGAACAGCGGTTTGTATTTGGCGGGCAGAGTCACGGGACGAAATTCGCGGTTGAGAAAAATATGCCGGGTCTGGCCTACGGCGAGGGTGCGGCCGTCGCAGGACATCTCATAATCGAAGGTCACCAGACGCCGGTTGGCCGCCGATATGGTGGTTACAATCTTCACGTCTTCATCGAAGCGGGCAGGGCTCAGGTAGCGGCAGTGGGATTCCGCTACGGCGAGCAGGATGCCGTCATCCAGTTCCATGTCCTTATAGCGGAAGCCGATGAACTTGCAGTAGTCGACGCGGGCCACTTCCATCCAGACCAGGTAATTGGCGTAGTAAACGACGCCCATCTGATCGGTTTCCGCATAGCGGACACGGATACTTGTGGCGTGAGGGGTCACCCAACCGATTGTATAAGCAGGTTCTGTTAAGCTGCTCTTTAGTTTTCCAAAATCGCGCAGTCCGCCAAAATCATGCAAATCCGGGTTCTGTTTTTCGGCCAGTTAAAAGACATCTGCGGGGGCGCCAGCGACCATCTGGAACTGCCGGAGGGGGCGACCGCTGGCATGGTTTTCAAACATTATGCGGCGCGCTTCCCGCGGCTTTCGGCGCTGGCGTCGAGCATCGTTCTGGCGCGCAATCAGGAGTTCACCACCACCGGAACTCCGCTTTCGGACGGCGACGAGGTGGCTTTCCTGCCTCCGGTGAGCGGCGGGGCGTTTATTCACCAAATCGAAGACCCGGAGGGTCATTTTTTCGCGCTCACGCGGGATCCGATCGATCCGAGGGCGGTCGAGAGCAAATTATTGCAGGGATGTGACGGAGCGATTGTAACTTTCCTGGGCGTGGTCCGTAACAATACCAGAGGCCGGTCCACGCTGCGGCTGGAATACGAATGCTACGAAGCCATGGCGATCCGGAAGATGGCGGAAATCGGACGGCAGATCGCCGGGGGGCACGCCATCAGCCGTATCGCGATGCTGCATCGTCTGGGTACGATGGAAATCGGCGAGGCGAGTGTGATTGTGGTGGTCGCGGCGCCGCACCGGAAACCGGCATTCGAGGCCGCGCTGGAAGGCATCAACCAGCTCAAGAAGCTGGTGCCGGTGTGGAAGAAGGAATTCTTTGAAGATGGAGAGGTCTGGGTGGACGGTGAGTGGGACGATAGTGCGCCGCGCGCTGCTGTGTAGTCTCGCGATTCCAGTCACGGTCCTCGCCCCGGCGGCGTTTAGTCAGGAACCGGCGCCCATTCGGGTGGACGTGCAACTGGTGCGCGTTCTGGCGACGGTTAAAGACCCTTCCGGCGCGCTGGTCGGTTCTCTCGGGAAGGGCGATTTCACGGTCAGGGACAACGGCGTCGCGCAGCAGATTTCCGTATTCGAGCGGCAGACGGACCAGCCTTTGTCGGTGGCTGTCCTCATCGACAACAGCGGTTCCACCAAGAAAGATCTGAAGTTCGAAATCGATTCGGTCTCGAGATTTCTGCGCGCGCTGCTGGGCGAGGGGAACCCGGAAGACGCGGTGGCGCTCTACAGCTTCAACTGGGAGATCGTCAAGCAGGTCAATTTTACGCGCAATGCGGCGGCGTTCGAAAGGTCGCTGCGGAGTTTGCGGGGCGAAGCCGGCACATCGCTTTACGATGCGGTGCTGCTGGCGTCGCGGGATATTCAGGACCGGCATGGCCGCAAGGTGCTGGTGATTGTGACCGACGGCGGCGACACCACCAGCCACACCGATTTTCTGCGCGCCGCCGAAGCCGCCCAGATGGCCGATGCGGTGATCTATCCGGTAATGGTGGTGCCGATCACCAACGAAGCCGGCCGCAACGTGGGAGGCGAAAATGCGCTGACCACGTTTGCGTTGCGTACCGGCGGCCGGGTTTTCGCGCCCTCGCTGGGAGCGGCGCTGGACAATGCCTTCGAACAGATCATCCGCGATTTGCGAACACAGTATCTGCTGGGCTTTTATCCGAAGGACGTTCCGCTCACCGTGGAACGTTTTCATTCGCTCGATGTAACCGTGAGCGATCCGCGGCTGCGCGCGCAGGCCCGCAGCGGATACTATGGCGACGCGTTGCCGCCGGGCGCGGCCGTGGCAGCGGGAAACGTTGCCCTCTCGCCGCGGGAAGAAACGGTGAGAACTCCGCGCAAGGAACCGGCCAGGCGGCCGGCTCCGGCATATCAGCCCCCTCCCACCTATCAACCCCCTCCCACGTATCAGACTCCTCCGACGTATCATCAATAGAGTAGAGGAGCTTGATAAATCCAGTGGCCGCCAGAACAGCGCGCAGCGCGCGTCCTCCCGAGCAGACGTTCGAAGAGGTCAAATATCTCAAGCACCTGATTGAAAGCAAAGCGCGTGTCTGCGTGAAGCTGAGCGACAACGAGCTGGTTCGGGGGGTGGTCGAATATTTCGACCATCGTTTTATCCGTGTAACGCGGGAAGGCGCTCCGAATCTCTTCATTTTCAAGCACGACATTAAATATCTTTATGAGCTCGCCTGACGCATGAACTCGCCTGACGGTGATCCGGACGAGCTGGCCTGAAGACGATCCGGACGCCGGGATAATCCAGCGCCGGCCCCGCCCTGACATGACATCCCACCTTGAAAATGCCATTGAAATTGCGCACGAAGCCGGGGCGCTGCTGCGCCACTATTTCGAGCGCCGCGTGCGATTCGAGCTCAAAGGCGATTTCGATCTGGTCACGGAAGCCGACCGGGCGTCGGAAAAACTGATTGTCGAACGCCTGACGTCGCTTTATCCCGACCACGGCATTCTGGCCGAGGAGGGCAGCGGCCACCGCAGTTCATCGGAATACCGCTGGTATGTGGATCCGCTCGACGGGACCACCAACTTCGCGCACAGCTACCCGGTCTTCAATGTGACGCTGGCGCTGGAAAAGGCGGGCGAACTGATTGCGGGAGTGGTCTTCGATCCGTACCGGAACGAGCTCTTCACCTGCGAGAAAGGCGGGGGCGCCTATCTGAACGGCGGTCGGATTCATGTTTCGCGCGCCCCAAAGCTCGACGAATGCCTGTTCAGCACCGGGTTCCCTAGCCGGCGCAGGCATCTCGATGTAAACATTCACTTTTACTATCAGCTGGCGATGGCCTCGCACGGCGTGCGGCGGGGCGGATCGGCGGCCATCGATCTGGCCTACGTGGCCTGCGGGAGGCTGGACGGCTACTGGGAGTTCGGTTTGAGTCCCTGGGATATGGCGGCCGGAAAGCTGCTGGTGCAGGAAGCGGGCGGGAGCTGTTCGGACATGCATGGCGCCGCTCACCAGCTGACTTCGGCGGGGATTCTGGCGGACAACGGACACATCCACGGCGAGGTTCTGGATTTGTTTTCTGAGATATTTGGCGGGGAATTCAGGCATCCCATGCCTGTTCTACCTGTTACGGACCAGTCACGGTAGCGCGATTTACCGCAACTTCCTCCTTTACTTTCAGTGGGTTAACCTGATAGCCTAGTTGTTTATCATGCGTACAGTTGACCTGATCCTCCGCAAACGCGGAGGCGACGAGCTTAGTGTGGACGAAATCCGGTATCTGCTGGATGGATTTACATCCGGCGAAATTCCCGATTACCAGATGTCCGCTTTCCTCATGGCCACGTTTTTCAATGGCATGACAGACCGGGAACTGAGCTCTTTTACGGAAGTGATGATGGCCTCCGGTGAGGTATTGGATCTGTCCGATATCCCGGGCGTCAAGGTAGATAAGCACTCCACCGGCGGAGTCGGCGACAAGACCAGTCTGATCTGCGCGCCCATTGCGGCGGCGGCGGGAGTCATCGTGCCGATGATTTCCGGCAGAGGTCTGGGCCACACGGGCGGAACGCTGGACAAACTGGAATCCATTCCAGGTTTCCGGACCGACATCACGCTCGATCAGTTCCGGTCGCAACTGGCGCAGCTGGGTCTGGCGTTCATCGGACAGTCCGAAGAGATTGCCCCCACCGACAAGCGTCTCTATGCGCTGCGCGATGTCACCGGTACGGTGGAATCGAATCCGCTGATTGCGTCTTCGATCATGTCGAAGAAGATGGCCGAGGGCATCGACGCTCTGGTGCTCGATGTGAAGGTCGGCAACGGCGCGTTCATGAAGAAGCAGGTGGATGCCCGCCGGCTGGCGCAGGCAATGGTGGGTATCGGCCGCCGTCTCGACAAGAAGGTGCAGGCGCTCATCACCGACATGAATCAGCCTCTCGGCTATGCGGTGGGCAACGCGCTGGAAGTGATGGAAGTTTCGCAGACGCTGCAGAAGGCGGGTCCGGCGGATCTCACACGCCTCAGCCTCGAACTGGCCGCGCGCATGATCCATCTCGGCAAGATCACCGCTTCGCTCGACGACGCGCGCAAGCTGGCCGAAGACAGACTGATGGACGGCTCGGCTTACCGCAAGTTCAAGGACGTGGTGGCGGCGCAGGGCGGCAATCCGCAGGCGCTGGATAAATTCGAGCTGCTTCCGAACGCGACCGGGATGCGCGAAATTCTTTCGCCGCGCACGGGTTTCGTGAGCGCCATTATGGCCGAGGACATTGGCCGCGCCTCTTCGATGATGGGCGCGGGCCGCTCACGCAAAGAAGATGTGATCGATCCCGCGGTGGGCGTGATCCTCGAAGTGAAAGCCGGCGAAAAAGTGGAAGCCGGCTCGGTGCTTTGCCGCCTCTACT
>DASZLO010000184.1:0-32776 GCA_035552315.1 Bryobacteraceae bacterium
CAACATAAATAACGGGCCACTCTAGGGTTTCGATGCTGGCATGCGAATGCCACAATTCCTGATCCAGACCGAGCGCCGTTATCGGATCGTATCGGCGAGCGAAAAAATCGGCAGATAGAGCGCAATCAGCACAAACGCCACAAAGATCCCCATGAAAATCATAATGGCCGGTTCGATCAGCGCAAGCACCGCGGTCATCTTCGTATTGACATCGTCTTCATAAAATTCAGCGACGCTGCTCAGCATCGCGGGCAGGGCGCCTGTGGATTCGCCCACTTCGATCATGTCCACGGAGAGCTCCGGGAATACGCCGGTCGAGGACAGCGATGCCGACAGCGGCTGCCCTTCGCGCACCAGCTTCGAGGCCCTCACCAGCGTCTTTCGCAGCAGCGGCGTTCCCAATGAATCGGCCGCGGTTTCGAGGCCCTGAATCAGCGGAATGCCGCCGGTGAGAACCGTGCTCAGGACCCTCGCGAACTGGGCCACCTGGTATTTGATCCAGATGTCGCCGAATACCGGCGTCTTGATTTTGACGTAGTCGATCTTCTCCTGCGCCGACTCCTTGCGCGCCCACCAGAGGAACAGCATGACCGCTGCCGCCAGTCCTGCGGCGTATACGAGGACATACGAGCGGGCCGTGGTGCCGATGGCGATCAGGTAAAGCGTGATCGTGGGGAGCTGCGCGGACATGCTGGAGTACAGCGTGGCAAAACTGGGGACCACGTAGGTGACCAGAAACACCATCAACAGAATCACCAGCACAATCAGCACGCTCGGGTACATGAGCGCGACCAGCACCTTCTTCCGCACCCCCAGCGCCAGCTTCTGGTAGACGATAAACCGCTCCAGCACTTCCACCAGACTGCCTGACTTTTCACCAGCCATTACAGACGTCACATACATCTTCGGGAAGACCGACTGCTGCCGGAAAGCTTCGGACAGGAGCATGCCTTCGCGCACATTTTCGCGAACCGCGTTGATGTAAGGCGTCAGTTTCGGGTCGGTGAGACGCTCGGCCAGCAGATCGAGCGCCTTCAGAATCGGCAGTCCGGCTTTGATCAGCGTTACGAACTGCTGATTGAAGATGAGGAATTTCTCGAGGTTGAGCTTCTTCTTGCGTCCGGGAATGGCGATTTCGCCGGAGAGATTCAAACCCGCGGTCTTGGGCTTCACCGAATAGACCAGGAAACCCTGTTTCGCGTAATGTTCGCGGATTTCGGCGGCGCTGGCGCCCTGAGCGGTCTGGCTATGCACTTCGCCGCGGGCGTCGGCGTATTTCAGCAGGAACTCGGCCACCCTAGCGTTCCGCCTCGACGACCTGAACCCCTGGAGGGGCCGCGAACTTGAAGAAGGAATCCGGCACGGAAGCTGTCTTCTCGCCGCTGAATGTGAAATCGAGTTTCGACTGGTCCTGCCCTGTGACGCGGACGCTATGGATTTCCCCATCCGGGGTGGCCAGGAACTCGACCTTCGTATAAGCCAGGTTTTCGGACTTCGGGGTGGCGACGATCCAAGTACCCCCAGAAGCTCCGCCTGAATCCGGACGGGACTGGAAGTCCTTGAACTCCTTGCCGAAGTCGAGCTTACCCAGCAGAAAAGCCAATGGCGCGCGCATGTCTTCCGATTCTTTCAGTTTGCTCCTTTCGGCGCGATGTTCATCCGGCATATACAGATAAACTTCTTTGCCGTCCGAGAGGAAAACTTTACCGTTCGAATACTCCCACCGCATGCGGCCGGGTTTGCGCAGGTAAAGCACCCCGGAATCGCTTTCCACGGGGCGCCTCATACCGGCGTAAGTCTCTGAAAAATCGAGCTTGAGCGACGGAGTCCGGTTATACCTCGCCTCCACGGCTTTCAGCAGTTTGTCGAGAGCGGGAGTCCGGCCGTCCGAAGCAGCCCGAGCCTGCGGAATCGAACAGAGGAGTGAAATCATCAACAGAAGACACGACTGCCCCAGGCGTCTCACACAACCAATGACGCCCCGGACGCGGGGAGCGTGTACTTTGGATTAGGTGCAATAAAACGGATGCCTGAAGCGCCAGTTGAGGAAGTCAAGAAGGAAGAGCAGAAACCCGTCATCCGGAAGGCCCCGAGCGGGATCCGCGCCCATCCCATAAAGTTCGGGCTCCTTCTGGTCTTTCTTGTGATCGCGGCTGTCGTTGGGATGCGGTACTGGACGTATCTGGATTCCTACGAATCCACGGACGACGCCCAGATCGACGGCGACATCTATCCGATTACCAGCCGGATCGCGGGGACGATTCTGGGGATCTATGTCGAGGACAACCAGTCCGTAAAGAAAGGGCAGCTGCTGGCCGAGATCGATCCGCGGGATTATGGAGTGGCGCTCGATCAGGCGAAGGCGGCGCTCCGGGAATCGCAAAGCCAGGTGACGGCGGCGCGCCCGAACGTACCGATCACCACCGTGACCACCGAGAGCACGATTTCAAGTTCGGCGGCGGATCTGGCCAATGCCCAGGCGCAGGTGGCCGCAGCGCGGAAGGATTACGATTCCGCGCTGGCTGATGTGCGCAGCGCCGAGGCCAGCAGCGCGAAGGCGCAGGCGGATCTGGCGCGTTACAAACTGCTGGTCGCAAAGGACGAAATCAGCCAGCAGCAATTCGATCAGGTGGCGGCGGCGGCGACCTCGGCGGCCGCGGATGTGGAAGCCAAGCGCGCGACCGCCGAAGCGGACGAGCAGAATGTGCGGGCGGCGGAAGCGAGGGTTCAGCAGGCGATGACCCGTCAGGCAGAGGCGCAGCGCAATCGTCCGGAGCAGATTGCCCTGCAGAATGCCGCGGTGCGATCCCGCGAGGCGACCGCCCAGGTCCAGAGCACCCGTGTGGAAGAAGCGGAATTAAACCTCAGCTATACGAAAATCTTTGCGCCCATTGACGGTGTAATCGGGAAGAAGAGCGTGGCGACCGGCCAGTCGGTTTCACCGGGGCAGCAGATCATGCTGGACATTCCACTGAACAATCCGTGGGTCACGGCGAATTTCAAGGAAACTCAGCTCAAGCAGATGCATCCGGGACAGCGTGCCACGATTCACGTGGACGCCTACGATCGCGACTACGACGGGACTGTCGACGATTTTGCCGGGGCGAGCGGGGCACGGCTCAGCCTGCTGCCGCCCGAAAACGCTACCGGAAATTTCGTGAAAGTCGTGCAGCGTGTGCCGGTGCGTATCAGTTTTAAGCCGGGTCAGGATCCGAACCATCTGCTGCGTCCCGGGATGAGCGTGGACGCCAAAGTCTGGATCGATACCAAATAAAATTTCCTATACCCGCGTATTCTTCGCCCTTAAGACTTCCGCCAGGCGCTGTTCGAGAAAACGGCGCTCAGGTTCGTTGCTGACGAGATTGAGCGCGCGGCGATAACACTCAGCGGCTTCCCGCCACCGCCCCAGCTTTTCATTGAGACGGGCCTGTGCGGCGGGCAACAGGTGGTAATCGCGCAGGTGGCCATTCGCCTCGAGATGTTCCAGCAGGCGCAGACCGGCTTCCGGACCCTCAATCTGGGAGACCGCGACAGCGGCATTCAGCTCCACCACGGGCGACGGCGCGACCCGCGCCAGCACTTCATACAACGCGGCGATCTGCTGCCAGTCGGTGTCTTCAGGACGCGCGGCGGTTGCATGCAGGGAGGCGATGCAGGCTTCCAGTCCGTAGCGCGAACGGCCTGCTCCTCTGCGAAGCGCGGCTTCGAGAAAGCCAGTGCCCTCTCCGATAGCGGCGGTGTTCCACCTGGACCGGTCCTGCTCTTCGAGAAGAACGATATTGCCCTCGGCGTCGGTGCGCGTATGGCGGCGCGAGTCATGGAACAGCATCAGTGCGAGCAGTGCGCCGGGCTCGCTGCGATCCGGAAAAAATTCATGCAGGATGCGCCCCAGCCGGATGGCTTCGCTGCACAGATCTTTGCTGAACTGATCCTTGCTGTACAGATCTTGGCGAATCGAAGCCGCCGAGTAGCCGGCGGTAAAGATCAGATAGACGGTGGCCAGCACCACGTCGAGGCGCTCCGGCAGCAGATGCAGGGGCGGGACATAGTAAGGAATTCCGGCGTCGGTGATCTTGCGCTGCACGCGTACCAGGCGCTGCGCCATGGCTGCCGGCGTCACCAGAAACACGCGGGCGATTTCATCCGTGGTGAGCCCGCAGAGGGTGCGGAGAGTGAGGGCGATCTGCGCTTCCTCGGGGAGCGCGGGATGACAGCAGGTAAAAATCAGGCGGAGCCGGTCATCGGGGATCATTTCTTCTGGCAATTCCTGAAGACCGTTGTCCGCGGCGTATACCAGCCTCTGGAGATCTGGAAACATCTCGCGCAGCCGGATGTCGCGGCGCAGACGATCGACGGCATTGTTTCGGGCGGTGCTGACGATCCAGGCGCGGGGATTTTCCGGCACGCCGCGGCCCTCCCATTGCGAAAGGGCTGCGGCGAATGCTCCCTGCATCGCTTCTTCGGCCAGGTCGAAATCATGCAGCAGGCCGATGAGTGTGGCCAGAATGCGGTCCCGCTGTTCCAGATACAAGGTTTCGACGGCCCGCGAAACGTTCATCAGGACGGCGGATGCATGGGCATGATCGGGCGGACTTCGATGGTCCCGATTTTCGCCCCCGGGATGCGCGCGGCAATCGCGGTGGCTTCATCGAGATGAGCCGCTTCGATCAGGTAATACCCGCCGAGCTGCTCACGCGTTTCGGCGAAGGGCCCATCGGTTACCGCCGCTTTGCCGTCGCGCATCCGCACGGATGTGGCGGTTTTGACGCTCTGGAGCGGGTTGCCTCCGATGTAGTGCCCGGACTTCTTAATACCATCCGTAAAGCTCATGTACTCCGGGAACAGCGAGGGATCGAACTTCGATTCGTCTCCGTAAATGAGAAGCAGATATTGCATGGTGTGATCTTCCTTTCTGCCCTCTGGTCGAATGGAGCCGCCCCAAATCGACAGCTTCTCAGAAAAAAATCTACTCGAGCTGCATTTTCTTGAGCAGAGCGGTGTAGTGGCCGTCGCCGCGCAGGGTGTCGAAGATCGGGTTCGATTTCAGACCGAGAAGGCTGGGATCGCGGTCGTGAACGGCGCGGTCGAGGTGTTCGAAGGCCTTGTCTTTGCTTCCCAGGGCAGTCCAGATGTAGGCGATGCTCACCGGCGAGATGTAATCGTGGGCCGCCCGGAGCGTGATCGCGTCCAGCACCGCGGTCGCCTTCTCCCGCTGGCCGGCGAAGGCGAGCGTCATGGCTTCCAGCGAATCGATGAATTTGCTGTTCTGGTCCGCCGCGCGGGCTTTGGAATAGCAGGACAGGGCTTCGTCGAAATCTCCGGCGAGCGTATAAACATTGCCCATCATCGAGTGCGCGAGATAGTAGCCCGGATTCATTTCCAGCACCTTGCGGAACTGCGCGATGGAGTGCTCGTATTGGCGCTGCAGGTAGAAGAGAAACGCCAGGTGGACGCGGATCAGAATCGAGAGCGGATCGAGCGAAAGAGCGTTCTGCGTTTCGGCCACCGCCTCGTCGATGCGGCCCACCACGCGCAGGTAATAGAAAGCGTAGACATCGCGCGCCACCGAAGAGGCGCCGTTCAGTTCGATGGAGCGCATCAACTCGCGTTCGGCGCCGGCGAAGTCCCAGTCGTAAAGCGCCAGGATGACCCCGAGAGTCGCATGGGCCTCGGCGACACTCTCATCCAGTTCGAGGGCGCGCCGCACGGCCGCCTTCGCCTTGGGCATGGCCTCTTTGGGAGCGACGAAGCCCAAAAAGCCTTCTGAATAGAGGCAATACGCCAGACCGTCATAGGCGAGCGCGTAACGCGGATCCAGCCGGATCGCCTCCTCAAACAGCGCCTTGCTCGAATCCAGACCTTCGCGGGTCATTTTGTAGAGGTCGAAACGGCCCTTGAGGTAGAGCTCGTAGGCTTCCAGATTTTCGGTGTAGCGCTTGACGAGCGGCACGGGTACGCCGCCGGGCTGCAGATGACTGGGGCTGGAACCGGTCTGGCTCGCCAGGCGGACCTTCAGTTTTCCCACAATGGCCTGCGAGATCTCGTCTTCGATCTCGAAAACATCGGTCATTTCGCGGTCATAGCGCTCCGACCAGAGATTCTGGCCCGCCGCGACATCGATCAACTGCACGCTGATTCGCACGCGGTTGCCCGCTTTGCGCACGCTTCCCTCCAGCACATTGGCCACCTTCAGGGCTTCGCCGATCTGGCGGACATCCTGCTGGGTGCCGCGAAAAACGAAGGCGGAAGTTCGGGCGGTAACGCGCAGGTTTTCCAGTTTTCCCAGCGCGTTGATGATTTCTTCCGCGAGGCCGTCGCTGAAATATTCGTTCTCCTTGTCGGAACTCAGATTCAGGAACGGCAACACCGCGATGGACGGGACCACGGGGGCGGCGGCCGGCTGGTTCCAGACGCCGGACATCGGCCCCATCATCACCGAACGGCTCGCCATCATTCCAGAGCGGCTGGCAAAGTAGATTTGTTCGAGCGAATCCTTGACGTCGCTCAGCGACTGGTATCGCTGATCAACGTCTTTGCGCATGCAGCGCAGCACAATGTCGCGCAGTTCCTGAGGAATGTCAGCGGCTTTGCCATCGAAGGGCCGCGGGTTGTCACGCAGCACGGCGGTCAGGGTGGCCAGCGGCGAATTTCCATGGAAGGCCCGCTCGCCGGTCAGCATTTCGTAGAGCAAAGAGCCGTAGGAAAAAATGTCGGAGCGCGAATCGATCGCCATCCCCTGTGCCTGCTCCGGCGACATGTATGCCACGGTGCCGATGATGGCCCCCTCGCTGGTCTTGGGGCGGCTCTCGATCATGATCGAGACCGTGGTCTCGGATTCCATTTGGACCGGTTCCTGTTCGCCGGCCAGTTTCGCGAGACCGAAATCCAGCACCTTTACGAGCCCTTCCGGCGTGACCATCACGTTGGCCGGCTTCAGATCGCGGTGCACAATGCCGATATTGTGGGCGGCGGCCAGAGCATCGGCGATCTGCATTGCCATCTTGAGCGAATCGACCATGGGGATGCGGCCGGCGCTTCCCATATCCGCGAGGGTCTGGCCGCGCACGAATTCCATCACGATGCATTCGCCTTCTTCAGTGGGAACGATGTCGTGGATAGTGATGATATTGGGATGGTTAAGGGACGACGCTGCGCGCGCTTCCTGAATGAACCGGGCGCGGCGGTCGGAACCTTCGGACGTGCTGGCGATCAGAACTTTGATGGCGACAAAGCGGCCCAATTGCACATCGCGGGCCTTGTAAACGACACCCATCCCGCCTTCGCCGAGCTTGTCGACGACTTCGTAATGCGAGATGGTTTTGCCGACCATGTGCGAGTGTTACACGAATTCCGCTCCGTGAAAAGCAGACAAGTGCCCTTTTATGTTTACACACGACGGTTCTGGCCCGGCGGCCAGTGATGCTCCGCGCCGTCACAGCGCCCGCCGGCTCAGAACTCGAGCCGGAGGAGAAGCTGGATCTGACGGGCCGTCTCGTTCACCGGCGATACGGCAGGAAAGCCGGAGGCTGCTCCGGCGCGTCCGTAGGTCTCCACTCCGAAGGTGGGCGATCCCAGCAAGCTGTCCGGATTGTTGAGGTTGGCGTGGTTTAAAAGATTAAAAGCATCGGCGCGGACCACCAGACGCGTGCCTTCCCGCAAGTGCGGCACCGAGAAAGTGCGAGCCAGGGAGAAGTCGAAATCGTAGAGTCCGGGACCGCGGAACGCGTTGCGTCCCAGATTGCCCACCGTACTGGCGTTCACAGGCTCGGAGAACGCCGCGGCGTTGAGCACGGTCAGACCGCCAGGCACGGTGAGCGGGGTTGAATAGAACGCAGTCGAGGGGCTGATCAAATTGGCGCGCTGGTTGAAGATTTCGCCCTGTCCGAAGATCGGCAGCTGGGTGGTGACGGTCTCGACGGTGTACGGAAACCCGCCCCGGAAAGCCGACATGAACGACATCTGCCAGCCGCGCAGGAGCATTCTGGTAGCCTCCGGCCGCCACGTGCCCAGCAGGAAAACGCTCTGGCGTTGGTCGAAGTCCGAATTGGCTCGATCGCCGTTGCTGTTGTATTGCTGGGCGAAAGACGATCGCAGCAGGTTGGCCGAACCGTTGCCGATCGCCGTGAAGTTCAGATCGAAGAAGTCGCCGACCAGCGGATCGCTCTGGTTATCGATGGAGTGACTCAGGGTGTATGCGCCCTGCAGGATGATGGTGCGGGTCCGGTAACGGATGAGCGCGTTCATCGCGTAGTAATCGGATTTTCCCTGACTGGACCGCCATGCCACGTCCGGCAGATTCTCATTCGGGCGGCCGACGCCGGTTAGTTCCGTGAACTGCCTGTTCACAATGTCTGTGGTGATCAGGCGGCGGGCGAGGGCTGCCGTGCCATTCACCTCGACAGTCACGCTGTCGCCTATAGATTGCTGCACGCCGACGAACGACGTCTGGGTATAACCGTTGCGCAGTTTGGGATCGACCAGAGTCAACGCCGGGAAATCCGAATTGGTCGACTGGCCGGCGTACGTGGGCAGCACCGACGAAATCGGCTGCAGGTAGTTAACGGGTCCGCTTCCCGGCACGGTATAGAGCGGCAGGATAATGCCGTTGCTGCGCGCGTTCTGCCAGAGGTTGTCGAAGGGCCGGTCATAGAAAAGACCGAAGCCGCCGCGGACAATCGTCTTTCCCTTTCCCAGAGGATCGTAAGCGAAACCGAAACGGGGCGCGAAGTCCTTGTTATCAGCGCCAAAAATCTGTTCGTTGGCGGTCCCGGAGGGCACTTGCAGATTTCCCGAAGCCAGGCGGCCGTTGAAATCGGCGCCGGTACCGAGGACCAGCAGGGCATCCTTGATCGAACCTGTATTCGAAGGCGAACCATAGCGCTCATAGCGCAAGCCGAAATTGAGGGTCAGGCGCGAGGTGAGCCGGTAGCTGTCCTGGACAAAGAAATAATTTTGCGTGTAGGAGTAATTCCGGTTGAAATCGGGCTGCGTCGGGACGGGGTTGAGCCGGTTAATGGAAGCGCGGAATTCTTCCGGCGCGTCGAAGGCAAAGTCGATCACGTTCTGGAAGATGTACTCGCCGTCGCGGCCGGCGGTCAGGTAGCCGGAATTCATGCGGAACAGAACTCCGGCGCCGGCGGTGATCACATGTTTGTTGCGCGTCCACACGGTGCTGAAGATCGCCTCAGGGGTACTGTTGCGGTTGCGATATTCGTAGAAAGCCGGGCTTCCGGGAAGCGTGACGCCATCGCCCGAAGCCAGCGTGGGAACTTCCGGATGCGCCCGGTTCCACCAGAGCGTATCCACGGCGTAATTCACTTTCAGCTCGCTGGTGAGCCGCGGAGTCCAAGTGTGCGTCCAGTTGATCATTCCGCCGGTGGTGTGCTGGTGCAGCCCGGAGACGAAGGCGGAATACGGGGTCCAGATGAAATCGGGCTCGGTGGTCCGGCCGAGGGCAAGGCGGCCCATGATGTGGTCGCGGCCGCCATTGAGAATGTAGTCGCCGCGCTCGAGCGCGACCATACGGTCAACCACGACAGGCGGGGAGACCGTGTAATTCCCCGTCAGTTGCTGCGAGGTAATGACCGGCGGCGCATAGGTCTGAAGCAACTGGCGCGACAGGCGGCTCGACTGAATGTTCAAAGCCGGGACGAAATTCGTGGTGGGCAGCGAGTAGGTCACCGGCGCCTGCCGGCTGTGGCTGATGAGCTGTTCGAGAGCGCTCGAAAAGAACAACTTGGCTTTCAGGATGGGCCCGCCCGCCTGATATCCAAACTGATTTTCAGTGTCTCTCAAACGCCCGACGCCATTCAGATTGTCCTGAAAATCGGCCGCATTCAGGGCAGTATTTTTCAGGTATTCATAGGCGATCCCGTGGTAGCCGACGCCTCCGGCTTTGGTCACAGCATTGGCGACGAAGCCGGCGGTTTGGCCATACTCCGCGGAATAGTTGTTCGTGGAGATGCGGTATTCCTGCACTCCCTCGGGCGACACGGGGCTGAGAGGCCCGGTGATGAGGTAATTGTTGTTCTCCACGCCGTCCAGCAGGAAGTTGGAAGAGGCTGGCCGCTGCCCGGCCACGCTGATGCCCAGACCGCGCGCCGTGCCCTGATCGGCACTGACGCCGGGCAGGCTGACCAGCATGGTGTAGACGTCCCGGCCCTGCAGAGGCAGATCGCCGATTTGCTGCGGATCGATGACGTAGGAAACGGAAGTATCGAGCGTGCCGCGCTTGCCCTGCTGGCCTTCGAACGAGCCGGAACGGCTGGTATCCACGTCCGGTCCGTAGAACGTGACGATGGTCTTGCTGCCGGGGAGGAACACGCTGCGGAACTGTCCGGCCTCCCAAACGTCGTTGAGCGGGCGCAGCCGGAAATCGATCTCGATGCGCCCGGCGACGGCCAGTTCGAGTTGCTGCAGTTCCTGCGCCTGATAGTTACCCGCGCTGGCCCGAATCTGATACGTTCCAGGCGTCAGCATCGGCAGGAAGAAGGAGCCATCCTGATCGCTCTTCGACGTCCCGGCGGCGGAGAGGGTATTGGTCGCGAAAGTGATTGTCGCGCCTCCGACGGGCCTTCCTGAAACCGAGTCGAGGATGGTGCCGGAGATCAGGCCCTGTGTGCTTTGCGCAAGCAGACACGGAATGGCCAATATGCTCGCGGCTGCGAGTCTGAAAACTCTATTCATTGGCAATGTCTCTATGAGTGTACTTCGGCTTTGTATGAATACGTAACAAAATTCAGAATGGATCTAGCGCTGCCCGTTCCGCATAATTGAGACAATATGCGGAAATTCGACAGCCTGTCTGAACGGGAAGTGCTTGCGCTGGCAATCTCATTGGAGGAAGACGACGAGCGCGTCTACGCCGATTACGCCGAAGTCCTCCGGGCGGATTTTCCGGCTTCGGCCGCCATATTCGACGGGATGGGCGAGGAGGAGTCCGGACACCGCCGCCGCCTGATCGAGATTTACAGGAAGCGGTTCGGCGAGCACATTCCGCTGATCCGCCGCCACGATGTGCGGGGCTTCGTTACCCGCCGGCCGGTATGGCTCACCCAGCCGCTGGGCCTGGAAGCAATCCGGCGTCAGGCCGCCACCATGGAGGTGGAGAGCCGCCGGTTCTATGAAAAAGCCGCCGCCCAGGCGCAGGATCCGAATACGCGGCAACTGCTCGACGACCTGGCGAAAGAAGAACGCACGCATGAAAACCGGGCCGAGGAGCTGGAAAAAGAGAAGCTGGGCCATAACGTTCGCAAGGAAGAGGACGAGGCGAACCGCCGCCTGTTCGTCCTGCAGGTGGTGCAGCCCGGCCTGGCAGGCCTGATGGACGGTTCCGTTTCCACGCTCGCACCGGTGTTTGCCGCGGCGTTTGCCACGCAGAACAGCTGGGACGCCTTTCGGGTGGGACTGGCGGCGTCGCTCGGGGCGGGGATCAGCATGGGGTTCGCGGAAGCGTTGTCCGACGATGGAAGTCTGACGGGCCGCGGGCATCCGTGGGTGCGAGGACTGGTTTGCGGACTGATGACGGCGCTGGGCGGGATCGGCCACACGCTGCCCTTTCTGCTGCCCCAGTTCCGGGTAGCCATGACGGCGGCCGTGGTGGTGGTGCTGGTCGAGCTGGCGATCATTTCGTGGATCCGGAATCATTACATGGATACGCCGCCCCTCTCGGCAGCCGTCCAGGTTGGACTGGGAGGGGCGCTGGTATTCGCCACCGGGGTGTTGATCGGCAGCGCGTAGACGGTTACGCAGGGCAAATAAATCTGAACGCCTCGTACGCGGGGGCAGTCTTAGCTGGTGAAAGTGACGGCGACGCTGACCCGAGAGGCCGAACAAACCCGCGAATTACGTTTTACGGAATTCGTGGAACGGCATTCGCGTTTTGCTTTCAAGGTGGCGTGGGCGGTGCTTCGCAATGCGGAAGACGCCGAAGACATCGCGCAGGAAACTTTTCTGAAGCTGTACAAGAGCGGTGCCTGGGAAAACATCGCCGATGAGCGGGCCTTCCTCGCCCGCGCCTCGTGGCGTCTGGCGCTGGACAGGCTGCGCTCCCGACGCCGCTTCGGTGAGCAGCAGGACTTGCCGGAGCCTTCTCCCGGCCCGGAACAGGCTTTGGCGGCGGGCAACTGGACGGCAGCCGTACATCGGCTGATAGACGTGCTGCCGGAAGAACTGCGCCAGCCGCTGGCTCTGTCGGCAGTCGATGGGCTGAGTTCGCCGGAGATCGCCGTGATTATGGGAATTCCGGAAGGGACTGTGCGGACCCGCATTATGCGGGCGCGGCAAATTCTGAAGCAAAAATTAGCGAAGTACGAGACAGGGATACGCCATGACAAATGACCATGGGGACGAACTCGATTCGATTCTGGATGCGGCGCTCAGCGAGTATTCGAATGCCGAGCCGCGCGCGGGACTGGAATCGCGGATCCTGCGACGTGTTCAATCGGCCCCGCCGGAGCGGCAATGGTGGCCGATTGCGGGACTGGCGCTCATTGCGGCGGTGGCGGCGCTGATAGTGTTTGTCAGATTGCCTGCCCGCGATGTCCCGGCTGCGCTCGCGCTGACGCCGCCAGCCGTCCCGCCTGTCGCCGAAGTCGTTTTCCCGAAGAAGACTCCGGCTTCAAGGCCTGCGGTTCACAGAGCACAGGAAGCGCACGAGTTTCCCATGCCGGTTCCGTTGACCCCCGAAGAGCGCGCTTTGCTGCGTTTCGTCGAGCAGCAGCCGGAAGGAGCCCGTGAAGCACTGGTGCAATCGGCGCAAATCGACCCGATAACGATTGCGCCGCTTGAGATTGAAGGTTTGCAGTAACGCAAAGGAGCAATATGCAAAAGAGAATGAAGCTCGTATGGATCGGTCTTGCCGCCACAATGCTCGCGGCGCCCTGCTTCGCGCAGAACCCCGAAGTCAAGCCGGGAACACGGGCCGCCTACTTCCGGCTGGATTTCACGGTGAAGGAACTGGAGAACGGAAAGCTCGTGAACACGCGCAACTATTCGACCAGCGCCTCTACTTCGGACAACCGCAACTGTTCCATTCGCACGGGAGAGAAGATTCCGACGCAGACGGAAAAGGGCGCAACCTATCTGGATATCGGCGTCAATATCGATTGCAACACCCTGAAGCTGGTTGACAACCAGCTGTCGCTTTTCGTGACCGCGGATATTTCGGGTGTGGTTCCCGACCCCGCGACGAAGGGCGCGCCCGTGATCCGCCAGAACCGGTGGAGTGCGACCGTGCTGATCCCTCTGAAGAAGGCCGTGACGATTTTCTCCTCTGACGGGGCGACCACAAAAACCCAAATGCAGCTCGAACTCACCGCCACGCCGATTCCATAACCCGTGATATCCTGGATCGCTTGAAGTTCACCTTCATCGATCTTTTCGCCGGTATCGGGGGGTTCCGGAGCGCGCTGGCGAAGCTCGGCGGCCAGTGCCTCTTTTCCTGCGAATGGGACAAATACTCGCAGCGGACATATGAAGCCTGGTACGGCGAGGTCCCCCACTCGGACATTCGCGAACTCGAGATGGACCGGATTCCCGATCATGATGTCCTGGCCGCCGGCTTCCCTTGCCAGCCGTTTTCTATCGCGGGCGTATCCAAACGGCAAAGCCTGGGAATGGCCCACGGCTTCCAGTGCGAAACACAGGGAAACCTGTTTTTTCATTTGGCCGCCATCGTTGAGGCGAAACGCCCGGCTGTCCTCTTCCTTGAAAACGTCAAGAACCTGAAGTCGCACGACAAGGGACGGACGTGGAACGTGATCCATGACTGCCTCCACGATCTCGGATACTGGATCTTCGACAAGGTGATCGACGCCGCGGGGTGGGTTCCCCAGCACCGCGAGCGGGTTTATATCGTTTGCTTCGACAAGAAAGCATTCCCGGATTGCCCGCTGTTCGAATTTCCAGAAAAGCCCCGGCGCAGGCCCGCGTTAAACGACATTCTCGATTCGGCCCCGGACCCCAAGTACACGCTGACGCCGCACCTTTGGAATTACCTGCAGCGCTATGCGGAAGGCCACCGCGCCAGAGGCAATGGGTTTGGTTTCGGTTTAGTGGACCCGGCGGGCATTTCGCGCACCCTGAGCGCGCGCTATTACAAGGATGGCTCGGAGATTCTGATCCCGCAGGGGAAGAGCAAACCCCCGCGCCGTCTGTCGCCGGTCGAGTGTTGCCGCCTGATGGGTTTCGAGGAAAAGAAAATTGTCGTTTCCGACACGCAAGCTTACCGCCAGTTCGGCAATGCCGTCGTTCCCAGGGTAGTGGAAGCCATAGGAAGACAGATTGTGAAAACGATGGGCGCTACGAACGAGAGGGTCGGGCTACAGCAGGCTGACCAGCAGGCCTGAAGTACTTTCGCGCCAAACCGATACTGAGGAGTCCGAGACCGAACAGCAGGAAAGTCGCTGGCTCGGGAGTTGCGGTAACCGTTGCCACCTCATTCACGTGCGCGTTTGACAACAGAGTTACCTTGGTTCCGCCGTAAATAATTTCGCCGTTCCAGGTTCCGTCGAGACTGGAAGTTCCGCAGCCGGTGGCAAGCACGATTCCGTTGATTACATCGTTCACGGCCGTATTCAGAACGCACGCGCCGGCGCCGCTGTTGAAGTTGTAGATCACGTTACCGGCGGTCAGGCCGCCGCTCAGCAGCAGAGAGGCAGTGCCGCCGAGCGTAAGGTTCCCGGTGACGTTCACGATGAAATAATCGCTCGCCGTCCCGTTGAGGGTGAGATTGGCGTTGTTCAAATTGATATTGCCGTTAATGTCGATGACGGTTGTGGAACCGTTGGCACTGACCGTCGTCGCGGAGGTCAGGTTTGTAAAGGTCTGATAAGGGGTCAGGCCGGAGGCAAGCGAAGCAGCGCTGATCGCATCCCCGTCAATCGTGGTCATGCTCTGCGTGGTTACCGTGCCATAAGAACCGGGGCCCGTGAGCGTTGCGCCGGAATCTTTCGCCACCGTTCCGGTGATGCTGGAAGGCGCCATGACGTTGAGCTTTCCTCCCGAGGAGACGCCCGCGTTGCCGGTGACGACCACGGCGCTTAGCTCCAAATCGCTGTTCTGCAGTCCGAGCAGACCGAAATAAGCCGAGCCTGCCCCCGCCAGCGTGCTGAACGCATCGGCGCGCGCGCAGGGAATGGAAACAAGCATCCCCGCCAGTACCGCCACCAATGAGCCCTTTGAAATCTTCACGTCAACCGTCCTTCGCCAGTGCTTTTCCACACTGGAACCGATACCAGTGTGACTCAGAAGGCCCCACCGGACAATCGCTCTGGTACTGTAGCCCGGTTATGCAGACTGCTGAAATTCCACATTGCTCTCATTTTCAGCGTGAGAAATCGCCCTATCAGGGTAGTAATATGCAAGAGAGACCATGAAGCGTAACTGGAAACGCGTCGCCATTTGCGCGGCGATTGCCATCGGCGCCACCGTCGTTACCCGGCTGCTGTCGAATATCAGCTTTTTTCATCTTCTCGATCTGAAAGCCCGCGATGCCCATTTCGTGCTGCGAGGGAAACAGCCCACGCGCGACATCGTCATCCTTGGCATGGACGACAAGACTCTTGCCAAGTACCCCGAACCACTTCTCTTCTGGGGTCACCATTTCGCCGCCGCCCTCAAAGCCGCGGCCGATGCGGGCGCAAAGACTTTTGTAATCGACGTCTCGTTCCAGATTCCAGCCGGTAAATACGATCCCGATAACGATGCCGAGCTGGCGGAGGCCTTCACATACGCCACCGCAAAAATGCCGCTGGTCACCGCTTTCGTCCCCTCTCAGGCCGACCCGAAGGACCCCGCCTTCGCGGTGCCGATCAACATGCTTGCGGGCGCGTTCGGTACGGCCGGCCTCGCCAACCTCACCGCCGATGACGACGACTTCATCCGCCGCCAGGTTTTGATCGAAACGCCCGACCCCAAAATTCCGTTCGAAACGCTCAAACGCAGTATGGCTTTGCATGCGGCTGAGGGGTTTCTTGGAAAAACGACCACCCTGCGTGACGGCAAGCTCTATTTGGGCGACCGCTTCATGCCGACCGACGAAGACCGGAATATAGTCATCAATTTCGCCGGACCCACCGATACCTTTCCGCGCGTTTCGCTGGTCGATTTCATCGACGCGGCTCAGGCGGGCAACCAGAAACAACTGGAAAAGTGGGTAAAGGGCAAGATCGTCATGATGGGTCCGGACAGCAAGACCGACACCGACCGGCATGCCACGCCTTTCTACACATCCTTCGGATCCACCGACAAGTACCGGACTGCCGGAATCGAAATCCATGCCAACGCCCTTCAGACCCTGCTGAGCGGAAACTTCCTGCAGGCAGCCCCGCGATGGGCGATGATTGTGGCGCCGCTTGCCGTGGCGGGCATAACCGTCGCGATCGCCGCGTCGTTTGCAGCGACCCAAACCGCCCTTTGGTCTTTCGCCGTAATTGTGGTTGGACTCCTCGTCTCCCATCTCTTCTTCATCAAGGGCTGGTTGGTGTCGGACGTCGACCTGGGGGAGGCGTTCGTCATTTCCCTGCTGGGCGGTGTCGTTTACCGCTTCACGACGGCGGAAGAAAAGAGCACCTTCTTTAAGAGCGCGGTTGCCCTTTTCGTGGGTAAGCAGGTCGCTCAGTCGCTTGACGCATCCGGGAAGATCGGCCTGACCGGAAAACGCGGCGTCGTCACCATTCTTTTCACAGACATACGCGGATTTACGGCCTTTTGTGAATCCAAAGACCCGGCGCTAATCGTAGACTTGCTGAACGTATATATGGCCACCATGTGCTCCTTTATCGTGAAATACAAGGGACATGTGAACAAGTTCATCGGAGACGGTATCCTGGCGGTGTTTTCCGACGACGACGAAGGGGCGAAGCCCGGCGATCACGCATCGCGGGCCCTGCAGTGCGCAGTCGATATGGTCAGCGCGCCCAACGAGTTCAAGACAGGCGCGGGACTCCACACCGGCGAAGTCGTCATCGGCAATGTCGGATCTTCTGACAAGATGGAGTTTACAGTTCTCGGAGATACGGTCAACCTGGCCTCCCGCCTCGAAAGCCTCAACAAGGAACACAAAACCAAAATGCTGTTGAGCGACGCCGTTCTTGCATATGCCGGGGATGCGATCGAAACAAAATTTCTGGGTGAAGTGCCAGTCCGCGGCAAAACAGAGCCAATGAAGCTGTATACGGTGACTTCTACTTTTGGGCCGTATCCGACGCCTTCTTCGGAGACTACGCTGGCCGCGACGAAATGAGCTTTTATATGAATCGTACTTTTCTTACAGCTTCCTGCGCCTGCTTACTGGCCTGCGGGATCTCCACGCAGGCCATCGGCGCGGCCGATTCGCGCGAAGAGCCGGTCGGTCTGGTTCTATCGGCCGGCGCCGGCAAGGTGCTGCGAGCCAATACGGAAACTCCGCTGGCGACCCGCGCGGGCGACATTCTCTTTGCGGGCGATTCGCTGAAATCCGCCGATACTCCGGCCACCTTTCTTTACTGCCCCGGCAAGACTTCCCAGACGCTCGACCCATCCAGCGAAGTTCTCCTCGATTCCAAACAGCTCAAAGTGAAATCGGGCAAGCTCGATCCCTCCAAGCCGGTGAACGCCTGCTTCCTTCCGCAACTGGTACGCGTGGCGGTGGCCAGCCAGCAGCATTACGGAGTCAGCATGACCCGCGGCCTTGCGAAACCTCAGTACGACGTGATTCCGTTCGATTCGCTGGCTGCCAATGTGAAGACCGAGCTGGCGCCTTTCGAGGAAATGCTGAAAGCCGATCCGTCGAACGTCGCGGCGCTCGTGCAGGAAGCGGCTGTTTTCGATCGCGAGAAGCTGGAAGCCAATGCCCTGGCCGCTTACAGCAAAGTAGCCGAGCAGTGGAAAGATGCGGTTTGGGTCCGCGGCCGGATCTTCGAGCTGAATGAGTCGCTCGCCAACCAGGCCGCCCTCAAGGCCGCCGCCATTTCGCCCGATGCCAAGACCTATGCGCTGATGATCGGGGTTTCGAAATATCAGAAGCTGCCGAAGGATCTGTGGCTGCAGTATGCAGACGCCGATGCGAAGACCTTCAGCCAGCACCTCGCCAGCGCGCGCGGCGGCGGCGTACCGGACGACCAGATGATGGTTTTGACCGACGAACAGGCCACCACGGCCGCGGTCGGCAACGCCTTCCAGACATTCCTCCGGAATCGCGCGGGCAAGCTGGATACGGTTTTCCTTCTTATCGCCGCACAGGGCACCGTCGATTCCAAGGGCGCTTACATTCTGACTTACGACAGCGATCCACAGGACCTTGGCGCGACGTCAATTCCGATAGCCGAGATCCAGTCGCTGGTGGACGATGAATTATCCAAAGTCGGACGCGTGGTCCTGATGGTGGACGTTTCGCGCGCCGCCAATATCGGGAACCTCAAGACGGCCACCATCGGGTCCGCAGTTGAAAAGCTGGGCCAGGCGAACGGCGAAATGCTGGGCCTGATGGCTTCGCGCCCGAAGGAATATTCGATGGAAGGCCCGCAGTTCGGCGGCGGACACGGCGCCTTTACGTATTCGATCATCAAGGGTCTCGAAGGTTTGGCCGATCACAACGACGATCGCGCCATCGATGAAAGCGAACTGATCAGCTATGTTCGCGAAAACGTTCCGAACTTAACCACGAATAAGCAGCATCCGCGTGATTTCGGCAATCCGGTGAATGCCACCAAATTGTCCGATCTCAGCAAGCAGGGCATTACGCTGGCGCGCTTCCGGCAGCTTTATGACTCGAAGAACGGCGGTCCGGTATTTCTGGCCGGAGGAGCTCCGCAGGCCGTAGTGCCGGGTCCGTCGGCGCAGGATGTGGACGCCTATAAAGCGGCGGTGGCAGCCAACCATCTTCTGCCGGACGATCAGGGCAGCGCCTGGCCTCTGCTCGACAAGCTTCGCGGCGAATTGCCGCCCGAGCAGGTTTTCATTCAGGAAAATGCTTTGCGCGTGGCGCTGGAAAATCAGGCGCAGCAGGTTCTGCTCCGCTATCTGGCGGGAGATCAGTCGCCGCAAACGAAGGCCGAGTTCGATTCCGGCGCGAAATACATGCAGGCGGCGCTGCGGCTGACCAGCGAATCGCTCTATCTGGAAGGGCGCTCCGATTTCTTCCAGGGCCGCGGGCTCCTTTACGACAAGCAGTACGCGCAGGCCGCGAATCTTCTGGAACAGGCCGTCCGGATCGATCCGGGCGAGGGCTACGGTTATAACGCGCTGGGCATCGCCTATCTGGAGCAGGCGGATTTCGCCAAGGCGATTCCGGCGTTCCGCGATGCGGCCCGGCGCGCGCCGAACTGGTCGTATCCGCTGCATAACCTGGCGCTGGCACAGGTGGAATCGGGCGATTACCAGGGGGCGATTCGCAGCTATCAGCAGGCGATGAAGATCACCCCGCAGTTCAGCTACTTGCCCTACAACCTGGGGCTGGTCTACCAGCGGCTGAATCAGCGGCGCGAGGCGGAAACCGCCTATCGCAAGGCGCAGTCGCTCGATCCGAATTCGGCTTTGCCTTTGAACGCGCTGGGTTCGCTGAAGGCGTCCCAGGGGAAGAACGCCGAGGCGGAGAAATTCTATCGCGATGCGCTGCAGAAGGATCCCAACCTGATTCCGGCGCGCCACAATCTGGGACTCTTGCTGGCAAGCATCAAAGGCCGCCAGAATGAGGCCATCGAGGTTTTCAAGCAAAATATCGCGGCGAGCCCCGATTTCCTCGCTTCCCGCATCAGTCTGGCGGAGACCTACAGCCAGACCGGCGACACTGCCGACGCCATCGCGCAGTATCTGGATGTGGTGAAGGCGAAACCCGGCTTCATCGCGGCGCGCACCACGCTGGCCAGCTTGTATCTGAAAACGAACCAGCCGGACCTGGCCATCGCGCAGCTTCGCGCGGCGGCGGATGTGGATAAGGAGAACCCGGGGATCTGGGAAC
The DNA here is from genome assembly GCA_035552315.1 of Bryobacteraceae bacterium. Lineage (GTDB taxonomy): Bacteria > Acidobacteriota > Terriglobia > Bryobacterales > Bryobacteraceae > BOG-234. Next base: position 19,940 of record DASZLO010000184.1, read on the forward strand.
AGATCGGCGATGCCGAAAAGGCGGCCAATCATCCGGCCGAAGCCAAAGAGGCTTACTCAACCGCTTTGAAGCTGCAGTACCAGAAGAGCGAGAAGAAGCGGATTACTTCCAAAATGGCGTTCTAGTATGGCCCCGCTCGATTCTCTCGATCATGTGGCTGTTCCGGTCGAAGATGTGGCGGCGGCCGTCGACTGGTACACGAAAACGTTCCGCTGCGAGGTCACGTATCAAGACGATACGTGGGCGTTTCTGAAGTTCGGCAATATCAAGCTGGCGCTGGTGATTCCGTCGCAGCATCCCGCGCATATCGGATTTGTGAGTCCGGATGCGGGGAAGTTCGGCACGTTGAAACTGCACCGCGACGGCACGAAATCGTGCTACGTCAAAGACCCGGCCGGGAACGCGATAGAAATTCTGGAACCGCACCCCAAACTGGTTTAGGCGTCCTGCGTTTCGAGGACGCTATGGCGGCGTCCGAAGAGAAAGTAAATCACCAGACCGATTATCAGCCAGACAAAGAACCGGATCCACGTCAGCAGCGGCAGTCCGGCCATCAGCAGGACACAGCAGACGATCGAAAGGATCGGCACCAGCGGCACCAGCGGTGTGCGGAAGCTTCGCGGCCGGTCGGGCTGGGTTTTCCGCAACACGATAACGCCGGCTGAAACCACGATAAACGCGAAGAGAGTGCCGATGTTCGACAGCTCGGCGAAAGTATCGATGTCCCAGATGCCGGCCGGAATTCCCACCACGAGGCCCGCGATCCAGGTGCTGATGTGCGGCGTCTGAAAGGTCTTGTGGACCTTGGAAAACATCTTCGGCAGCAGGCCGTCGCGCGACATGGCGAACCAGATCCTGGCCTGACCGTACTGATAGACCAGCAGCGAGGAAGTCATGCCGATCAGAGCCCCGAAGGTGACCACTAATCTGAGCCGGTTGTAGCCGAGGGCCTTCAGGGCATCGGCTACGGGCGAATCCGTGTTGAGCGTCTGGTAGTGCGCGATGCCAGTGAGCACCAGCGCCACCGAGCCGTAAAGAATGGTGCAGATAATCAGCGTGGCGATAATGCCGAAGGGCAGATCGCGCTGCGGCATCTTGCATTCCTCGGCAGCGGTCGAAATCGAATCGAAGCCGATATAGGTGAAAAATACGATAGAGGCGCCCGTCAAAATTCCGGGAAAACCGTGCGGCGCGAACGGGTGCCAGTTTTCCGTATGGATGGCGTTGAAAGAACCGAGGCAGAAAATCGCAATGGCCGCGATCTTGATCACCACCATGATGGTGTTCGCCCGCGCGCCTTCGCGAACGCCGCGCACCAGTACCCAAGTCACCAGCATGGTGATGAGGAGCGCGGGAATGTTGAATACGCCGCTCGGCTGGCCCGGCGCCGGGAACATGGGGAAGGCAATAATCGCGGGCAAATGGACGCCGAAGAGATTATCCCCGAGGTCCTGCAGATAGGCCGAAAAGCCCACCGCGACCGACATATTCGAGACGGCGTATTCGAGAATCAGATCCCAGCCGATGATCCACGCAAAAACTTCGCCGAGAATCGCATAGGCGTACGTATACGCGCTTCCCGCAACCGGAATCATGGAAGCCAGTTCGGCGTAGCAAAGCCCCGCGAACAGGCACGCGATCGCAACCAGGACGAAGGAAAGGGTAATCGCCGGACCCGCGCCGGGGCGGCCCAGCATGGACACCGCGTGCCGCCCGTTCAGCGCCAGATCGAGGACCGTCGCATGAAAGACGGATTCGATCTTGTCGACTTTACCGGCGGCGGCGGTTCCGGTGAGAGTGAAAATGCCTGAGCCGATGACGGCGCCGATACCGAGCGCCGTCAGGCTCCATGGACCCAGCGTCTTGCGAAGCCGCCGTTCGGGATCTTCCGAAGCGGCGATCAGAGCATCGATACCGCGGGTTCGAAGAACCGTGCCCATGGCTGGCGTTTTCTAAACCGCTAGCGTTTGCGCTGGCCCTGCGTCGCGCGGCGGATCTTCTTTTTCTTTTCACCGCGCGCCACACCGGCGGCTCGTTTGGCCTTGGGGGCTGCCTTCTTGCGGGCTGCGCGCTTCAGTTTCTTTCGCTCTTCGGGCTGTTCTACAGTCTTCGTATTCATCGTTTATAAGATTCTGGCTTTCTTCAGGCTTTTTTCAAAGCCGCATATTTCTCTACTAATTTCTTGATCCCGTGGCGCTGGAAAATGACGACGACCTTGGCGTCTTCGCCCTCGCCCTCGCGCCGGACGACTGTTCCCCTGCCGTACTTGGGATGCTCTACTACTGTACCTGTTCGCGCGGGCTGGTTTGGGGCGGGGGGCGTTTTGGGCAAAACCGTGCGCGGCTGGACGGGCGGAACGATGTTCTCGGAGAACAATCCGCGCTGGGCGCTGCTTCTCTCCGGCGGCGGCTGGATAGCCCGTGCGACTGGCGGAGCAACAGGCCGTGCGACCGGCGGCGCAACCGGCCGATTTACCGGGGCCTGCACGGGCTGTTTCGTTGGCGCCGGAAGTCCGCGCTCCTTGAAAAACTGCGCCACATTTTCAACCGAATTGTAGGTCTTGCCAGTATAGAGATTCTTGCGCGAATCCTGGCGGACCTGCCAGCGCTCCGCGGTCAAATCGACCTGCGGCCTGTCGTCTTCTTCCTCTTCTACTCCCATCGGCACGGTTAAGCCCGACGGAATCTCTTTGAGAAAACGCGACGGGAGGGTGCGCTCCTGTTCGCCGCCACCGAAGCGACGCCGGTATTTGGCCCAGCTCACCACCAGGCGCTTCTCCGCACGCGTCATCCCTACATAGCAAAGCCGGCGTTCTTCTTCCATGGCCGCTTCGCTCAGCAGCGACCGGCTGTGCGGGAACAAGCCGTCTTCCATCCCGGCCAGAAACACGATGGGAAACTCCAGGCCCTTGGCGTTGTGGATGGTCATCAGGGTGACCTGCGAAGTTTCGTCCAGCGCGTCTGCCTGTGCGACAAGCGCAGCGTGATCGAGAAAGTCGGCAGCGGTTTCACCGCGCTCCACCGCTTCGGCGGCGGCGTTCATCAGTTCGTTGAGGTTCTCGATGCGCGCTTCTGACTCCGGCGTATTCTCCTGCTCGAGCATGCGGCGGTAGCCGGTCCGTTCTTCGATGAAGGCCAGCGCTTCGTGGAGCGGTTTGGTTTGGGAAGCTTCCGCGAGGTCTTCAATAAGATTGCGGAAAGCCATCACTGCCGAGTGAGCGCGCGTGCCGAATTCGTTCTTCTTCAGCATCTCGCCGATCGCGTCCCACAGTCCGACGCCATTTTCGACAGCGTATTTTTCCGCCTGCTCGACCGTGGTGCGTCCGATGCCGCGCGCGGGCACGTTGATGATGCGCTGCAGACTGATGGCATCCGACTGCGATTGCGCCAGCTTCAGGTAGGCGATGATGTCCTTCACCTCGGCGCGCTGATAGTAACTGATGCCGCCCACCACGTTGTATTTGCGGTTGTAACGGCGGAACGCTTCTTCAATCTGGCGCGACTGGGAGTTGGTGCGGTACAGAACCGCCACCCGGCGATCCGGGTATTGGCGAAGGACCTTCTCGGTGGAATCGGCGATGAACAGAGCTTCGTTTTCGGCGTCACGGGCCGAGTAGACGGTGATCATGTCACCTTCATCGGCATCGGTCCACAGCCATTTGCCTTTGCGTTCCTTGTTGTTGGCGACCACGGCGCTGGCAGCTTCGAGGATGTTCTTCGTGGACCGGTAATTCTGCTCGAGACGGATGGTCTTGGCGCGCGGGTAATCCTTCTCAAAATCGAGGATGTTGCGGATGTCCGCGCCGCGCCAGCTATAGATTGACTGATCCTCGTCGCCCACCACGCAGACGTTGTCGTGACGCTGCGAGAGCAGGCGAATCAGTTCGTACTGGCTGCGGTTGGTGTCCTGATATTCATCGATCATGAGGTAGCTCAGGCGGCGATTCCAGGCGTCGCGAGTGGGCTGGTCGTGAAACAGCAGGCGGACGCTTTCGAGCAGCAGATCGTCGAAGTCAAGCGCGTTGGCTTGGATCAGCGCTTTTTCATATTCTTCGAAAACGGCCGCGACCTTGGTGACGCGCGGATCGGCCGATTCGTTGTACATCTCCTGCGCGGTCTTCTTCTGGTTCTTAGCGGTGCTGATCTGCGAAAGCGTCGCACGATACGGCATCGCTTTTTCGTCAAGGCCCATACGGCGGTAAGCCGCCTTTATGATGGCCAGCTGATCCTCATCATCGTAGATCGAGAAAGTGGTCTTGAAGCCCGGGCGGATGGAGGCAAGCCCTGTGCCGTCGCGGCGCAGGAGCCGAACGCAGAAGGAATGAAAAGTAGAGACCGTCGGGTTGCTGGTGAGTTCGTATTCGGCGAGCAGATCGGTTACGCGCGAACGCATTTCGCCGGCGGCCTTGTTGGTGAAAGTCACGGCCAGCACGGCGGACGGCGGCACCTGATTGGCGCTGATCAGATGGGCGATGCGATGCGTAATGACGCGCGTCTTCCCCGAGCCGGCGCCGGCCAGAATCAGGACCGGGCCTTCGGTGGTCGCTACCGCTTCACGTTGTTGGGGGTTCAGGCCCGCGAGGAAATCCACTAATGGACTATTTTCGCATTAACCGTTTTGGAAGACCATGGATTGGCGAAGCGGGGATCGTGCAGGACTTCCCGGTCGGTGAGCGTTTTCAGAAATTCGAGCAGGTCATGACGCTGTTCGGCATTGAGGACGAATCCCGTGAGTAGAACGTCTTTGTCCGGGTTCTCGGGAAAACGTCCGCCAGCGGCATAGTGATCGAGCGCGGCCTCGAGCGTCGCTATGCTGCCGTCATGCATATAGGGCGCTGTGATCGCGATGTTTCGCAGCGTCGGGGCTTTGAATTTGTCCGGCCCGGCGGAGACAGCCGTGTTGTGGAAATCGATCTCCGGGGTCTGATTCGGTTTGTGCTCACCCACGCTGTCGCTGCTGAAGTTGAAGCCGCGATGGCAGCGGGAACACGATACGTTCTGGCTGAAGAACACAATCTCTCCGCGTTTGGCGGAATCGGATACAGCGGCGTCTTCCCGGTAATAGTGATACCGGTCATAGGGCGAACGCGCCGAGATGATGCTTCTCTCGAAGTTGGCGATGGCTTTGGTCACGTTGGCAATATTGATGGGATCTTTGTCGTCCGGGAACGCTTTCACGAAGAGCGCCTTATACTTCGCATCGGCGCTCAGCGAAGGCAGAAATTTGTCGCCTTCACGAAGCCCGAGTTCGACCGGGTGCTCGCCCATCATCGGGACCAGCGCCTGTTTTTCCAGTTCCGTCATCTCGGGATTTCCCCAGGTCAGCGCCGCGCTGTATGCCACGTTGACCAGGCTCATCGAGCCGCGCGTATGCTTCTCCCCGGTTGCGCCGATCCCTACCGGCTGACCGTCCGTGAAGGCCAGTTCCTGCTTATGACAAGTGGCGCACGACTGTTTTCCGTTGACCGACATGCGGGTGTCGTAAAAGAGATACCTGCCCAGTTCAACCTTTTCGACAGTCATCGGATTGTCCGCCGGCACCTGCGGCTTCGGAAAACCTTTGGGCAAGTTCCACGTCCAGTCGGTCGCCGGAAGGCTGGCGCAGAGGATCGTGAAAAGCAGAATCGCGCGCATGGATTTATTTTTGCAGGCGCACCACTTCGAGTTTTTCCAGCATGCGGACGGAGCGGGCGCCGGCCTTGTCGTTGGGACATACGAGCCGCAATGGCCCCTGATAACCGAACAGGGCTTTGCCGTCGCGCTTGTCCGCGACGAGGATCGGCTCATTGCCGAACTCAGGGGCGATTTCACCGATCGCGAAGATTACCTGGTAACCGTCGTGTGCTTTGGCGAGGATGTATGTAGTGAGGGCTTTGCCGCGCAGATCTTTGCCAAGCGGGACGCCGGCGCGCTGCAGAATTTCGCGCAGCGGAACGCCTTCATAAGCGATCCTGGTTCCGTCCTGTTCCGGGAGCATGACGGTTTCACGCGGCATTTTGGCGAGGTCTTCGACGGTCAGGATCAGAGGGGCCGCGATGTCGCCGCGGATTGTGAGGAGTGCGGCGGCCGGGGTCTGGGCTGAGAGAACAGCGATACAAAACGCGGCAAGAGCGACTGCCCGCAGCCTCGGACGATTGTAATCCATAACAGTCATTGTCGCATTAAAATTCCGGCCTATTGCCAGGCAGCGAGCTTCGCCTCAACCTCGGTTCGCAGGTCGATTTCTTCGGGCGCCAGTTTGCGCGCTGACTCTGCTTCACGAATATTCGCAAGCACCGATTGCATGACCGCACGCGCTTCGGGAATCTGCCCGGCGCCCGCGAATGCCTTGCCCAGGTGTTCTTTTGCCAACTGGGCGGCTTCGACACGCACTCCCTCCAGGCCGGTAACCAGGATCTCCCTGTTGCAACAGCTCAGCCAAGCCGTTTACCAGTTCTATCTGGCCACGCAAGAAGTGGGGACATCTCAGAACACGGTGACGTTCACCGCCTCGGAGTTCGGCCGCACCTGCAACCCAATACGAACGCCGGAACCGATCACGCCTGGGGGAATCATCATTTCATCATTGGGGCCGGGCAGGCGCTTTCGGGCGGCCCGGTCAAGGGCGGAAAAATTTACGGGCAATTCCCGCTTCTCGCCCTCGGCGGCGGCGACGATGCGAACTCACGGGGCACGCTGATTCCGACCACCTCGGTGGATCAGTATGCCGCAACGCTGGCCCAATGGTTCGGCCTGTCCAGCGGCGGCGTGTCGCAGATCTTTCCGAATGTGGGAAATTTCGGGACGTCGGATTTGGGATTCCTGGCGTAGTCAGTTCGCACTGAGGACTGCGTCACCTCGCTCAGAGGTTGGATAGTTTACACATATCGGACTGATAACAAACGAGTGAACCGGTAACGCGACTGGCTGGCTGAATGCGTTTCCGCCAGCATGCGCATTCAAAGGACCGGCTGCATAGCCTCTGTGCTCCTGTGCTTATTCCTGGCCGCCCCTGCCTCACCCCAGTCCATCAGCGGAGGAACGATCAGCGGCACCGTGAAGGACCCTTCGGGAGCAGCCGTACCCGGCGCGACGGTCGTGGTGCGCAACCCTGTTTCCTCCTATGAGCAGTCGGCCGAATCGGATAGCGCCGGCGCCTACCGGTTCAACAACGTTCCGTTGAACAGCTATCAGCTGAATGTGACGGCGTCGGGATTTTCGCCGGCCAGACAGGCGATCAGCGTTGCAAATACGATTCCGCTTACCGCCGATGTGGTTCTAACGATGGCCGAGGTGACTACGAGTGTCAACGTGAGTGCCGCGGCGGCCATGGTGGTGAATGATCCGAGCGCCCATACGGACGCCGATTCCGCGGTTTTTTCCAAACTGCCGTCCTTCGATCCGGCGGCCGGCCTGAGCAGCGTTATCAATAACAGCACCGGCGGCACCGCGAGCGATGCCAACGGCTTTTTCCATCCGCTGGGCGACCATGCGCAAGTCAGCTTCGTGATCGACGGCCAGCCGGTCAGCGATCAGCAGAGCAAAGTCTTTTCCACGCAGTTACCGGCCAATGCGGTGCAGAGCCTTCAACTGATCACGGGCGCGCCGGACGCGCAGTATGGGGACAAGTCGAGTCTGGTGGTCAATGCGACTACGAAGTCGGGCCTGGGGGCCATGAAGCCCATCGGCAGTGTCGAGACTTATTGGGGATCTTTCGGGACCTGGGGCGAGAACGCCGATGTGGCGGACGGGACCTCGAAGCTGGGTGAATTTGCCACCGTCAATTTCGTGCGCACCGGTCATTTCCTCGATACTCCGGAGTTCCTGCCGATCCACGCCATCGGGAACAACGAGAGCATTTTCGACCGGATCGATTACGAGCCGACCGGCCGGGATGCAATCCATCTGAATTTCTTCGTGGCGCGGAACTGGTTCCAGGTGCCGAACGATTTCGATCAGCTCAGCCAGGATCAGAAGCAGCGCGTCCTGACCTGGAATATTGCGCCGGGTTACCAGCACACATTCGGGGCGCAGACGCTGCTGACGATTAATCCGTTTGTCCGGCGCGATCAGGTGAACTATTACGGCAGCCGCGATCCGCTGGCGGATAACCCGGCGGCCATTTCCCAAACCCGTTTTCTGACCAACTACGGGGCGAAGGCCGATCTGGCGATTCTGCACGGGCGGCATAGCCTGAAGTTCGGCACGCAGGCGCGGCAGACGCGGCTGCTCGAGAATTTCTCGATGGGGATTACCAATCCGGCATTGAATCCGGTTTGCCTGGGTCCGGGCGGGGTTGCGGAAGGTCTGCCTGGCATGACAAATCCGGCTGCCTGCGGCCTCGCAGGCGCGGGTTATTACGCCAATCCGAATCTGCTGCCGGGCCTGCTTCCATATGACCTCACGCGCGGCGGGACGTTCTTCCTTTATCACGGGCTGAACAACGTTACTCAGGAAGCGTTTTACGCGACGGACCAGATTACTTTCGGCCAGTTCCAGATGAACATCGGACTGCGGCTCGATCATTATGCCGGACTGGTTAAACAAACGGCGCCGCAACCGCGGCTTGCTCTTTCTTATATGGTCCGGCAGACGGGCACGGTTTTGCGCGCCGCTTATTCGCGCACCATGGAGACGCCCTTCAACGAAAATCTGCTGCTCTCCAGCGCCACCGGGGCCGGCGGTCTGGCGCAGAATATCTTCGGCGCCAAGGCAAGCGTGCCGCTGGAGCCCGGCGCGCGGAATCAGTTCAATGGCGGCTTCCAGCAGAGGATTACGCAGTTTCTGATTTTCGATGGCGACTACTTCTGGAAGTTCACGCATAACGCGTACGACTTCGATGTTTTGTTCAACACTCCGATCACGTTTCCGATTGCCTGGCACAATTCGAAGGTCGACGGGCTCACCGGACGGCTGAGTTCGACTGCCTGGCATGGCCTGCAGGCTTACCTGACGTTTGGACATTCGCGCGCCCGGTATTTCCCGCCGGAAGTGGGCGGTTTGATTTTTCAGGGGACTGCCTCGGTTCCGGGAGTATTTCGCATCGATCACGATCAGGCTTATCAGCAGACCGCGAATCTCCGTTATCAGCACGCGAAGAGCGGCATTTGGGCGGATTTAATCTGGCGATATGACAGCGGTCTTGTCGTTACCGGGATACCCACCGCGGAATCGGCGCTGCTTCTTACGCCCAATCAGCAGGTGGATATCGGACTGACTTGTAACGGCGTGGCGGCCAGCGTCCTAAGTCCCCTGCGTAGTTGCTCCGGGGCAATCGGTTCTGCCCTGTTGACCCTTCCTCCGGCTGCGGTGGCCAACAACGATCACAATCCGGACCGGGTAAAGCCCCGGGATCTGTTCGACGTTGCTTTCGGAAAAGAGAATATTTTCCGTTCGGAGACGGTTCGAAAAGTGGGCCTGCGGCTCACGGTTACAAACTTAAGTAACAAGGTCGCTTTGTATAACTTCCTGTCGACGTTCAGCGGGACGCATTTTGTTGCTCCGCGGACGACGCAGATTGCGGTTAGTTATTCGTTCTGAACCGCACCTTACTTTGCGATCACCGATATTTCTATGCGGGCTTTGGCGTTGGCCAGTTTCGCCACGCCAATGGTGGCGCGCGCGGGCCGGGGATCTTTGAAAAATGTCGCGTAAACGGCGTTCATTCTCGCGAACAATTCCATGTCGGAAAGATAGACAGTAACCGAGACCACGCTGGAGTAATCCATCCCGGCTTTTTTCAGAATGAGTCCGATCGCCCCCAGGGAGTTCTTTACTTCCTGCTCGAATTCATCGGGGATTTGCCTGGTCTTCAGATCGGTTCCCAGCTCGCCCGAGACATAGAGTGTCCCGTCGGCCAGAATCCCCGGACTGAACATCGGTGCGGCGGCGCCGGGCGCGGGCGCCAGTTCGGGCGGCATGATCACGGTATGCTCGGCCAGCGCGGGAAGGGCCAGCAGAAGCATCGCGGCCAGCGTTTTCGTGTGCGTGTTTTTCATGGGTTAGAAAGACGGTAACATGGCGCAGGGAGGCAATTCAATGCCCGGCGGGTTGTTCGATGTGTTGCGGCCACGAGTTTTCTTAATCGCCCTGCTGGCGCTGGGCAGCGCCGGCACGGGCATGCGGGCGCAGACGCCTTCGCATCATCCCGCGGCAGATGCCCTTAGCCTTTGGCGGTCTATTCAGGATGCGCTAACGGCTGAAAACGGCGCACACTACTTCGAGCAGATTCAGGACTGCGAAGTCCCGCCCACAAGGCTCATGTTCGAAGGTCCGGTCGTATCACAGCCTTCGCCCGCCGAACTCATTGTTAAAGTCGACAACCCGAACGGCGACGCCCGGCTGAAATTTGACCATGCGCTGCCGCCCGTCAGTCCGGGCACTTACATATATTTCAAGGGTGTAGTCGATTCCTATACCAAGTCGCCCTACCGGCTCACCTTGAGCGTCGAAGACGAGGGTGTTCTGGGCTTGCCTTCACACTAAAAAAGCCCGGGGCATATGGAAATACCCCGGGCTCGCTGTTTCGCTGAATAACCGCTATGCCTTCTTCGGTCCTTCTTTGACCACTTCAGACATCGCGGCATTGAACTTGGTCATCTCTTCCCAGGTTCCGACCGTGGCGCGAATGTGTTGCGGCCATTCAGGCCACCGGTTGGCACCGGCGAGGATGATCTTCTTCGACGCCATCGCCTGACCGACCTGTTCTCCCGTCATTCCCTTCACCGACATCATGAAGAAATTCGAAAGGGAGGGAATATAGGTCACGCCGAGCTTTTCCAAATGATTGAAAGCGAGTTCGCGGTTCGCCTTGTTGATTGCGATCCGCTCCTTCATCATCTGGGGAGCGATTTTCATACTGGCTGCCGCGCAGGCCAGCGCCGTGACAGGCAGGTGGTTGCCGCCGCCGCCGAAATCGGCGACTTTCGCCAGAAGGTCCGGACGTCCATAGATCGCGCCCGCGCGGAGTCCCGCCATGCCATAGATCTTCGAGAAGGTCCGAAGCACGAGAACATCTTTATCCTGCGCGACCAGATCGGTGGACATGTGATCCCGGCCCGAGAAATGGACATATGCCTCGTCGATGATGAGGACGGCGTCTTTTTTCTTTCTGGCGAGGATATATTCCAGATCCTTGCGGGGCGTGAGCGATCCGGTGGGATTGTTCGGATTGCAAATGTAGTATGCGCCGGCGTTCGGATCGGCCTTGATCATCGCTTCGACGTCATGCGAATAATCCGGGCGGAGCGGAACATGAACGACCTTGTTGCCGATAAACTTGCCTGCGCCATTGCCGTAACCCGGGCTGCCCATCACCCAGCTTCTGGTGGGCGAGGTGAAAGCGGCCACGGAGTTCGCCAGCGGAATGCTGGAACCCGGGTATGCGTTGACATAATCGGGCTTCACATTTTCAGTGCTGGCAAGGAGCGCGGTAAATTCGAGATTGTCGCCCTGCGGGGCGTAGCGCCAGCCGAGCGGGCCGACCTTCGCCATCGCTTCAATGCCTTCTTTGGTGGGGCCCATCGGATTCTCGTTGGAACTGATGACGACGACATCCGGATCGAATGGCTGACGGGCCATCCCGCCGCCTCTGCGCGCCGGACGAGCCATCAGATTGCCGGTCTGTTGCGCCTGCGCCAGTTCGCTGAAAAGCGGAACAGCGGCCGCGGCGCCCCACATGAGTTTGCTGACCTGCCGCCGGGAGTACCCTCTTGCGAGTAACGATTCCTGTATCTTTTTTGTAAGCATCTGCGTTTGAATTCTCCTGGAGCGGTACCACTCCGGTTGAGATTGATCTGTAGGGGGAACGCCGGGCACTTGCGGCGTCGGAAGAAGGCTGCGAACCGGGGGCCTTGCGGGAAAGGGAGCTGCGCCGTGGCAGTCCGTTTAGAACAAAAGTCTTAGCTGGAAGTCTTAGTTGGGATGATAGCGGCCCGGCAGATTCCCTGTCAAGGCCGCTATGCCTGCCATTTATCTGGAAACTACTGGCAATTCAACGAAACTGGCATGCCCGCTCTCGTGATAGATGCGCTGCGCGGCCTTTTTATAATCCTCCGGCTTCGCCCAGAAAATGTTCGGTACAAAGGTTTGCGGATTCCGGTCATATAGAGGGAACCAGCTGGACTGCACTTGCACCATCATGCGGTGGCCGGGCAGAAAGACGTGGTTCGCCGTGGGGAGCGCCCAGCGGTATGCCAGCGGCTGGTTCGGCGCGATCGCTTTCGCATTCTCCAGACTTTCGCGGTAGCGGCCGCGGAAAATATCGGCCGAAATCATCAACTGGTAGCCGCCCATCGCGGGATCGGCGGCGACTTCGTCCGGATAGACGTCGATCACTTTCACCACCCAGTCGGAATCGGTGCCGCTGGTGGACGCCATCAGATTCACCACCGGCTGGCCGCTGATTTTGACCGGCTGAGTCAGAACGTCGGAAACAAACACGGCGACATCGGGCCGTCCCGAAGCTTCGCGCTGATCGTCAACCAGCCATTCCGGCCAGGTCAGGCCGTTGTCATATCCCACCGGCTGGCTCGGACGTTTCCGGAAAGGCACCGGCTTGGCGGGATCGGAGACGTATTCTTCGTAAGCGGTGTCGCCCGTTTTGGGAGCTGTGAATCCGGCCTTACCGCCGGCTGTCATATAAAAGGGCGTCGGCTTCACCGTGCAGCCGCTCGGGCAGCCCGCCGGCCAGGAAGGCAGCTTCAGCCATGTGTTCGTGCCGGTTTCATAAGCGCTGACGGGCGGCACACCGCTGGGCGGCGCGGCGTCTTTCAAATAATGATCCAGAAAAGGCCGCAGAATATTTTGCCGGAAATAAAGCGCCGTGTCGGCATGGAATTTCAGCGCGCCCAGCGTGCTG
>DASZLO010000185.1:0-7724 GCA_035552315.1 Bryobacteraceae bacterium
CCGCCCGTCCGCTTTAACCACGTGGACACTTTCCTGGTTTTTATTCGCCGCCGGAATCGTCCTGTATTTCTACACGGCGCATAACCGGCACATTGAAAATCCCGACGATCGCGTGGTGCCCAGCCTGCATCAGTTGACGCAGGGAATCACCGATGCCTTTACGCGTCCCGACACCGACGATCAGGATTCGCCCGCAGTCGGCTTCACTCAAAGCATGATCTGGACCGACACGGTGGCCAGCGCCAAGCGGTTCATCTGGAGCATGCTGCTGCTGGTGCCGGCGGTGATTCTCGGGCTGCATATGGGGATGTTTCCCGTGATCGGCCAGTTTTTCCTGCGGTTTATTCTGTTCTTCGACAAAATCATCGCGCTCTCGGTGCTGCCGATTCTTTTTATCGCTTTCGGGATCGACGAACTGGCGAAGATCATGCTGATCGTAATCGGCGTCACTCCGACCATCATTCTCGACACCGTCAATATGACGAAGAGCGTTCCGCCTGAGCAGGTGGTCAAGGGCTTCACGCTCGGGGCGCACGATTTCGGCGTTTCCTATCTGATCGTTTTGAAGCAGATTCTGCCGCGGGTGCTGAACAGCATTCGTCTGAATCTGAAAGCCATCATGCTGTTTCTGTTCGCGGGGGAAATGATTGCTTCGCAGGACGGCTTGGCGTTTCGCATCGCTCTGCTGCGCCGCCACATGGGGATGAACGTCATCATTCCCTACGTGCTCTGGGTTGCGCTGCTGCTGTTTCTGGTGGACCTTTCGATGCGGGTCTTGAACCGCAAAATGCATCCCTGGTTCCACGAGTAGTTCAAGGGCAAACCAAGCATGATCCGGCTCGAAAATATCTGCATCGCCTATCACGGAAGAAAGATTCTCGACAACCTCAATCTCACGATCGAGGCCGGCGAATTCATTTCCGTCTGCGGACAGACTGGCTGCGGCAAATCCACTATGCTGCGGCTGATTCTCGGGGCGGAGCGGCCAACATCGGGACGCGTGCTGATCGAAGGCCGCGAGCTTCCGCGCCCCGACCGCCATCGCGGCTATGTGCCGCAGAAGTATTCGCTCTTCCCCGACCGGACCGTCATCGACAACATCACCTTCGGGCCTGAGATGGAAGAGTTCGGAATTCTCGGACGGCTCACGCCGGCCTTTCATCGCAAACGGCGCGAATTCAGGGAACAGGCGCATGCGTTTCTGCGGCAGATGGGCCTGCACGAAGCCGATGCGCACAAGTATCCCGATCAGCTTTCGGGCGGCATGCAGCAGCGCGTTGCCATCGCGCAGGCGCTCATCATGCGTCCGAAAATTCTGCTGATGGACGAGGCTTTCAGCGCGCTCGATCCCGCGACCCGTCTTGATATGCAGCGCCTGGTGCGAAAGCTCTGGGCCGAGACCGGCACGACCATTCTCTTCGTTACGCATAATGTCGCAGAGGCTGTTTACTTGGGAACGCGCGTGATCGGGCTGGGCAAGGCGCGGGTGCTTTTCGACGTCAGCATGCCGGATTCGGCGCGCGATCAGGATCGGGAAAGGTTTGAAAAACTTGTCGAAGAAGCATCACTTCACGGCGCCGGGCAGACTACCGGCGGCGAGCGCCTTGAATTTGAAGTTCCTGAGTTTAGTACTTAGCTTCTCTTGCCTGGCGCAGGCCCAGGCGCCCGAACCGAAGGGCGCGGGACTGGAACGCGGGACTCTTCCGGCGCACTGGATTACGGGCGGCCCTGACTGCGCGGAGGTTCCCAAATGGCAGGTGCATCAGTACAATCCCGATCTTTACATCATTCGGGAGTCCGGCTGCACCAACTATGAAAAGCCATTCCTGTATCTGTTTTTCGGCAAGGACCGCGCGATGCTGCAGGACACCGGCGCGGGCGAAACGAACGTGGCTGAAATCGTCATCCAAACGGTCGCGGAATGGTGCAAGCGGAATGGCCGTGAGTCGATCCCGCTGCTGGTTGCGCACTCGCATGGGCATGGCGACCACATCTCAGGCGATGCGCAATTCGCAGGTAAGCCCGGCATTACCGTGGTTCCACTGTCGGTGGAAGCCACACAGAAGGTTTACGGCATCAAGAAGTGGCCGGAAGATATCGGATCTCTCGATCTTGGCGGCCGGGTCCTCGATGTCATTCCGATTCCGGGACACCAGCCGTTTGGAGTTGCGTTCTACGATCGCCGCACCGGCATTTTGCTCACGGGCGACACGCTTTATCCCGGACGCCTCTATGTATCGGATGCCGCCGCCTTCAAGGTCAGCATTCAAACGCTCGTCGATTTCACGCGGGACAAACCGGTCGCGCACATCCTCGGCTGCCACATTGAGCAGTCGAACACGCCGTTTCTCGATTACCCAGTCGGCACGAAGTACCAGCCGCAGGAACATGTGCTCGAACTTTCACACGCCCAATTAGTGGAACTGAACGAGGCGCTGAAGGGAATGAGCGGGGACGTGGTCCGTTACGCCATGCGCGATTTCACGATCTGGCCGAACAAGCCGCGTTAGGGTTCTGCATTGTTCGCGCGCATTCAGCGGGCGAGCGCGGCAGTTTGTTCGGTGGGCGTCGGGCGATGAAGTGACCGGACTTGTTTCCCGCGCGAGTACCACCACATCAGCCAACCCGTGATGAACAAGACGGGGGTTGCCAGGCCGGCAACCGCACAGAGAATTCGGAACGGGAGTCCTCCCCACTCGTCATAGTGGAGCCCCGCCATTGCCTGGATGAATCGATTCGAGCCCGGCCGTTCGACATAGCGATCGACTGCAAGCACCTGAGCGCCCGCGCTGGACAGGAAGACGACATTGTTGCCCAGAGATCTGAAATCCGCCGGACGCCACATGCGAATCTGAACGTTGCCGTTGCCTTCGGGCATACGGATTTCCCGGATGACTCCGTCGGGGATTTCTTTGTGGGCGGCCACCAACAGTTCATTGAAGTCTGCGCGGCCGGTTGCCGCCTTGCCGCGAGGGGCGCGCGCCGGACGCACGTCCTCGGATACAGGGGAAACGATCGTCAGCATACCGCGCATCGTCTGCGGGAAACAAAGCCACAAACCTGTGAACGCTTCGAGAACCAGCACAACACCGGCGATTAGCCCCAATGCGCGGTGCGCTTGACGGGGAGTGGCTTTGGAAAAGCGAAGGCGAATTTGAAAGGCCGTCCTGAGATCCGGCTTCCCCAGCAACCAAAGAAGCACGCCGCCGATGCCGCTCACCAGCATCAGGATGCCCATCATGCCGGCCCACATTCGTCCTGTCTTCCCGGCAAGCAGATTGTGGTGCAGGTCAACGGTCCAATCCATCCACGCAAGGTTGATGGAACCGAGGATCCGGGCCGAGCAGACGTCGTAAATGACATGCCGATAGATTGCCGGCTCATCGGTCATCATTCGAAAGTGATACCGGGTGTCGGCTCCGTAAGGCCCATAAACGCGGTTGATTTCGGAACCGGAGAGCGCGGTGATATCGTGCGCCGCGCGGTTCCAGTCCGGCGAAACGCAGTTGCCGGTGGCCGGGGCGGCGGGTGAAAGGAGGGTAGCGATCTGTGGACGGAGCGCCACCAGCCCTCCTGTGACGCCCATGAGGCAGATGAATACTCCGCCAAAGAGTCCGAGCCAAAGGTGCATTGCCCGAACGAATCCGCGGAGATGCGCTTTCATGACCTCCGAGATTAGCAACCGATTGTTCAAATCGGACTACAAAAACTGAGCTTTAAACCAGCACTGGCATTGGCTGGAAGACAAGCTCGGCTTTAGCCGGGTCGTAATCGACGACCACTTCCTCGCCGTCGTGGACTTTGCCGCTGATGATCAGCCGGCCGAGGCGCGTTTCCACTTCCTTCTGGATGGCGCGCTTGAGCGGGCGAGCGCCGTAAACCGGATCGTAACCGGTCTTCACCAGATGCGTCCGGGCCTCGTCCGTCAGGGTCAGATGGATGTGCCGGTCGGCCAGGCGCTGACGCAGGCTCTCAAGCTGGATATCGACGATCTGCTTCAGATGTTTTTCGTCCAGCGCGTGGAACACAATGATCTCGTCGATGCGATTGAGGAACTCCGGACGGAAGCCGTTGCGAAGTTCGTTCATGACGGCGTTCTTCATGTCGTCATAACCGTGCCCCGCAAAGGTGCCCTTATATTCCAGGATGCGGTGGCTGCCCACGTTCGAGGTCATGATGAGCAGTGTGTTCTTGAAGTTCACAGTCCGTCCCTGACCATCGGTGAGACGGCCATCGTCCAGAATCTGCAGCATCACGTTGAAGACGTCGGGATGCGCCTTTTCGATTTCGTCGAACAGGACCACCGAATAGGGCTTGCGCCGGACCGCTTCGGTCAACTGGCCGCCTTCTTCAAAGCCGACATATCCGGGGGGCGCCCCGACAAGACGCGCAACCGTATGCTTCTCCTGGTATTCGGACATATCGATCCGCACCATGTTGTGCTCATCGTCGAACAGATATTCCGCCAGTGCGCGCGCGAGTTCAGTCTTGCCTACGCCGGTGGGTCCGAGGAAAATGAAGCTGCCGATAGGACGCCGGGGATCTTTCAAACCGGCGCGGGCGCGAATAACGGCTTCCGAAACCGCGGTGACGGCTTCATCCTGTCCGATGACGCGCTTGTGCAGTTCATCCTCAAGATGAAGAAGCTTCTGCATTTCTCCTTCAAGGAGGCGCGACACCGGAACGCCGGTCCAGCGGCTCACTACGGAGGCGATGTCCTCCTCGCCGACTTCTTCCTTAAGAAGCTTGGTGGGGCTGGCCGCAACCGATTCGGCGGCTGCGAGTTTCGCGGTCAATTCACGCAGCTTGCCGTACTTGAGTTCAGCCGCCTTGTTCAAATCATAGGCGCGCTCGGCCTGATCGATTTCGGTCTTCACCTGATCGATTTGTTCGCGCAGCGTTCGCAGACCCTGCACCGATTCCTTCTCCAGCTGCCAGCGCGCTTTCAGAGCATCGCCTTCCGCGCGAAGGTTCGCAATCTCGGCTTCGATTTTGCTAAGGCGTTCGCGCGACGGCTCGTCTTTCTCCTTCTTCAGGGCCTGACGCTCGATTTCAAGCTGCATGGTCCGGCGCAGAATTTCGTCCAGCTCCGCCGGCATGGAATCGATCTCAGTGCGCAGTTTCGCGGCCGCCTCATCCACCAGGTCGATCGCCTTATCGGGCAGGAAGCGGTCGGAGATGTAGCGATCCGAAAGAATCGCAGCGCTCACCAGCGCGGCGTCTTTGATGCGCACGCCATGATGGAGTTCATAGCGGTCTTTCAAACCGCGCAGAATCGAGATGGTGTCTTCGACGGTGGGCTGATCCACCATCACGGGCTGGAAGCGCCGTTCGAGGGCGGCGTCCTTTTCGATGTACTTCCGGTATTCATCGAGCGTGGTCGCGCCGATGCAGTGCAGTTCGCCCCGGGCGAGCATGGGCTTCAGCAAATTGCCGGCGTCCATGGAGCCTTCGGCTTTGCCCGCGCCCACTACCGTGTGCAGTTCGTCAATGAAGAGAATGATCTCGCCATTCGAATCGAGAACCTCTTTGAGAACCGCCTTCAGACGTTCTTCGAATTCGCCGCGGAATTTCGCGCCGGCAATCAGCGCGCCCATATCGAGCGAAACGATACGCTTTTCTTTGAGCCCTTCGGTCACGTCGCCGCGCACGATGCGCTGCGCGAGGCCTTCCACGATCGCGGTCTTGCCGACACCCGGTTCACCGATCAGCACCGGATTGTTCTTGGTTCGGCGCGACAGCACCTGGATCACCCTGCGAATCTCCTCGTCGCGGCCAATCACCGGGTCGAGCTTGCCCGCCTCGGCGCTCTTTGTGAGATCGCGTCCGTATTTCTCCAGCGCCTCATAGGTGGCTTCCGGATTCTTGGTGGTCACCCGCTGGCTGCCCCGGACTTCGCGCAGCGCCTGCATCAGGCGATCCCGCGTAATCCCCAGTTCTTTGAAAGCCTTCGATTCTTCGACCGCGGCCAGGAGGAAGTGCTCCACGGAAATGAAGTCGTCCTTCAGGCGCTTGGCTTCGTCCTCGGCCTTGGTGAAAACCTTATTCAGGCGTGCGGTGACGTAAATCTGCTCCGGTCCGCCGGTGGGCCCGCTGACCTTAGGGAGGCGGTCCAGATCCTGTTCGAGCCGGGCGGCGACAACCTCCGGGTTGACCCCCGCGCGTTTGAGAATGGAGGCAGCCAAGCCGCCCTCCTGTGCAAGGAGGGCGGCTAGCAGATGCTCCACGTCAACCTGCTGATTACCGCGGCGGAGAGCTTCGCTTTGCGCTGCGTGGAGCGCTTCTTGAGTTTTCTCTGTGAGGCGGTTGATATCCATAAAAATTTCCTGTCAGCAGCGCCGGGCCGGAGGGGTTATGCCGCCACGGGCAGCAAACCCTGCTCCTTTATTCCCGGTATGGCTGCTTGCAAGACTTCATGCACGTGTTCGGCCAGGATGAACTCCATTTCACTGCGTGCATCTTCGGGCAAATCGCGCAAGTCTTTTTCGTTTTGCCTGGGGATTATGACGCGCCGGATTCCCAGCCGTCTCGCGGCCAGCATCTTCTCTTTGATCCCGCCTACCGGCAGAACCAGCCCGGAAAGCGTGACCTCACCGGTCATTGCGGTGTCGCTCCGGACCGGCAGGCCCGTGTAAAGCGATGTGAGCGCGGTGGTCATCGTGACGCCGGCCGACGGGCCGTCTTTCGGGATCGCCCCGGCGGGAACGTGAACATGCACACCGTAGCGCCGGAACATGGACTGGTCGATGCCGAATTCCGCCGCATGCGACCAGATATAGCTCTGGGCTGTCTTGGCCGATTCCTGCATCACTTCACCCAGTTGGCCGGTGAGCGAAAGTCCTTTGCCGTCGCGCAGCAAAGCGCCTTCGATATACAGGACGTCGCCGCCCGCTTCGGTCCAGGCGAGCCCGGTGGCCACCCCGGCGGGAACGTTCTTGCGGGCCTGCTCGGGGGAGAAGCGCTCGGGACCTAGAAGATCCGTCAGTTCTTCCTTGTTGATTTCGACCGGTCCGGAAGACCCTTCGGCCACTTTCAGGGCCACCTTCCGCATGACGCGGCCAATCGCGCGCTCCAGTTGCCGCACGCCGGCTTCGCGGGTGTAGCGCGAAATCACCAGGCGTAGCGCTTCATCGCTCAGGGCGCAGACGTCGGCGGACAACCCGGCTTCCTTCAACTGCTTGGGCACCTGATAGCGGCGCGCAATCTCCAGCTTTTCTTCCTCGCTGTAGCCGGCCAGCCGCACTACTTCCATACGATCGAGCAGCGGCTGCGGAATCGTGTCGAGGGTATTGGCCGTCATCACGAAGAAAACCTTCGAGATATCGAACGGCAGGTCCAGATAATTGTCGCGGAACGTTTTGTTCTGCTCCGGATCGAGGATCTCCAGCAGAGCGGCGGCCGGGTCGCCCCGGAAATCGCGGCCGAGCTTATCGACCTCGTCCAGCATCAGGACCGGGTTGTTAACCCCTGCCCGGCGAATGCTTTGGATGATCCGGCCAGCCATCGCGCCGATGTAAGTGCGGCGATGGCCGCGCAATTCGGCTTCGTCGTGCATGCCACCCAAGCTCAGGCGCTCGAACTTGCGGCCCTGGGCACGGGCAATCGACTGTCCGAGCGAGGTTTTCCCGACTCCGGGAGGTCCAACGAAGCACAGGATCGGAGCTTTCGCGCCGGGGTTCAGCTTCAGGACGCCCAAGTGTTCGAGAATGCGCTCTTTGACGTCT
>DASZLO010000186.1:0-19375 GCA_035552315.1 Bryobacteraceae bacterium
GCGCCTGCCGTATGTGACCCGCGTCCATTTCATCGAATGCCTCGGCAACCGCGCGCGCGCCAGCGATGCCACGGTGCAGGATACGCACGGCCTGACCAGTTGCGCCGAGTGGACAGGGGTCCCGCTCTCTCTGCTTCTCAATGAAGCCGGCGTGCAGAATGGCGCTGCCTGGATTGTGGCCGAAGGGTCCGAAGAAGTGAAAGGATCGTCCAGCATTCCGCTGAACAAGGCGATGGATGACTGCATGGTCTGCTATGCGATGAACGGCGAACCGATCCGTCCGCAGCAGGGATTCCCGCTGCGCCTCATGGTGCCGGGATTTGAGGGCATCTACCAGATCAAGTATCTGCGGCGGATCAAAGTAGTGGATACCCATTACCTCACTTACGACGACTACGGCCACATCACGCCTGACCCGAAAGGGGCCGCGCTGACCAACCAGATCGGACCGAAGTCGGTAATCACCTATCCTTCGGGCGGCCACAAGCTGCAGGGGGCCGGGTTCTATGAGATCAGCGGGCTGGCGTGGTCCGGCGCCGGCGCGGTGCATGGCGTGGAGGTTTCCACCAATGGCGGCGCGAGCTGGCAGGAGGCCGACCTGCGCACCCCTGCTTACCGGATGGCGCATACGCGCTTCGGTTTCCACTGGAAGTGGGACGGCAAGCCCTGCACGCTGCTGTCACGTTGCACGGATGAGTTGGGGACGAGGCAGCCATCGCGCGAGGAAGTCGGCAAATACTGGAAGGATCCGCCGGACAGGGTTCGCGTGCGGGGCAACGACAACACGATTCAGCCGTGGAAAGTCGGCGCGGACGGGAGTGTAACCAATGGCCTTGCGTAGGTTCATTTTTGGCGCGGCCGCCCTTTTGGTTTGCCAGAGCGCGTGGACGCAGTCCCCGTCGTATGGGGTCGGGCGCAAACCGACTCCCGAGGAGATCAAGGCCTGGGATATTTCGATCGGTCCGGCCGGCAAGGAACTGCCGCCCGGCCATGGCACGGCGAAAGAAGGCGCGGCGATCTATAAGGTAAAGTGCGTCGGCTGTCACGGCCCGGATGGCTACTCGAAGAACCACGCACCCACGCTCATCCAAAGCAAGGCTCCGCGATCGAAGGAGGGGGTGGTGACGTGCCTCGAACCCTGCGTGAACGACAACAACACGATGGGTGTCCACTCGCCGTACGCGGCTGTGATCTGGGATTACATCAATCGGGGCATGCCGCTGGGCCGGGAGGGTTCGCTCAAGCCCGATGAAGTTTATTCGCTCACCGCGTTCCTGCTTTTCCGCAACAACGTGATCAAAGAGGATGAGGTGATGAGCGAGAAAACTCTGCCGGCGGTCAAGATGCCCAACGCCAGCGGCTTCGCGGTGGCGGAGTGGAAACACGGGACACCAAGGCTGCAGGGCTATCCCTGAGGGCATCGCGATAAGCTATTAGCAAACTTGAGGGGAAACCGCGAAGGGATTACAGGATGCTGAAGAAGACCGTAGTGGTTGCCGTGGGGCTGAGCTTTATCGGGTTGATGTTGGCGCAATCCCCGCCGGCTGTTGTTTCAGGACCTGTGGGGCCCAGTCCGTACGATGTGATCCGTTACTGGCATAAGCCGTTCTCTGAGCCGGGCTTTGCGTTCGGCGGCAACTCGGGCGTTTTCGCGGAGTCGCCCGACCGTATCCTGATCGCCCAGCGCGGCGAAACGCGCCTGCCCGATCCTCTTCCGCCCGAATACGCGGGCTTCGCCGGTTCGATCGGGATCAACGTGCTCAGCGCGGTGGATCGCCGGGTGATGAAGAAGAACTTTCTTTACGTGCTCGACGGCAACGGCAAGGTGCGAGAGCACTGGTCGCAGTGGGATCATCTGTTCGCGGATGCGCAGGGGCCGGGGCCGCATCGCATTCGGATCAGTCCTTACGATCCGCAGCATCGCGTCTGGGTGGTGGACGAGACCTATGACGTCATCTATGTGTTTTCAAACGATGGCAGCAAGCTGCTCAAGACTCTTGGCGAGAAGGGCGTAGAAGGCACGGACGGAACGCACTTCGGAAAACCGCAGGACGTGGCTTTTCTTCCCGATGGCAGGATACTCATCGCGGACGGACTGGACAACCATCGCGTGATGATTCTCGACCGCGACATGAAATACATCGGTGAGTTTGGCGGGCATGGCAAGGGGCCGGGGCAGTTCAACGGCGTGCATGCGCTGGGTATCGGTCCGGAAGGCCGCGTTTTCGCGCTGGATCGCTCGGGCAACCGCATCAATGTTTTCCGGACCACTTCCGATCCGGCGAAGTTCGCATTCGAACAGGCCTTTACTGGCTTCTCGCTACCGCTAGACATCATCGTGAATGACGATTGCATCTGGGTCACCGATCTTACGCCACTTCGCTTCAACAAGCTCGATTTCAAGGGGAACCATTTGTACACGTGGATGGTGCCGAGGGCTTTGCCGGACGGCTACATCGAAGTGCATACGTTTTCGGTGGATTCGAAGGGAAATCTTTACGGCGGCGACAATCAGTATGGCCGCACGCAGAAGTTCGTTCCGAAAGCGGACGCGGACCCGAAGCTGCTGATTCGCGAGCCCTGGCACGCAAAGTAGAAAATCGCCCGCTGCGCGTTGTCAGAGATTGCGGGTATAGACGATGAATCCTGCGTGCTGCGCGACTTTGTCGTAGAGCATGCGCCCGGCAGCGTTCGTATCCTGCGTGTGCCAGTAGACCCGCTTTGCGCCGGCGGTTTTTGCCTGCTCACAAACCGCCTCGATCAGCGAGCGTCCTACGCCGCGTCCGCGTTCGGATGGGAGAGTGAACAGATCCTGGAGATAGCAAGTCGGACCGATGAAGATGGTGCTGCGATGGAAGAGATAATGCACGATCCCCACGAGCTTTGCTTCGCGCTGCGCGACCAGCGCGAATACGGGTTCGGCGGGGTCGAAGAAGCGCTGCCATGTGGACTGCGTGATTTCATCGGCAAGCGCGGTGCCGCCTTCACGACCATAGAAAGCGTTGTAGCCATCCCATAGAGGTCTCCATGCAAGGTAGTCGGCGATGGCGACGGGGCGGATCTGAATCGGCGCGGACATGGCTTCAGGCTTAGGATAGCTTTCGGAAGCGGCGGTTTTATTTTTGTGATAGAAATTGGGTCTCAGTGGAGATCACATGAACCTTCCGCGACGCGACCTCTTAAAGATGGCGGGAGCTTTTCCCGTCGCGCTGCTCGCCGCATCCGGAGGGCAGCGGCAGATCGCGGGTTATCAGCCCGCGCAAATCCCGTCCGTCGAAACGTTGGGCAAATGGCTGCGGCAGTTGCACGAGTTCGGGCCGATACGGATGACGGGCACGCCGCAATGCCGGGCCTTCGAGGAGTTTCTCGCCGCGCAATTTGCGTCGCTCGGGTTCACGGTGGAGCGGGATCAGTTCCGCCTTACCAGCTGGGAATGCCGGGTGACCGATTGTTCCATCTCGGTTGCCGAGGACGGCGGAGCGACACGGAGCGTCGAGGTGATCGCCTATTATCCATTCGGCGGCAGCACGCGCGGGAAGGCCGCGGCAACGGGCCGTTTGCTCTATGTGCCGGGCACGGGAGTGGACGCCGCGAAAGCGCTTGCTGAGAGGACAGACGCTGCGGCGCTGGCCAATTCGATCGTCGTGATGGACATGCCTCTGATCCGGCCGGCGGTGGCGCGGACGAGTGCCGCCGCGCCAGTCCGGGCGAATCTCGGGCGGTTTCCAGAGAAAGCTCCATCGCGGGTGGGCGGCGCGAGTCCCGCCGGTCAGACGGGACGGGAAATTATGGAAGTCTTCGAGAACCGCTGCAAAGGGCTGATCCTCTGCTACACGGATGTTTCCAACAATACCGCCCGCCACAACTATCTGCCATTCAGCGACAAGCACCGCGCGTTGCCGGCAATTTGGGCAGGCGCGGAGGGCAGCACGTATCTGAAATCCGTTTCCGGCAAAGCGACGGCGACCATCCGGTGCGACGCGACTCTGACGCCGGACGCGCGCGCCGACACCCTGCTGGCCACGCTGAAAGGGCAGAGCGACGAAGTGGTTTTCCTGACGACGCAGACAGACGGTCCGAACGAATGCAACGAGAACGGCGGACTGGGAGTGCTGTCAGTGGCGACTTACTGGTCGAAGATTCCCGCCGCGCAACCGCGGCGAACGCTGGTCTGCAGTCTGCCGACGGGGCACTATGCGGCGGGCGCAGTCATGGACAAGGTCACTGGATCGGGCCGCCGGGCGGGAACGCGCGGGGTGCTTGAGAAATGGCCCGATGTGGCGAAGCGGATTGTCGGACAAGTGGCTATGGAGCAGATGGGAGCGATGGATTGGGTGGATTTGAACGGCACCTTCGCGCCCTCGGGAAACGTGGCTCCGGAGCGCTGGATTCCGACGCGGGCGACTGAGGAGACCAGCGCAAGAATGTTTATGGCGGTGACAGCGGGCGAGGATCCCCGCTACTCCAACGCCACGGTGACGCCCGAAGCCGGAGCGCCCGGCGAGGGCGGATCGCTCCGCTCGCTCGGACTTCCCGGCATCGGCCTGATGGGCCAGCCCGCATACTTCTTCCGCGCCGATCCAAAAGGGGTGATCGACAAGCTGAACCCCAACGTGATGCATAACCAGGTGGCCTTCGCCACCAAGATGACGATCCTCATGGACAGGCTGACGCCCGACCAGTTGCACGGCAAGTCGCCGATTTCTGAAAGCGACTTGTTCGGTTAGCGGGGGAAGGCGGGATCGGCCTTCAGCTCTTCGATCTGGCGGGTGTGGCTTTCGACATGGATCGCGCAGGCCATCAGCCACTGATAGCAATCCATGGGGCCCAGCAGAGTGTGCGGCACAAAGTGGCTGCGCAATTCGTCGTTCGTGTGGCGGGCGAATTCAATGGTGCCGGCACGATTCTCCGCGAATGCCGTCGTGGCTTGCGAAAGGGTCGGATACCGACCGGTGGGGAGCAGGTCGGCCGGAGCTTTATTGACGCCGCGGGGGAGCGGTTTGTACTCGCCGGTGAAACGCCGATCCTTCTGGCGAACCTCTTCCATAAGCTCGGGCTGGGCAGACTGGCGCAGTCCGCGCTCGATACGGCCGAGGAGACCCGGGTCGCTGATGGCGAGGTGCTCCACCAGTTGCAGAATCGACCACCGGCCGGGCTCCGGAGTGAAGATTGCCTGCGTGTCTGAAACGCCTGCGACGGCGCGAAGCAGAAGATCGCGCGAGGATGCGAGGCGATCGAGGGCGGTTTGCCGTTCAGCGGCGGTGATGCGGGTGTTCAGGTCAGTCATGGAATGGGGCGGCTTCTATTCAATTTAAGCAACGAGAATGTTACAGGTCCGTTACTCTAGGGACTGACCGTCATGAATTTGTTACCGAAGGATGAGAGATTTTTTTACCTTTTTGAGCGTCACTCCCAGATTATTTGCCGTGCCGCGAAGCTCCTGATCAGCGGGCTGGAAGACGGCTATGACGGGGTCTGCCGGATACAGGAGGATATCGGCAAGATAGAAGATGAAGGCGACAAGGTTGTCCACGACATTTTTGACCGCTTGCGGTCCACCTTTATCACTCCTTTCGATCCCGAAGACATCCAGTCCCTGGCAACTTCGCTTGACGATGTGCTGGACGGCATCGACGATGTTACGTTCCGCATCGTCGCTTACAGGCTGAAGCCGATTCCGCCCGCCGTGCTGGCGCTGGCCGAGAAGGTTTCCAGCTGTTGCGTTTTTCTGGCGGAAGCGCTGGTGGCGCTGCATCAGAAGAAACCGGTGATCAACATCTGCATTGAGATCAACCGGCTGGAAAATGAAGCGGACAAGATGGAGCGGAATCTGCTCGCCGATCTTTTCCGCAATGAAAAGGACCCGATCGCGCTGATCCGGCAAAAGGAAATCTACGAACTGCTGGAGGCCACCACGGACCGGTGCGAGGATGTTGCGGACGTGATTCAAAACGTGTCGGTGAAGAACAACTAAGCGGCGATGAATTCGTTCGATCTGGTGGTCTTCATCATTTGTGTGGCGTTGATATTCGATTACATCAACGGTTTTCATGACGCCGCGAACTCCATCGCAACGGTGGTTTCGACGAAGGTACTGACACCGGGGGTAGCCGTGGTTATGGCGGCTGCGTTTAATTTTCTGGCGGCTTATCTGCTCGGCACCGGCGTCGCCGCGACGGTCGGCAGCGGATTTGTGAATGTTCACCTGGTGACGCCCTGGGTGCTGTTTGCCGGGCTTACGGGCGCTATTCTCTGGGACATCTTCACGTGGTTTCACGCGCTGCCCACCAGCTCTTCGCACGCGCTGATTGGCGGCTATGCGGGGGCGGCGTTCGCCAAGGCGGGCTTCGCGGGTCTGGTGGCGGGGAAGTGGGGGATCACGCTGGCGTTCCTGGTGCTTTCGCCGCTGATCGGCATGGTGGCGGCATATCTGCTGATGGTGGCGGTGTATTGGGGTTTCCGGAAATTCACACCTTCGCAGATGGACCGGCATTTCCGCCGGTATCAGATCGTGTCTGCCGCTTTTTTCAGCTGCGCGCACGGCACCAACGACGCGCAGAAGACGATGGGAATCATCACCGCGGTGCTGGTTGCGGGCGGGCTGCAGAAGGATTTTCATGTTCCGTCGTGGGTGATCGCGGCATCGAGCGCGGCGATCGGGCTGGGAACGATGAGCGGCGGCTGGCGCATCGTGCGCACGATGGGAACCAGATTGACCAGGCTGCAGCCGCGCAGCGGGTTTTGCGCAGAGACGGGCGCGGCCATTTCGATTCTCTTCGCGACATGGCTGGGGCTGCCGGTGTCGAGCACTCATGCGATCGCCGGCGCCATTGCGGGGGTGGGTTCGATTCAGCGGACGCGAGCGGTGCGCTGGCATGTGGCGGGGGGAATCGTGAGCGCCTGGGTTCTGACGATCCCGGCGGCGGCGGGAGTTGCGGCCATTGTTTATTGCGTCATCCGGTTCTTCCTGCCCGGGGTTTGAGGACTGTGCCCGCGGAGCCCGGTTTGTTATGCTGGTCGATTAGGAAAATCCCACCGGTCCGCCTCTTGCGGGACGGCTTTACTCTTCCGGAGTTCTCATACAATGTCAGGTCATTCAAAGTGGGCGACGATCAAACACAAGAAAGCCGCCACAGACGCCAAGCGCGGGAAAATTTTCACGCGGCTGATCAAGGAAATCACCATTGCCGCGCGCAGCGGCGGCGACCCCGACGGTAATCCTCGCCTTCGCACCGCGGTTACGGCGGCCAAGAACGTCTCGATGCCCGCCGACAACATCAAGAAGGCGATCATGCGCGGCACCGGCGAACTGGAAGGTGGCCAGATCGATGAAGTCATGTTCGAAGGCTACGGTCCCGGCGGCGCGGCTGTCCTGGTGATGGTTGCCACCGATAACCGCAACCGCACCGTGAGCGATATCCGCCACATGTTCTCCAAGAACGGCGGCAACCTCGGCGAGCAGGGCAGCGTTGCCTGGATGTTCGAGCGCAAAAGCCAGATCGTTATCGATAAAGAAATCGCCACCGAAGATCAGCTGATGAATCTGGTGCTGGAGTCGGGCGCGGAAGATCTCAAAGACAACGGCGACACGTGGGAAATCATTTCCGATCCGACCAGCCACGAGGCTGTGCTCGAGGCCGTGCAAAAGGAAAAGATCGAAACCATTAACGCGGAAGTCGCCATGGTCCCCAAGAACCTGATGAAACTGGAAGGCAAAGCGGCACAGGGGATGATGAAGCTGACGGACGTTCTGGAAGAGCACGACGACGTGCAGAACGTTTATTCCAACTTCGAGACGGACGAAGAAGACGAAGGTTAAAGCCGGCGTCAGGAAGCCGTATGCGTGTGCTCGGAATTGACTGCGGGACGGAGCGAACCGGGTACGGGATCATCGACAGCGACGGCAGACTGCATCGCATGGTGGCGGCGGGCTGCATCCGGTCTTCGGCGCGCGACCCTCTGGAGCGGCGTCTGCGGAATATCGCAGCCGAACTGCGGAGCCTGATCGAACAGCACCGCCCGGATTGCGCCGCGGTGGAAGAAGTCTTCGTGGCCGTGAACGCCCGAAGTGCCCTGAAACTGTCCCATGTGCGCGGCGTTGCCCTGTTGCTGATTGCGGAGGCGGATGTTGCCTTTGGCGAGTACTCTCCCCTTGAAGTCAAAATGAGCGTGGTCGGTTATGGACGCGCGGAGAAATCGCAGGTGCAGCAGATGGTCGCGTCGCTGCTGCGCCTGGCTGAGCCGATCGCTTCACAGGACGCCAGCGACGCTCTGGCAGTCGCGATCTGTCATGCCACGCGGGCGGCGTTTCCGATGCCTCTATTGGCGGGGAAAGAGGCGCGCGCTTGAAACGTTTTTTCCTTTTTCTGCCGGCGTTCTTCCTGCTGTCTGCGGCCTGGGGCGCGCCGGACGACAGCGGCGGGCCGGTGCTGACCTACATAAAAACCTTTCCGGGCAGTACGCCGCCTTACGTGGAAATCGATTTGATGAAAGACGGCGCTGGAACTTATCAGGAAGCTCCCCAGGACGAAGACCCGCTACATTTTCAGCTCAGCGGAGCGGAATGGACGCAGATTCAGAATCTGGCGGGAAAGCTGGATCATTTCAGCCGGCCGCTGGAATCCGGCCTGAAAGTGGCGAACATGGGGATGAAGACTTTTCGCTACACGGGCCCGGGCGGCCCTCACGAAGTCAAGTTCAACTATTCGGAAGACGCGGATGCGCGGGCGTTGAACGAAATTTTCGACAGCATTATGGACAGCGAGCGGGCCCGCATCGACCTCGAAACCGCGGTTCGATTCGACAAGCTGGGCGCGCAGAACGCCATCCTGCGCCTCGAAGTCTTGCGGGATCAGAAGCGCCTCATGTCGCCGCAACAGTTCCTGCCCATGCTGGACCGCGTGGCGAAGAATGAGAGCTTCCTCCACATAGCGCGAGAGCGGGCGGCGACGCTGGCGGAAAACATCCGGAAAACTTCGGCGGGGAATTGATTTGAAGATTCGACGAATAGCGGCGATCACTGTTTATCTTGCGCGTTCACTGGGGGTGCTTTACGCGCAAACTCCGGATTCGGTGGTGAGATTGCCCGCGCCCGGCGCACCGGCTCCGGCGGCGCCTATCGCGACCCAGCCCAATTCCGAACAGGAAGAACTGAACCGGGTGATGAACGAGGCGGGGAACAGCCCGGTCGATATCATTCGCGGACTGGAAGCCTATCTCAAGAATCATCCCGATACAAAGCAGCGGCCCGCCATCGAACGAACTCTGACCAAAGCGTCCATGGACGCCAATGACCGGGATCGGATTGTTCTTTATGGCGAGAAGCTTTTGATCACCGCGCCTGATGATATTCAGTTGCTGGACCGGGTGATGAAGGAGCTGACCGAAAAAGGCGACGCGCAATCCGCGAAGCGCGCACTGGAG
This sequence comes from Bryobacteraceae bacterium, assembly GCA_035552315.1. Classification (GTDB taxonomy): domain Bacteria; phylum Acidobacteriota; class Terriglobia; order Bryobacterales; family Bryobacteraceae; genus BOG-234. The sequence continues at coordinate 9,424 of DASZLO010000186.1, forward strand.
TATGGCAAGCGCTACGAGGCCGCGGTGGGCACGGTGCGGAAACAGCCGCCGCAGGGACATCTGACGCCGGGCCAGTGGTCGCAACAACTGGATCGCGCGACGGCTCGCATTTACGCGCTGGAAGCCCAGGCATTCGGCAACGCGGGCTATCCGAAAGAGGCTGTGGGGACGGCGGCGCAATCCTGGGCCATGTATCCGACCGGGGAAGCGGTGCGGGTGGCGGCTGCGTGGCTGGTCAAACTCGGCCGCACCAAAGAAGCCATCGAAAAATATGCGGATGCCTTCACGCTGGAGGATCCGGCCAGTGTGGAGTCTGACCGGGCGCGCGACAGGACGCGCATGGGCGAGCTTTATACGAAGCTGAACGGGTCGGAGAAGGGATTGGGGGACATCATTCTCGAAGCCTACGACAGGACCTCCGCGATCATGCACGAGCGCATGGAAAGCCTGCGGCTGAAGGACCCGAACGCGCAGGCAGCTGATATTTTCGACTTCACGCTGCCTCCGGCGGGCGGGGCCGATCAGGGAGCAGAGCCACTGGTGATGGCGACGCTGAAGGGCAAGACCGTGGTTCTCGATTTTTGGGCGACGTGGTGCGTGCCCTGCCGCGCGCAGCATCCCCTCATCGAGAAGGTCAGGGAACACTTCGCAAAAGATCCGGACGTTTTTTTTGTGGCGGTGGACACGGATGACGACCCGTCGCTTGTCGAGCCTTTTCTGATGCAGCAGGGCTGGGAAAATCCCACATGGCTGGAGGGCGGACTGGAGCGCAAATTGTCGATCAGCTCGATTCCCACGACCATTGTGCTGGATCCCGCGGGGCGCATTTCGAGCCGTATGGCGGGGTTGATTCCGGATCGCTTCGAAGAGATGCTGACGCAGCGTATCGAAGAAGCGCGCCAGAGTAAGTAGGGCTTCGGCGCTATGTCCGGCGAATCGATGCTGGATCATCTTCCGTGGCATGCACTGCGCACCGAGCATGCCCGGTTTGCTTGCCAGGCTGGTTCTGCCTGCAGATATCCCGGCGAGGTGGCTCCGTTTGCGGCGACCGCGGACTATGGGGTACGCGCGATGCAGGAGCTTGCGTTGCTCCTCGCGCCTGGGGAAATCGTCTATCTGATGGGTGATGCACCGGCCAAGGTGCGGGGTGTGATCTACGGGGATGTCTTCCCTTGTCTGCAGATGGTGCTGCCGGAATTCGTCGATTCTGGACCTGCGCACGATTCCGGGATAGAGTTGCTGACGCAAGCCGACGCCGCCGACATGGTGGAACTTACGCGGGTGGCATTTCCAGGCTTCTTTCGCCTCCGCACGTGCGAGATGGGCGTTTATTACGGAATCCGCGCCGGCGGTGAATTGATTGCCATGGCGGGCGAGCGGATGGCGCTGCCGGGCTATCGCGAAGTCAGCGGCGTCTGCACTCATCCGGCGCACCGCGGGAAAGGCTATGCGGTGGAGCTGATTGAGCACCTCCTGCGGGTACATGCCAGAGCGGATTTGCGTTCATTTCTCCACGTCAGCCAGGCGAACACAACCGCGATTCCCATTTACCGGCGGCTTGGATTTGCAATTCGCAGGGAAGTGCTTCTGTACCCGGTGAGCATCGATCAGGGCTGACAGACTGTTCAGCAAGTCCCGCATGGCAAACTCGATAATGGATGCCAAAACTACTAGCGCTGAACCGCGGTGAAATTGCAATCCGCATCATGCGCGGAGCCACGGAACTGGGACTGCGAACAGTCGCGGTCTATTCAAAGGAAGATCGTCTTTCCCTGCATCGATTCAAGGCCGACGAAGCCTGGCAAATCGGCGAGGGCCTGGGACCGGTGCAGGCCTACCTCGATGTGGAAGGCATTGTGGCGCTGGCTAAGGAAAAGGAAGTCGATCTCATCCATCCGGGCTACGGGTTTTTGTCCGAGAACTCCGCGCTTCCGCGCGCATGCGAGCGAGCGGGCATCACCTTCGTGGGACCGAGCGCGGAACTGCTCGATCAACTCGGCGACAAGACGGCAGCCCGCAAGATCGCCGAGAAGGCCGGAGTCCCCATCGTTCCCGGCACTGAGAACGCCATTGAAAATCCGGATGAAGCGCGCGCGATGGCCGAGACGATCGGGTTCCCTCTCATCATCAAAGCCGCTTTCGGGGGCGGTGGACGCGGCATGCGCGTGGTGGAATCGCCCGCCGACTTTGCGGGCAAGCTGGAGGAAGCGCGCAAAGAAGCAGCGGCGGCTTTCGGCAATGGCGCGGTATTTCTGGAGCGGTATATCCGGCGTGCCCGGCACGTGGAAGTGCAGATCCTGGGGGATCGGCACGGCAACATTGTCCACCTCTACGAACGCGACTGCTCCGTGCAGAGACGGCACCAAAAGGTTGTCGAGGTCGCGCCGGCGGTAAACCTGCCGCAGGCGCTGCGCACAGGGCTTGCGGATGCCGCGATCCGGCTGGCGAAGGCCGCGAATTATTACAACGCGGGCACGGTCGAGTTTCTGGTGGACGTGGAGCGGAACGAATTCTATTTCATCGAAGTCAATCCACGCATTCAGGTTGAGCACACGGTCACCGAGATGGTAACGGGAATCGATCTGGTGCGCTGCCAGATCCTGATCGCGCAGGGCTACAAACTCAGCGAGCCGCCGCTCTCGCTGCCGCCCCAGGCTGAGATTCCGATTTACGGTTACGCGCTGCAGTGCCGCGTTACGACCGAAGATCCCGAAAACAATTTCACGCCGGATTACGGCCGCATCCAGACCTACCGGTCACCCGCCGGCTTCGGGGTTCGGCTCGACGGCGGCTCGGCATACAGTGGGGCTTCGATCACGCCTTTCTACGACTCGCTGCTGGTCAAGATCAGCACGTGGGGCCGCGAATTCGATCAGTCCTGCAACCGGATGGACCGGGCGCTGCGCGAGTTCCGCGTGCGCGGGGTAAAGACGAATATTCCGTTTCTGGAGAACGTTGTCAATCATCCGAACTTCCGGGTGGGCGACATCACTACGTCGTTCATCGATCAGACGCCGGAGCTGTTCGCATTTACGAAGCGGCAGGACCGCGCCACGCGAATCCTGACCTTCCTCGGCGAGACCATCGTCAACGGAAACGCGCAGGCAGGCACTGCGACCGCGCCGAAAAAATTCCGGCCGGCTCCCGTGCCCGCGCACATTTCGTCGGCTGCCCCGCCGGGAACCCGGCAAAAGCTGGACGAACTGGGCCCGCGGGAGTTCGCGAAGTGGATGTCCGGCCAGGAACGGCTGCTGATCACGGACACGACCTTTCGCGATGCCCACCAGTCCCTTCTGGCGACTCGCATGCGAAGCGCCGACCTGCTGCGCATCGCAAACTTCGTATCCCACAAACTGCCGGACCTGTTCAGTCTGGAAATGTGGGGAGGCGCGACGTTTGACGTGTCGATGCGCTTCCTGCTGGAAGATCCGTGGCAGCGCCTGCGGGAACTGCGGGAAGCTATTCCGAATATTTGTTTCCAGATGCTCTTCCGTGCCTCCAACGCGGTTGGCTATACGGCCTATCCGGACAATGTGGTGCGCGAGTTCGTGCTTGAGGCCGCGCGCCAGGGGATGGATATTTTCCGCATTTTCGATTCGCTGAACTACCTGCCGAATATGCGAGTCGCGATGGACGCGGTGCAGGAGGCCAATCGTCTTTGCGAAGCGGCCATCTGTTATACCGGCGACATTCTCGATCCGGGGCGGCAGAAGTATTCGCTGCAGTATTACGTGCGCAAGGCCAAAGAACTGGAACGCATGGGCGCGCACATTCTGGGGATCAAGGATATGGCGGGACTGCTGCGGCCTTACGCGGCGGAAGTGCTGGTGCGGGCGCTCCGCGAGGAGGTGGGGATTCCGATTCATTTCCATACGCACGACACATCCGGCATCAATGCCGCGTCGGTCCTGAAGGCCTCGGACGCGGGCGTGAATGCCGTGGATGCGGCCATTGCCTCCATGAGCGGACAGACCAGCCAGCCCAATCTCAACTCCGTGGTGGCGGCTCTGGCGAACACGCCGCGGGACACAGGCCTCGATCTTGATGCTCTGAACAAATGCGCCGACTACTGGGAGATTGTGCGCACCTGGTACGCGCCTTTCGATACGGGCCCGAAGACCGGCTCGGCGGAGGTGTATCTGCATGAAATGCCCGGGGGCCAGTTCACTAATCTGAAGGAGCAGGCGGAGTCTCTCGGACTGGGCGATAAGTGGCATCGCATCGCGCAGATGTACCGCGATGTGAACATGGCTTTTGGCGACATCGTGAAGGTGACGCCGTCCAGCAAGGTGGTGGGCGATCTGGCGCTGGCGCTGGTCAGCCGCGACATGAGCATCGGGGAATTCGAAAATCTGTCCGCCGATCACCACGTTTCCATTCCGCACTCAGTGGTCGATATGTTCGAAGGCTCGCTGGGCGAGCCGGACGGCGGATGGCCGGACAAAATCAAGCAGGTCATTCTGCAGGGAAAGACCAGTCGCGCGGGCAAAGCGCTGCCGCCGGTGGATTTCGAGAAGGTCGCGGAAAAGGTCGGACGGGAGATTGGCCGCGAACCGGCGCGCGATGAAGTTCTCAGTTATTTGATGTATCCGGAAGTTTTCCTGAAGTTCGCGCATGCGCGCCAGGCTTACGGGGATGTGGAGGTGGTGCCGACTCCGCAATTCTTCTATGGAATGGAAACGGGCGAAGAGATCGGGGTGGAGATCGAGCCGGGCAAAACACTGATCGTCAAGTTCCTCGCAGTCAGCGATGCGCGCGCCGACGGCACGCGGACGGTCTTTTTCGAGCTTAACGGACTGCCTCGGGAAGTCGATGTTCGCGACCGCAGCCGCAAAGCCACAGCCCTGGCGAAACAGAAAGCCGACCCCGCGCAGATCAACCAGGTGGGCGCGCCATTGCCAGGGATGGTGGCCTCGGTGGCCATCAAGGAGGGGACTCCGGTGGTGAAGGGGGACAAGCTTATGGTGATCGAAGCGATGAAAATGCAGACCACCATCTACGCTCCCGCGGATGGTGTGATCGCAAAGCTCTGTGCGCATCCGGGACAGCAGGTGGATGCCAAGGATCTGCTGGCCGAAATCCAATAACGGGGTAATCTAAAGGCTATGCGATTTATTACTCTTGCACTGCTGGCGGCCGGAATTGCCTCGGCGCAGACTCAGAACCCGATTGTGAACAGCTCGAAAGCTTCTTTCGCGGAAGTTAAGGACTATGTCCTGCGCTCCGCCGAGAAGGTTCCCGAAAATCTCTGGTCGTTCCAGCCGACGCCGGACGTCCGCACCTTCGGGCAACTGGTCGCCCATATCGGCGATGGCCAGTATGAAATCTGCGGCGCCGTCGGCACGCCGACCAACAAAAACATCGAAAAGACGGCGAAGGGCAAGGCCGCCACCATTGCCGCCGTTAAGGAAGCTTTCGGATACTGCGACGCGATCTACGCAAAGATGACCGACGCGACGGCCGGTCAGGTTGTCACTATGTTCGGCCAGAAGAGCTCGAGAATCGGCGTGATGGAGACTAACACCGCGCACACCAACCTGCACTACGGAAACATGATCACGTATATGCGGATCAAGGGTATTGTGCCTGCCTCCAGCGAGCCGCGCAAGCCCTGACGTTGCTCTCTAAAATCGCGCGGCTGTTCCGCAAGGGTTGTGCGGAGCCACCGCGCGCCTTCTTTTATTCAAAGCTTTCGGCCGCTATAACGGACCCGCAACGCTGAGCGTTTTATCGAGAAGCCTGCGGGTCATAACTTCGATTGACTCCGATACTTCCTTCTGAGCACCGAGCAGATCCGTTTCATCCCATTCCCAGGCTTCAGACCACAGGTGAAAACAGTCGGCCGCATCGAGCAGATGCGCGATCACTCGCAGACGTGTACCGGTCCGTCGCACGGTTCCTTCAACGACTGTGCGGACGTTCAGGTCGCGCCCCACCTTGCGAACGTCCTGTGCCTTGCCCTCGTAGCAATAGGCGTTCGAACGTCCGATTACCCGCAGACCACGAATCTTCGCCATCGCGGTTATCACCTCTTCGGTCAGGCCGTCGCTGAAGTACTGGGTTTCCGAATCCCTGCTGAGGCTGATGAAAGGAAGGACCGCAACCGAATCCGCCAGTGGCGCGTATTCCAGGCGGACGCTCAAGGCCGGAGGCGCGGGCGCCTCTGTATCCCGAAATGTGAACACAGGAGCGTAATGCCCCTTCGGAACCTCGATGACGAGCGGGTCCGCGGCCCCTTCGGTTTCGTAATATTCTGTCAGTCTGATCCGCAGGCGCCGTGCATCCACCCGCACAACCGGATCCTTCCGGGGATCGAAGCCTGGCCCGCGTCCGAACACGTCTACACCAAGCACCGACTCCTTGAGCGCTCCCGGATTGCCCGCTATCGACTGATCGACAACAAACCGCAGAAGCCTGCACAGCAGCTTTGTCCCGTGAAAGACTCTGCTGTTCACGACCCTTTCCATCTCTTCGCGAATAAGGTCCGGCGCAATTCGAGGCGCTGGCCCGTCCGTCCGACCTGGTTCTGTCATATTGCGCCTTCCGCCCCCGTGGTGTTGAAGTCCGACAACCCGTTACGTTAACTGCAGGTTGCTTACGATGATGTACCTTGTATATCATCGAGGGTTCGAAACGCGCCACAACAAACGGCGAGGGCCGCTACGACATTGTCGACCTTCGGCCGGGTACTTATGTGGTTTCGGTTGCATCTACGGGTTTCGCCACCGTTAAGCAGACAATCATACTGGAAGCAAACCAAACGGCTCCTGTCGATGCCATGCTGAAACCAGGCGCCGTTGGCGAGACCGTAAATGTGGAGGCGCGCGTAACAACCGTCGACGTCGAGAACGCCGCGCACAACACGACTCTGTCGCGCCAGGATCTGGACGATCTTCCAACCGGACGCTACATGCAGTCGATCGCGTCGTACGCCCCGGGCGCGCACCTGAATCTGCCGGATATCGGCGGCTCGCAGCAGGTGGAACAGAATTACATCGCGATACATGGCAATAGCTCTACACAGGATGTTTATGTGCTGGACGGTTTGCTCATCAACACGACCTACAGCGACGGCCAGATCCAGCAATATGTCGATAATGCGGCCGTGCAGGAAACAACCTTGCAGACAAGCGGCATAACAGCTGAAACCTCGGGAGGCGGAATGCTGCAGAATATGGTTCCGCGCGACGGCGGCAACAGCTTCCACAGCACCGCTTTCCTCAGCGGCAGCAACGGGAGCGGCATCTGGCAGGCGAACAACCTGAATTCCACTACGCTGGCCCGCAACCTTGCAGCGCAGGACAAGGTGATCAAGATCGAAGACTTCGACGGCGTTTTCAGCGGACCGATTATCAAGAATAAGCTGTGGTTTACTCTCACGGGCCGCGATCAGACTACCCTGACCCAGGCGGGCAGTTCGGTCTATCCCAACGGATCTCCCGGTCTCCAGGACGGGTTGATCTACTCGGGAAGTTTCCGCCTTACCTACCAGATGAATGAGAAGAACAAATTCAGCGCCTTTTTAATTCGCAACTGGAAGTATAAGGGCCACGAGATTCTCGATGGCGGCGCGCTTTTCCCATATAACCCCGCGACTTCCGCCAAGACGCGCAACAAATGGCCCATGTACTATATCCTGCAAGGCAAGTGGACATATACCGCGACGGCCAAGCTTCTGCTTCAGACCGGCTTTAGCATCAGTCACCTTGACTACAACGATCTGTATGAGCCTGGAGTCGGAGTGCCGGAAGGTAATTTTGGCGCCACGCCGCAGGTCGATCTGGGCTACCCGGGCAACGGCGGAACGGGAACAGTATTTGTTGCGGCGGGCGTCGAGCAGCACTATCAGACGACCCGAAACTACTATTCCGAGCAGGCGACTTACATCACGGGCAATCACCAGATCCGGGCCGGTTTCCAGTTCAGCAACGGGCGGAACTCCTACGGCTACAACGGCAACGGGGATGCATATGAATACTTCCTGTTCGGCGTTCCGCAGAGCCTGCTGGCGTATAACCTGCCAATCAACAATAATGCGCATCTCGACGCCGACTTGGGCGCCTATGGCATGGATACATGGAAGTTCAAACGGCTCTCGCTCACCGCGGGTCTCCGATTTGAATACCTGTCCGCAAATATCGACCCCGAAAACGCTCCCGCCGGTCGATTTGTGTCAGCCCGCAGCGTGCCGAATGTCGACTGCAACACGATCAAGGGAATGGGTTGCTGGAAAGACTGGTCGCCCCGCATTTCGGGCGTCTACGACGTGTTCGGCAACCACAAGACGGCCATCAAGGCCAGCATCGGGAAATTCAACTCGCAGTACAGCACAGGGTTTACCAGCGCCTTCAACCCGATGGCTCTGACCAGCGAAACCCTGACCTCGTGGAATACAGCCGGTCTCGGCCCGGCCTGCACCCCGGTCAACTATCCGGGTCTGGTCTTGGCCCGAATCCCAATTGTCACGCCGTTGGCGGTTTTGCTCCCCAGGGCACAGTTGCAAGCGCGATTCCGGCGGGTGGTCTCGGACCGAGCCCGAACCCGGCGTTTGGCGCGATTACCGGCGTCGGGAACGGCATTTCCCTCGACCCGAACTGGCACCGCGACTATAACTGGCAGTATCAGGCTGGCGTTCAGCATGAACTTTTTCGGGGAGCAACGCTCAACGTGAACTGGTTCCGGCGCGCCTCCTATCAGGGAACGCTCCTCGTAAATGAAAACGCGATACCGTTTTCCTCCTGGGTGCCCGCCCAGATCTACAATCCACTTAGTGGCACTCCGGTCACCGTCTTCAACCTGAGTCCATCGGTTACGTCCTTGCCGGCGGCCAAGTTGTACCAGACCAACACTCCGCAGAGCCTGGTGCGCGACGTCTACCAGGGCTACGAATTTCAGGGCTCGGCTCGCCTGAAGCGCGGGATCTTCGCCACGTTCGGGTATACCGTCGAGCGTCAGCTGGTGCGCAACTGCGCGGCTAACGTCACAGTGGGAACTCCGCTCCAGAATCCGAACACCCTTCGCTACTGTGACTGGACCGGAGACTCGAGCCTTTCCCTCCAGGGTGTTAACATTTCCCAGTTGGGATCCGTCGCGCCGCCGTGGGCCAATAACTTCGTCGGCAACGCCGTCATTCCGATCCGGTGGGGCCTTGTGGGGGCGCTATCGTTCCTGAGCAACAACTATCAGGGCTCATACACGGGGGGCGCCGCCAACGACGGCTACCTGCCGCGCACCATCGCGATTTCCTCGGCCAAGACTTCTGTCTATCCGAACGGAAGCGTCGGCGCTCAGCCCTTGGGCACTGCCTGCACGGCTAATAACGGCTATGTGGTTGGATGCCCGATCGATCCGGGTTACAACTCGCTGCAAGGTTCGACTACCGTGCAGTTGATCGCGCCGGGCGCCTATCGCACGCCACGGCTCAGTCAGCTGGACATCAGCTTCAAGCGTACTTTCCGCATCAGGGAGAGGCTGACGCTTGAACCGACATTCCAGATGTTCAATCTGCTGAACAGCAATGCCGCCATCTCGCAGACGACGTCGATTCCGCTTACCACTTCCGGTACCGGCACAGCGCCGTTCCTCACCCCCCAGCAGTGCTCCGGTGCGGGATTTACGGGTGCTGCTCAAGCGCAATGCGGGCTTGGCGGGAACATCTCCACCATCACCACTCCGCGGCTCATGAAGCTGGCGCTGACAGTCAGGTTCTGACCGAAGCGGCGAGTCGTTTTACCGTCACAAAGGGGCGGGCCTCACGGCCCGCCCCTTTTTTTCTTTTCCTAATTAACAGCCCTGGCTTCGAACTCCAGTCCCGGAATCGGGATTCCAGGGGAGGTCCGAAAGGGAGCGATCCAGGTTGAACTACGCCGCCCTCCTTATTAGTAGGCCCTCTAGTACCCGTTGGCTAAGCTATTGATTTAAAACACGAATAACAAAAGATAAGCATTTCCCC
>DASZLO010000187.1:0-3997 GCA_035552315.1 Bryobacteraceae bacterium
GACATCGTCGACTTCTACAATCAGCGATTCGCGGTCGGTTTCACGAGTCAGGAAAAAAGCGACCTGATCGCATTCCTGAACGCCCTCTAGGGGACAGCGCACTCAAATACCATAATCGGCACCGGCCGGCCCTGAGCTACACTCTCGCTTATGCGATCTATCTTAGTGGGCCTGATTGCCTTCGGCTCGTTATCAGCCCAGGCACCCGCTGCTCGCCGCTCCCGATAACGATTACGATCCGGCCTGGGCGCCTGACGGCAAGTCCCTCGTCTTCACATCGGACCGCAACGGTTCCGCCGATCTCTACAGCGTGAATCCGGATGGCAGCGGACTCTCACGCCTCACCACCGAAACCGCTTATGACGATCAGGCCGCATTCTCCCCCGGCGGCAAACAACTTGTCTTCGTCAGCACGCGCGGCAAAGGTTTCGCGAACCTCTGGATCCTCGACCTCGCTACGAAAAAGGCCAGGGAACTCACATCCGGAGCAGGCGGCGACTTCCGCCCGTCCTGGTCACCCGACGGAAAATGGATCGCCTACTCTTCCGGTCACGGCATTACCCCGCCCTTCTCCGAAGGCCGCTGGGAACGCCAGCAACTCACCGATATTTACATAGTTCATCCCGACGGCTCCGGATTGAAAAAACTGACCCCGACCGGCAATTTTTGCGGAAGCCCGAAATGGACGAGTGACAACCAGCGCATCGTCACATACTGCATGACCGCGCAACAGACGATGCTGGCCCGCCGAGCCGATCCCGAAGCCGGCACCACGCGGCTCGTGAGCATCGATATCGCAACCGCCGCATCCACCGACCTGCCCGCGGGCCCGGGCGTCCAAATCAGTCCGTCACCGCTCGCGGCGGGCGAAATCGGCTATGTCCGCAAGGACGGAAATGCGGATGTGGCGGGCATCTATTACACCAGCGGAAAGCGCGGACCGCGCGGCGTCATTCGCGCCGCCTCATGGTCCCCCGACGGCAAACGCGTCGTATTCTGGCGTCAAGTGAAGGTTCCGCCTTCCCCTGTGCGGAAGATGTTCAGCCGGAATCCGAATTACGAGCTGAATCTGGTTGGCCCGAATCCGGCATTCAGCCCTTCGGGCAAAAAGTTTGTGACCCAAAGTCGCCCGGCCACCAGTTCGTCTCTCTCTGCCCTCACCGTCACCACGCCGGAAACAGGGCGCGTGGATACCGTCTACGAGGACAAGACGCGCAACATCCTGGCCGGAGGCTGGTCGCCCGCTGGCGACAAACTCATCTTCAGCCTCGGCAAGTTTGCCGCGTTCTTCGATGGCTTCCATTCCGAGTTCCTGAAGCCTGGCGAGCGCGTGGAGGGCGGCGCGCAGGTGGCGATCGTCAACGCGGACGGCACCGGCTTCCAGGAACTCACCTCCGGCGAAGCCAACAGCGGGTTCCCGTCCTTTTCTCCGGATGGCAATCGCTTCGTCTACAGGACGTTCAGCAAGGAAGGCAACGGCCTGCGCATCATGAACCTCGAAAACAAAGCGGTGACCACTCTGACGAAGGAATACGACAACTTCCCGCTCTGGTCCCCGCGCGGCGACCTCATTATGTTCGCGCGCCTTTCCGGCGGCGAATACAAAGCGGGCGGCGCCTACGACATCTACACGATCAAACCGGACGGAACAGGCCTGAAGCGTCTCACGAGCGGCCAGGGAAATGACGCGCACATGTCATGGTCCTCCGACGGCCAGCACATCGCCTTCGCCAGTTCGCGGATGGGTTTCAAGGACGAGGTCGCATACACCGACGCGCCGCAGCCCTACGGTGAAATCTTCGTAATGCGCTACGACGGAACCGGCGTCGAGCAACTCACCGACGATCAGTGGGAAGAGGGAACTCCGGCCTGGCAGCCGGCCGCGCCATAAATTTCCGCCGCTATCGCATGCCCAGATACATGACGTGGGCGTAGGTCCCCAGGCGGACGTTGTACGCGAGATACCAGCCGAAGTGATCGGGATCTTCATATACAATGATCTGATCGCTGTCCCAGAGCCAGTCGTTCGAAAAGATAAGGTCCGGATCGAAGATGCTGAAATAGAAACCGCCGAACCAGAACCGGCCCGGTCCGCCGCCTTCCAGACGCCAGATGTGGCTGCGACCGAAGCCTCCGGAGAAACGGCCATGCTCGAACGGTTTATCCAGGTGAAAACGAGGATCGCCCGGTCCGGAGTCATGGCCGATCCACTTCCCGTTCGTCTGAACACGCGGCGCCTCGGGACGACCCGGCCGATCAGCAGGCCTGCGATTCTGCTGCGCTGCGGACGGGGCCGCGGGCCGTACCTGTGACTGCCTTACAGGGGCGGGGCCATGAGACGGGGGACGTCCCACGCCAGGAGTGCGGGCAGGCGGAGCGGCGCTATCCCAACCCGCGAGGAGGCCGCCTGAGACGGCTAATGAGATGCAAACGATCAGGATTTTGATCTCCATGGCTTTTATCGGAACTCCGGTTCTCTGGTATTCGTTGCCGCTTGCCGGGAAACCCAGATGCTCTCCGGCGCCATCAACTCCTGACGGAGCGAGCGCGGGGGAATAATAAAAATCGACCGGAATTCGCTGGCCGGACCAGGCGCTACTTTGAGTTTGACCAGATACTGATTATCGAGATGTTCCGCGATGTCATCGAGGAACGGCGCAATCGAGTCCAGCGGAAGATGACCGAGCAGGTAGGCCTCGCCGCCGGTCTCATAGGCTACGTGCGCGAGATCGGCCACACCCCTGTCGGTTCTCGACCAGTCCTCCGAGGCAAAGTTCTCTACCGGATTGTAGAGCGCATAGACGATTGTGTTCGTCCGCTCCGCGTCGTGAATGGCCACTTGCGCGTTCACGCAGTCGCCCGGCTCTGTCGCGGTGTCATCGAATCCGGTGCTGACGAGGATGACTTCATGGCGCATTGACTTTTTTGGCCAGCGACCCATCAGGTCCGAAAGAGCGCAATACGGATTGCCGACTTTGCTGCCCGCCGGTGCGCGCAGAGCCCGCGCGGCGCGGGCGTGGTCCTTGGTCGGATTCTCGGCCACCTGCAGCATTCCGTCGTGGATGTAAGCCACGCCGATCGATACGCCGGGCGGCTGTTCCGTAACGAATTCACGCAACTCCCGCAACTTGGAACCGAACTCGTAATTCGCGGCGTCGTCGATCAGAACGAATATGTCCAGGTCCTCGCCACGCTGAAACTGAATCACATCCGTTACGGTCGCATCCATGATTTGTATGGCTGAGGCGTTCACGGGCACGGGCTTGTGATTGATGTGATCGGCTGCCGTCAGGATCATTTGAACTTCGATATCGGTTTGCGCCAGGACCAACGGCCCCGTCAGCGCCAGAGCAGCAATCAGAATTGGAATCCTCATAAAGACCTCCTTACTTCTGAATCGAGCGCAGGTAATCAGTCAGGTTGTGTTCCCTGAGCTCCAGCAATTCTTTGTCGCGGAAGTAGTCTCCCCAGACGGGCATCTCGCGAGAGCCATGCGCCGCCTGGACTTCGAAGCCATCGATGATGTGGGTAATTCGGAAGGCGGGAAACTCACCGTGGTTTCTCTTGTTGATAAGGGTCAAGTCGGGAGGGGCTTTCCTGAGGGCCGCGGCGGCGGGACCGCTACCCTTCCCGTCGATGCCATGACACGATGCGCAATAGGTGCGATAGCTTTCGGATCCGGACAGCTCATTGCTGAGCGGCGCTCTCTGCTGAGAAAAGGAGACTACGCAGGTCGCCATCGCCAGAACCGGTAGTGCTATTTTCCACGTGCTCATGCCTGCGAAGAGTGCAATACCTGCGCCAGTCGGGACTGGTGGTATGACGTTGAAAACGCTGCCTTCACGGCAGCGCCTTTGCGTTGAATAACCCAACCGGCTGCGCCTTGGCCGTGCGGGCAAACACCCTGGTCAACCCGATGCTGCTTGGGCTTCCGAGGCGTCACATGAGACTATACGCGCTGACTCTTACGGCAATACTGACGGCGGCTTTGGCCGGT
>DASZLO010000188.1:0-17924 GCA_035552315.1 Bryobacteraceae bacterium
GGTTGCTCGCCAGCATTGCCCGCCTCCGCTTCACCGGCACGCCCATCCTAAAGCCGTTCCGGGATCGGGCACAATGAATTTACAGCGAACGGTCAACAGTGTCTTAACTGTTTGTCTCAGCCTGGGGGACAACCCCATCCAGTGTTGGTACCACTGCCGGCAATGAAGCCGTCCCCTGACTGTAGCCGCACGCCGAAAAAAGGAGGGTCCAGCAGAGAAGCCGGGATACGGATTGACCAAGGGAGGCACAGTTCCTAAACAGGCTGGTTCCGAAGGTGGTCCCCGGTATTGAAATTCTCAGCCCGCTGTCTGAGGTCATGTTCCCGTTCGCATCATAATTCGCGTTGCTCCGCCGAGTATCGGTTCTTATTTAAAGAGGAGCTGGAGATTGGTATTTGAGTAAGCTGTCCCCAACCGACCCCCCAACCGACCCATCAGGTTGCTGCAGCGATCGGCGACATAGCTGTCCGATGACTTGACTCGTTCCGAGGCTCTCATCAGAAGGTCACGGCGGAGGGCCATCAGAGCGTGCGACTCGATGACCGTATTCGTATCCGAGCGAATGACCGCGCCCGTGTACATATTCACTGTTAGCGGAATGGGTTGGTCCGTCGCGGTAGTTAGTCCGCAATCACCGTTTGGAGTAAAGAAGTACCCATCGTCTGGATCTCTCGCCGGGTTTGGTTCAGGCCCACCGCAAGTCGGGGCGTCGGGTGGCCGGATCGACCGCATGGCCTCGGTGGCCAGTCGGGCCCCCTCATCGGGGAGCAAGAAAGGTTCACGGCGACGCAGGATTAACGAGTTCCGCAACGTTGGATCTGCATAGTCTAGAAATTCGCCGGAGTCGGCGTTCCTGGCCAGGGCCGTCGACGCATCCATTTGTAGACGCATGATCCGATTCCCCGCAGCACTGGCGGACGTAGTGACAATGATCTGAAGATCACCAGAGGGAAGGATTCCGGAAACGCGAATCGAGGCGTTTTTTCCGAGTTCCTCAACCGCCCGAATATAGCGTGTGCAACAGAGAGCTTCGTCTTGTGACAGCTCGGACCTCTGAGCGTGGTCAATTAGCCGGTTTCTTATTTCGTCTAACTTTCCTGTTAAGGGGATGCTTCTTCCGCTTCCCCCATCGCGGATGTCCCCAGTCCGCTTGTCAACTGTATAGCGGCCGAGCAGTCCCGAATCCGGGAAAACTACACAATAATTCCGAGCTACTATATCTACGGTTTGCGGCGTTTCAAAGGATCGCTCGAGCAGCGGACACTTTCCCTCTCGCTTGGCTTGCTGGAGGTTCGGCATTGCTGCAATCAGAGCTTTGGCGTCCCGCACAGTCAGAGATGCAGCAGCGATCGGCAGCGCCACTCCAGTCGAGAAAGCCGTTCCCTGACTGTAGCCGCACGCCGAGAAAAGGAGGGTCCAGCACAACAGCCGGGATACGGATTGATCAAGGGAGGCACAGGTCCTAAACAGGCTCGTTCGAAGGTGGTCCCCGGTATTGAAATTGTCAGCCCGCTGTCTGAGGTCATGTTCCCGTTCGCATCATAATACGGGTTGCTCCGCCGAATATCGGGTTTTATTGAAAATGAGTTGGAGAATGGTATTTGAGTAAGCTGTCCCCAACCAAACCAAACACATTGAACATGCCGAGGAGCAACCGAATTGTTGTGCCCGGCCTGCCGCACCATGTATTAGTTCCAGTAGTTCCGGTCCAGGCTGCGGTATTGGATTGCCTCGGCTATGTGCTTCGCGGCCACGGCGGCGGACTGGTCGAGGTCGGCTATGGTGCGGGCCACCTTTAGTATCCGGTCGTGGGCGCGGGCCGACAGGCTCATGCGCCGCATTGCCATTTCCAGCGTGCGCTCGCCTGTTTCGTCCAGCGCGCACTCGCGGCGCAGGGCTCGGGTGGGCATCCGCGCGTTGCTGAATCCGCGCGCCCTCTGGATTTCGGCTGCGCGCTCCGCCCGCTCCCGCATGTCTTCGGAAGAGACCGCCATTTCTCCCGCGCGCAACTCTTTGTAAGGCACCGCGGGGACTTCGATCTGGATGTCGATGCGGTCCAGCAGCGGTCCGCTGATCTTGCCCAGGTAGCGCTGAATGATCGCCGGAGTGCAGCGGCATTCGCGCGTGGGATCGCCATAGTAGCCGCAGGGGCAGGGATTCATCGCTGCCACCAGCATAAAATTCGCGGG
Organism: Bryobacteraceae bacterium; assembly: GCA_035552315.1. Taxonomy (GTDB): domain Bacteria; phylum Acidobacteriota; class Terriglobia; order Bryobacterales; family Bryobacteraceae; genus BOG-234. The sequence goes on from DASZLO010000188.1 coordinate 2,190, forward strand.
GAAACACAACGTCATGTTCGAGCGCGCGATCGTGACCGTCAGATCCTCCATCGGCTGCCGCAGAATTTCCAGGACATTGCGCGGAAATTCCGGGAATTCGTCCAGAAAAAGAACGCCGTTGTGCGCCAGACTCACCTCGCCGGGGCGGGGCGAGCCGGTGCCGCCGCCGATCAGACCCGCATCGGAAATGGTGTGGTGCGGCGAGCGGAACGGACGCGATCGCAAGAGACCGGCGCCGGGAGACAGTGCGCCGGCGATGCTGTGGATCTTCGTAGTCTCAATCGCTTCTTCGAACGACATCCCCGGCAGAATTCCGGCGAATCGCTTTGCCAGCATCGTTTTGCCCGATCCGGGCGGTCCGATCATCAGGATGTTGTGACCGCCGGCGGCCGCCACAAGAAGCCCGCGTTTGGCCGTCATCTGCCCGCGCACGTCCCGGAAATCGCAGCAGCCGCCGGCCGCAGCGAGAGCGCCCGAAACCGGCGACGGTCTGACAGGTTTGAACTCGGCAGGTTTGGCAAGCATCGCCACGACCTCGGCCAGATGTTTCACGCCGAAGACGTTCAGGCCTTCGACAACAGCGGCCTCATCGGCGTTTTCGAGGGGAATGATCAGATTCTCGACGCCCTGCTGGCGCGCGCATACCGCCACCGAGAGCGCGCCCCGCACGCCGCGAATCGCCCCGTCGAGAGAGAGTTCGCCCACGGCGAGATAGTTGTCCAGTCCTTTGAAAGTTCCCATCGCGCCCATAATGGCCAGCGCCATGGGCAGATCGAAGCCAGTGCCTTCCTTGCGCACGTGGGCCGGGGCGAGGTTGACGGTGACGGCCTGGTTCGGGTACCCGAAACCGGAATTGATCAGCGCGGATTTGATCCGCTCGCGGCTCTCCCGGACAGCGGTGTCGGGCATTCCCACGAGCATGAAATCCCGCCCCACTCCGCTGCGGAAAAGATCGACTTCCACATCCACGGGCTGCGCATCGATTCCGAACACGGCGGCGCTTCGGGTCTTAAACAGCGGCATCCCTGTACACGTCTCCCTTTGAGTCCGAAACGGAGCTCAATCCGTTTAGTGGCGGGCGTGGGATTTGTTCTCGGCCGACGCCGCTTTGGGGGTCGTAACGCAATATTCACGCACGCTTCCGGGCCTTTCAGCTAAGATTTGATGCGTATGGAACAGATGGAAATCGAGCAGGAACCGTCCCGGATCGCGGACGTCACAATTTTCCGGCTCAAGGGGCCCTTCACGCTGTCCACGATGTTCGATTTTCAGGCAGAGCTGCGGAATCCGGAGTTAAAAGGATCGCTCATAGACTTGAAGGATGTGTCGTATATGGATTCGGCCGGCCTTGGGGTGCTGCTCGGGCATTATGCTCATACCCAGCGCGGCGTCTACAAGTTCGCGCTGACGGGAGTGTCGCCGCGGCTGCGAACCTTGTTCGAGATCACGCACACCGATCAGTTGCTGCCTATTTATCCCACTCAGGAAGACGCGGAAAAGACACTGGAAAGCGGTTCGTAGCGTTCAGGCGGAGCCGTTGCTATTCGTTGTCCGGAGACTGGTTCCGACCGCCCACCACGATCATTTCTGCAGGGGTTGGAGATTTCGGCTCGGTCGCGTAGCTGCGGCGGCGGTCCGCAGCGCGAAAAAGATGAAAACAGTCATGGCAGCGATACTTCCGTTTCCCTGTCCAGAACTTGAGAATGCGTTCTATACCCTTTGCCTGTTTCACCTTGACGTGGATAGATCCGCATTTGGGACACATAAATAGTCAGTGTTGAGTGTACGCCAAGGCAGCAAATGTTTCAGCATTTGAGTCGGCGATGCAGTTCAAAGGAAATTGTGGCATGAACATTGAGACTTTTGTACTAGTACAAGAGTCCTTGTTTCTCTTATGTACTAAATATCACACTTGATTCACAGGCAGTCCGTGCTTGCCGCCGCCTCCGACGACAACATGACAACCCGATTTGCAGCATTCATCCTCCTGATGGCACCTTTTGCCGGCGCAACGACCATTAACTTCCTCGGAACGCCAACCGGCGTAAATGACGGAATTTATTATGTTTTGCCGTATCAGCTGGCGATCGACGGCGTCACCCAGAACGTTGTGTGTTACGACTTTCTGGACGACGTCAGTATCGGCGATACCTGGCAGGCAAACATTCTCTCGCTGGCTGGCGCGGCCAGTTCGGGATTCTTCCCCACAAGCACGCTGGCCACATATGAGCGCGTTGCCTGGCTGGCAGCCCAGACTTACACCAGCGCAGCCGAACAGGTCGGGCTCCAGCACGCAATCTGGAACGTTTTCGGTTCGGTGGCTGAAACAGCCGAGTCATTATTCTATGAACAGGCTGCGGACTCAGCGGCAGCTACCGGCTACGCGGGCGTAGACTTCAGCGGCTTTCGGTTTATTCAGGAAGCGGGGGCGGTCTCCGGCGGCAGCAATACGGAGCAGGCGTTTGTTTATCAGGCGGCGGGGATCCCGGCGAATGGCTTTGCCTCAGCCATACCGGAGCCGGAAACCATGACTCTTTTCGCCGCGGGAATTTTGTTGTTGATTGCCGGAAAGCTGCCAAGCAACTCGGTTCAAAAATAGAGTTCGAGGTCAAGTCTGGTGGCGGAGGAGGGGGTCGAACCCTCACGAAGAGTGAACTTCGCCGGATTTTGAGTCCGGTGCGTCTGCCAGTTCCGCCACTCCGCCACGAATCGCCTCATTCAGTTTAGCCGAAAGCTTCGTGTCTCGCTGTCATTTCGCCCTATATTTCACCCTTGGAAATCAGCGCAGCACGGAGTCGTCGGAATGGGTCATGAACTCCGGATAGGCGCCGGCACCGAGTTCATGCAGATCCATGCCCTGATGTTCGCCTTCCATGCCCACCCGCTGACGCAGAATGCGATTGAGCAGCCAGTTCAGCCCGTAGGTCAACGGCAAAACGAAGCCAACTAAAGTCGCTACGCCTACCACCTGTGCCAGAAATTGTCCCGCGTGCGTCTGCTGGCCGAACAATCCGACAGCCAGGATTCCCCAGATTCCTGCCACCGCATAGACCGGGATGGAGCCGCCGGGGTCATCGATTTCGAGCCGCAGATCGAGGAATTCCACGGAGAGCGCCACCAGAACTCCGGCCAGCAGGCCTGTCAGCAGAGCCGTCGCCGGAACCAGAGCGGATGCGGCGGCGCTGCTGGCTACAAGACCGCCGGTCCAGCCGTTCGCTGTGAGGGAGGCATCCGGTTTGCCGTAACGAAATCGGGTAACTGCCGCGGCTGCGAGGGCGCCGCCAGCGGCGCTCAGCATTGTATCGATGGCGATCAGCGGCAGTTGTCCCGCTTCGGCTCGGGCGAACAAAATGGCTCCGGCGCAATTCAGCCCCAGCCAGCCGGCGGCGGCCACGAAGCAACCGAAAAGAACCATCACGGCGTCGTGTCCGGGTATTGCCATCGGCATTCCGTCAGGGGTGTACTTGCCGCGCCGCGGTCCCAGAATCCAGGCAATTGCGAGGGCGGTGAGTCCGCCTGTAACGTGGATTGCGCCGGCGCCTCCGGGATCGAGGTAGCCCTGCCCTAATCCGAAATTTTGCCCCAGTTGGGATAACCATCCGCCGCCCCAGGTCCAATGGGCGAACAAGGGGAAGGTGCATCCGGCGAGGAGTGCGGTGGAAGCACAGATCGCACTGAGCCGCCAGCGATCCGAACCGCTGCCCAGCGGGATCAAACCCGCGGTCCCGGCGGCGATCATTCCCATCCATGCGGTTAGCAGTGCGGGGGAACCGGCTGCCGGCAGGCCGATAAAGAACAGGGGCTGGGCGCCGATCCAGTCCCAGGTTTTTCCGCCGATGGAGAGGCTATGAAATGGTAGTCCGCTGAAGCCCTGCCAGGCTCGTCCCAGAACAAAGTAGGCGCAGGCGGCGACGGCGACCACGCAGAGCGCCGACATCATGGCGTGGGCAGCGTTGCGGGAACGGCCTAAACCTGTGTTGATCAGAGCCACGCCCGCGCCAGCCAGAGGCGCGACGATCAGAAACAGAATGCAAAGGCCGGTCTGAATTTCAGTCACTGAGCCCCGTCGAGCCGGGTTTGCGGACTCCGGGAGGCATGTGGGTTCGGGCCACAATGGCGATTCCGGCAACTTCAACGGCCACTCCGGCCATCGCGAAAATATTGCGCGCGACACCCGCGGGGAGCATCGCCAGCGCCGCGAGAACCAGCAGCCATCCGGTTATGGCCAAGAAAAATCCCGCCGCTTTCATCGTTAGTCCGTTTCCTGGAGACAAATGATTTTTAGATGAGATTAGCATGAAAATCCATTGCTATCTGCTGCATATGGATTTTCTATGTGGTTGATAACGGGTGAAGAAATCAGGCTCAATCCAAAAGCTCTATCTCATGAATAAGAAATTTGAGTTTCCCTTTGTGTGTAACGCCATATAAGTATAAGAGAACCGGACCAGGCAGTCCCGCGAAATCTGAAGATAGAAGGATATCAAGATAAGGACAACTTATGGCAGACAAAGCACCTGAAATGAAAGCAACTCTGGGCCTTACTGGCCTGACGATGAATGCCATGGCGCTGATTGCGCCTGGCGCGTTCCTCTGGCTGACCTTTGCTCCGCAGGCCGCCACCGGGGCAACCGCGCCTTCCATGTGGATCGGAATCGTTTTCGCTTTGGTGCTGTGCCTGGCCACTGCGGTCTGCTATGCCGAACTCGCCAAGCTGTATCCTGGCACGGGGAGTTCCTACTACTTCGCCGAACAGTCGTTCCTCAATCATGACCGCGCGTGGAAATATGCACGGCTCTCCAAGTTCATTGTCGGCTGGGGTTCCCACCTTTATTACTGGATCTATCCGGGCGTGATGGTTGGAGTCACCGGCGTCATCTTCGGCTATTTGACAGGCACCTTGTGGCCCAACTTCATGAGCGCATCCAATCCCGGACCCATGTTCATGATGGCGGTGGCGGTGGTGTTCTCTTTCGCGGTTGCTTATATCGCGCATCGCGGCGTGAACGGTTCGACATCGGTCAACATCGCGATCAATGTGATTCAGATCTCGGCGCTGTTGGTGTTCGCGGTGATGGCGTTCAGCTATCGCTCGACTCACCCGGCCGGAACGCCCGCGTGGCAGTTCGATGCGGGATCGGGCGACGCGTACACCTATACCTTTAAGACGGAAAAGGTTCCGGACGGCAAAGGCGGCACCACCGACAACATCGTCCGCGCAAAGGACGGTACACCGGTACCCGAGCTCGATGCCGCGGGCAAGCCAGTGCCATTCCTCGTGGCCTATCCGGAGAAGGACGAAAAGGGCGGCTTCCTGACTCATCCCGTCGCTTCCTCCGTGGTGGGCGTGCATAATTTCGCGTGGATGTTTATTCAGGCGACGGTGGCGATTCTGATTCTGGTGGGATTCGAATCGGTAACCGCGATGGGCGGCGAGGCCAAGAATGCCAAGCGCGACGTTCCCATCGCCGTTATTACCTCGTTGCTGGTGCAGGGGGCCTTCTGTTACCTGATCGAGTACTTCGCGGCGAATTACTTTCTTAGCAGCGGATACACCATGCAGAACGCCTCCGGCTCGTCGGCGCCGATCGGCGACATGATGGTGATTCTGGGCAACCATTTCTTCGGAGCGGGCGGCGGCCGCATCTTCATGCTTTGCGAAGCGTTTACGGTGGTGCTGGCGCTTATCGGCACGACGCTCTCCTGCATGAACACGGCGGCGCGCGTCACTTACGCGATGGGCAAAGACGAAGAAGTGCCGGAACACTTCGGCATGCTGCACTCGGAAAATCTCACCCCGCACCGGGCGATCTGGACTCTGGCGGCGATCTCGGCCGTGGTCGGCTGCATCTCGGTTTCGATGCTCTTCGGCGACGGTCCGGCGCTGGCCGATTCGGCCATCAAGGCGCTGCCGCAAGGCTTCTGGTCCAGCTTCGGCTATCCTTCGCACGACGTGATGGCTTCCATGCCCAACAGCCTGCTGACTGTCACGCTGGCATCCAATTTCGGCACCTTCCTGCTCTATATGCTGAGTTGCATCATTTGCATCGTCGGGTTCCATAACCATCCGAAATTCAATCCGATTCTGCACCTGGCGATTCCGGTGTTCGGGCTGCTCGCGAATGTGGCTTGCATGTCTTTCTATCTGATCGGCCCGTTCATGGGATACGGGACCAAGATGGAACCACTGCTGGCATTGGGGATTGCGGGAGTCTGGGGTATTTACGGAGGAATATATTTCCTCAGTTCCAGCAAGAAGTCCGGCCGGACCACGCTGGTTACAGCGCGGGCCGCCAAGGTGGCGAGCGTCTAACCGGTTCTGAAATTTCGGGTAACTCCGCTGGTCCGGGCTATATGCCCGGACCAGTTTTTTGGTTTCCAGAACATTAAGCAAATGAGGCACGATGTTTGCAGGCGCACCACGAGTCCGGCCGGAGCATAATCCGAATCAACCGCTTTCTTCGGCGCTGGATCTCGAGTACTTCGAGATGTCCGACGCGGGACGCGTCCGCGGCCACAATGAGGATTACCTGGGGTGCGCAGTTCCGGCGTCCGAGGCCGAGGGGCGCACGCAGGGATGGCTTTTCGCGCTGGCGGACGGTGTCGGCGGCGAAGAGCGCGGCGAAGTGGCTTCCCAGACTGCCGTGGAAACACTTGTGGAGGGTTTCCGCGCCGCCCCGAAAGGTGAGCCCCACGGGGTTCTGCTGCCCCGCATCACCCAGGCGGCAAATACGAAAATCTATGAACTCGGCCGGGCGTCGAGCCCCGGCGGTTCCCGAATGGCGACTACCGTGGTTGCGTGCGCGCTCCGCTACGATCGCGTGGTGGTGGCGCACGTGGGCGACTCCCGCTGCTATCTGATCCGACACGGCATCGCCTCGCAGATCACCCGCGACCACACGGTGGTGGCCGAACAGCAGCGGCTCGGCTTGCTCACCGAAAAGGAAGCGGCTGAAGCCACGACGCGGCACCTGCTCAGCCGCTCTCTGGGGAGCGATCTTTTCGTGAACGTTGAAATCGATGACCGGCAGGTGCAGGCTCGCGATGTTCTTCTGCTGTGTTCCGACGGCCTGCACGGCCCGGTCAAAGGTTCGGAAATGGCTGAGATCGTAACCTGGCATCCGGTGCTGGAGACGGCCGCTGCCAGGCTGATCGCGCTGGCTAATGAACGGGACGGCGGCGATAATGTCAGCGTTCAGTTGATCCGTGTGCACGGCGTAGAAAGAATGGGCATGTACCGGGGGCGGCCCTACAAGCTGCGCTGATATGCTGCTCAGTGCAAGCTTTCCGTTCTTAATGAACCTTCTGCATTTTCAATGAACGCCCTTCATGCCGGCGACATGCTGGACAACTACCGGATCGAGAACCTCGTCGCGCGCAGCGGCATGGCCTCTATTTTCCGGGCGACGGACACACGCAACGGACGCGTGGTCGCCATCAAGGTTCCGCATCCGGAGATGGAAGCCGATCCGCAGCTTTTCGACCGCTTCAGGCGCGAGCAGGAAATCGGCAAAAAACTCGACCATCCCGGCGTCATGAAGGTTCTGGCAGACGACGAACACGGCAGAAAAGTCTACATGGTGATGGAGTGGGTTGAGGGCCACCTGCTCCGCGAAGAGATGAGCAAGGGCAAGTTCCCGGCCGGGCGCGCCGCCCATATTGCCGCGCGCGTCTGCGATGCTCTCGATTACATTCACACTCACGGCGTCACGCACCGCGACATGAAACCGGAAAACATCATGATCGACGGGGAAGACCGGATCAAACTGATCGATTTCGGCATCGCCGGGAATGAAGGTTCGCGACGGCTCACCTTCGCCAAGCTTTCCAACGTAATGGGCACGCCCGATTACATCTCGCCCGAACAGGTGAAGGGAAAGCGCGGCGACGGACGCAGCGATGTCTATGCGATGGGCATCATGCTTTATGAAATGCTCACCGGCAAGGTGCCTTTCACCGGCAACAACGCGTTCCTGATCATGAATGACCGGCTGTTGAACAATCCCGTGCCGCCGCGTGAAGTGGACCCGTCGATCACGCCGCAGATGCAGGAGATCATCTATCGCGCTCTCGAACGCGATCCCAAGAACCGTTATGCCACGGCGCGCGAGTTCGCCTGGGATCTGGACCATCAGGATCAGGTGGGCATTGCGGAGCGCGCCGAACTGCACGACTGGAAGGCGCGCAAGTCGCATTGGCCCAAAAAGATCCTGAACTATGCCCTGCTGGCCCTGATTCCGATCGTGATTTTCAGCTTGTTGCTCTGGGTAGCTCGCCGGGCCTGAGCCCCCGCGACAATTTCGTTAGAATCCTGGCCCCTGCATACCGATGTGTTGGGTGTATGTGTCCTCGCTGCCGCTCCGATTTCCTGATGATCAAGAAGGTGGAAGGCATTGAGCGACTGGCTGTCTATATTACGGCGGAACGGAAGTATCGATGCCGCGACTGCAACCACATATTCCGCGCGCCCGACCGCAGGCGCAAGCCGCGCAGCGAGGAAGAGATTCCGCTGCGGCTGGCAGCCTGACGGCTTCCGGCATAAATCCGGCGCATTTTAGAAATAATTGCAGGAATTTTTTATGAAATTGCCGACGAGCCTTTTAGAGGCGCGCCGGGGCGGCCGGATTTGGAGGATGCAGTTATCCGGAACCGCTCCCGCCTCGAAATGAAGTACGGGGGCATTTCAAAAAGTTCTCTAAAATTCTCCCGTCGCGCCGATACGACAGACAGGAGGTGGCGACGCAGATGAACACAAGTCTCGCGCTATACGACAAGGAGTACCGGAGACGCGCACTCGTATCCGGCGGAGGTTCGGGACAAGGTTCAGGGTCAGGCTCAACAGATCCCGCGGTGGATCTGAAACTGGCGGAACTCGAAATGCGAGTGCTGGCCATGGACGAAAATCGCGCCGGCAGCCACTCGGCTCTGGTGCCCGCTTCCCGATCTCTAGGCGACTTTGAAGCGCGGCTGCCCCAACTGATCGAACGCGAGGTCAATGCCCGGTTCCAGCAGATGACGGCAACGCTGCAGAGGGAAGTGGAAGAGACCAATATCCGGGCGATCGAAGTTTTCGTAAAAAACGTGCAGGCGAAACTTGTCAGTCGCATTTCGCTCCTCGAGGCCAATATGAACAAACAGGCCGAGGCGATGTCGGAGCTGCGCGAGTCCTCGCAACGCACGGAAGAAAATCTGGTCCGCCTGATTTCCGGGGTCGAGAAACTGGCGCGCGAACTCCCCGCACGCATTGAGGCTGCCCGCACATGAAAACCAGATATATCCTTACGGTTTCGGCGCTGGCCCTTATGGCAGGTTCCTCGCTGCACGCGACGAATATGTGCCCGGGCGGCGGGCTAGCGTGCGTATCGGTATCCAGCGGCCAGAATGCGCTCACGGGAACAAGCTTTTCCATCGTGGCGAACGGAACGGGTCAGGATATCAGTCCATACAGCGGCAGTCTCGCGACGACCCTGGGTTCGATTACGACGACCACCCCCCTGACGCTCTATTGCGACGACGTGAACAACGACGCGCCGATCAATACCTGGTGGAACGTCAACATCAGCCAAGTCACAGGCGATCTCAGTGAGACCCGGTATGGTTCGGCCAATCCGGTGGGCTCCTCGGGGAATCTTCCCAATACCTCCATTCCCATTCCGACCGGATCGACCCTCTATGAAGAGGAAGCCTGGCTGTATACGCAGATGATGGATCTTACCGGCGCCCAGAAGAACAGCACGAATATTACGGCGCTGCAGGAAGCGGCGTGGGAATTGACATCGAACGGGGAATCGAGAGCCGAAGAAACCAACGCCAGCCCCTGGCTTACGGCCGCCTACAACGCTGTTGCCAGTAATGGCAAGAACGGGGCGTCCGTCAATGGCGTGACGCTGCACATTGCTACTTATGCCGACTGGTTCGTCCTCACGGATACATCGGCGGCGGGCAATACCGGCTCGGTTGGCAATCAGGAATTACTGGCATACTCTGCCAGTGGATCGTTTGTGACCGCGCAGACCGGCGCAGTGCCCGAACCACCTACCTACTGGCTGCTGGCGGGTTCGCTGCTTATGTTTGCCCGCTTCAAATTCTCGCGGCGTCCGCGCGAGCGCGCCAGACAACAAACGCCCGCGCCAGGCGCGCTTCTCTGAAAGAGCCCGCAGCCCGAAATCACTGTCAGGTGATACACTAACAGGCATGTCAGTGAATTCCGCCGCCCGGCATCACCACCATCATCGGGTGAACTGTGTGCGGCGTGTCCTGGCTTAAATCGATTTCTTAAAGTCAGATGAAAGGACGCCCGCCGCAGCATCGGCGGGCGTTTTTCTTGATGCCCGCATCTTGCGCGCGACGGTTTAACGGCAAGCGAAAACTAAAATGTCACTCGATTACTCAAAGCTCGACGGTCTGATCCCGGCCGTCATACAGGACGAAACCTCCGGCCGCGTGCTGATGGTGGGCTTCATGAATGACGTCGCCTTCCAGAAAACGAAGGAAAGCGGCTTCGTAACCTTTTACAGCCGCTCCCGCAATAAGTTGTGGATGAAGGGCGAAAGCTCCGGCCACAAGCTGGTGGTCAAGGAAATTTCCACCGACTGCGACGACGACACGCTCCTCATTAAGGTGGAAGCCATCGGACCCGGCGTCTGCCACAACGGCTATCACAGCTGCTTCTACCGCAAGCTTGACGGCGATCAGTGGGTTGAAACTGAAAAACGAACCTACGACCCGAAAGCGACGTACGGTAACTAGCCATGTCCAAGCTCAAATTAGGAATTCCCAAAGGCAGTCTGGAAACCGCCACGGTCGACCTGTTCCGCCGGGCCGGCTTCAACATCGCGACAAATTCGCGCTCCTATTTTCCGACCATTGACGATCCCGAGATCGAGTGCATGCTTATCCGCGCGCAGGAGATGGCCCGGTATGTTCAGGACGGGGTCCTCGACGCCGGGCTGACCGGACGCGACTGGGTTGAAGAAGTCAACGCGGACGTCCACGCCGTGGCTGATTTGATTTACTCGAAGCAAAGCTTTGGAAAAGTCCGGTGGGTGCTGGCGGTTCCCGAATCGAGCAGCATCAATTCGGTGAAGGATCTGGAAGGCAAGATCATCGCCACGGAACTGGTGGGCGCGACGAAAAGATACCTCGAGCGCAACGGAGTGACGGCGCGCGTCGAGTTCAGCTGGGGCGCAACCGAGGTGAAGCCTCCGGTGCTGGCCGACGCCATCGTGGAAGTAACGGAAACCGGCTCATCGCTGCGCGCGAACAAGCTTCGGATCGTGGAAACGCTGATGGAATCGAACACGCAGTTGATCGCCAACAAGACATCGTGGGCCGATCCGTGGAAGCAGTCGAAACTCAGCGATTTGAAAATGCTTTTGGATGGGGCGATTGAGGCGCTGGGCAAGGTCGGTCTGATGCTGAACGTTCACCGGGATAACCTGGAAGCCGTTATCAAAGTACTGCCGGCTTTGAAGCGTCCCACGATCTCATCGCTCAGCGACGATCACTGGGCGGCGGTGAATACGATTCTCGACGAATCCACTGTGCGGACGATCATTCCGCGCCTGAAGCAGGCTGGCGCCGAAGGGATCGTTGAGTACCCGCTGAACAAGATTGTTCTGTAACGATGCTAAGGATCCTCGAATCGAAAGACATGGGCCGTCTGCTCGCCAGACGCGACGCACGGCTCCACGAGGCTGAAGCAGCGGTTCGGCCCATCCTCGAAGCCATCCAGAAAAAAGGTGACAGAGGGCTCATCGAGTACGCGAAAAAATTCGATAATCTGACGCGCAAATCGGTCCGGGTGCCGAAGGAAGAATTGGCTGCGGCGGCGTCGAGGCTGACGCCGGAGTTCCGCGAGGCGGTAAAGGTGGCGGCGGATCGGGTCCGTGCGTACGCGAAGAAACAAATGCCGCGTGAATACCGGCAAGGTCAGTTAGGGCAGATCGTCCGGCCTCTGGATACGATCGGCGCTTACATACCCGCTGGCCGATACCCGCTGCCCTCGACTGTCATTATGACCGTGGTGCCAGCCCAGGTGGCCGGCGTTAAAAATATCTGCATCGCCTGCCCTAAAGCAGTTGATGAAGTTTTCGGGACCGCGCATTTGCTGGGTATCGATCACGTTTTCCAAATGGGCGGGGCTCAGGCGATCGCCGCCTTCGCTTACGGCACCAGGACAGTCCTCAAAGCAGACCGGATTGTCGGCCCGGGCAACATCTACGTGGCGGCGGCTAAGAAGTTAATCGCCGGTCAAACCGGCATCGACTTCATCGCCGGGCCGACCGAGATCCTGATCATCGCCAATGAGGGCAATGCGCAGTTTCTGGCCGCGGATATGCTGGCGCAAGCCGAACATGACACGGATGCCTGCAGCATCCTGCTCACTACCTCAAAGCGCCTGGCGGCGCAGGTGGTGAAGGAAGTTGAGCGCCAGTTGGATACACTGCCCACGGCCCCGGTGGCTCGAAAAGCCATCGATAAAAACAGCGCGGTGGTCATTGTCAAGAACCTCGACGAAGCCGCGGAACTTTCGAATAGCTTCGCGCCGGAACACCTCAGCATTCATCACGAAGAATTGATTCCGAAAATCCGTCACGCCGGGAGTATTTTCATCGGCCCTTATAGCCCGGAAGCTGCCGGAGATTACGCGGCCGGGCCCAACCACGTGCTGCCAACCAGCGGAGTGGCGCGAATCCGCGGCGGACTTTCGGTGACCGATTACGTGAAGGTGATTTCGATTCAAAGGCTCGATGCGAAATCACTGAAGAAGATTGCTCCGGCGATCACGACGCTGGCCCGGGCGGAAGGCCTCGAAGCACACGCACGGTCGGTCGAGGTGCGCCTTGCCTGAACCGCGACAAGCTGTGAAAAAAATGGCGCCGTACTCGCCGCCAACAGGGAACCGCATTGACAAAACGCGTCTCGACTTCAATGAGAATACGGTCGGGTGCTCGCCAAAGGTTATCGAGTTTCTCAAGAGCAAACTGACGGAAGAGAAACTCGCGGTTTACCCCGATTACACCAGCGTCCGGGCTACGCTATCGGCGTTTTTCAAAGTCAGCCCCGATGAACTGCTGTTGACCAACGGAACCGATGAAGCGATTCAGGTTCTGATCAACACTTACATCGATGATGACGATGAAGTAATCACGCTCTCGCCGTCGTACGCGATGTATCGTTTTTACGCGGAGGTCGCGGGGGCGAAGATCACCGAAGTCCCTTACATTCCGCCAAAGGTCGAGTTTCCTCTCGAAGCCTTGCTGGCGGCAATCACTCCCGCGACGAAGGCGATCCTGATCTCGAATCCGAATAACCCTACCGGCACGCCTGTGGGGATTGAGGCTATCGAGAAAATTCTGAATGCCGCGCCGCAGGCTGCCATCCTGATCGACGAGGCTTATTACGAGTTCTGCGGCTCGACCGCGCTGCCACTGATCGGAAAATATTCGAACCTTTTCGTGAGCCGGACATTTTCCAAAGTCTATGGAATGGCGGCCATGCGGATGGGGTGTCTGTTCTCACAGGCCGGCAATGTGCAGTTTCTGCATAAGGCGCAGTCGCCATACAGCGTGAACACACTGGCGGCGCTGGCTGCCGAAGCGGCTGTGCAGGATACGGAATACGCAGAGAACTACGCCGCAGAAGCTCTGGCCGCGCGAGAAATGCTGCGCGCCGGACTGGAGAAACTGGGGATCGAGCAGGCGCCCAGCGCCGCGAATTTTATCCTCGGCTACTTCGGCGATCGCGCCATCGAAGTGCGCGACGCACTGCGCGAGAAGGCAATCCTGGTTCGCGACCGCAGCTACGAAATACCCGGCGGCGTGCGCATCACGGCGGGCACGAGGGCGCAGGCCGGACAAGTTCTGGCCGAACTGGAGCGCATCTGGTGAAGGACCTGATCGTGTTCGACATGGACGGCGTGCTGGTGGAAGTTACCGAATCCTATCGCGCCACGATTCAGGCGACGGTAAAGCACTTCACCGGATACGAGCCCACGCGCCCCGAGATACAGGACTGGAAAAATCGCGGGGGCTGGAATGACGACTGGCTTCTGTCGCACGCGATGGTCAAGGAACGCGGCGGGTCCAATACCTATGAAGAGGTGGTCGAGTACTTCCAGGGATTGTTCCTCGGCAAGAACAACGACGGCATGATTCTGCGCGAGGAATGGGTGGCGAAAGAGGACCTTTTCGACCGTCTGGCCATCAACCACACTCTGGCGATCTTCACCGGGCGTCTTAGCTGGGAGGCGAAGATTACGCTGGACCGGTTCCGGGCGGGGGGCTTCGCGCCGATCGTGGGATCGGACCATGTGAAAAATTTAAAACCGAATCCCGAAGGCCTGATTAAGATCTGCACCGAAACCGAACACCGCAGATGCTGGTACGTCGGCGATACCGTGGACGACGCCAGAGCTTCCAGTGCCGCGGGAGTGCCGTTCATCGGAATAGCCGCCCGGGCGAATCCACGGTACGAAGAACTGGTACGCCTTCTGCAGGCCGAAGGCGCGGTCGCTATTCTCGACGATATTAATTCTCTGGAGAATGCCATTGCCCAGGACAGCTAAGATCCAGCGCGATACCAAAGAAACGCAGATCAGCGGCGAGCTCCGCATTGAAGGCCTGGGGCGCTACGAGGTCTCGACCGGCATTCGCTTCTTCGATCACATGCTGGAGCTGTTCACGAAGCATGGCGGCTTCGATCTGAAATTGAAAGCCGCGGGCGACCTGGATGTGGACCAGCACCACACGGTGGAAGATGTCGGCATTGTGATCGGCCAGCTCTTTTCGAAGGCCTTGGGCGACAGAAAAGGAATTAACCGGGCCGGATACTTTGTGCTGCCGATGGATGAAACGCTGGCGGTGGTCGCGGTGGACCTGGGGGGGCGGCCGGCTCTGGTTTACAAAGATCTTGTCAAAGTCAGGCTGGTGGGCGATCTTCAGACCGAGCTGATGACCGACTTCTTCGACGGCTTCGTTCACCATGCCGGCGCAAACCTTCACGCGAAGGTTTTGTACGGCCGATCTAACCATCACAAAATCGAAGCCATCTTCAAGTGCTGGGCGCGCGCCATGCGATACGCCTGTTCTACCGACCAGCGCCTTAAAGATCAGTTGCCCTCAACCAAGGGTCTGCTGTGATTACGATCTTCGATTACGGCGCAGGCAATCTGCGTTCGGTGCAGAATACGCTGGACGAAATCGGCGCTCCGTACGAACTGGTGCGCGATGCCGCCGGGATCGAACGCGCGACGAAAATCATTCTGCCGGGAGTGGGCCACTTCGGTCAGATGCTGCGCGCGCTGGACGAGATGGAAGTGCGCAGCGCTTTCGTAGCGCGGATCAAGGAACAGGTGCCGTTCCTGGGGATTTGCCTGGGGCTGCAGGGACTTTTCGAATCCAGCGAGGAAGCCCCCGAACAACGCGGCCTCGGCATTTTTCAGGGCAAGGTCACGCGCTTTAATATTTCGGCCAGGGTTCCGCATATGGGATGGAACAGTCTCGATTCCGCCAAGCCGTCGAGACTGCTGGCGGGGCTGCCTGAACACCCATACGTTTATTTCGCGCACAGCTATTACGCCCCGGTAGTGGAACAAACGGCCGCGACCTGCACGTACACAACGCCCTACACGGCTGTGCTTGATTCCGGCAATACTTTCGGGGTGCAGTGCCATCCGGAAAAGTCCGGGCCGCTGGGGCTGGCGATCGTACGCAACTTCGTAAACCTATAGAA
>DASZLO010000189.1:0-9819 GCA_035552315.1 Bryobacteraceae bacterium
TCGTTGATTTCGTCCACGTCTTTCCCCCTGAACAGGTGTTCGCCCTCCTCTGGGCTCCAGAGAAGGGATTAACACCACCCGCTTGAGGGGCTGGGGATTTTTCAACCGGCTTTTTGGGGATTATTGCACCGGCGCTGACACCAGGACGATTTGTGAGTTTCGTTCGGCATCGACGGCAATAACTCCGTACAGTTCCTGAATAGTTGGCGCTTCCTCCCGGGACCATCTGACACCGGTCGTTCGTGGTTTCACGCGGTGCTCGAATGGACTCGAATCAACCTGAGACCGAACAGGCAGGTTGAATCGAATGGGGCCACACTGCATATAAATGATCGGATGATGTCCGTCTTTGCGAATGGGCGTGGCCGTGAGTCCCAGGACATATTTCGCCTTCACCTGTCTCATCACCTGTTCAAATGTGACGGCCGAGAGGTGGTGGCATTCGTCAACTACGATATGGACGTACTCGGCCACCGGGTCCTTTGTCACGCCCTTGCGATGGAGGCTCTGTATAAGGGCGACATCGACGTTTCCCGTTCGCTGGGATTTTCCTCCACTGACCTGTCCGATTTGATCGATGGGGATATCGAGAAATGCGGCCAGGCGTTCGCGCCACTGGTCGAGCAACTGGGCCCGATGCACGAGAACCAGAGTATTTGTCTTTCGCGCCACGATCAGATATGCCGCCGCAACGGTCTTGCCGAAAGCAGTTCCGGCGCACAATATGCCCTCGGCATGCTTCAGAATCTTCGCAACCGCATCCGGCTGATGGTCGCGGAGGTTCCCAGCGAATTTAACATCAATCGCCTTCCCGGCGTAGCGTTCGTCCTGAAGGTCCGGCTTGATCTGGTGTTGTTTCAGCAACAGCAGGACCTCGTCAAGAAGGCCCCGCGGCAGTGCCAGAAATTGAGGAAATTCTTCGACGCAGCAAATAACTCGCGGCTTGTCATAGGTCGGCAGGCGCATTGCCTGAGCCTTGTAGAATTCGGGATTCTGGAAAGCGGCGAGCCTGGTGAGGCGATTCAGCATCGCCTCCGGCAGTCCGGTCTTGTCGACGAACAGGAGGTTGCCGTGAACAATCCGAACCGTTGCCGGAAGCGGACCGGGAATTGGTTTCTCTGGCGTCCGCCGCGATGGCGGCAGCAGCCATGGGTCTTCGAGAGAATCTTCATCGACCAGACTCATCCGCACGCCGACCACGTTTCCGGTTTTCTCGACGCCGCGAACGATTCGTTCGACCGCCAACGGTTCCATCCTGGGGATGCTCGCCAGATAACGCCACTGGTCGCGGATCGGTTCGATCGAATCGTCAAGGAAAACACTGTAGCCGGACTTGCGCGGGATTTTCTGTAAAGGCAGCGCGATTAGATTTCCGAACCCGCCTTGCGGCATCGTGTCCTGATTGGGAAACAAACGATCGTATGAGCCAAGACCCAGTTGGTGACGGCGCTCCATGGTCCTTGTGAGCAGTGCCGCCCCCCAACCGCCTCGCGAAAGTCGCCGTGACCGGAGCAGCGAAGAACACCCAAACGTGCGCGCCCTTTCCCGAACGGGATCGCTCCAGTGCCGATGGAACATTCCATTCGCGACACGAATCGACGAATGAAGAGGCGTCATCTTTCCAAGCCTTCTGATCGAAGTCCGCCGCGAGGAACCAGCAGGTTTCGTTGGGCAGCAAAGGATAGACGCCGATCGTGGTCTTGCCGGAAAGATGATCGTGAATGGCCTGATCGGTCAGCGGCAGAAGTTGTCTCGTTGCCTTATCCCGCTTCTTCCACTCGGATTTTGAAACTCCGCGCAGAGCGTTCCAGTCGTGAATACTAGCCGGAGAGTAGCCGGCTTTTTCGCCAGACTCCCATCTGACAGCGAAAACATCCTCGCGCCCGCGAAAAAGCGCGCGAAAGAGCGATATCTTTTCCGCAGTCGATAGTTCGGGTGCGGCTTGGGCCGGAACCGCGACGGCAGCCTTCGTAGGTCCGCAATCGGCGGCCGCGATTTGGTCGCTGGTTGCTGGCCCAGGTTTGCAATCGGGTAGGAGCCCTTCAGTCCTCGGTGTCTGCTGGTTCTTCAGGAGTTCGCGCAATCGCGAGTTTTCCTCGCGGAGTAAATCACATTCGTTGGTGACGCGCGGCCAGCTTCTCCGAAAGACTCTCGAAGTCCTTCATCGCCCTCCATTATGTATGGCCGTTTCGCCGTGCCGGAAAGTGGCTACCCCGAGGAGCGCTGTTCGCCGTTCTGATATGTTCACGTAACGTGTACAATATGAAATATTGAACGCCGGACGTTGCCATGACGACCCAACAAGAACGAATCCTCGATACCGCTATGGCCGCGCTGGGGAGGACCGCGGGGATAAACGCCCGTGTTCATCCGGTGACGATTGGCCGGCACGGCGCAGCCGACGCGATCATCGAGGTCGAAACGGACCGATACAAGCACCGTTTCGGGGCCGAGGTTAAGACAGTCGACCGTTTTGCGACACCGGCGATGCTAAAAGCTCAGGGCCAGGCCCTGCACGATCCGCCGTTGCTGGTTGCACCGTATATTACGCGCGAAGTTGCGGAACATTGCCGTCAACTCCGCTTGCCGTTCATCGACACCGCCGGAAATGCGTATCTTGAAGCCGCGGGCTTGCTCGTCTACGTCGTGGGTCAGGCCCGCCCCGTCGAACCCCGGCAAGGTAACTTCCGCGCTTTAAATCCTGCCGGGCTGAAGCTGACCTTCGCTTTGCTGTGTCGTCCCGGGCTGCTTGATGATAACTACCGCAATATCGCGACCGCCGCCGGAGTGGCGCTCGGAACAGTGGGCGCCGACATGAAGGATCTCCAAGCCCGCGGCTTCTTCAATCTCGAAACGCACCCCCACTTGCGCAAACTGCTTGACCCGAAACGGATGCTCGAAGAGTGGGTGACCCACTATCCCATCACGTTACGCCCAAAGCTCACTCTGGGGCGATTCCGCGCTGATCCCGAGCGGCTTCAGCACACCGCCCTTGCACCGCTCAACGCGTATTGGGGTGGTGAACCTGCGGCCGAGAAACTAACGCGCTATCTCAAACCCGCGCATTTCACTATCTATACAGGTGAGCCCATCGCAAAGCTGGTCGCGGCGGGCCGGATGCGGGCCGAGCCGGCAGGCAACGTTGAGATACTGGAGAAGTTCTGGAAATTTCCTGCGGCCCAGGCGGACAAGAATGACGCTCCCGATGTTGTTCCTCCGATCCTGGCCTATGCCGACCTTCTGGCAACAAATGATGGCCGCAATGCAGAAGCCGCCCGGATGATTTATGAGCAACGAATCGAGCCAGCCTTCGACACCACTGAATAGTGCCATCGATCTGTCCGTGGTGCGGGTATTGCGTGCGCTCGACCCAATTGCGCGGTCATCCAGGTGCGAATACTTCCTCGCAGGCGCGACGGCGCGCGACCTCATTCTGGTGAATGTTCATGGGTTGCGACCGGGACGTGCCACTCGCGATATCGACTTCGGAATCGCCGTTGAGAGCTGGGCGCAGTTCGAACTTCTGAGGGAGCGACTGCTCGCGGCCAACGATTTCTCGGCATCGCGGGCACAACAGCGACTAACCTTCGCTGATCCGAATGAAGGCATCTCCATTCCGGTCGATCTCATTCCATTCCGCGGAGTCGCGTCCGCCAATGGGACCATCGCCTGGCCCCCCAGCCGGGATATCGTCATGAACGTGGCGGGGTTCGAAGAGGCTTTGACGTCCTCGGTGCTAATTGAGATAGAGGAAGATCTGACGGTGCATGTGGCATCGGTAGCCGGGCTGACTTTGCTCAAGCTGGCCGCATGGGTGGACCGAGGCCGGGAAAGCAATAAGGATGCCGCCGACCTGTACCGGTTACTGACTACCTACGCCGACGCAGGGAACACAGATCGCTTGTACGACACGGAGTTGGATTTGTTGGAAGCTGCGGGATTCGACATGCGGTTGGCGGGCGCGGAACTTCTCGGTCGCGATATCGCGGCAATATGTGATGCCCGGATACTACATCAAGTCCTATCCATCCTGTCGGAGGAAGGTAATCGCGAGCGTCTCGTTATCGACATGGTTCGAAGTTCCGCAACCTACGCAGAGGCGACACCCTTCGTGGAAAGAACTTTGGATGCATTCAATAGGGGAGTCCAACGCGATGGGGTCCGGCGAAACTCACCCGAGTAGTGCGGTGTCTTCGGAAATATCGTATAAACCCCGAGCGATTCGTCTGATCTTTCCTGATTTCTCCCGCCGGCTAAGCGCCTGATCCGAGGCGGCGCGGCAAAACCTGACTAGTCCGACACCGTTGAGGAGGACGCTCGCCCGGACAGGCTATTACGCTGATTCATGCCTGATCGGCGAGAGATTTAGCATGTAACTCGCCAAGCGTCTGAGCTTCGCATCTTTGGCGTCAGCGTCGAGACCTAAGGCCTGCTGCTGCAAGGTATCGAGCAGATCTTCCTGGTTGATCTGACCAAACACGAGCCTGTACAAGGCCAAACCGGTCTTGAGTCGCTCGTACTTTATGGCGTCGCGGCTCGTGCTAAAAAACGGCACGTGCCGAGGGATACGAACCGTCTGTTCGGGATCGCGAGCTCTCCCGCCGACACGAACCGGGGACAACCTCGCTGGAATCTCTCGAATCTGGCTATTGCTGGGAGACCTCTGGAAAAAAGCATCTACAGAATCATCCAGCAGCTATGCGGGAGCCGTGGCAATCTCCCGCATCTGATTGAAAATTCTGGTCGGGCTGCCGGGAGTTGAACCCGGGATCTTTTGCACTCCAAGCCAGCGATCCGTGCCAGTTCGCCTCCGATTTTGGTCTGCGAGGAATTCACAGCTACAAAAATGACTACAGCCGATTCCGGACTCCTCCGGAAGCGGCTGTATCTATCTGATTCTATTGGTCGGGGCGGGGCGATTCGAACGCCCGACCCCCTGCGCCCAAGGCAGGTGCGCTACCAGGCTGCGCTACGCCCCGACAATCGAAGACTTCTTTGATTCTAAACCACTCTTCGCGGCACATCGCCGTCAGGTGGTGTCGTCGCGACGACGAGCAGTACATGGAACAAAATCCCCTCGCCGCATTTAAGAGCAGCGAGGGGATGAGTTCAGCGAAGCCCGATTACCCTTACCGTGGGCAACCCTTGGCTTGTATGTCCTTCGCGGGCGCCGGCATCAGGCCGGGAATCGACGGCGGGTCCGCGCCACCCGGCACGAACCATACTTCGACGCGCCGGAACTGCGAGCGTTGATCCGTTGCCGCCTGGCCCGAGCGTTCCTTCACGGACGCGTCGCCGAACGGCATCGGCGGAGTTGTCTGATCCGTCCCGGCATAAGCCACCTGCACGCGGCTCAGATCGAGCGACGGGCAGACGCCCTTGCCGGCGCTGATCACGGCAGCCGCATTCAGCACGCGCTGCGTATCGAGGGTCGCCGCCGCCCGGCCCGTCTCGCTCATGTCGCGATGGCCGACGAGGATGACGGTCGAGTTCGGATCGGCGCGTAACTGCGGCGTCAGCGTTTCGATGAGGTAACGCTTGGCCGCGTTGTTCACGCGCGAACTGCGGTTCGGGAACACGATATCCTGCCGCGACGCGTTCGGCTTCAGATTGACGGTGACGTCGGCGGTAGCGCTGGCCGTCTGGTTCTTCGTATCGGTCGCTGTAGCTGTCAGACGGATCGTCTTCGACTGCTGCCGCAGGCGATTGCTCTGATCGAAGCTCACGCCGGTCGAATCGAACGTCGTCCCGGTAATCGTGCCTTCGCTTGCCGTGTAGCGCACTGTCGCCGGGCCGCCGCAGTCGGAGCCGGTCGCCGTCGCGTTCAACGGCAGCCGGTCGCCATAGTTGATGGTCGTCGGCGAAACCGTAAAACGAATCGTCGGCGGCGTCAGCGGCCGGACGAGGACGTTGGTTGTGGCTGATGTCGCGGTCAGACTGCCCTGCGTCGCGGTCACACGAACAGCCTTGGTGCCCGCTCCATTCGCCGTCGGCAAATTGAATGCGGGGCCCGTGCCGCCCGGCGCAGGCTGATTATCAACGAACCACTGATAGCTGATGGTCTGGCCCGGCACGCCGCCGCTCGCGGTAACCTGGAGGCGGACGTTGTCACCTGGGCACGAATCGCGCCCACCCGTAATGCCCGAGACCGTCAACGCCGGAGGCGGCGGGGGCGGCGGAGGTGGCGGAGGTGGCGGTGCGACCGGCGGAGCCGGTTCATGCAAGCCAAACAGAGTTGCCAGCTCGGCCGTGAACTGGATTCCGTTCTCGCCATGATGCGGCTTGATATAAGCGGCGCCGGGACCACTCGGCGCGTTCGGAAGTCCATAGTTCGGATCGGGCGTCCACAGATAACGGACGTCGATGCGCGTGCCCCAGTGGCGGGTCAGCGGCAGCTTCACACCGGTGCCGATGTTGAAGCCGGGCTCGATCTTGGTGCGCAGGCTGCCGCCGAAGGTAAGCGGCGGACCGGTGGCGGGTTGGTCGATATGACCAGTCGCGGCGTAGACGACCATCGCCGGGCCAACCAGAATGTAGGGGCGATATCGGGCATCGCGTGGCGTCAAATAAGCCATGCCGGAGATCGAGAATTGATAATCGCGTCCGCCCACGCTGGCGTAAGTGCTGTTTCCTGTCGGAAGAAGCGCCAGGCGATTGAAGCCGACTCCAAAGCTTTCCTCGAGCCCACCATAGCGGCCGACGTTCTGAGTTGACCGGACGCCGAAAATGGGCCTCGGCAGAAGCTCATAAGTCCTGGCCGCTTTCCCCTGGAATTCTTGAAACCACTGTGTGCCGAAAAACTCGCCGAGATCCCACGTGTTGTAAACGCCTTCCTCGTTCCTCACCTGGGCCGGCGCCATGCCGGCGGTGGCGAGCAGCGCAGTTACCGCAAACAGAGCGCTCCATCGCGGCCGATAGAAATCGGACCTAATCTTCATCAACTCACTACCTCCTCAAAAATTGAAACTGCGGTACCGCCCTGGTGCGAGATCAACCCTTATTGTGCCCCAACTATCAAACCCATTGTCCTTTAAACTATCGCGATTGTGTGACTTCTACCACTTTCGGCATAAATCGGTTTAATCCACCCGGCGCAAGGCAACACCGCGTCTGGGTAAAAGTGCAAATAAATGATCCGGGGCCTCCGGCAGGACCAATAAAGCCGATGGCCAGGTTTTGTCATCATCCGGATCGTCGAGCGCGGCCCAGTTCATGCCGCCATCCGACGAACGAAAGATCCGTCCATCCTGTGACGCGTAAGCCTCCCCCGCGCGCGCCGGATGGAACAAAACAACGCTCACCGTGGCTGCCGAGAGCCCGCCCATGACCCGTGTCCAGGTTTGGCAGGCATTCACGGAGCGGAATAAACCCGCGGACGTCGCCGCCAGCGCCGTCTGCGAGGAACTCTGCGATGAGCCATGATCGAACACCAGCCCGTACCAGATCGCGTCCGCAGACGGCTGCCCGCACGTCCTCCACCGAATCCCCGTGTCGCCGCTGACAAAACCTTCGTGCGGACTCAAGGCAGCCACCATACCATCGCCCGTCGGCGTCATGGAAATGACGTTGGCTCCGATTCCGCCCGGCGCCCAGTTTCCGCCGTTGGTGCTGCGGTAGACTCCGTCCGCGGTGGCCGCCAGCAGCGTTTGATGCTCCAAAGCCAATAATGCCGTAACGCGGCCTCCCGGCGGAGGAGTTTGCTTTTCCGTCCATGTCTTGCCGCCATCGGCCGATTTCATGAGCCCGTGAAAACTGGCTGCATACACAGTCGCAGGCTGGTCCGGAGCGGCCGTCAAAAAACGAATATCCCGCCCCTGGGTTTCCGTCCCACCACGCTGCCACCGCAGGCCGAGATTGTCGGTGCGATACACACCGTTTGAGCCCGCCTCGAATACGCTGCTGGCATAGAGCAGGCCATGGGCTCCGGTCATTACGGTGAAACTGCGGTTGGTAAAACCGAAATTCGATTCGTGTAAAGTGCGCCCGCCGTCCGTGCTCACCATCAGGCCGGCAGTTGTCGATGCGAAGAAGAGCCGCCCCGGGGTCGCGGCATCGAAGGCCACCGACCGGACCGCCTCGGTCGTTACCGTGCGCCAGATCTTTCCGCCGTCTTCGGAGTGCAGCAGGCCCGCGGTGGTACCGGCGAAGACCGAACCCTTTTTGTGCGGGTCGAGCGCGACAAACCAGGTGCGAAAAGCGCCTTTGGGAGTGGCCAGCTTCGTCCAGTGGCCTGCTTTGTCGGAGCTTTGATAAAGACCGCTGCAGGCGCTCGCATAGACCGACTCCGGCTGATGCGCGTCGACCTGAATGCTGAAGACATCGGAGTCGTCGATCATTCCGCTGTGAATCGATTCCCAGGATTTTCCGCCATCGGTGGTGCGCCAGGGCAGATGCGTCGTGCCGGCGTAGAGAACCTCGCTGTGCGCCGGATCGAAAGCCAGCGAAACGACAGGGCGCAGCTCTTCATTGCCCGGCTGCGAGATCTGTGTCCATGCGCCGCCCGCGTCGAGACTGCGATACACGCCGTCCCCCGTTCCCGCGGCGATCACATCCGGGTCGGCCGGCCACAATGCCAGAGACCACACGGCTTTTCCGCTGGTGCCCGGCAGCAGCTTCCAGGTGTGCCCGGCATCGATAGTCTTGTATACGCCGGAAGTCCACGGGTGGTCGCCCTCCATGCCCGCGTACCACGTGCCCGTCGAGCGCGGATCGACTTCGAGCGCATGCAAAACTCCGGTGAGCTGCCCTGCGAACGGGACGTTCGTCCAGGAAGCGCCGCCATTGGAAGACGTGAACAGTAATCCGTTGTGCGCGCCGGCAATCACCAGGCCGGGGGTTTTGGGGACGACACGAACCAGCTCGGCATCTCCGCCGTAGGGACCGGTAACCCGCCACTCCGTCGATGCCGGCAGGAAAGAGAGACTTCCGGTGACTGTGAAGAGAGCGAGTACGTTTACGGCTGAAGATCTCCGGACAAATCCAGGCTTCTTAGTCATTCAACGTCGCGCGACACACTCGCCAATAACCAAGTCTTGCATAAATCAGAAATAAAAGACATCCGTGAGCGCAACGTTATGATGGCCATGAAACCAATGATTGTGGTAGGCGCCGGAATTATCGGGCTCTCGTGTGCGTGGCGTCTCGCACTCCGCAAAATTCGGGTAACAATTTTCGATGCCGGAAGCGCCGGGGGCGAGGCAAGCTGGGCCGGCGCCGGAATGCTCGCGCCGGGAGGCGAGTTCGCGCATGCGTCTCCGCTGGCGCCGCTGGCGCTCACAAGCCTCGCGCTCTATCCGGAATTTGTGGATGAACTGCGCCGGGAAACGGGTCAGCCGATTGACTACCGCGAGTGCGGTGCGTTCGAGATTGCGCGCGACGATCATGAAGCCGGCGAGCTCGAAAAACGCGCCGTGTGCCAGTCGGCTCTCGGGATCCGCTCGGAGCCCGCGCGTTGGGCTTCGGCGGCCGCGGCGCGATTTTACCCCGATGACGCGCTGGTCAATCCCCGGGATATGGTCGCTGCTTTACGCGTCGCCTGTTCCGCAAATGGGGTCATCTTTCACGAGCGGGAGCCCGTCGTTGAAGTCTTCGCAGACGGTGTACGCACCGCCCGGGCGACGTACACAGACGACAGCGTCCTGGTGGCGGCTGGCGCGTGGAGTTCCGCGCTGGCTGCTCCTTTCCACCTTCCCGCGGTTTCGCCCGTGCGCGGGCATTTGATCTCGTATGAAGCCGCGCCGGGTTTATTGCCGGCCATCCTGCGCTGCGGCAGCACCTACCTTTTGCAGCGAGAGAATGGCACGATCGTCGCAGGTTCCT
>DASZLO010000190.1:0-5740 GCA_035552315.1 Bryobacteraceae bacterium
AGTACATTTCTGGATCGGCTGAAAGGCTCACGCCTCGAACTGAAGCTCTCTGACCGAACTGTGACAGGATCCATCATCGGATCGCGGGCGCTGCAAACCGGGTCCGACAATGACAAGCGCAGCCTTCGAGAACAGGTGACGCTGCTCCTCGAATCGGGCGATATGGCCAACTACGATCTGGCAGCCGTCACGTCGATGCGGTTACTGGATTCTCATCTCGAAGACCAGCTCAAGCAGTACCTGACCACCCTGAGCCAGAATCGCTCACGCGACAAAAGAAGCGTTTACATTGAAGCTCAGGGCAAAGATGCACGGCATCTGCGGGCAAATTATATTACGCCCACGGCCATCTGGAAATCCTCTTATCGGCTGAGTATGAACGACGCCGATTCGACGCTCGAAGGGTGGGCCATCGTGGACAACACCACCGACGAAGACTGGAACAACGTCCGTCTCGCCGTCGTGTCCGGCCGTCCGATCTCGTTCATCAGCCTGCTCGACACGCCCCGCTACGGCAAGCGCCAGGTCGCGGAGTTGCCCGAAGATCGCGCCGCCGGCCCGGTTGTTTACAACGGCAGTGTAGGCACTGGCGCCGTTGGCGGTGTCCTCGGCGGAGTCACCGGCGAGGTCGCGCCGCCTCCCATGGCGTTCTCCCGCAAGACAGCTCCGGACGCCGGTATGGCGCTGCAGGAGCGCATGGAGCTGGAAGTTCAGCCGCAGCTCAGCAGCGTCGTTGGAGCAACGGGAGCAGCTCTCGGCGAGCTTTTTGAATACAATTTCGCCAACCCGGTCACCATCAA
Source organism: Bryobacteraceae bacterium (assembly GCA_035552315.1). Taxonomy (GTDB): domain Bacteria; phylum Acidobacteriota; class Terriglobia; order Bryobacterales; family Bryobacteraceae; genus BOG-234. The sequence continues at coordinate 801 of DASZLO010000190.1, forward strand.
GAAAAATCAATCCGCCATGCTGCCCTTTCTGCAGGACAAGGTGCAAGCGCGGAAGCTCCTGATTTACACCAGCAACGACGGTGAACACCCGGTCAATGCGGCGGAACTCACGAACAAAACGAATAAGACGCTGGACGGCGGTCCCATCACGGTGTATGACGGCGGCGCGTATGCTGGCGAGGCGCTGTTTGAAACATTAAAGACCGGCGACAAACGCCTGATTGGCTACGCGGTCGATTATGGGACCCGCATCACGGACGCGTTCGATAGCAGTGACCAGCGAGTCCGCGAAATCCATGCCAAGAACGGGGTGCTGAATATCCGGTACGCACAGCACCAGACCCGGACCTACAACATCAACAATGTCGATCAAAAGGCCAAGACTCTGATCATCCAGGAGGACGGAGTTCAGCAGTACACGATCCTCTCGCCGAAGCCGATCGAACGAACCGCCACGGCGTATCGCTTCGAAGTGAAACTGGCCGCAAACAGCCCCGAAACGCTAAAGGTCGAGCAGGAGCAAACCACCTTCAGCGCGCAGGCCGTCCTCAGTTACACGCCGGACGATCTCATCACGATTGTGGAAAACAAGCAGCTGCCCGAAAGCGCGCGTTCGCAGCTCAAAGGCATCGCCGAGCTGAAACGGAAAATCGCTGACGGAGAAGCTTCGCTCAGCGACACCAAAAATCAAGCCAGCGATCTGACAGCCGATCAAACCCGGCTGCGCCAGAACATCGACAGTCTCAACCGGGTAAAAGGACAGGAAGAACAAGTGCGCCACTATTCCGGCCAGCTCTCGGACAATGAGGGCCAGATCGCGAAGCTGAACGATCAGTTGCGCACTCTGACCGTCCAGCAGTCCGAATCCAATCGCCAGCTTCGCGACGCGATCGAGAAGTTGGATTTTTAAGCTACGCCGACTTGCGCGACTCGACTCCGGCGCCATCGATGCCCAGCGCCTTGCGCAAGTCCGTCTCGATGGTCTGCCGCATTTCCGGCCGGTCGATCAGGGTTTGGCGCGCATTATCGCGGCCCTGTCCGATGCGCTCGCCCTTATAGCTGTACCAGGAGCCGCTCTTTTCAATCAGCGCCTGTTGGACGCCCAGATCGAGCACGTCACTCTCTCGCGAAATACCTTTTCCATAGAGGATGTCCACTTCGACTTCGCGAAACGGCGCGGCGATCTTGTTTTTGACAATCTTCACCTTCGTGCGGTTCCCGATCACCACTTCGCCGTCTTTGAGCGCGGTGGTGCGGCGAATTTCAATCCGCACCGAAGCGTAAAACTTCAGCGCCCGGCCGCCGGTCGTGGTTTCGGGGTTGCCGAACATCACGCCGATCTTCTCGCGAAGCTGGTTGATGAAGATGAGGCAGGTATTTGCCTTCGACACCGAGGCAGTCAGCTTCCGCAGCGCCTGCGACATCATGCGCGCCTGTAGTCCCATGTGGCTGTCGCCCATTTCGCCTTCTATCTCTGCCTTGGGTGTCAACGCTGCCACGGAATCCACCACAATCACGTCGACCGCCTGCGACTGCACGAGCGCCTGCGCGATTTCGAGCGCCTGTTCGCCATAATCGGGCTGAGAAACAATCAGGTTCTCGGTATCGACGCCCAGGTTCTTCGCGTACGTGGGGTCCAGGGCGTGTTCAGCATCTATAAAGGCGGCCGCGCCGCCCATCTTCTGAACTTCCGCGATCACGTGCAGCGCCAGCGTCGTCTTACCCGACGATTCCGGGCCAAACACTTCGATGACACGCCCGCGAGGCAGGCCGCCGGCTCCAAGCGCGTTGTCGATCGCGATCGAACCGGTCGTAATCGTCTCGACGGGCAGCGCCGCTCGCGATCCGAGCATCAGCACGGCGCCTTTCCCGAACTGCTTGTCCATTTGAGCCAGAGCGGTCAGAATCTGCCTGCGGCGATCATCCATCATGTTTGTACCTCGAACAAGGAAGTTGCCCGCCGCCCCGGTGAATCTCCTGGCAAGGGCCTCAGAAAAACCCGGGAAAGTTCTAGTGAAACAGGATATGATTCTGGAATTCCCATGTTCCGCAGCCTCGTTCTCCTCCTGGGCTCGTTGACACTTGTCTACGCATGGGGCGGCAAAGTCCCGTCCACCCACCGTCTTGATTCCTCCTGGAAGCGGTACTCGAACGACGATATCGGCTACTGCGTCAGCTACCCGTCACGCTGGCTTCGGGGCGAAGCTTTCGACGGGGCGGGCATGTACTTCGAGACCGGACTGAAGAAGTACAGCCGCCCGGCCGGCGAAATGGATATCAGCGCCTTTAGCGGCATTCAGACGGTCGATTATCTTCGTACCCATCTGGAGGGCCTCAAAAGGTTCGAACGCGCCAGAAACCTGAAGGTCCTGGATCAGCGCGAGATGCCGCTCTTGGGCAGCACCGCCCTGTTCACCAAAGATTCCTACTCCGACCCGCTCGATAAGACCGAATGGATTGACGAGATTGTGCTCGCCAGCAGCGGGAAGATGCTGTACCGCCTGGAACTGGAGTGCCGCAAAGACCAGATTGGCCGCTTCGAGCCGCTGTTTGAGCAGTTCGTCCAGAGCTTCCGACTGCAATGCTAAAGTTATACCTTCAACTGTGAAGGACGGCCGTTTCGACGATCTTCAAAGGCGCGGATTTTTGATCCGATGCTGCGAAATCGCCGGAGCGCTTCTGGTTCCATACGACCTCTCCTGCGCCGAGCCGGCGCTTTCACAACCGGAGTTCCATTTTCACCCCCACTACCGCGAGAGGACGCCTCTCGATGCGGCGCTCCTTCAGATCAAGCCCGGAGCGGACGGGTTCCTATCGGAGACCACTCACGACAAGATCGCCGCCGTTCTCAATGACTGGTCGGCGGGGCTTCTCGGCTCTCCCGTTTCGACAGAACCCATTACAGCCGCCCTGGACGAGAGCTTTCGCGGGTCCAGTTGGCAGGCCGCCGAGACGCATCCGCTGCGTCCATCCTCAAACTTACTCGAAATCCGGCTTTGCCGTTTCGCGACCGCCTCGCTGAATCGCGAGGCCTTCGCGGCCGATCTCGAGTCATCGCTCTCTCCTTTCACAAAGTTTTTTGCGACCGAGTTTCAGATGACCCGGATCGAGACCACGTCAACCGGCATCAGGACGCAGGTCCGCTACGAGCTCGTCGGAACTGGGCACACGTTCCACCGCGAAGCTCGCGTTGGCGAATGGACCCTCGACTGGAAGGCCATCTCCGACGGAAGCTACAGGGTCAGCCGCTGGGACCTGCACGGAGAAACTCGTAGCCGCAGTTTGCGCCCCTTGTTTGCCGAGACTACCGATCGGGCGTTTTCCGACTGCCCATCCTTTCGTTCCCAGATGCTGCGGGGCGTCGATCACTGGCGCAACATTCTAGACAGTGCCTGCGGCACCGATATCTACGGCCACAGCGGAGTGTCGGTCGGCGACATTGACGGCACAGGCCGAGACAGCATTTACGTCTGCCAACCCGCGGGACTTCCGAACCGGCTTTATCGCAATCGGGGCGATGGCACGTTCGAGGATGTCACGGAAAGCTCCGGCCTCGGACTTCTCGACAATACAGCCTGCGCGCTGTTCGCGGATTTCAGCAACAACGGACGCCAGGACCTGGTCGTGGTTCGAGCCAGCGGTCCGCTGCTGTTCCTCAACGACGGTCACGGCAAATTCCATCGGAAAGATGGCGCATTCCAGTTCGCCACTCCGCCGCAAGGGACCTTTACCGGAGCGGCGGCGGCCGATTACGACCGCGACGGCCGCCTCGACCTCTACTTCTGCCTGTACACCTTTTATCAGGGCGCCGATCAATATCGATATCCGACGCCGTACTTCGCGGCCGAAAACGGTCCACCTAACTTCCTGATGCACAACCGCGGCGACGGCACGTTCCGCGACGTCACGGTCGAGAGCGGGCTCAACAAGAACAACACGCGCTACAGCTTCTGCTGCGCCTGGGGCGATTCGAACGGCGACGGCTGGCCCGACCTATACGTTGTGAACGACTTCGGGCGCAAGAACCTCTACCGCAGCAACGGTGACGGGACGTTCACTGACATCGCCGCCGAGGCCGGCGTGGAAGACACCGGCGCCGGCATGAGCGTCTGCTGGCTCGACTACGACAACGATGGAGCGCAGGATCTCTACGTCGCGAACATGTGGACGGCCGCGGGCGAACGCATTACGAACGACCCAGATTTCCAGAAGCAAGCTCCTTCTAAAGTCCAGGCACTTTATCGCAAACACGCGATGGGAAACTCGCTGTTCCAAAATCAAGGCAATCGGACCTTCGGCAACCAGACACAACACGCAGGGACCGGCATGGGCCGCTGGTCGTGGTCGAGCGACGTATGGGACTTCGATCACGACGGGTTCGCCGACCTCTATGTCACGAACGGCATGATTTCCGGCCCTCTTCGCGAAGACCTGAACAGTTTCTTCTGGCGTCAGGTGGTGGCGAACTCCCCCAACGTTCCGGCATCCTCAGCCGAGTATGAACAAGGCTGGAACGCCATCAACGAACTGATCCGCAGCGGGTACTCGTGGAGCGGTTACGAGCGCAACGTTGTTTACGCAAACAATCACGACGGAACGTTTGCCGACGTCTCGGGCGCGCTCGGGCTCGACTTCGAACAGGACAGCAGGACCTTCGCGCTCGCCGACCTGGACGGCGACGGCCGCCTGGAGATGCTGCTCAAGAACCGCAATGCGCCACAGCTTCGCCTGATACGCAACATCATTCCTGACCTGCCGCCCGCGATCGCCTTTCGACTGCGTGGAACCAAGAGCAATCGCGACGCCATCGGGGCGAGGGTGACGATTGAAACGAATGCCGGACGGCAAACCAGATATCTGCAGGCCGGATCGGGCTTTCTGTCCCAGCACAGCAAAGAGCTGTTCTTCGGACTGGGTCAAGCTACCGGAACAGTATCGGC
>DASZLO010000191.1:0-3436 GCA_035552315.1 Bryobacteraceae bacterium
CCGACTGATTCCTGAACCTGCGCCCACTACAGACTGTTTTTCACACCCCGGCATCGCCCACGCGCATGACCCCAATGTTATCTGTAACTTGCGGGTAATGACGCCCTCAGCCGGTTTATTCGATGAGAAATGCAGGCTAAATCACAATGCCGCGCAGCCGAAGCCGGAGAGTTTCGTACGCGCGGAACATCAGGGCCTTAACAGCTGATGGACTGCAACCGAGCACATTCGCAATCCGCGCGTAATCCAGCTCTTCGTATTTGTGCATGATTACCGCTGCGCGCTGTTTGGGCGGCAGCGCCCGGATAGCCTGCCTCACGCGCCGGGCTGCGACTTCACGGAGGAGCCGATCTTCCACGAGCGGCGAACGATCCTGCGCTTCCCTTCGAACCTGAACGGTGTCCGGCACGTCGAGTGAAATCTCGCGCCGCGTCCGATTCGCGTCCCGGAAGTAATTCAGTGCGACGTTCGTCATGATTCGATAGAGCCACGTCGAGAATTTCGCCGAAGGCTCGTACGTTTGCCGCGAACGGTAAATCCGCACGAATACGTCCTGCGCCAGTTCTTCCGCCACCGCCCGGTTGACCACCATGCGCGAAAGGTAATTCAGAACCAGTGTCCGATTCCGGTTGAGCAACTCGCCGAAGCTCGCAGCGTCATCACGCTGGACTCCGATCATCAGTTGAGTATCCAGATCAAGGGCGGGAACCATCTGCGTACGATTGCTCCTGCCCCAGGCAAAAGTTCCCGAAACACTCAGGCCGCGTGTTCTTTATATTCGCTGTCCGACGGATACGGTGTTTCGGTGGGATGAGCGCCGGTCCAGCCGCTGGCGAGCCACGGGTCCGCATCGGCGCGAGTCTTCGTCGCGTGGTGGGCGTTCATCACTTTGACGGCGTCGGGTTCGCGCTCGTCGATGACGTGAGCCGCTACGATCACTCCATGATCGACTTCGGCCTTGTGCTCGAGAGCCACGCGTTCATGCGAGACCCCCATATTGTAATAAGCAGCCGCCAGTCCGCCCAGCCCCCCTGCGATGACCAGACCCACCAGAGCGGATACGATCGGCTCGCTGGTAGCGCCAACGCTATTGACCCGAATCGCATTGAACGCCAGTCCCGATAGTGCCCCGCCGACAGCGCCGATTGTGGCGCCAAAGGCTGTTGCGCCGGGAAGGTCGCGTTCGGCAACCTCGGGGATGAAGCCGGCGAACATCCATCCAAATGCGGATGCGGCGGCCGCGGACAGATTACGGCGTGACCATTCCTTCTCGTGATCTTTGGATTCGGAACCTTCCGCGATTGCGACTTCGTCCGGTGGAATGCCAATGGCATTGAGGTCTCTCAGAACGCCATTCGCTTCTTCGCGTGAAGCAAAAACACCTACAACGGTTCTCATTGGGTACTCCTCCCGCGGAGGAGGTGGCACCTTCAAGACCACCTAAACGGCAAATAAGTAGCTGTGATTTGTTCTGCTTACAGGATACGGTCCATAACCAGGCCACGCCGGTTGGGTGTTGACGCGCAATTCTGCGCGATCCTGCTCATCCGCTTCTGACCGTTAGAAGCTTCGACCCGGGTCAAGCGCGCACGACGGCTGTAAGCTCCTACGTCTGGAGTTTTATTCCGGAACCATCCACACAATGGCACGTGGACGGCAGCCCGCCATATTGGAGCGGAGCCGCCAGCCCGGCGGCCTTTTTCGGACCAGAAGGAGCGTATGGAAGGCCTTTGGCACAAGAACGCGATCGTGTACACCGTCGATCTGCAATCGTTCGCGGATGGGAACGGAGACGGAATCGGCGACTTTCTCGGCCTCTCGGGAAAGCTGGATTATCTCGCGGGGCTGAACGTCACCTGCCTATGGCTCCAGCCGTTCTTTCCGTCGCCGTTGCGGGACCACGGCTACGACATCAGCGACTATTACGCTGTGGATCCGCGTTATGGAACTCTTGGCGATTTCGTCGAATTCTCGCAGGCAGCACGCGAACGCGGCATCCGGATCATCGCCGACCTCGTCGTGAACCACACCTCGATCGACCATCCGTGGTTTCAGGCGGCGCGACGGGATCCGCAATCGAAATACCGGAACTGGTACGTGTGGTCGAAGGAAATGGCGCCCAACACGGAGCAGGGGATGGTATTCCCAGGCGTGCAGAAGACAACATGGACGTTCGACGAACGCGCGGGTGAATACTACTATCACCGCTTTTACAATCACCAGCCGGACTTGAATACGGCGAATCCGGAGGTGCGGGCTGAGATCGGGAAGATCATCAGGACATGGCTGCAACTGGGCGTCAGTGGGTTCCGGGTGGACGCACTTCCGTTCGTGATCTCGACAAAAGGGCCGGGGAGTACAGCGTTCGGCGACTGTCCGGAGTACCTCGTGGAAATGCGTCAGGTGCTCTCGTGGGGACGAGGGGACGCCGTGTTCATGGCGGAGGCCAACCTGCCGCCGGAGCAGGTCCCCATGTATTTCGGTGAAGGTGACCGGGTGCATGTAATTTTCAATTTCTATGTCAACCAGCACTTATGGCTGGCGCTGGCGCGTGAGCAGGCGGAGCCCATCCGCCAGGCGTACGCCGCGCTGCCGCGGATTCCGAGCTTCTGCCAGTGGGCGAATTTCCTTCGCACCCACGATGAGCTCGACCTGGCGCGGTTGACCGATGACGAGCGGCGCGAGGTGTTTGACAAGTTCGGCCCGGAGCCGCGGATGCAGTTGTATAACCGCGGCATCCGCCGTCGGACAGCGCCGATGTTCGGCAATGATCGGCGGCGGTTGGAGTTGGCGCACAGCCTGGTCCTGACGCTTCCGGGAATACCGGTGTTGCGCAATGGGGATGAGATCGGAATGGGGGAGAACCTTGATTTGAACGAACGCGATGCGATCCGCACGCCGATGCAGTGGGCCAATGCAAAAAACGGTGGGTTTTCGCCCGCATCACGCGTGGTGTTGCCAGTAATCAGCGGCGGCGAGTTCGGGTATGAAAAGGCAAACGTGGCTGCGGAACAGCGCGATCCGGCGTCGTTTCTGAACTGGATGGAGCGAATGACGAGATTGCGGCTGCGGTCGCCCGAGTTTGGCACGTCCAAATGCGAGTGGTTGGACGCGAGCGACCCCGCGGTGCTGGCGCACTGCTGCCGTGGTGAAGGGTCGAGCGTAATCGCGGTGCATAACCTGAGCGGGCGGGAGGTGGAAACAACGATCGAGCTGGGGAGAAAGGTGGAGGTGCTGTTCGACCTGGTCAAGAACTGCGAGGACCGCGCGGATGGGCACGGCCGGCAGCGCGTGCGACCGCCGCCGTACGGTTACCTGTGGATGCGCGAGGGGCGGCATTAGTGCCATTGACACCCGTCGGGCCAATACCGGGAGCCTACTTCGCACTACACGGCTCAGGATCCCAACCAGTCGCATCGGCTTGTTTGCGGAAGTG
>DASZLO010000192.1:0-2579 GCA_035552315.1 Bryobacteraceae bacterium
TGAAGGGCGCGCGTAGTCCAGGGTGAAGGGAAATCGGTGGTCATATACCCCCAACGAAAGCTCCGCCGGCGGCAGCGGCGGCAAGGGCAAAGGCGCGAAATTCAGTTCCGAATTGAGTACGTCCAACGGTAGCGGACATTAGCACCCGCGCGAGGGATCGACAAGCGAGGTTTGCTTACGCTTGTTTATGCTTGTTTCGTGCCACGTCGTGCCATCCATGAAAGGCTTTGACCGGTCAAGCGTAATCCGGGCGCGCACCCAGATTATCTGTTACACTTGCGTGTACGCCGCGGTTTGGGCGCGAGTTTGAACGATCATCGCGTTATGGCCGAAGCGGATCTTCCATTGCGATATGTCACGCCGATTGAATGGGCATCAGATGTTCTGCGCAAACCGCTGGAGCTGTTGAACGATCACGCGCATTTGGAGAAGAAAGCGGCATCGAATGCGCTGGAATTGCTGAACCGCTGGCCCGAGCCGGCGCCGCCGGAGAACTGGGTGGCGGCGATGACCGCGGTGGCGCGGGATGAAGTGGACCATCTGGCTGTCGTATCTCGGCTACTGGCGCGTCGCGGCGGGCGGCTGACCAAGTCCCATACCAATCCGTATGCCAGCGCGCTGCACCAATTGGTCCGCAAGGGCCGCGGCAGCGAAGAGCTGGCCGACCGGCTTATGGTCTCATCGTTGATCGAGGCCCGGTCGTGCGAGCGATTTCAGCTTTTGGGACAAGCCTGCCAGGACGTCGAGCTGGCAAAGCTCTATCGCGCGCTGTGGGCTTCCGAGCACGGGCATTATCTGAGCTTCCTGCAGCTTGCTGAGAAGATTCTCGATGTCGATTCCGTGGCGCGGCGGTGGGATGAGATGCTCGAAAGCGAGGCGAGAATTATTCAGAAACAGCCCGCCGGCCCGCGAATGCACAGCGGGTTGGACGCCAGCCCGGCCAACAACCCGCAGACTGACGTCAGGGAAGCTCTTTGAACGTCGCTCCTGCAGTGTTCACCTTAGGTTGTGGTTTGGCGGCAACCGAGAGCTGATGAAATTCGATGGTGCCGCCACCGTTGGCGCCGATTTCGACGTTGCCTCCGTTCTTCAAGGTCACATCGCTGGCGCCGGCGCAGTGGACTTCGCCTATGAGGTCCATCCTGGCGATGCGGCCGCTCTTAAGATCGACCAGCGCCGGCCCCTCGAGTTGCATCTCCAGCCGCAGTCCTTCCTGGCGGTGGAAGCTGCCTTCCATCGCGGCGCTGACGATCACCTCGGCAAAGGGCCGGCCGTGAATCGTCTTGATCGACTTCAGCATGCCGAAGGCCACGACGGACTGATTATCGAAGCCGCGGATGTAGCCGAACTTCTTGCTGAAGTCCCACTTCTCCTTCATCCGCACCGGATGGTCGGGATAGATTTCAGTATCGCGCGAGAGCCAGACGGCCAGCTCCGAGGTGACTCCGGGCGTCTGCTCGCCGTCAACCGTGTACAGCGTGCCGGACGCGCCGCGCTCGGTGCGAATGGTCTTGCCGGCGAACTTCCCATACTCCTGCGACGCCCGCTGACCGGTCATTTGGAAGAATTCGCCGCTGGATTTATCGACTTCGATCCGCTGCGTCATCGGAACGCCGTCCTCCGTCTCGATCACGGTGATTAGTCCCTTCTGCTGGACTGCATCCACCATTTTCACGTGATCGAGCACCTTTCCGCGGTACAGGTGCTGAACGTCGATCTGCGTCTGCTGCGTGAAGAGCACGTTGTACGACTGGCCGTCCAGATAATGCTGCTGAAAGTCGTAGGTTTGCTCATCGGCTCCGAAAACGACGCTGGAAGAAATTAGAATCAGGAGGCAAACAATTGCAATCGGCCCTTTCACAACACAGCCCTCCCGCCACGGCGAATGGAAATTCATGCCATTCGAAATCGTCCAGCAGCAGGGAGAGTGTTAGGCCAATTACGGGGCCGACGATTTTGCGGTGAGCCGGATCGGCCGGGCGTGCGGATCGTGCGGGATGTAGGGGCATACCGGGCGTTCCGCGCGGGCATATGGCGGGCAGAATTATTTGTTCATTCCGGGAGGGCGAGGCTCGGGCATTACGAAACTCGCTCCTGCCCGTTCATATAGGGTCGCAGCGCGTCCGGCACTGTCACGCTGCCGTCGGCGTTCTGATAATTCTCGAGGATCGGAATCAGAATCCGCGGGCTGGCGGCCACCGTGTTGTTCAGCGTGTGGCAGAACCGCAGCTTTCCGTCAGCGCCTTTTTATCGCAGGTTCAGGCGGCGGGCTTGGAACTCATAGAGGCGCGACGCCGAGTGCGTTTCACCATAGCCGGAGTCGGGATCTTTCGGATTCTGCCGGCTGGGCATCCACGTCTCGACGTCCATCATCGACGCGTTCTTCACGCCCAGGTCGCCGGTGCAGCATTGGATGACGCGATACGGAAGATTCAATCGCTTCAGCACCTCTTCGGAATAGGACAGCATCTCCTGATGCCATCGCTTGCTTTCCGCGACGTCGTTCTTGCAGATCACCACCTGCTCGCACTTATCGAATTGGTGAACGCGATAGAGCCCGGCAGTGTCTTTCCCGTACG
>DASZLO010000193.1:0-1529 GCA_035552315.1 Bryobacteraceae bacterium
GCACATCCGCAACTGGAGCTTTGCCGTGGTCGAACGCGAGGTCCGGGCCAATCTCGTCTACCACGAGTTCACGCGCGCAGGTGGAGCCAAAGTGCCGGACGCCAAAACTCTGGGCCGTCGGGGCCGCGCGCTGGGCCCGGAGGTGGTCAAACAGATTCATGAACGAATGGTGGCGCGGCGGTGAAGAACGAGGTGATTCAGGGCCGCCGCCTGCGTGTCGACACCAGGGTAGTGGAAACCAACATTCACTATCCGACCGATAGCAGTCTGCTGGGCGATGGCACGCGGGTGCTGACGCGATTAATGAAGAAAGTCAGTCCATTGCCGGGGAAGCCGGAACGAAGATGCGCGACTGCAGGCACAGCATGCAGCGCCATGTGATGCATATCGGACGCGCGGCAAGAATCAAAGGCGAGCGGGGAAGCAGGCGCTTGCCGCGATCTACCGCAAAGCGCTGGCAACCACGGGGCGGGTGATAGCACAAGCAAGGCGCTTCTCGGCCGAGATTACTGGCGGCGTGAAGCGCTCCGCCGATATTCTGAAGCAGGCCGCGCTCGACGGCCTGAAGCGCGAGATCGACACCATGGTCGAACGCACCGGACAAGTGGCGCGCCAGGCCAAAGCGCGCGTGTTCGGCGGGGACACTCACGTGGAAGGCAAGATCGTGAGCGTATTCGAACCCTTCCCGGAAGTGCGCGCGACGTAACCGAACCGGGATTGGGCGAGGTGATCGACCGGCTTCTGGCGGCAACCTGGCATGCGAGCCCAACCAGTCCGCGGCTGGCGGAAACGGCGCGAAGTATCGACAACGTGGTTCTTTACCGGCTGATGCTGCTGGCACAGAATCCACAAGCTTCCGAACAGGCCCGTGCGATTGCGTATTTGAAGCTGGATGAATTACGGAAGTGGATGACGGCGCGGCAGGCGGGCGATGCGGAAGAGCGGGCGCATCTGGTTTTCGCCGCATCGCAGATCAAACGTTTTGAAGACGACCCGAAACAGATTGGGGTGAGCAAACCGGCGGCGCCGCCGGATGGGCCGCCGATTTGAGGGTCGCGGCTGCGGCGGGCGGGTTCCTCCAGTCCGCCCGCCACAGCCGTGTTTCAGACTATTGCTGCGGCATCTCCTCTCCGGCGATTACATTAGCCGGATGTCCCCAGGTGTGAACGGACTTGAGGACAACGCCTTTCGAGGTGCGCTGGAAGCTGAGACCTGGAGCCTCGCGCGGGTCGATGCTGCCAAAGGAGGTCAGCGTCATCGCGGCGGCCTTCGGCCCTTCGATGGTGATGAGACCGTTGGTTTCCTGCTCGGAGATTCTGTAGTCTCCGGCGGGAAAGAAGGTTTTGCCGACGGTGAAATCGAACGGCACGGAGACCCGGAGGTTATAGCTATCCGCCCCGAAGACGGGCGCGGCGCAAAAGGCGAGAGACAGAGACACTGCGATTGTTCGAAGTTTATTCGTCATATTGGATATTCCTTTCGTTGCTGCGTAGTGAGGACCCGCCGTTTCTTCAGCGCTGATACGAGTC
>DASZLO010000194.1:0-92398 GCA_035552315.1 Bryobacteraceae bacterium
CCGAAGTCGGATTGATCTTCTCCACAACGAAGCCGACCGAGCGCGTGCTTTCACTGGCGGCGACGACGACTGATTTCGCCATTCCTCCGGGCGATTCGAACTACCGGGTGGATTCGAAGATCATGTTGCAGGATGACGCGATGCTGATCAATCTTCTGCCGCATATGCATTTCCGCGGCAAGGACTTTGAATATCGGGTGATCTATCCGACGGGCGAGAAGGCAACGCTGCTGGATGTGCCGCATTACGATTTCAACTGGCAGCTCACCTACGATCTTGCCAAGCCGATACTGCTCCCAAAGGGCACGGTAATCGAGTGCACGGCACATTACGATAATTCGGCAAACAACAAGTACAACCCCGACCCCACCAAAGAAGTCCACTACGGTGAACAGACCTGGGAGGAGATGATGTTCGGATTCTTCGATGTCTCGGTTCCGCTGAACAAGACCGCGATGGATCTGATGGTCCCGGAAAATCGCCGGCCTCACCGGCAACAGCCGGCACTGTAATAGACCGGCTGATTCGCTGGTAAAGGCGCAGGGCGGACTTCGGGGTTCTCAATGAGGCCCCGGTTCCGCCCAGTTGTCGTTTAGAGTGGGTATAGTGCTGATTCGCGCCGTTCTGTTGCTGTTCATTTCCCTCGCCGGGCTCCTCGCCCAGACCGCCGATCAGGTTCTCGTGGTGGAGAATAAACGTTCCGCGATTTCGCGGGAAATCGGCGACTATTACATGCACAAGCGCCTGATTCCGGCGGCCAATCTTTGCGTGATCGATACCGCGCCGGTCGAGCAGATCGACCGCCCGGCATACGACAACGAGATCGATGCTCCCATCGGAAATTTCCTGAAGAGGCGCGGCCTGCAGGAACGCATTCTCTATATAGTGCTCACCAGTGGAGTCCCGCTGAAAGTTACGGGGCAGGGAGACGCTTTGCGCAGTGAAGGGGCATCGGTCGATTCCGAGCTTACGCTGCTCTATCAAAGAATGCGCGGCGCGAAAATTCCACTGGCAGGTGCCATACCCAATCCGTTCTTCCGGCAGCGCGACACGCCGTTCCGGCATCCTCTGTTTCCCATGTATCTGGTGACGCGGCTGGACGGCTACACGATGATCGATATGAAGGGCCTGGTCGACCGCGCGCTGCTGGCGCGCAATACCGGCAATTTCGTCATCGACCTGCGGGCTTACGACGAGACGCCAGGCAACCAGTGGCTGAAGACAGCGGCTTTTTTATTGCCGAAGGATCGCGTCATTATCGACGAGACGCCGAAGGTTTTGTCGGAAATCAAGAACGTTATCGGATACGCGAGCTGGGGCTCCAACGACTCGGACCACAAAAAGCGGTATCTCCACAATCAATGGCTGCCGGGCGCCATCGCGACGGAATTCGTTTCCACGGATGCTCGGACTTTCCGGCCGCCGCCGGCGAATTGGGAGATCGGAACCTGGGCGGATCCAACCGGCTGGTACGCGGGAGCGCCGCAAACGCTGACGGCCGACTATGTGCATGAAGGGGCATCCGGGGTCTCGGGGCAGGTTTATGAACCTTATCTCTCGTACTGCCCGCGGCCTGATTTTGTGCTTCCCGCTTATGCGGCTGGCAGGACTCTGGCCGAAAGCTTCTATATGGGGATTCCCGGCCTGAGCTGGATGAATGTGGTGATCGGCGATCCGCTCATGCAGCTCAAATAGTTATTTCGGAGCTTCGGGGTTTTCTGCCGTCTCTGTCTTCTCTGTTTTTTCTACTACGACCGTGAATTTGGCGGCCATGGCGGCGAGCGCGCCGACGGCTGCCAGAATCGGGGCGAAGATCGCGCCTACAGCCGCGACGCTAACCGGGATTTCCATGAAGATGTGGCCTTCTTCGTTCTTGATGATGATGCGGCGAACGTTGCCTTCGTGGATCAGGTTTCTGACGGTCTCGGCCAGCTGGTGGCCGACAACTTTGATTTCTTCGAAAATTGTCTTCATCGGATCTCCTTAAATCAGGTCTCGCGCCACTCTTGCGGGCAGCATCACTATCGCCCAGACCAGCGCCAGCACCGAACCCACCGCAATGCCCACGATGCGGAAAGGCAGCAGGAGCAGCCAGACGATCGGATAAAGCACCAGCGCGAACAGGGCCAGTGGCCAGCACATTACGAACAGGATGCACCATACCAGAAATTTCAGCATCTCATTCACAACATACGTGAGCGGTGCCCCGGAAGTTCGGCGGGGAATACCGGCGCCAACCGGTTACCCGGTGCGCCAGGTGCGATTGTCGCGGCGGAGCAGGTCATCGGCTTCTTTCGGACCCCAGGTTCCCGCGGCATAGTTGGGAAACGCGCGGGCAGGGAGGGCCTTCCAGACGTCGAGCACCGGCTCGACCACCGACCAGCCGGCTTCCACCATGTCGGCCCGCTGGAAGAGCGTGGCGTCGCCGATCATGCAGTCGTAAAGCAGGCGTTCGTAGCCGGTGCTGGGCTCGGCGCCGAAGTAGTCGGCGTAGTGGAAATCCATGGTGACGCCGCCGACCCGTACGTGCGCCCCGGGGATCTTGGCCCCGAAGCTCAACGAAATACCTTCGTCGGGCTGGATATGAAGGACGAGCAGGTTCGGCGTGAGCTTTTCGACCGGGGTGTCGCGGAAGAGGACGAACGGGGCGCGGCGGAACTGAATCACGATTTCCGTTTCCCGCCTGGGCATGCGTTTGC
This sequence comes from Bryobacteraceae bacterium, assembly GCA_035552315.1. Taxonomy (GTDB): domain Bacteria; phylum Acidobacteriota; class Terriglobia; order Bryobacterales; family Bryobacteraceae; genus BOG-234. Next base: position 2,700 of record DASZLO010000194.1, read on the forward strand.
CGGTTCTGATGTAAAAAGGCACGTCCGCCCAGCGCCAGTTATCGACGGCCAGCTTCAGCGCAACGAAAGTTTCGGTGTTGGAGTGCGGATCGACAAAGGGTTCGGCCCGGTAGGCGGGCACGTGTTCGGTGCCGATCACGCCCTCGCCGTACTGGCCCCGCACCGCGCGTGTGAGCACTTCTTCCTGAGTGAGCGGCTGAATGGCATGCAGCACCTTGGACTGCTCGTCACGCACCGCGTCAGCTTCAAATGAGATGGGCGGCTCCATGGCGGTGAGCGAGACCAGTTGCAAGATGTGATTCGGGATCATGTCCCGCAGGCAGCCGGCATGTTCGTAGTAGCCGCCGCGGCGTTCCACCCCCAGGCTTTCGGCCACCGTGATCTGTACATGATCGATGTAGCGGCGATTCCAGATCGGTTCGAAAATTCCGTTGGCAAAACGGAAAATCAAAATGTTCTGGACAGTTTCCTTGCCGAGGTAGTGATCGATACGGTAGATCTGCGTTTCCTTGAGAACCTGGCCGATTTCGCGGTTCAGAGCCCGCGCCGATTCCAGATCGCTGCCGAACGGCTTTTCGATAATGACTCGGCGCCAGCGGGATTCTTCTTCGTTCATCAAGCCCTGCGCAGCCAACTGGCGGATGATCTCGGCGAAGAACTGCGGCAACGTCGCGAGGTAATAAAAAACGTTGCCCTGCGTGTGATGCTTCGCGTCCAGCTCAGTGATCTTCTCTTTGACTTTGCCGTAATCGGCAGGGGTCTTGAAATCGCCCTGCATGTAGTAGCAGCTGTCGGCCAGCCAGTCGCAGATGGCGCAGTCCGGGGGGGCGCCGGCGTACTCGTGTATGTTGTCGCGGACGAGTTTGCGGAAGTCCTCCTCGCTGAAATTCTCTTTGGCGAAGCCAAGGATGGCGAATTCTTTGGGGAGCAGGTTCACGCGCGCCAGGTTGTAAAGTGCGGGCAGAAGCTTGCGCGTGGTGAGATCGCCCGAAGCGCCGAAGATCACCATGGTGCAGCGGTCCGCGACGCGCCCGTGCTGCTCGCCGGTTTGAAGGGTCTCTGTCTGGATCATGTTTTATCGGGGCCCGGGGCGGCGCGGGTTCGATGCCGCCGCAGGCATGAACCTCCATTGTGCGAGGCCAGTTGGGAGAATGCAATCAAGGAAGAGAACATTTGAAGCTTAAATCGATTGTCATATTGTTGCTGGCCGGTTGCGGTGCGTATGCCCAGGTCGCGCCGCCGCCGCAGGCTCCTTCCAACGGTCCGGCCCCGATTCTGCGCCAGCCGTTTCAGGCCAATTACGGCGGCAGCGTGATGCAGGGGCAGGCGACCCCGGCCCCGCTCCCGTTGACGCTGCTGGATGCGATAAAGCGTGGTCTTCAGTACAATCTGGGGGTTCTGACGAACCGGGACGCGGTGGCTTCGGCACGAGCGGAACGCCGCCGCAGCCTGAGCGCGCTGCTGCCGAACCTGTCGGTGGGCGCGACGCAAACCTCGCAGCAAATCGATCTGGCGGCGTTCGGCTTTAGCGCACCCGGCTTCCCCCGAATCGTGGGGCCGTTCGGCTATCAGAACGTCCGTGCTTTTGCGCAACAAACGGTCTATGACCGGACGAACATCAAGAATTTGAAATCGGCCGAGGAGAGTCAGAAAGCGGCGGAATTGAATTCCGATGAAGCGCGGAATCTGGTGGTGCAGGCGGTGAGCAATGCGTACCTCTCTGTGATCACCGATGCCGCCAGGGTCGAGGCCATCCAGGCGGAGATGAATACGGCGCAGGCGCTGTTCGATCGGGCCAGGGATCAGAAGCAGGCAGGCGTGGTGCCGGCGATCGATGTCCTGCGGGCTGAAGTGCAGCTGCGCACCGAGCAACAGAGATTGCTGGCCCAGACAAATCAGGTGGAGAAGGACAAGCTGGTGCTGGCGCGCGCCATCGGGCTCCCCTCCGGACAGGTAATTGCTTTGTCCGATCGTTTGCCGTTCGCGCCTCTGCAGACTTCGCGGGACGAGCTGCTGAAGCAGGCCTACGAGAACCGGCCGGATTTTCGCGCCGCTCAGGCCAATATGCGCGCGGCGCAGTTTGCGATCGATGCCGCGCGCTCGGAGCACTACTGGCCTTCGGTGGTCGTGCAGGCGGATTACGGCGATATCGGCAACACGCTGGCGGGTTCTCACGGGACGTATTCGGTGGTGGCCGGGGTGCGGGTTCCCATCTATGCGGGCGGCCGCGCCAAAGCGGATGTGGATCAGGCGGAGGCGGTTCTCCGGAACAGCCGGAATGTCATGGAGGATGTGCGCGGCCGTATCGATTACGATGTCCGAAACGCGCTGCTGGATCTGGAGTCCGCCGAGGCGCAGGTCAATGTCGCGCGAACCAATGTGGATCTGGCGAATCAGACTTTAGCGCAGGCGCGCGACCGGTTCGCGGCCGGTGTCACGGACACCATCGAGGTGGTGCAGGCGCAGCAGCTTCTGGCATCCGCCAACGAGAATTACATCGGTGCGCTCGGGGCGCATAACGCCGCTAAAATCGCGCTGGCTACGGCGGTGGGAATCGCGGAGGACCGGGTACCTCAGTACCTGAGCCTGCACTAGGCGGCTCGTTTGGCCTTTTTTCGAGCCGCCGGTTTTTTGGCGAGGCTCCTCTGCAGCGCTTCCATGATGTCCACCACGGGAGCGGCCTTGGGCTGAGCGACGGCCGTTATTTTTTGGCCCTTTCGCTTTTGCTCGATCAGCTTTTCGACATTCTGCCTGTATTCGTCCTTGTATTGTTCGGGCTTAAACGGACCCGCGAGAGCGTCGATCAGACGCTTGGCGAGCTCGACTTCCTTCTTCGTAAATGCCCCGCTTCCCGCGGGCTTCGTCTTGTTGCTCTTGTTGAGTTCGTTGACGAAGTAGAGGGTGTGCAGCACCAGCCCGTCATCCGAAGGGCGGATGATGACGATGTGCTCGCGCCCGTGCATCGTCAGTTTGGCAATGGCCCGGTAACCGGTTTCCTCCATGGCTTGCCGCAGGAGGCGATATGGCTTCTCGCCCTGCGGCTGCGGAATTACGTACCAGGATTTCTCGAAGAAGATCGGATCCACTTCGTCGGTTTTCACGAACTGCAGAATTTCCATGACACTGGCTGTCGGAGGCGTCACCTTCTTGAGCTCCGCCGGGTCCACCACCGCATAATGTCCTTTGTTATACTCGTAGCCCTTGACGATTTCATTGCTCTCGACCGGTTTGTCCTCCTCGGCGCAGTACCAGACTTCTTTCAGGCGCGAGTTGTCTTTCTTGTGCAACAGATGAAAGTGCACCGTGTCCGGCCGGGCCGCGGCGGAAAGCCCGACCGGAAAAGAAACCAGACCGAACGAGACCGAGCCTTTCCATACTGTTGATGGCATAGCTGCCCGTGCAAGCTGCACGTGGCTTGCCACGGGCTAGAGCGCAGGCTGGAGCGCGAAATAAAACGTGGCGCCTTCGCCGTCTTTGCCGTTGGCCCACATACGCCCGCCGTAGCGCTCGACGATGCGCTGGCAGATGGCGAGCCCGAGGCCGGTGCCGGGGTATTCGTCCTTGTGCAGGCGCTTGAACAATCCGAAAATGCGGTCGGCATACTGCTGATCGAAGCCGATGCCGTTGTCATGAATCGCCGTTATCCACTCGCCGTTTTTGTGTTCGGAGGTGATGTCTATCCGTGGGCTCTCTTCTGTCTTGCGGTACTTGATGGAGTTGGAAATCAGGTTCTGAAAGACCTGCGCGAGCTGGGGAGCATCTCCGCGCACCACCGGCAGGCCTTCGGCGTGAATCACCGCGGCATTCTCTTCAATCCGGTTCCTGAGTATGGAAATCGCCTGCGCCAGCGAGATGGATAAATCGGCCGAGCCGCAGCCGCGGCTTTCGATGTGTACCGTGCGCGAAAAAGTGAGAAGGTCGCGGATGAGCCTCTCCATTCGCTTCACGCCCTGCCCCACATAGCCGGTATACAGATGCAGATCGGAGTCCGTGGCCTGATCTCCGCCAAATTTCTCGCAGATCAGCTGCGTGTAGATATTCACCATACGCAGCGGCTCCTGGAGGTCGTGGCTGGCGACCCATGCAAACTCCTCCAGTTCCCGATTGACGCGCGTCAATTCGTGATTCGTGCGTTTGAGCTCGCCGTTGTTTTTCGCCAGCTCCGAGAGCAATTCGCAGAGCTGGTATTGACGATGGCGGGCCCGCAGAGCCGCGCGCAGGCTGCTGGTGAGGGTCTCCGGACGCAGCGGCCGTTCCAGCAGAGTGACATTCGTCAGCGGCTCCAGCAGCCGGAGACGATAGCGGCTGTAGCCATTGGGAGCGCCGCCGGACGTCATCACCAGCAGCGGAAAGTCCGACCACGGCGGCTGGCTTTTCAGCTGTTCCGCGATAAGATTCACGGCCGCGGGGATCAGCGCTTCGTCCGCCACCAGCGCCGCGCCGGCGCCTTCCGCAATCTGCTCGCACAGTTCCTCAATGGATTTGCAGACGTACGCGAAGAATCCCGCCGCCACAAGTTCCTGCCGGATCAATGCGCCGTCGCGTCCGTAAGGCGCATGTATCAGAACCCGGTCAATGACGGACCTGAGGGCCGGACGGCTAATCGTTGCGGCCATTTCCGTCCTTCAGCCTCTCGTTCAAAGTCTGGGTCGAGCCGGTGTAAACGGGCACCCCGGTCAGAATCCCGCGGAACGCAGAGAGCTGGCCGCCGATGGCGATGCACCCGCCTGACATTTGAAGTTCCCGGATCGTGTCTTCGTGTGGCCCGCTGCGCTTCTTGACCACGGAAAGAGCTTTGCGGACGCGCCCGTCAGCTTCGAAGTAACGAAACAGCATCACATTGTCCGCCAGATAACTGAGGTCAACAGGCGAAGTCATAGCGGACCCCATAAGCCCGGCTTGCGCGAGCACCAGAATGGTTAGAATGCCGCGCTGGTTGAGAAATCCGAGCAGTTCATGCATCTGTAACGGGAGATGCTGCTCGCCCGGCATCGCGTTGATGTAGCCGTTCAGGCTGTCGATCACAACTACCGTGGCTTGCTGTTGCTCAACCGCGATCCGGACCCGCTGAATGAATTCGCCAGGCGCCAGTTCGGCCGGGTCGATCTGTTCCATCATCAGTTTTCCGGACTTCAGATAAGGACGAGGATCGAGCTGGAGGGTTGCGCCCCGTTGACAGGCGATCTGCGTCAGCTCCTCGAACATGAAGATGGACGCGCACTCTCCGCGGCGCGCGGCGGCGATGGCATAGCTGAGCGCGATGGTGGATTTGCCCGATCCCGCGGGACCGAGTAGAAGCGTGCTCGTACCCCGGTCGAGTCCGTCGACCCACAAAGAATCGAGTTCTGCAATACCACTGGAAGCCTTGCCAAAACTGCCATCGGTCCGGTGTTCGGCTGCCACCAGGCGCGGGTATACCTGAACGCCTCCGGTGTTGATGGAATAGTCGTGATAGCCCTCGCGGTAAGTCGCGCCGCGCATTTTTGCCACCTGCAGACGACGGCGCGTACGGCCATAGTCACGCGCCACTTTTTCCAGCATCAGAACGCCATGCGTGATGCTCTGCAGTTGCAGGTCATGCGCGGTGGCGGTGCGATCGTCCAGCAGCAGCGCGGTGCAGTTGCGGTTGGTGAAATACTGTTTGAGCGCCAGCACCTGCCGGCGATACCGCAGCGAATCGCGGGCCAGCAGGCGGATCTCGGAAAGTGAGTCGATCACCACGCGCGTGGGCTGCAGGCGCTCCACCTGGGCAAGAATACTTTGCATGGTGTCTTCGAACTCGACGTCCGACGGATGGAAAGCCGAATACTGATCGTTGGGGCGCAGGCTTTCTTCACTGGGCACAAATTCGTACAAATCGACCCGGCTGATGTCCCATCGGTGAGAGCGGGCGACCTTCTGAATTTCGCGCTCCGACTCTGACAAGGTTACGTAGAGTGCTTTTTCACCCTGCCGGACGCCCTCCATGAGGAACTGTAAACCCAGCGTCGTTTTGCCAGCGCCGGGTTCTCCTTCGATGAGAAAAACGTGGCCGCAGGGGAACCCCCCGTTGAGGACGTCGTTCAGTCCGGGGCAGCCCGTCCCTACTATCTTGTCTTCCGCGATGAGGCGCTCTTGCATAGTCGAAAGAAGGCTCGTACGCTTTGACACTCAAGCAATTTAGCTGCCAGATAACGTCGATGGCCAGGCACCGCTCGAACGTGCGGGCCGAACATAGCAATGCAACCGCAAAGCGCGATTATTGACAAATTCGGGGGCCATATGGCAGCATTTTAAGCGGAGAAATTCTCCAAGGAAGTCGGGAAGGACCATACCCGGCGCGGCTGAAGGCAAGTCGATCCTGGAAGCTCTCTGAACCATACGGCAAGAGAGAGCACTTCTTCACGCCATACGCCCGGTTCTCCGCCCGTTTTCCATATTCATGAATGAAGGATTGAGGTGCTTATGGTAAGCGGATTGTCTATGGGCGAAGTCCGGCGGCGCATCGTATGGACTGTCACAGTGGCATTGATGGCCTCAGTTTCACTGCAGGCTCGGCCCCAGAGAGGTCGAGGGCAAGAAACGGCGCCGCAGCAACCGGCGCCCGGCGGTCTGTCGTGCTTCGAAAATCTGGCGGCCCCGGAATACACGCCCGCGGCGCTGCAGGCGCATGTGGAAGGTTCGGTGTGGACGACGACCCATGTAAACGCGCAGGGGACCATAGAAAAAATCGACACTCAGGTCGTCTCGGCCTGGGACAACCTCGCGCCAAAGCTGCTGACGCCGCCCGCCGAGAAAGCGATTCGCGCCGCGAAAATCAAGCCCGAGTGCTACGGCAAACCGGTGCTGGTGGTGTTCCGTTATGAGTTGCACGGCGACGTGACGCCAACTCCGCAAACAACATCGCGCATGGATCCGCCGAATGTGGTGTGGATCGACAGCCAGGCGGAGACAGCCCCGAAATCGGCCATGCATAATCTGGCGACGAAGCCCTCTCGCTAGAACAGCGGGGTTGCCGGAGATATTGTCATGCGAAAGCTGTTGATTTCATTCTTTTGCCTCGTCGCGGGGTTGTACGCCGGAGCTTATGCTCCGCAAGTCACCATGAGTATCCGGTTGCCGGACGGCCAGACTCGCGAATTGACGGCGCGCGAAAGCGGAATGGTCACGGTGGCGATAAAGGACGGGCGCGAATTCGGATTTCGCCCCACCATGCAGGATGACAAAGGGACTCACATCTCGGTGACGATTTTCAATATGGGGACTGCGACCACAGCTCTCAGTGAACTGGGCGAGGTAGAGACCGGGGTTGGGAAGCCGGCGGTTGAATCGAAGACGTCGCCGGCGTTCCGGATTGCCGTCCGCAAAGTGGCGGATGAGGTCAATCCGGAATAAATTCCTGCGTGTTAGCGGGCGGCGAGCAGTGCGCGCAGACGGCGAGCCCGTTCGGGAGCGCGAAGCTGGCGCAGGGCCTTGGCTTCGATTTGCCGGATGCGTTCGCGCGTGACGTCGAACTCCTGGCCGATTTCTTCCAGCGTGTGCTCGCGTTCGCAGCCGATGCCGAAACGCAGCCGGATTACCTTTTCCTCTTTCGGGGAAAGCGTTTTCAGGATGCCCGCGGTTTCGTCGCGAACGTTGGACTCGATGACGGCATCGACGGGCGAGCCCACCCAGCGGTCTTCGATCAGATCGCCGAGCGCGGATTCACCGTCTCGGCCGACTGGAGTTTCCAGTGACACCGGATCGCGCGAAATGGTCTTGAGCTTTTGGACCTTTTCAACCGGGATATCCATGCGCCGGCTGATTTCTTCGTTGGTCGGGGTGCGGCCCAGTTCCTTTTCGAGCTCGCGTGAAGCCCGCAGGAACTTGTTCATACTTTCGTTCATGTGCACCGGGATACGGATGGTGCGGGACTGATCGGCGATCGCGCGCGTGATGGCCTGGCGAATCCACCAGGTGGCATAGGTGGAAAATTTATAACCGCGCCGGTATTCGAACTTATCGGCCGCGCGCATCAGACCGATGTTGCCTTCCTGAATCAGATCGAGAAGGTGGAGGCCGCGGTTCACATATTTCTTCGCGACCGACACCACGAGCCGGAGGTTGGCTTCGACCAGATCTTTCTTGGCGCGCTCGGCTTCCTGCTCGCCATGACGAATCACGGTGACGGTGTGCTTGAGTTCCTCAACCGACGCGCCGGCGCCGATTTCGCGCTTCTTGATTTCGCGCTTCAGTTCCCGGATGCGGGGTTGCTGGGCTAGATTGTTGCGGGCTTCCAGCTTTTTCATCTCGCGGTCGAGATGGTTCAGCTCTTCGACCGCCCGCTCGATCTCGCGGGTAAATTCGCGCCAGCGGTTCGCCATCCACGGCACCTTGCGGATTGCCAGGGAGGTTTCCACCAAGGCGCGGGTGAGCTTCATGACGGCCTTGCGGCGCGCCTTCTTGTTGCCCGCCGGAGCGGCTTCCAGCTTCTCGCGAAGCTGCATTTGCTTGCGGTGGGCATTCTGCATGTCCACGAAGATCTGGCGTATATCGTTCCGCTTCTTCGTGTCCGCGGGTGTTCCTTCTTCGATTTCGCCGCCGATATCGACCATGTTGTCGAGCTCTTCGGGATTTTTCCGAAGCTGCTCGGCCAGTTCCAGAACCGCCAGCTGCACGAGGGCGGAACGGCTGATGGCCTTCTGCATGCGCAGCTTGCCGCGTTCCATCCGGCGGGCCAGATCGACTTCGCCTTCACGGGTGAGGAGAGGGACAGCGCCCATTTCGCGCAGGTACACGCGTACGGGATCGTCCGTATAGATCGATTCTTCAACAGGCTGTTGATGCGGATGAAGGAAGTCCGATTCCGCTTCGGGGTCGAAGAACTTGGTAGCTTCTTCCTCGAAGTTGATTCCTATCGGAGCTTCGCGCAGAAACTGATCGTCATCAGGATCCATTCGCTAAACCTCCCCTGCAATTTGCGCCGTCATAATTTGAATACACCGGAAAAAAGTACGCGGGAAAAAAGGCACGCCGAAACCGTTCATGTTTATGGCTTTGTGGTCTTTCAGGAATTTGTCCGCTGCTGTGAAAATAGGTGCCGGGAAAACACGCAGGCGCACACAACTCCCGAGTTTCAATATTAACACAGCTATCCCGGAACCGACCCTCTATATCATTGGATGCTAAAAGGCCGCAAGGGTTACACCTATTGATTTCCAATCTCGCCAGAGTAGGGCAATGTTCTTCGTAAAGCTATGTAAGTAAAGTGATTGTGAATACGATCTCAAGACGCCCGCCGGTTATCTGGAGGCTTTCGTTTCCGTCATTACGCAAGGATTCAAACGAATGGACCTTGCACTCAAATCCACTTCTCCCGCGTTTTGGCCCTCCTTCCTATTCCTTTTCATAGGGATGTGCAGCCCGGCCCTTTTGGCTCAGACCACAGGAACCCTCCGGGGGCAGGTCACCGACCCGTCCTCGGCCGTCATACCGGGGGCGGCCGTGCAGGTTACTGGCAATGGGGTGACCCGCAATGCCCGGACCGACGGGCAAGGGCGGTATACCGTCACGGTTCCCGCCGGGGCGTACTCGGTTCAGGTGAACGCGCCCGGCTTCGTTCCGTTCAATCGCGCCGACGTGGCCGTTCAGGCCGGGCAGGGCAATCCGCTCGACATCGGGCTCCAGATCGCTGTTACCGAGCAGCAGGTACAGGTTACGGGCAGCTCTGCCGGGCAGGTTTCAACCGATCCTTCGGCCAACGCCGGGGCGCTGGTCCTCAAAGACGCCGATCTGGACGCCTTGCCGGACGACCCGGACGATTTACAGGCGGATCTGGAAGCGCTGGCGGGTCCGGCGGCCGGTCCCTCAGGCGCGCAATTCTTTGTGGACGGGTTCAGCGGGGGACAACTGCCGCCGAAAAGCTCGATCCGCGAGATCCGGATCAACTCCAACCCCTTTGCGCCGGAATTCGATTCGCCGGGGTTCGGACGGATCGAAATTTTCACCAAGCCGGGGACTGACAAATATCACGGCTCGGCGCTCTTCGATCTGGGAGATTCGATTTTCGATACGCGGAATCCGCTGCTGACCACCGCGCAGCCCGCCTATACCTCCAAGTTCTTCACCTTCAATTTCGGCGGCCCGCTGGGGAAGAAAATCTCGTTTCTGCTGGACTTCAACCGGCGTCAGATCAACGGAGAGACCCTGATCGATGCGCTCTATCTCAACAGCGCGCTGCAGCAGGTCCCCTTTAACGGAGCTTTCGGGACCCCGCAGCGCTTTTGGGTGATAACACCGCGGCTCGACTACCAGCTCAACGCGAACAACACGCTGGTGCTGCGGTTCAACCATACGAATAACTCCACTATCGGCGGGGTGGGCGGGTTCAATCTTCCCACGCAAGAGCTGCACCAGTATCAGAAGAACAACACCGCCCAGATCACGGAGACCGCGATCCTCGGCACGAAAGCGGTGGATGAGACGCGGTTCCAGTTTTTCGACAGCCACGTGAATCAGGCCGCGGCGGGAGATTTCAGCATTCCGGGGATCGACGTCAGCTCTTCGTTCAATTCCGGAGGCGCGCCGTTTTCGCTGAACTTCACGCGCTCGAAAAATTACGAGATTCAGAACATCGTGACGATGACGCAGGGCAAGCATGCCATCAAGATAGGCGGACGGCTTCGCCAGACGAATTTCACCAGTGAATCGACCGCTAATTTCAACGGCACCTATACCTTCGCAACGCCTGTGGGCAGCGCCGCCGGCGTGAATTGCCTGCCCGGCGTCACGAACCCGACTTCGCTGGATTTATACCAGGAAACCGAGGTTCTGCTTGCACAGGGCGTGTCGATGAGCCAGATTCTGGCGCAGGGTTGCGGTCCGTCGCAATTTACGCTCAGCAGCGGCATACCCGTGCAGCTGGTACGGCAGCTGGATCTTGGTCTGTTCGTGCAGGACGACTGGCGGTTTCGCCCGAACCTGACCGTCAGCGCGGGTTTGCGATACGAAACGCAGAACAATATTCACGATCATCTGGACCTCGGGCCGCGCATCGCGGTGGCCTGGGCGCCCGGCGGAAATAACACCACGCGGGGCAGCGCCAAGACGGTGATCCGGGCCGGCTGGGGCGTTTTCTTTACCCGTTTTCCCACCACCGATGTGCTGAATGCGCTGCGTTTCAATGGCTCCACGCAGACGAATTATCTGCTGGACAATGCGGTAACTCAGGGCGGAATGTCGGCCGCGCAGGCCGCACTGGCCAATTATCCGAACGCCCCGCCGGTTTCGTCGCTGACCGCGGAGAATCAGGCGATCTACCAGATCAGCCGGAATCTGCGCGCGCCTTACATGATGCAGTCGGCGTTCGGCGTGGAGCGTTCTCTGCCAGGGCATACGACGCTGGCGGTGAATCTTGTCGATACGCGCGGGCTGCACATCCTGCGTACGCGCGATATCAATGCCTATCTGCCGGGGACCTATACGGGTCCGGGAACAGGCGTCCGGCCGTATGCTCTCAACGACGATCTTTATCAATACGAGACCAGCGGAATTTTCAAGCAGCTTCAGTTGATCGCCAACGTGAACACACGCATCAACAGTCATATTCAACTGCAGGGCTATTACACCTTTGGCGAGGCGCACACCAATGCCAATGGCTTTCCGATGAATCAGTACAATGACGACCTCGACTACGGCCGGGCCCCCTATGACGCGCGGCACCGGGTGTACGCGGGAGGCAATATCGGGCTGCCGTTCGGCTGGACGCTTGCGCCCTTTATCACGATGAGTTCGGGATTGCCTTTCAACATTACGACGGGCGGCGATTTCAACGGCGACGGGATTTTCAATCAGCGGCCGGCATTTGCCAGCGGACCGTGCGGACCTTCGACGCCGAATCTGCGCTGCACGCCGTTCGGAGTGTTTAATATCGCGCCGCCGCCGGGGCAGCCGGTGATTCCCTATGACTATGGGAATGGTCCGGCGCAGTTCTCGGCGAATTTCCGGTTGAGCCGGACATGGGGATGGGGCGAGAAAGCTGTTCCGGGCACGCCGAACCGCGGCGGAGGCGGTGGTCCCGGTGGCGGCGGAGGGCGCGGCCCCGGTGGTGGCGGATTCGGAGGGCGCGGCGGAGGCGGTGGTTTTGCGGGCGGAATGCGCGGCGGCGGCTTTGGCGGCATCGGCGGCACGGGCCGAAAGTACAATCTCACGTTCACGGTTTCGGCTCGGAATTTCTTTAATCACGTGAACTACGGGATTCCCGTCGGCGTGCTCAGTTCGCCGTTCTTTGGAGAATCGACTACGCTGGCCGGTGGCGGTGGCGGGAACTTCGGGGGGGCGGGATCGGCGGCGGGAAACCGCCGTGTCGAACTGCAACTGCGGTTTCAGTTCTAAAGTTGGTGTTTTAACTCTGCGTTGACGCGCTCGCGATTCGCTGGCCGAAGGTAATCACGTTCCGGTCGGCATCCCTGACGCCGATCTCCCGTTTTCCCCACGTTTGATCGACCGGCGCGCTTGGCTTTGCAGAACCGCTCGACAGCAATTCGGCGTAGAGGGTGTCCACGTCCTCCACAAAGATGTAGACATTGGAAGTCCAGGTCCCGACCGTGCCGTCTTTGAATGACGTCACATGCAACCGGACTTTCTCACGTTCCAGCGTGAGATAGCACGGATCTTCAGTCACGCCGGAAGGCCGCCAGCAGCCCACGACTCTAAAACCGAGACCCGCACAGTAGAACTCCTCGGCCTGGACGGAATTGCTGACATGGATCACGGGAATCGCGGTCTTTAACATGGCTGACTGTGCCGGTTGAGCGTAGCCGATCCGGCTGCGAAGGAATGCGACCGGCGCAGGTGCAGGCATTGGATCAATTTGACGCTTCCGTCACAGGCAATCGTGCCAGAAGGCGCAGCTCGCGAGGATAGCAAATCAGAAAAAATGGCCACCACAACAAAAACGGCAATCCGACCAGCGCCCAAAACCGCCGCTTGCCGTCATGCTCCGCAGCCCAGCGGATTTGAAACGCCCAGAAAATCGACAGCGGCCAACTGAAGTAGATGATGGGACCCATTCCATTTGTGAGGCGTAGCCATATAAGCGGGACCGCGACAATGGAAACGGCAATCCCAAGAGAAATGGCCATGTATCGCTGGAAATCAAGAGGGGCCAGGCGAGGCACTGTAATCCCATAGCGGTTTCGCTTTGCGTAACCCTCCAACGGTGTCATTGCGGCAGTATCGTATCACGCCGAGCCGTAGGAGCAGGCCAAATCGCCCGAATCACTTCAGTTTGAGTGCCAGCTGACTGCGGGTATTGTATAAGGAGATTGGGGAACGAGACTGCCACCTAAAGAAGATCGTTACTTTGAAGATTATGCGGCTGGAGCGGTTTTCGAATACGAGCCCTTTGTCGTCGATGAGGCTGAGGTTCTTTCATTTGCGAAGCGGTACGATCCGCAGACGATGCACGTTGATCCGGTTGCGGCCGGGGCCGGGCCGTTTCATGGCTTGATCGCCAGCGGTTGGCATACGGCTTCCATGATGATGCGGCCGTTCGTCGATCATTACCTGTCGTCGGTGGCCAGCCTGGCCTCTCCCGGCGTGGATGAGCTGAGATGGAATCGCCCGGTGCGCCCGGGGGACCGGCTGACGGTCCGGGTTACGACCACCGAGGCGCGGGCTTCGAAATCGAAACCCGACCGCGGAATTATTTTTACCACCATCGAGGCCATCAATCAGGACGGGATTGCGGTCTGCACCATGAAGGCGATGACGATGATGGCGCGCCGGCGTCAAACTTAATCGCCGAACTTAATCGGAGATCGCCTGGTAAACCGTGTTGGGAAATTCCATGCGCAGCCTGGTGTTTCTCGTTTGGATCATCACGATGCCGATGAGTTGTTCCTTCGGATCGATCCAGAAATAAGTTCCCAGTGCTCCCGCCCAGCCGAAGTCCCCGGGGCTTCCCATCCAGCCGCTTTCTCCGGTGCTTCTTCTGATCCGCACCCCTAATCCGAAGCCATAACCTTTCAGCACTTGATCGCCGGCGTAATTGCGAAGATCGAGCGGACCGATCGCGTCCGAGGTCATCAGCTCTACCGTCTTGCGGCTCAGCAGCCTGGTTCCGTTGAGCGTGCCGCCGTTCAGCAGCATTTGAGCGAAGGTCAGATAATCCTGTGTCGATCCGGTGAGTCCGCCGGACCCGGAAAAATACTCCCCGCCCGGTTCAGGAGCGGCCGGTGCGGCCGCGGCGCGTGGTCTCACGAGCCCTTTGTCGTCCTTCGTGTAAGCGATAGCCTGATCGGTGCGTCGGTTTTGCGGGACCGTGAAAAACGTATCCTTCATGCCGAGCGGCTCGAAGATCCGCGTCTGGAAGAATTTCTCAAGGCTCATGCCGCTGAGGATCTCGACAATGCGGCCGAGGGTATCGAAGCCGGTGCCCGGGCTGTATTCCCACTGGGTGCCGGGCTGAAAATTCAACGGCAGTTTGGCCAGCCGGCTCACCCGTTCCGCCAGAGAGCCGCCGCGCGGGAGATTGGCCCTGCGTACATAATCGCCGGCGGGTCCTTCGAAGGCGTTGGCCAGTCCCGAGGTGTGTGTGAGGAGATCCTGCACGGTGATTTCGCGATTCGCGGGGACCAGATGCAGTCCCGCGCCTGCCGGATCGTTGGGCAGATTCCACACGGCTACTTTGGGATTCTTGTACTCCGGGATGAACTTCGACACCGGGTCGCTGATGACGAGTTTGCCCTCCTCCACCAGCATCAGGATCGAGGCCGCGGTCAGCGGTTTCGTCATCGACGCGAGGCGGAACAGCGTATCGGTACGCATGGGTTTGTTGCCTTCGACGTCCGCCATCCCATGGGCTTCGAAGTGGACCACCTTGCCTTTCCGCGCCACCAGACTCACGGCGCCGGAAAAATCCTTGGCGTCGATATGGCTCTGGATCATGGAGTGGATTCGCTTCAGCCGCTCCGGCGACAGGCCGACATCGTCGGGTTTTGAAACGGGCAGAGCGGCGGCGAATAGCGGCAGTGCGAGAAGAGGCAGGACAAAGCGGGACAGCCGGAGCTTGCGCATAGATTCAAATGAGTCTATTACAAACTGCCGCGGTGGTCTATCGTCAGTCGCACTAGGGGCTAATAGCCGGAGGCTTTGCCGGTCGGAGTGCGGCCGTCGCTCGCGCCTTGCAGCCAGCCGCCGTCGACTACAATCGCCGCCACCTGCGCCAGCACGACACCGGGTGAGTAATCCACGTCATACCCCTGCGCTTTCAGGATCGCCACAGTGTCGGGCGAGATTCCACCTTCGAGCGACAACTTGTCCGGCAGCCACTGGTGGTGAATACGCGGGGCGTCCACAGCATCCTGCACATTCATCCCGAAATCCACCACGTTCAGAATCACCTGCATTACCGCCGTGGAGATGCGCGATCCCCCGGGTGCGCCCGCCGTCATAAAAAGCTTGCCGTCGCGCAGGATGATCGTCGGCGTCATCGACGACACCGGCCGCTTGAACGGCTGGATCGCATTGACTTCGCCCTGCACCAGTCCAAAAAGATTCGGCTCGCCCGGCTTCGACGAGAAGTCGTCCATCTCGTTGTTCAACAGCATTCCCAGACCAGGCACCGTGATCCCGTTGCCAAAGCCGCCATTGAGTGTATACGTCACCGCGACGGCGTTGCCTTCTGAATCGACTACCGAGAAATGCGTGGTCTGGTCGCTTTCGCCGCCGACCGG
Organism: Bryobacteraceae bacterium; assembly: GCA_035552315.1. Taxonomy (GTDB): domain Bacteria; phylum Acidobacteriota; class Terriglobia; order Bryobacterales; family Bryobacteraceae; genus BOG-234. The sequence continues at coordinate 18,395 of DASZLO010000194.1, forward strand.
ATGGCCCGGCCCGACTTCGGAGCTCGGGGTGGCGTGATCCGGATCGATCGTGGCGCGCCGTTTGGCAATGTAAGCGGGATCGAGCAACCCTTCCACCGGCACCTTCACGAAATCGGGATCGCCGATGTAAGTGTTGCGATCGGCATACGCGCGCCGCATCACTTCCGCCATATAGTGGATCGTGGATGCAGCGCCGAACCCGCCTTTGTCGTAACCCGATCCGTCCAGCATACCCAGCATTTCCAGCAGCACGATACCGCCGGAACTGGACGGCGGCGCGGTGATAATCGTGTAGTTCTTGTAATTGCCGGTGAGCGGCTTACGTTCCACCGCTGTATAGTTCTTGAGATCGGAGAGGGTGATCAGCCCGCCGTTCTTCTCCATCTGCGCCGCCAGTATCTTCGCGGTTTCGCCTTCGTAAAATTCGTCGGCGCCACCTTTGGATATCCGGGTCAGGGTCTGCGCGAGGTCGGGCTGCGTGAGAACATCGCCCATCTCGAAGTAAGCACCGTCCTTCTGGAAAATCCGCTTCGATTCGTCACTCTTTGCCAGGCTGCGTGAATTCTTCAGGGATTCGGAGAGCGCGTAGGAAACGGGAAACCCTTTGGATGCGAGCTCGATCGCCGGAGCCATGTCGTCGGACCATTTGAGCTTGCCGTAGTGCGATTGTGCCAGTTCCAGTCCGCGGGCCGTGCCGGGGACACCGGAGGATCGCCAGCCTTCGATGCTGTCGCGGGTGAGCTTGCCGCTGGTGTCAAGATACATGTCGTGCGAGGCCTTCTCCGGTGCCTTCTCGCGGAAATCGATGAAGGTAGTGCGTCCGTCGGCGAGGCGGATCAGCATGTAGCCGCCCCCGCCCAGGGCTCCGGCGAAAGGATGGGTGACCGTCAGCGCAAAACCCACCGCCACCGCGGCATCCACGGCGTTACCGCCAGCCTTGAGAACCTGCACTCCCACATCCGCGGCCTCGGACTGCATGGCCACAACCATGCCATTCCGCGCATGCACCGGTTGTCTGGCGCTCAGAGATGTGGCTGCCACTGTAACGGACAGGAAGATGCTCAAGACTCGCATATGGATTGATCTCACCTATAGTTTATTGTTTCAATGACGCCGCGACTTTTTCCACCTGAGTCATCAGCCGCAATGTGTTCTCGCCGTAGATCTTGACGATATCGCTCTGGCTGTACCCTTCTTCGAGCAGCGCGCGCGTCAGGTTCGGCCATTTGTCCACGCTGTCGAGCCCTTCCGGGGCGCACCCGATCCCGTCGAAGTCGCTGCCGAGCCCGATGGCGTCGACACCCGCAATATCGGCTACGTGATTAATATGCTTCACCACGTCCGCCAGCGTCGCGCGGGGCGATGGCGGACCGGCTGCCTGCCTTACGGCATCCGTGGCCTTCTCCAGCTCATCGGGTTTGTTCTTGTACTTCTCACGCAGCGCTGCAAGCATCGGCGCCATCTTGGCCGACTGGGCCGCTTCGGCCGCTCCCGCTTTGGCATTCAGAAACCCGCAGCTGAAGTTGATCTGAATCACACCGCCTTTTTTCGCCAGCGCGACGATCATGTCGTCGGTCATGTTGCGGGGAACTTCGGTGATGGCGCGCGCCGAAGAGTGCGAAGCAAAAATAGGCGCTTTGCTGGTTTCGAGCGCGTCCCGGAATGTCTTGTCCGAGACGTGCGAGATATCGACGATCATGCCCAGCCGATTCATTTCGCGCACCACGTCTTTGCCGAAAGGCGTGAGTCCGTTATTCGGTTTGTTGGGGTCACCGGAGGAATCCGCCCAGTGATTGCTGTTGCTGTGCGTGAGGGTCATGTAGCGGACCCCTTCGTCGTAATAGACGCGCAGGAGCCGGAGATCGTCTTCGATGGCGTGACCGCCTTCGATCCCCATCAGCGCGGCGATCTTGTGGCGGCGATGCGCTTCGCGGATATCGGCGGCAGTGGTCGCGAACATAAAGTCGTTGGGGTAACGCCCTATGATGTCGTGCTTGACCGTGTCGATCATGTCCAACGTGCGCTTGGCGGAATGGTTGCCGTTGGTGTAATCGGCGGCCACGTAGACCGCGAAGAACTGCGCGCCCATGCCGCCTTTCTTCATGCGGGGCAGATCGGTCATGGTGCTGGTCGAGGGCTTGCCAATGTCGAAGCCGGTGACCGTGCGGCCGGTGATGTCGTTATGGGTATCGATGAGGATGGCGGCGTTGTGGACGCGCATCACTTCGGCGTCGGTGACGGTGCGCCGCGTTCGGGCCGGGGTCTGGCCACATAAAAGCCCGGCGCAGATCAGAAAGAGTGCAGGATACAGCCGCATGATTCTCCTTTGGAATGGACAGGACGGGCTGTCGAATGTGATTCGCGGCGCATCGGGGCACCGCGGCGATGGGCAAATCATAACATGCGCCGAAGCCTTTAAAAGCTAACGCGGCCGCGGTTCTTTACCCGGCAGCGCGGCGGGGTTCTCCTGCACCCTTTCCTTGTAGCGGCCGCGCATCCCCGAACCCAACGCCACGGCCGATTCGCCGAAACGGTCACGCAGGCTGTCTACGGCGGTGAGCGCCTGACGCCACCGTTCCGCGCGGCCTCCGTCCATCAGATCGAGCTGGCCCTCGTCCCGCTCGAACCCTGAGGTGTTGACGCCCAGCAGGCGGACTTCGCGGCGGCGGTCCCAGTTGTCCCGCAACAGCTTTCTGGAGTGCTCGATCAGATCGATATCGAGCTGGGTGGGCGATGGCAGCGTGCAGGCGCGCGTGATGGTTGTGAAATCGGAATAGCGCAGTTTCAGCTGGATGGTTCGCGTATGCAGACGATGCTCGCGCAGGCGGCGTCCGACCTTTTCGGCGAGGTGGGCCAGCGTAGCTTCCAGTTGTTCCTGATTTTTGCTGTCCGCGTTGAAAGTGTGCTCGTGGCTGATCGATTTCGGATCGCCGCGTTCACCGATCTCGCTGTCGAACCAGCCTCCGGCATCGAGGCCATGCGCTTTGCCGGCCAGCGCCAGTCCCCACTTGCCGAATTTCGATTCGAGGACTTTCTCTTCGAGCGCGGCGAGATCTCCGATTTTATGAATGCCAACCTCGTGGAGATTCTTCTCCATGACTTTGCCTACGCCGGGGATTCTGCGCACGTCGAGCGGGGCCAGAAATCTGGCTTCGACGCCCGGCAGGACGTGCAATATCCCATTGGGCTTGGCCTGATCGGAGGCGATCTTGGCCACCAGTCGCGATGCCGCGATGCCGATCGAACAGTTCAGCAGCGTTTCCTTCTTCATGGCTTCGTGGAGCGAATGGGCGGCTTGCAGTGCCGGCCCATGGAGACGCTCGGTGCCGCTCATATCGAGATAGGCTTCGTCCACCGAGGCCATCTCCACCAGCGGCGAAAAGCGGCGGAGGATCTCATACACGCGGCCCGAGTATTCGCGATAGCGTTCCGGATGGCCTTCCACGAAAATTGCGTGCGGGCAGAGCTTATAGGCGGTGCGGAGCGGGAGCGCGGAGTGTACGCCGAACTTGCGGGCTTCGTAAGAGGCGGCGGAAACCACCCCCCGCTCGTCGCTCTTGCCTCCTACGACGACAGCCTTGCCTTTCAGTGAGGGATCGAAGAGTTCCTCCACCGACACGAAAAACGCGTCCATGTCGACATGGAAGACGGTACGGTTCACGGCACTTCGCAGACTAACACGGGATGCTAATTCGTCTTTTCATCGCCTTCCGGTTGTCGTTGTAATATGGGGCATAGAGTGTGATACTTGGTAAACCACGATGAGTCTTGCGCGAGGAAAGAAAACCGCCCATTCAGGAAGCACAGAATCCCTTACGGAATCGCCGGAAGAAATACCTGAATGGCTTGAACGGGTCAAAAACACTGTTGAGAGCGAAGTTCCGCTCATGCGTGTTCTCATGATGCGGGCAATCCAGGCCGTTCTGAAATTCAGTAGTCTTTCAGAGGCTTCGGCGCTGAATGCAACGACTGCCCCGACAGACCTGGCGGTGTTGATCCGTGCTCTTTCGTCGGGCGAAGTTATTGACGACCTTAAGAAAGTAGAACCGCTTGCTCCTGCCTTCATTCGCGGCATCGAAGCCAAACGGCACCTGATTGAGGATTTTGGCGGCGCTTTCACTGCCGAACAGGTCGCCACAAACCTGGGTATCACCCGGCAGGCTGTGGAGAAGCGAAGGCGCGCGGGGAAGTTAATTGCGGTCACAACCGGCCGCCACGGCTACCGTTACCCCGTCTGGCAGTTTTCCGACTCCGGAACGCTACAGGGCCTCGATGAAGTGCTCGCTGTGCTGACGCCGTTCCACGACGAGTGGATGCAGATGGCATTCTTCCTCCAACCCGATCATCTGTTAAATGGAGACAGTCCCCTCGATTCCCTCAAGGCGGGGCGCCTTGAACCGGTCCTCAGTGCTGCCCGGTTCTATGGCGAACACGGGGCCATCTAAGAGTGGATCGTCTGGGAATCCTTCCGGACCCGCCTCCGGATTTCCGATCGAGGGATATCCCCGTTATACAGTTCACCGACAGTCTGTTTCGCACCCATCATATTTCTCGAAATCCGATCTATTTTGGCAGAGCGCGCTCGTTGCGATTCGACGCGCCAACAGGATCGTACGGAGTTTTCTATGCGGGCCGCGATGCGTTTTGCGCGTTTATCGAGAGCATGGCTCGAATTCCGGGGCATCGCATCGTCACGACAACTCAACTCAAGGAGCGGGCTCTCTCGGAATTAGTCGCTGTCCGGCCGCTACGGCTGGTCGACCTGACCAGCTCCGGATCGCTCGTCCGGATTGGCGCCGATGCGCGTTTGTTCTCCGGATCGTATCCGCCTGCGCAACGATGGTCCGAAGCCCTGCACGGGCATCCTGTCAACGCTGACGGGCTGCTATACCCAAGTCGCCTCGATCCGTCGCATCACGGAATCGCGCTGTTCGAGGATAGAGCCCCCGAATTAAGAGAATTGATGAGACAGAGCTGGTACGCTCCGGGGGCGCAATACAGGCTGCTGAGCGAGATTATCGAACACTACAAGCTTGATTTGATTGAGAACCATTTCGTAATTGCGCGCAAGCCCGCTGTGAGCGGGCGGCTATTTTAGACTCACGGCTTTTCGCAGACTAACACTCGGGGGATTCCGGCCAAATCCGGTATCACCTGCAGGTTTTCCCATCCCGCCGCCAGCGCGGATACCTCTTCCGATTGGCCGTAACCGATTTCCAGCGCGAGCAGCCCGCCCGGCTTCAATACGCGCCTCGCTTCGGGGATCAGACGCCGGTAGATATCGAGGCCCTCCGGTCCCGCGAAAAGCGCCAGCGCGGGCTCCCAGTCGCGCACCTCGGGCTGGAGGGTTTCACGATCGCCGTCCGCTACATACGGGGGATTGGAAACGATCACGTCCGCCACACCGTCGCCCAACGCTGCCAGCAGATCGGTCTTCATGAACTGAACGGGTGCATGCAGGGATTGAGCATTGCCCGCGGCCACGCAGAGGGCGGCCGCCGAGATGTCGGTGGCCAAAACCGGATGCCCGTCTTCCAGCGCCAGAGTGATCGCGATTGCCCCGGAGCCGGTTCCCACATCGACGATCGTACGGGCCGCGGGTCTCATCTTGAGCACCGTTTCCACCAGCAGTTCCGTTTCAGGGCGGGGAATCAGCACGTCCGGCGTCACCCGGAACTCGCGGCCGTAGAACTCCTGCGTGTGCGTGATGTACTGGGTTGGCTTCCCCTTCATCCGCTCGTGCAGATAGCGCCCGTAATGAAGCCACTCGACCTCGCGCAGTTCCTGTTCGGGATGGGCGTGGAAATAGACGCGCTCGCAATTCATCGCCCGGGCCAGCAGCACCTCGGCCGTCAGGCGCGACCCAACCAGGTCAGTGCCTTGCCGGAGAGCTGTTCGAATGTCCAAGGGGTTTAGACAGAGACGCCGACGGCATCGCTGTCGTGCTGAATCTTTTCGGCCTGATAATGAGCCGTCAGCGCGTCGAAAACGGCGTCGAGCTTGCCTTCCATAATCAGGTCGAGCTGATGGAGGGTAAGGCCGATGCGGTGATCGGTCAGGCGATTTTGCGGGAAGTTGTAGGTGCGAATCTTCTCGCTGCGGTCGCCGGTCCCCACCATGGTGCGCCGCTCCGCCCCGATCGCGTCCTGCTGCTTCTGCAGTTCGATCTCATAAAGCCGCGAGCGCAGCACCCGCATGGCTTTGGCGCGGTTTTTGATCTGCGATTTTTCGTCCTGGCAGGAAACGATTACGCCCGTCGGCAGATGCGTAATGCGCACCGCCGAATAAGTCGTGTTGACGGACTGGCCGCCTGGACCCGATGAACAGAAAGTATCGATCCGGATGTCTTTCTCTTCCACCTTGACTTCCACTTCGTCCGCTTCCGGGAGCACGGCGACCGTAATCGCCGAGGTATGCACCCGCCCCTGCTGTTCGGTGGCCGGGACACGCTGCACGCGGTGTACGCCGCTTTCGTATTTCAGCCGGCTGTAAACCTTGTCGCCGCTGACCAGCGCGAGAACTTCTTTCAGTCCCCCCACTGCGGAATCGCTGCTGGAGGTTACTTCCACTTTCCAGTGGCGGGTTTCGGCATACCGCAGGTACATGCGGAAAACTTCCGCCGCGAAGAGGCTGGCTTCGTCTCCGCCCGTGCCGGCGCGGATTTCGAGCACGCAGTCCTTCTCGTCGTTGGGATCCTTCGGCAGCATGAGGATGCGCAGATCCTCTTCGATCTGTTTGATCGCGGGTTCGAGGCGCTCCACTTCCAGTTGCGCCATCTCGCGGAGGTCGGGATCGGAGTCGGTGAGCATGCCGCGGGCCTGCTCCATCTCGTCATCCGCCTGCCGGTACTGGCGGAACTTGGCCACGATCTCTTCCATGTCGCTGCGCGCTTTGGAGATTTTGCGGTATTCTCCGCCATCGCTGATGACGGCCGGGTCGGCCATCTGCGCGGTGAGTTCGTCGAAACGAGCTTCCAGCTTTTCGAGCTTTTCGCGATATTTCATTCTTAAGCGATGACGAGTTCGCCGCCCTGCCGGGCTTCGAGCGCCATCGCGCCTTCCAGCGCGTGAATGGCAACGGCTGCCTGCTCATCGGACGGCGCTTTGGTCGTGATCCGCTGGGTCCACAGTCCGGGCGCGGTGAGCAGCGAGAGGAACGATCCGCGGCGTTTGGCCGCGAAGCGGATCAACTCGTAGCTGAGGCCGACGATAAAAGGAAGCAGCGCAATCCGCTCGGCCATCTTGGCGAGGAAGGTCGGCGGCGTCGGAATCGCGATATAGCAGAGGGCCGACAGCAGCATAATCACAAACATGAAGCTGGTGCCGCAGCGCGGATGCCAGGTCACGAACTGCTGCGCGTTTTCCACGTTGACCGGCGTGCCAGATTCGTAGTTGAAAACCACCTTGTGCTCCGCGCCGTGATATTCAAATACGCGCCGCATATCTTTGGTCCGCGACAGCAGATACAGCATGCCGACGAAAATCGCCACGCGGATCACGCCATCCACCGCATTGAACAGGATCTGACCTTTGAAAACCGGCACCCGGTTGCTGAGGAATCCGGTCAGCGTCAGCGGAACCAGCTTGTACATAAAAAGGAAGAAAGCCAGTGACAGAACCACCTGGACCGTCATCATCCATGCCGGAATTTCGGTGGGCTTTTCGGATGAGCCGTCATCCAGCGCCGCGTTGGCTGAGAATTTCAGCGCCCGCATACCCAGCGAAAGCGCCTGCCCGAGCGTGCCGAGTCCGCGCAGAACGGGCCATTTCAGCCAGGCGTACTTTTCGGACATGCGCTCCACCGGAAGCTCTTCCGTGACCAGTTCTCCGGAGGGTTTACGCACGGCCACGCAATAGCTGTGCGGGGCGCGCATCATCACGCCTTCCATCACGGCCTGACCGCCCACCAGCGTCTCTTCGCCGCTCTCCAGGATGGGGAGCATCTGGACATGGTTGAAAAGGCGTACAAATATTTGGAATGACGACATGCGCTCTACCCATTATACGTTCCGGGCGCAGCGGCAGTTCCTCAGGGGTTCCAGCGGTCGCGGTTTTCAAGCCGGTCCGCCTCTTGTCCTGCTAACATGGCCTGATTGAGCGACTACATCCTCTCCTTTATCCTCGGCATTGTCGAAGGACTCACTGAATTTCTGCCGGTAAGTTCGACAGCGCACCTCCGCATCACGGAAGCGCTGCTGGGCATGGATCTGGGCAACGGTTACTGGAAGATGTTTTCCATCGTAATCCAGTTGGGACCCATCCTCTGCCTGCCCATCTATTTCCGGAACCGCATCACGCGCTTTTTTCAGACCTTCCCGCAGGGCGCCCACGGCGACAAGACCATCTTTACCCACCCTCTTTCGTTGACAGCAATCGCCTTTATCGCCACCTCGGCCACCTCGCTGCCCCTGATTAAGGTGATCGGAAAACATCTGGAAAGCCTCTACGTCATGGGCCTGTCGCTGCTGATCGGCGGCATTGTCATGTGGCTGATCGACGTGCAGTATGGCCGTCCCCAGGAAGGGGTATCGGAAGCCATGGCGGCGGGCGAACTGGAGAAGATGAGCATCGCGCAGGCGATCTGGATTGGGCTTTGCCAGACACTGGCGCCGGTTTTCCCCGGGACTTCCCGGTCCATGGCCACCATTTCGGCCGGTGAGGTCGCGGGTTTGTCCCGATCCGCCGCGCTGGAATTCTCGTTTCTGCTCTCCATTCCGACTATGGCGGCATCCACTGCATACGATCTTCTGAAGTTTCTGCGGCCCTCCGCCGAGACGGGCGGACCACCGGCCGGGCGTCCCGATATCGATCCTCACGGCTGGGCGCTGCTGGCTATCGGCTTTGTCGTATCGTTTATCGTCGCTTATGCCGTGATTGCCTGGTTTATGAACTGGGTCCGGACGCGCGGCTTTACCCCATTCGCAATCTATCGCATACTTGCAGGAGCAGCAGTGTTGGTCTGGGCGCTGAAGGCACATTGAGGGCGCTGGTTGAAACTTTTCCAAGGAGAAAAATCCGTGAATCGAAGAAATGCTATTGGATCTATGGTGATGGGAACTGCCGCCGCAGCCGCCCCGCTGGCACTCGGTGCCGAAAAGAGTATGGAGTCCATCATGGCCCGGGCGAATGCCGCTAAGGCTTTCACCATGCAGGTGGCGGATGCCATGCCAGCCGGCTCTTATGACTTCAAGCCGGTGCCGGAGATGCGGAGCTTTGGCGAAGTAATGGTCCACATCGGCCAGGCCATGGTTTTCTACGTCGGCCGCTTCAGCAAGGTCGCGGTGCCGGACGATATGAAGGCGCCCAAAGTGGCCGAGAAGGAAGCCGCGAAAAAATACCTCGCCGCCACCTTCGATTACTGCAATGCGGCACTGGGCGCGCTGACTCCGGCCGATCTCGACAAGATGTTTCCGGGCCGTCCGAACACGCCCCCGATGTCCGGCTGGGACCTGATGCTCAATGGCTTCATCCATACCTCGCATCACCGCGGCTATGCGGATGTGTATCTGCGGCTGAAGGGCATCACCCCTCCCACTTACAACGTCTAAGAAGTAATGAAAACGCCGCTTCCTGCAGTTGGCCTCGCCCTGCTTTGCCTCTCTCCGGTGGTGGGGCAGGGCCCGGCTAATGACTGGACGATTGTTCCTGGCGTGCGGGTGGGGCCTGTTACCACCGCAACCGTGAAGAGCGATCTGGCCCGCCTGTTTCCTGGGGCCGCCGTGGCGGATCAGGAGCTGGAACTGGACGAGGGGATGGTATTCCCGGCGACAATGGTGGCGCGCGGCACGCCATCGGAATCTCTTGCCATTGTCTGGACGGGCAAAGATGCAGATGCGCATCCCAAACAGATTTTTGTCTGTCGCGGACGCCGCCGGGGGGCCTGCAAGTATCATGCGCCTGTTCCGGGCGGCGATATCGCGGTGGGCACAAAGCTCACCGAACTGGAAGCACTGAACGGCAAGGACTTCACAATTCAGGGGTTTGGATTTGGCTACGGCGGAAGCGTTCTGTCATGGGACAACGGCAAACTCGGTAAGCTGGATTGCCATCAAAGTTTGTCGCTCGCGATTGACGGCGAGCGCGACCGGGACGGCGATCTGGCCGGCGGCCTCAGCGAGCAGGACCGCGGAACCTTTACCGGCAACCGGCCGGTTTCGACCACGACTCCGGCGCTGCGGAAGCTGAACCCCGCGGTTACGGAAATTCTTGTGAAGTTCCCGGAGCCCGGCGTTAAACCCTGCCCCAGATAAGGTTCATTGCGGCGAAAGCCCCGTCTGATTTGAATTTGACGGGGCTGGCCAGCATCCGATTTACGTCAGAACGAGAATCGAACCTGCAGCTCTATCTTCCGGTTTCCAGCGCTGCCGCCCCCGACGCCCTGCGCGAGTGCAAGAGACTGCCCGAAGAACGGTGAGTTGAGTGCGCCGTTGGGGGTGCCGTCGTTCACATGGTTCAGGAGATTTCGGGCCGATACGGTGGCTGTAACGTTGTAGCGATTGTTGTTGCCACCGCCGCCGAATCCACCAAATCCGCCACCGCCCCGGCCGCCGCCGCCACCGAAGCCGCCGAACCCGCCTCCGGGAGGGCCGCCGCGACCGCCACCGCCACCACCGGGGGGGCCTCCGCGACCGCCACCGCCGCGCGGGCGATTGGCATCGGTTCCTTTGCGTTCGCCCCAGCCCCAGGTGCGGCTCAGCCGGAGATTCACCGAGAAGGTTGCCGGCCCTTCCGCGTAATCAAAAGGAATTACCTGGGCGCCGACGCCCGGGTCGACATTGAAGTTGCCGAAGGGCGTGCACTTAATGCTCGGCAGGCCCAAACCGCACTGCGATGCCGAAGCGAAGCCCGGCCGCGCGTTGTAGATACCGTCGCCGTTATAGGTCTGGCCGGTTGTGATGTTGAAAGGCGACCCTGAACTCATCTGCATGAACGGCGAAGCCGAGATGCGCCAGGGGAGCCCGATATTGCCGGTGATCACCGCGCGGCTACGCACGTCATAGGGGGCGCGGCCCCAGTCCTGCGCGTCGTTATACTGGTCCATCGGGAAACCGCTGGCATTGGTATGCGCGTGGCCGTAGGCATAGTTGCCCTGAAGGCTGAAGTGCGAGTTCAGGCGTGAATTTGCGCTGAACACCAGCTGGCTCTGTTTGAAAATGCCGCTCGATTCGTACTGATAGATATCGCCGAAACCGGCGAAGGGGCGCAACAGCGGATTGGAATCCAGCGGGGCGTTGATATCGCGAAGCCGCTGTACATGCACGCCGCGCGTGTCGATGAAATTGACCGAGAGCTGCGTGCGGCCGGGTAACTGGCGATCGACGCCTACCGCCATCTGCGACTGGTAAGGCGCCCGATAGCTGGAAGAAACCCGGTAGATGACCTGATTCTGGGCAGCCAGCAGGGATGCGGGGGGAATGACCGGCGTCGAGCAGTTGCCCGATGTCACCGTAAAGCACGTGGTGGCCGCACTCGGCGCAAAATAAGCCAGCGCCGCGGCCGAACCCGGGTTGCTGGTGTTGATCAGATAGTTCTGCTCCGCCGAGCCGTTATAGCGCAGCGTGTTTAGCGTATTACTCTCGTCGAACCGGTCGAAGAATATTCCGTACCCGCCGCGGATTACAGTCTTGGAGGGTTTGTTCCCCTTGGCTCCGGGGGCCCAGGCGAACCCGATACGGGGCGCCGGATCGAAGTGGTCGTGAATGTTGTTCTGGGTCTCGTAGCGGAAGCCCATGTTAATCGTCAGGTTCGGACGGAAGCGCCAGTCGTCCTGCACATACGCTCCGAGGTCGAACTGTCGCACCGGCTGGTAAACGATGCCGCCGTTGAGGGTGAACTCACTCGGTCCGCATCCCTGCGCCAGAATCGTCGAGATCGGAATTCCCTGCGAGAGCATCTCTTCGGTCTGCTGGTAGAGGTCGAGCGAGGTCGGGGCTGTGATTCCCGTCCCCGCGAAGCATGCCGGCACGCCGTTTTGAGTGTTGGGCGCGTTGAAGGTATAGCTTCCATTGAAGTTGCTCGTGGACAGGATCGACTGATTATTCTGCCGCGCGCGGAAACCGATTTTGATCGCATGGCTGCCCTGCGCCAGCGTTACAAAATTTCGCAGCTCAAAGCCCAGATTGTCGTTGTTGCTCGCCGCCAGTCCGTTGGCCAGGCCGTAGGGAGCGCCTCCGGCCATGAACGAGCCGTTGACGTTGAGTCCGGGGACCGAGGGATCGCCGTTGGCGTTATTGATGTTGTTGTGGTTATCGCGGAACTGAAAACTGGTCTCGTCTACCGCTTTGGTCCCGAGGATCGCAGTCTCGGTAATCTGCACCGTATTGCCTTTGGTGTAGGACTGGGTTTCCTGGTTGGGAAGCGTGAAGCCGCCAACGCCGGTGAGATTGGAAGACTGCGTGTGGTTATACCGGAGCACCAGAGTGTTATTCGCATTGATGGCGTAATCGAGCCGAGGGCTGATCTGCCACTGCCGGTTCGGCACGACGACCGCCGCATTGTAAGGGACTTCCTGCAGACTGGCGTTCAGGTAGCGGGCGTTTACCAGTGAGTTTTCATTGATGTCGCGCCGGTTGTAATCGATAAAGAAAGACGACTTCTTGTTGATGGGTCCACCCAGGTTTCCGGTCAAAAGAGTGTAGTTATAGAGCGGCGGCGCGGAAGTGAGAAAGGGATTGCGGCTGTCAAAAACCTTATTGCCGTAATTAACGAAGGCCTGACCGTGATAGCTGTCTGTACCGGGCTTGGTCAGAATTTCGATGCGGCCGAAGCCGGGCCGGTCGAATTCGGATGAAAATGGATTGGAATTGATGCGAATCTCCCGAATCGAACTCTTGGGGGGCAACTGGCCGCCACTGAAGCCGTCAACAAAGAATTGTGCCCCGTTCGGACCAGCGGACGGACCCGCCAGTGCTTCAAGATCGGCCTGCAGATCGTCCGGGTCGTCCGGCAGCGCTTCCAGATCGGCTTCCTTCAGGACAATGGCGCCCACGTTCGACGAAGCATCCGTAGAAAGCGAAGATGCCGCCTGGTCAGTTACCTGAACCTGCTGGGCTTCGGCGGCGATCTGGAGCGCAATATCGAATCCGTTGGCCTGGCCGGAGGATACATTGATATCCGACTGCGTGAAAGTAACGAAACCACTAGCGTCGGCACGGATGCTGTAGGCGCCAGGCGGAACGTTGGCGAGTGTATAGCGGCCTTGTCCGTCGCTCTTTGCCGTGCGCGTGACACCGTTCCCGCTCGCCACCACGGTTGCTCCGGGGACAACGGCCGCGGAGGGATCGGTCACCAGTCCGCGAATGCTGCCCTGCGTCTGCGCTGTAGCCTGTCGCGGCGCGGCAACCAGCCAAGCCAGCGCGGTAAGGGACAGTAAAGCCCTGAAAAGAAAAGTTTTCATAAATTTTAGCCCGGAATCGACTCTCTTGAAGACGAGGATCTAGATTGATTGTTACCAATTACTACAAAAGTAAAGCGTGAATAAGTGTAAAGACTAGCCGCGTTTGGGACGGCACGAACCTTCCATCCCGCAAATGCGCCCGGTGATTTCGGTCCAGTGGCGTACCGCGGCGGCGGCCTCGCGCGCCTCCGGAAGATCCGCCAGGTCTTCCAGAGACCAACGCATTTTACGGCTCCAGTTGGGATATTCGCTGGTCGTGCCGGGAAGATTCTGCTGGGCCGGTTCTTTTGTCAGATCCTCCTGGTTGATCAGCCAGAAAGCCGACGGAGTCGTGGCCAGATAGCCCAATATTGCGGAATGCAATTCCCCGGAAAGCTCCAAGATTTTGGACGCGTCGCGTTCCCCCTCCTCCGGCAGCAGATGGGCGGCGACAAGGGCGTCAAGCAGCTTTTGCTTGTCCCGCGGACGTTCGGCTTGCCGTGCTTCAAAAGCCTCCCCATCGATGGTTCCGGCGCGCAGCCGGGCTTCGATATCTGCGCCGGTCCAGAAACCCGCGATGGTCGGCAAATCGTGCGTGGTGGTGGAGGCCAGCGCCTGCACCGGATATTCCGCCGGTGGCTTGAAATCCGCCCCGTTCCGTTCGAAGTACAAAAGCCGGTAGCTGAGGATGCCATATGCGGCCAGCGCTTCGCGGATCTCCGGTTCCACCGTGCCCAGATCTTCGCCCACGATAACCGCCTCGCCGCGCACGCTTTCGAGAGCCAGGATGCGGACCAGATCTTCCGCCCGATCGCGCACGTAGGCCCCCTGCGAAGCATCGTGGCCGGGCGGAATCCAGTACAGGCGAAACAGGCGCATGACGTGATCGATACGCAGCGCGCCGCCGTGCCGGAGGGTCTTGCGAATCGATTCGGCGAATAGCCTGTAACCGTCTTCCCGGTGCCGCTCGGAATTGGGCGGCGGGAACGACCAGTCCTGGCCGGAGGGCGCGAACCCGTCGGGCGGCGATCCGACCCGGCACCCCGGCACGTAAAAAGACCGGTGCGCCCACAGGTCCGATCCGCACCGGTCCGTCGCCAGCGCCATATCGTGATAAAGCCCGATGGACATTCCGGCGGCGCGGGCATGCTTCTGGACATTCGCCAGTTGATGATCCACCTGCCACTGCAGCCAGCCATGGAACAGAATCTCCCCGGCGTGCGCCCCGGCGAACTCCTTCACCGCGTTGCTCTCCGGATCGCGATACTCCTCCGGCCAGTCGGTCCACACCCAGAGGTCAGGATTAGCCGCGTGCAGATATTCGTCGAGCGCGCAGAAAGTGGCGAAATTGCGCAGTAAATCGCCTTCCCCCGCGATCCAGTCGAGGCAGTCGCGTCCCGGGGGATTGGCCTTGAATATGAGCTGCAGGGCCCGGCGCTTCAGCGCAGCCACCTGTTCGTACTCGACAACCGCGGACTGGCGCAAGCGCTGAATTTCGGCGCGTGTTTCCCCGTCTTCGAATTTCTGGCGAATACAGTCGAACCCCGGCACCGCTTCCACGTCGAGATAAATAAAATTCCGGTAGTAGATGCTGTTGGGCAGATAAGGGCTGGTGTTGTAGGGCCGGCGGTTATGGATGCTGTGAAGCGGATTGAGGGCGATAAAGCTGGCATGCAGGCACTCCGCGGCCCAATCGGCCAGGTCACGCAGATCGCGGAAATCTCCGCATCCCCAGTTGCGGCGGGAGCGCAGGCTGTAAAGCATAACGCCGATGCCGGCGCATTTCGAGCCGCCCGCCGTGTAAGCCCGCTCGGGCGTAACGATCAGCCGCGCCACCGAGCCGCCCGCGCGGAGTTCGTGATAACCCAGCGGAAGTTTCAGGCTCAGTTCCGGCTCGCTGTCTCCGGCCGGAACGCGAAACCGGTGCGGCTCGCCTTCCTCCGTGACGATTTCGAGCTCGAGTTCACCTGCCGAACCGTCGCGCCGCAACGGTATCCGGAGGGGCGCATTCTGACTGACCACCAGCACCGGAGGCAGAAGCCGCCCGCTCTGCTTCCGATCGCGGCTCTCCATCGATGCATGCAGGGAATCTTCCGATGAGCAGTCGTAGCCGAGCGCGTTCAGGATCGCCAGATTGGTCTCCGGCGACGTCCAGCGCTGTTGGCCGAAAATGTCCCAGTAATCCTGCAGAATGCCACTTCGTACGGCGGCTTGGCGGAGGGCGTCGTCGAAGGACATATGTCTAATGTAGCTTGGGTTACCGGGCGGAATACGGAGTCAGGGACGCCTCATGCGGGCGCTTTCTTAAACTCTGCCGGTCCCAAAGTCTGCCGTACCACCAGACGGATCCTGCGTAGCCAATGGCTGACAAGACAAGGAGCACCGGTCCTGTCTTCGCTTCAACGATTCCGAGCGCGAAGCAGCCGATGGCTTGCAGCGCCCCCACGGGGAGCAGACGTCCGCCGGTGAAACGCCAGCGTCGCTGCGGCAGGCGCATCAGCACGGAGGAGTGATGCCCCAGCGCCAGGGCGACAAAGCCGGCCGTGAGTCCGGACCAGAGGTTCAGGGGCAGAATCAGGATCGCCAGGACCGTCAGAAAGGCGCAGTCTTTGCTCAGCAGGATTTCCCAGCCTTTCAACGGGAGCAAACGGTAGCGCGTCAGGCCCGAGCGGGAGTCGAGTCCGAAAAGCGATTGCGCCCACGTGCTCAACGCCAGCGCCACCAGCACCGCGAGTACTGCCGGCCCCGCGGGATCGGGGTTCAGGCTCAGCACGCGCATCGCGATTCCGCCGATGCTAATCGCGATGGCGACGTAAGTGTCGAGTATGCTGAGCAACTCGCGAATGTTGTTGCGAATCATCCCCCCGAAACGCCCGGGGAACTGGGGGATATGCCGGAGAAGATTCCAGTGCGGGTCCGCTTTCGCCGCCCGATGGCTGAGGACAACCAGAATTTGCGCCGCGATCGCCACCCCCAAAAAAAGCAGCGCCGCGGAGAAGCCCTTCCGGAGAATCATCAAGAACACCGCGATCCAGACGACGGGGCTGAGCAGGAAACTCGTGAGCCGCAGCGCCATTTTCTGCTTCCGCGACAGCGGCCAAAAACCCAGCCGCGACGGCGGGATGCGGCCGAGTGGGTCGGACGAAAGCGGGAACAATACCAGCAATCCCAGCAGGAGCAGCAGCGGCTCGGCGCTTTTCGGTTCCACTCCGGCGTTGAGGGCGCCGTACGCCATCAAGGCGGCGAGGAGAAAAATATTGTTCAGCTTGACGGCTTCGAACGTGCCGAGATCGCGCTGGACACTCCGGCGGAGGCTATTCAGGATGGCGAGGAGCGCAGCCAACTAAGGTCGTCCTCCAGGGCGGCTGGCCCGATCAGTCCGAAATAGATTTCTTCCAGTGGCCGGGAGATTTCCGCGGCAGGCTGGTCCAAAACGATCTTGCCGCCCTTGATGACCATGACATGAGTTGCCAGCCGGTCCACCAGTGAAAGCAGATGCGACACGAAGAAGACCGTAGCTCCGCGTTGGGAGACGGTGGTGAGAAGATCCTGCATGGCCTTCGACGAAACCGGATCGATTCCCTCGAACGGCTCATCGAGAAACAGCACGCGCGGATTGTGCAGCAGCGCCATGGCGAGCGCGGTCTTCTTGCGCATTCCGTGCGAACACTGGTCGAGGAAGGTATTGGCCCCATTCACCAGATCCAGTACGCGCAGCAGCGCTTCCATGCGTTCGCGCGTCTGTTTGCGGTCGAGCCCGTAGACCGGTCCGCACAGTTCCAGATGTTCGCGCACGGTAAGCGAATCGAACAACCCGAGATCCTCGGGAACAACTCCAATCGCGCGCTTCACAGCCAGCGAATCTTTAGAGATATCGAGGCCGCAGATATGCACAGCGCCTTCGTCCGGCGCCAGCAGGCCCGTCAGCATCTTGAGCAGCGTGGATTTGCCTGCGCCGTTGGGGCCGAGCAGCGCGCAGATGCCGCCCCGCGCCTCGAACGACACATTGTCCACGGCCGTGAAATCCCCGAATCGTTTGGTCAGATGCCGGCAATCGATCATCGCGCAGAGTTCATTGTCCCAGCGCGGGGCAACCGGCGCTACCGTAAAATGAAGAAAAAGACATGACTCTCGACGAACTGGAACGCGAATATACTCCACTCCGTGAACAGGCATCCGCCGTCCGGAGCTATCTTTGACGTTGCCCAAAAGAAGAAGGAATTAGCTCTCACCGAAGAACAGATTTCCGCTCCCGACTTCTGGTCGCAACCCGAAAAAAGTCAGAAGGTCATGCAGTCGCGCAAGCGCTGCGATGAGGCGATCGAGAACGATACCCGCATTGCCGGCATGACCGACGATATCGATACGCTGTTCGAACTCGCCCGCGAAGGCGAATCGGTCGGCGGCGATATCGAGCGCGAGATGAAGCGCTACGCCGAGATCCTCGGCAAACTCGAATCGGGCATGCTGCTTTCCGGCGAGAACGATGCGCGCGACGCCATCGTTACCATCCACCCCGGCGCCGGCGGAACCGAATCGCAGGACTGGGCCGAGATGCTGCTGCGCATGTATCTCCGCTGGGCCGAGCGCAACGACTTCAAAACCGTGATGACCGATCGTCTGGAAGGCGAAGGCGCGGGCATCAAGTCCGCCACCTTCGAAGTCAACGGGCCGGATGCTTACGGAATGCTGCAGTCGGAAATCGGTGTGCATCGTCTGGTGCGTATTTCGCCCTTCGATTCAGCGGCACGCCGCCACACATCCTTCGCCTCGGTCTTCGTTTACCCGCAGATCGACGACGAAATCAAGATCGACATCCGGCTCGAAGACTTGCGCATCGACACCTTTCGCTCGGGCGGCGCGGGCGGTCAGCACGTCAATATGACGGATTCCGCGGTGCGCATTACGCACCTGCCTACGAACATCGTCGTGCAGTGCCAGAACGAGCGTTCGCAGCATAAGAACCGCGACACCGCGATGAAGCAGTTGCGCGCCCGGCTCTACGAAGCGGAGCTCGAAAAGAAGCGCGAAGAATCCCGCAAAACCGAAGCGTCGAAGCTGGAAATCAATTTCGGAAGCCAGATCCGCAGCTACGTTCTGGCGCCTTACCGGATGATTAAGGATCATCGGACCAAGCTTTCGATCGGCGATGTCGATAAGGTACTGGACGGCGATCTCGAGCCGCTGATTCACGCTTATCTCGTGTACCGGAAAACTGGCAAAACCGCGGGCGAAGGTGCTGACGATTTACCCGAATAATATCCAGCATGCCGCGGCGCTGCTGCGGGCGGGGAAGCTGGTTGCCTTCCCGACGGAGACGGTTTACGGCCTGGGCGCGAATGCGCTCGATGCCGCGGCGGTGCGAAGCATCTATGAGGCCAAGGGCCGGCCGGCTTCGAGCCCGCTCATCGTGCATGTAACTGGCGTCGGGATGGCCCGGGAGCTCGCGGCTGAATGGCCGGACGAGGCGGAAAAGCTGGCTCGCCGTTTCTGGCCCGGTCCGCTGACCATTGTGGTTCCGAAGAATCCCGCGGTACCCGATATTGTTACCGCCGGCTTGCCCAGCGTGGGGCTGCGGATGCCCGCGCATCCGATGGCGCGCGCGCTTCTCGACGCCGCGCAAATTCCCATCGCCGCGCCCAGCGCCAACCGTTTTACGCAGCTCTCGCCAACCACGGCGGAGCATGTGCGCTCGGCTTTTCCGGATCTCTATGTCATCGATGGCGGTCCCTGCGCAGTCGGTATCGAGAGCACGGTGGTTTCACTGGCCGGGCCTGTGCCCCGAATCCTGCGGCCCGGCATGGTGACGCAGCCTCAGATCGAAGAGGTGATCGGTCCCGTAGAGACCGGTGCAGGACCCGAATCGCCAGGCCAGCATCCAAGGCACTACAGCCCACGCACGCCGGTGATTCTCGGGCCGCCGCCAGCAGAGGGCCGCGGCGCGCGTCTCGATCTGGCATCCATGCCGGCCGATCCCGCGCATTATGCCGAGCAGCTTTATTCGACTCTGCACGCCCTCGACAAGCAAGGCTACGATTGGATTGCCATTGAACTTCCACCCGATACGCCGGACTGGGCAGGAGTACGCGACCGCCTGCAAAGAGCTTCCGAACAGGTATGATGCTCGTTTCCCGCAGGCAGCTTACGCCGATAATTGTCGCCGCGCTTCTGTTTTTTATTCCTGCTCTGATCCTGGTACTGGCTGACTTTAATTACTCCAATCCGGCTGCGGCCGCAAGCGATCAAAATCAGCATCATTTGCCGGGCATCGTCGCGTTTTCAGAGAACCTGACGCGCTGGCCATCGAATATTTACTCGCCCAACGTACCTGGATACTACTTAATTTTTGGCGCATTCAGACACTGGGTCGCTGGGAGCGTGGTGGGTCTCCGTCTTCTCAATCTGCTGCTGACAACGGGTCTGGTTTGCACTCTGACACTGGCTCTGTTGCGGGGATGCCCGCCCTCGCTTGCGGTGTGGCTGGCGGCCCCTTTCGCGTTCTCGGATTCGGTGTTTTCGCGGGGAATCTGGCTCAACACGGACAATCCCGCATGGTGGGCTGTTCTGGCGATTCTTCTTCTGGCTCTGCGGCCCGGGCTCAAGACCACAGGTTACGCCGCGGCCGGTGTGGCCGCAATTGCTGCGGTCGTTTTCCGCCAGAACCACATCTGGGTTATTCCCTTCATGATTTTTGTAGCGCTTCTGGGCCCGAAACAACAGCCGCGCTTTGAACGGGGCGCCGGCCGCCGGGTAATCGCGATGACAGCCATTATGACGCCCGCGCTGGCCCTCGTGGCATGGTTCGTGTTCCAATGGCACGGTCTGGTCACGCCCCGTTTTCAGAAGGTCCATCAAGGCTTCAGTTTATCGTCTGTTCCTCTCACGTTCACATTGATTGGCGCATTCGGCGCATTCTACGCGACCGCAGTTTGGGCAGTCATTCGCGAAAGATGGTTGAACGATCGGAAAGGTTTTCTTCGCTACGCGGTTTACGGGTTTGCGGCCGGAATCTGCGCGGGTGTTTGCGCTCCCAGTGGCTACTTGCCCTGGTTCAGAGACCACGGCATCTGGTTAATCGCACGCTTTACGCCGGTTTTTGTTGGCCGGTCAATTGTCCTCGCGCTTTTCGCAGCCTTTGGGGGACTCACAGGCGGTGTGTTTTTATTTATTTCCGCGCCGCGCGACCGGCGGATTTTTTGCGCGGCTCTAATCGCCTTCCTGATGGCTCAAAGTATGCACAATGCGGAGTTCGAACGTTATTATGAGCCGTTTGTACTTATGCTGCTCGCCTTGGGGACCAGCCGAATAATCAGCCAGAACAGAACAATTGTTCCGGAATTGCAGCGTCCGGTTGCCGGGCTGGCGCTATTGACTGTGGCTCAGGCGGGTTTCACGATCTGGCGTCTCGCCACTCCCGCCTGACTAGCCGCCTGGAATCGGCATAAGATAGAACCCATGCCACGAAGCCAAATGCCAGACCGGCGCGGATTTCTCGCCGCCGGGCTCGGCGCCGCCCTCCTCCCTCAAGTCGTCCCGCAGCTTCTTTCACAACAACCGGCCCAGCAACCGGCGTCTCCCGTTTCGCCCATACCGGCGCCGCGCGACTGGTCTGGCAATACTCCGCTGCAATATCCCGATCCCGACATCCTCGTCATCGACAACCGCTTCCGCCGTTATGTCGTCAATTCGCCTATCCGCCGCCACTACACGGGAACCCTTTGGGCCGAAGGACCGGCCTGGAACGGCGTCGGCAAGTATCTGGTCTGGAGCGATATCCCCAACAACGTGCAAATGCGCTGGATCGAAGACGACGGGCATATTACGGTCTTCCGCAATCCATCCGGCTACAGCAACGGCAACACGTTCGACTACGAAGGCCGGCAGCTTTCCTGCGAGCACGGCGGGCGGCGCGTGGTTCGCTATGAACCCTCCGGCGCCGTAACCGTGATCGCCGAAAAGTTCGAGGGAAAGCGCCTCAATTCTCCCAACGACATCGTCGTTCACCCCGACGGCGCAATCTGGTTCACAGATCCCACTTATGGCATCAACGGCAACTACGAGGGCTTCAAGGGTCCGAAGGAACTCAAGCAGGCCGTCTACCGCGTGGATCCGAAGGGTGGCCGCATGGATAAGGTGTATGACGAATGCGACCAGCCCAACGGCCTCTGCTTTTCACCCGACTACAAAAAACTCTATCTGGTGGACACCGGCGCTCCTCAGGACATCAAGGTTTTTGACGTGGACGGAAAAACGCTGAGCAACGGCCAACGATTCGTCGTGCTCACCATGCCCGGCGGCGCGCGTTCCTACGCCGACGGTATTCGCTGCGATGTGGACGGCAACCTCTGGTGCGGCGCGCGTCCCGGCGTACAAATCGTGGCGCCTGACGGTCACGTGATCGGCATGATTCGCCTCCCTGAAACGAGCGCCAATATCTGCTTCGGCGGCAGCCGGCGAAACCGCTTGTTTATGGCCGCGAGCCAGTCGCTTTACTCCATCTACGTCGACACGCAGGGCGCCCACATCGCCTGAGGCCCCACATTCCACTGGAGAATTGCCGGTTTTGACCGATATGAACCCTAATGGCATCGGTTACGCCAGTAACGACCGGGACCTCCGACTTGTTCAAGCCGGATACCGCGCCCACGTCATCGGCTTCGACGGCGTCATCGCAGCCACAGGAGACAGCGGCCGAAAGTCCTCTGCCGGCCGATAGCGTTCAACTGAGTCTGCAGGCGCTGCAACTGCTGGAAACAAGCCGTTTACTTGAAGCGGCGGGTGCGGGTTCAAAGGCCTTTAATGCCACCGGCGGCCTGATGGAAACGCAGCAGAGCCAGCTTTCCGGACCCATCACACTGGCCCCTCAGCCCGAACTTGCCGCGGCGCTGGAACAGGCCTACGGCTTGTTCTCCTCCCAAATTCCCCGGCCTTACGTGCGGCCGCGCCGGCCCGTCGATGCAAGGCCAAAAGGCAGGAACTCCCGCGAGAATCCGCGTGACCGGGGCCGTTAGGCTTCCCTGAGTGTGCGGATTGGCACACTCCGCTTGGCGCTTAAAATCTCTTCGTATCGGCCCACCAGGCGGCGCGTGATTACAGCCATATCCCAGTTCGCCTCTACTTCCGTGCGCGCTCTTTCGGCCAGTTGCGCGGCCGCTTCGGAATCCTCCAGCAACTGAATCGCTTTCGTTGCGAAGCCTTCGGGATCGTCCGCGAGGCTGCAAAACTCCCCGTCCACCCGCGCCAGTCCCTCCGCCCCGATATAGGTTGAAACCACGGGGATGCCGCTGGCAAAAGCTTCCAGCAGTTTCACCCGCACGCCCGACCCGCTGCGAATGGGACACACGAAAAGCGCGCACGTGGAAAAAAGCGGCTGAATGTCATTCACAAATCCGAGCAGTTCGATGGCATTGGCGGGATCGCTGAAAGCGTGCCGGGGCGGCAGATCGGAGCCCGCCACCAGCAGCCGGGCCTGCGGCAGCGCTTTGACGATCAGCGGCAGCACCGAGCGCCCGAACCACTCCAGTGCTACCTGGTTCGGCGTATGCCGGAAGCTTCCCAGAAAAAGCATCGTGTAAGGAACACGCGGTCCGCCGGGAAACGGATAACGGCCGGCGTCGATCCCCGCCCGCATCCCGGCACTGATCTTCGGCGCCAGCGCGGGCAGAAAACTCTCGACGTAGCGCTTGTTCTCTTCCGTGCAAACCTGAATGTGATCGCAGCGCGGCAGGAGCCGCAGTTCGAAGCGCAGCGCGCGCAGGTATTCAAAGCGCGCCTTCGCCTTGTCCACCGGGCTGCGCATGAACGGCAGCGCCCGTCCGATCGACTGAAAATAGACATCGTGTTCAAACAGCGCGCAGACCAGATGTTTGAACCGGCGTCCATACTGGCCGAGCATGGTGTATTCCAGCTGGATCACATCGATTCCATGCAGCAGGCACTGCCGCTGAATCAGCCATTCCACGCGGGGGGAATGGAATTCATGCACCGCGTGCGGAGTGATGGAGGCAAGGTGCGGATTCCGGTCGGCCGTCCGGACGTAGAACTCCACCGTCTGGCAGTACTGCAGCAGTTCTTCGTTGGCCGCGCGCTGGTTTGCGTAATCCAGCATCACGATGGCATGCACTTCACACCAGCGCGAGAGCTCCCGCAGCGTGTAATACATGAAAAGTCCGCCGCCGTGCGTGGGTGGGAAGATCGGATACGGCGAAACGAAGAGCACTTTCAGCCGCCGCGGCGTCGCGCCTGTCTCTTCGCCATGCGCGGAAAAGCGGTCGTGAAAGTAAGCGGGCTGCGTCCGCAGGAAAGCTTCCGTGTCGCCGATAACCGCCAGGCTGCGCGCCTTCCACCGCGAGCCGATCGCCTTCGGGAGCTGTGCGAACGCCCGCAGGATCCCGCGTCCGCTCGGGCGACCTGGAGCGTCGCCGGACCAGGCGGCAAGCACCGCGCCTGCGAATGAAAAGACGAAGTGCCCCGGGAGACGGTCCCAGTCGTGAACATTCTTCCAGCAGAAAAGCAGGAAATTTTTCTTGAGGATGGAATCGATGTAGCCGGCGCTGAAGCGCTTGCCGATGGTCCCGCGATGCTCGTGATGCACCACGCTGGCCGGCTGATACAAAACCTTCCAGCCGCGCTTCCACGCGAGGAATCCGAGGTCGGTGTCTTCAAGGTAGAACGGGGCGAGGAGCTCGTCGAAGCCGCCCAGTTCAATAAATTTCCGCCGGTCGAAAGCGCACGATCCGCCGCCGCCGTAGAAGCAGGGGAAAAGGCGGTTGACCTGCGCATCTTCGCGATGGCCCACGCGCAGTCCGCCATCTTGCCACCAGCCTTCGGTCAAACCGGTCTCTTCGCGCCGCTTCGTTTTATCGCCCAGGAAAATCTGACAGGAGACCGCGAAGACGGAATCGTCCATGAAGCCGTCGAGCAGCGGCCCAAGGAAGTCCGGCTCAACGCGCATGTCGCTGTTGAGCAGCACCACTACGTCATTCTTCGCGACCCGAAAACCCGCATTCGACCCGCCGCCGAAGCCGAGATTCTCCGGCAGGGCGAGCACGCGAACCTCCGGATAATGGGCGGCGATCCAGTCCGCGCTGCCGTCCGTGGATCCGTTGTCGACCACGATTACCTCGCTGCCGGGATGACCCGCAATGGCTGCGACCCATGACGGCAGAAAGCGTTCCAGCAGATCTTTTCCGTTCCAGTTCGGAATCACCAGCGACGCCGCGGCGCGGTCAGGCATTTTGTTGGAGGCCCGTTTTCGCCTGCCCGCCAGCAGCCACAGCAGGTCGCACGCCGCTATCGCGACGGCGGTCAAGAGCAGCAGCAGCGGCGCGAGGATCAATAACGGCAGCGCCCGAACGAAGCGCAGAAGCGATGTCTTCATTTAGCGCCCGGATTTATCGCTAGGGATATCGGGCCCCAGGTGAATGGCATGCCCCAGCCGGTACCACCTCGAGCCGCCGATCGCCCGGATCATCGCGTCCAGGCTCGCGACCTCGTCATTTGCCACGACAAGCTCCGCCCGCGCAGCCTGCAGCTCCGCTCTTGCAGCTTCGAGTTCCGCGGTCGTATTCTTCCATTCACCTCTGAGCCGCAGTATCTCGGCTTCGTCGGCTTCAGACCGATCGCGATAGGTCACCCGAAGCCCGGTGTTTTCCTCGTTCAGGCGCTTAATCTCCGCGGTTCCCCTGGCGATCTGCGATTCCAGATCGTGGACCCATTGCAGACGCTCTTCGGCCGCGCGTTCCATCGCGCCGATCTGCGCCTGCGCCCGCCTGCCGGCCGCGGAATTCTCTTCCTGCAGCTCAAGCACGCGCCTGCCGGCCTGCAGCAGTTGCTCGTTGAGTCCGGCGGCCCACGCGTTGTGTTCTTCCAGTTCGGCGACTACTTTTTTGTGCTCCCGGTTGAGGATGGCCTGCGCGTCTTCCAGTTCCTTCAGCCAGCTTGTCTTCTGTTCCAGTTCCTGGCTGAGGAGCGCGATGTGATGTTCCCGCTTGCGCAGAAGGTTGCCCGATTCCGGAAGGTACGCGAAACTTTCCGCGCACCCGACGGGCTCGCCGCTGCACGCCCCCAGAAAAAAGTATGCGTTCTCCGCATCCTGTTCCGGCGGCGCATCGAGAACGCCGGAGGACTGACTTGCCGGTATCGGCAGGAAGCCCAGACCTTCCACGTGGTTCTGCGTCCACAGCGACACATGCGGGAAAACCGCGTCCAGCGCGGCCGAAAACTCCGCGTGATCGAATTCGCGCACATGAAACGGATTGGGACCGGCGGCGGCGCGCGACTCCGCGTAGTACGCCCGGTTGGGCGTGGAAACCAGCAGAACGCCCGCCGGTTTCAGCACACGCCTCGCCTCGCGCAGCATGTCCTGCCAGCGCTCCAGATGTTCGATCACCTCAAACGCCACCACCAGATCGAATGAGCCGTCGGCGAAAGGAAGCGACTCGCAGCCCGCCTGCAGATGCCACACGTGCGGACCGGCGAAGTTGTCGCGCGCATGCTGTACCGCTTCGGCCGAAATATCGAACGCCGTCACCGATCCGGCGTCTTTGAATTCCGATGCGCCATAGCCGCTGCCGCACCCCGCATCGAGTATCGCGGCCCCTGCTCCGAACCGCTGCGCGAACCTCTGTGCGAACCATGCCGCAAACCGGTAGCGCGCGCGATGCTCGTCAAACAGCTCCGGATCGACAACCCCAGGGATGACCCGCTCGCCGGTGAACTCAAGCATGGGCTGCCATTTCAATTCTGACGGGGATCTGCACGCAGCCGTACACCTGGCCTTCACCGCGCCCCATCTGGACCGTGATGGCATTGTCGATCCAGTCGCAAACCTGCTCGCGGTCGGAAATCGAAGGGGAGAAAGAGAAAGCCGCCGGATAGAACTCGGGTAAATCGAGTTCGAAGTCGATCGTGCAGGTTTCTCCGGCGCGCATGGATTTCAGATTCTGCCCTTCGGCCGCGGTGCTGGTTTCCGCGAAATCGCAGCCCAGATGATTGCGTATCAGAAAACCGACCACAGGCCGCATCAGCGGATCGTTCGCGCGCGCGCTGACCCGGATGATGGTGCGGCTTCCGGGCATCATCAGGTGAACCGGCTCGTCGTATTCATTCAGGATCGCGATGCCCAGGATCTCAGCCCGCCCGTCGCCATGCCGCTGATCGATGTTGGGAATCGAATGGGTAACTTTGAACTCCTTGGCCGGGACTCTCACGGAACTGGCTACAGGAATAGCGGCAGCAACCGGCGCCGCAGCAGGCGGCTGATATCGTCCTTCCTTCTCCGACATCGCGGCCAGATATCGCGGCAGAATCTCATCCGCGGCGCCGGTCGCAACCGCGCGCCCGTGCTCCAGCCAGAGAACGCGGTCGCCGATGGCCTGAATATCCGCCGCCGAATGCGACACGAAAATGATGGTGACATCCCGCGCCCGCAGTTCGTGAACTTTGCGCATGCAGCGGTGCCGGAAGTAAGTGTCCCCCACGGCCAGCGCCTCGTCCACGATCAGAACCTCCGGATCGAGGTGAATCGCGACCGCGAACGCCAGCCGAACCACCATACCGCTTGAATAGGTTTTGAGCGGCTGATCGATGAACTTGCCGATCTCCGCGAACTCCTCGATTTGCCGGTAGCGCTGGTCCATCTCCCGTTTCGACAAACCCATAATGGACCCGTTCAGATACACGTTGTCGCGGCCCGTGAACTCCGTGTTGAACCCGGCACCCAGTTCCAGCAGGGCGGCCACGCGTCCGTTCACCTGCACGCCGCCCGCGGAAGGCGTCAGAATGCCCGCCACAATCTGCAGCGCGGTGCTCTTGCCCGACCCGTTTTCACCCACGATGCAGAACACTTCCCCGCGCGGAATGGAAAAACTGACGTCCTGCAGCGCTTTGAAATCGCGATGAAACGAGCGCACCCCGAACGTCAGCAGTTCGCGCAGACGGTCAGATGGTTTTTCGTAGATCGGATAGCTCTTCGAGACGTGCTCGAATTCAACGGCACTCACGGAACTTTTCAGTTTAACTTGCGGCGGGTTTGGCCAGCCTCAGCGCCGGCTGACGCGTGCTGCGGGCGCACTTGGCTTCGAGACGCCGCTGCCGCTGTTCCAGCGCTTCGGAATCGTCCAGCGCCCGGGCCGCCCGCGCGCATTCGAGCGCCATGGGGAAGTTCTTTTCCCGGTGCTCATAATGTTTGGACAATTCCTCGTAAGCGCGCATGCGAAACGGATTGGGCGACAGCGAGAGATCCGTGAAAGTCGCCACCGCGGCATGCTCCATCCCGAGCTTCTTCTCGATTCCGCCCGCTTCGAACAGCGCACGGAAAAGATGATGATCCGGCAAGCCCATATCGACAGCCCGCCGCATCAGCGCCAGGGCTTCGTCGAGACGTCCGGAAACCTGCAGCCAGCGCGCCAGACCCAGCAGATCCGATCCGTGCCGCGCGCGCGCATTGGCCGGATCGCGAAAAGCCTCCGGAATGATTCCCGTCAAGCAGGCGAGCGACAGGATGTCGAGCACGTTGTGATGAAAGACCGGCACCAGCCGGAAAGCCCGGCGGCTGCGCAGAAATTCGAAATAGAGATACGGAATCATCTCACCGGGAATGTCTCCCTGGCGCTCGAATCCCAGAATCTGACTCTCGAGATTCACCAGCCTGCAGTTTTCAAGGCGCAGCTTGAACAGCCGGCGCGCCCCGTAAAGCAGATCGAGGTGTTCCATTCGCGAGAAGGGATGCCGCGCCCGGCACATCGTATAGCGGGTTTCGAGCAGCGGCTGATCGTAGCTCCTGCCGTTGTATGTCACCAGCGAATCGAAACGCGCCAGATAGGCCGACAGCGAATGCAGCATGGAAGGCTCTTCGCTGTAGTCCCGCATAAAGAACTGACGCACCCGGAAGCCTTCTTCATCGATGCTGCCGACGCCGATGAGAAAAGCGTACGTGCCGGAACCGCCCGCCAGTCCGGTTGTTTCCGTATCGAGAAAAGCCAGGCTGCCAGGATGCGCCTGGCGGATCGTCCCGTCCGAAAGAGAGTCCAGCAGATCGGGCGCAAATTCGTTCAGTTCGGCGATGTCGTAGCTGCCGTGCCGCTCGTGCCGTGCGTAAAGCTTTTCCGTTTCGAAATGTTTTCCCAGCGGCGTCTCGACAAGTTCCCCGGCCAGTAGACCTTCCACGAACCCGGTTTGGGGCGGGGCAGGAGGCGGACTCGGAAGATCCGCATACTTCCGGTCGATCGTGGCAACCGTGCGGCGCAAGTGTGCGAGCTGTTCACGAATGTCCATATTCGCTGTTCTTTCGCCTTAAGCTTCATCCTAATATAGCTTGTCCGCAATTTACAGCCTGCCCGTATACTTATGAATTCTTGCGCCGATTTCTCTTCTTCGCCGGATTGTTCCTGCTGCTGCTGACCGCGCATCTGTTTGAGTCGGGTGTTTTGTGGGAGGGCGAAACCCTTCCTCTTGCCTCGGCCATGCAGATGATGCACGGTGGCGTACTTTATCGCGACATCTGGTTCGACAAGCCTTTGCTGGTGCCCGCGGTGTATCTGCTGTGGGGCGCGCACATCGGGCCGGCGCTGCGCATCGCCGGCGCAATTTACGCGCTGATCGTTTGCGGACTGGGCTACGCGCTGGCGGCTTCGCTATGGTCGCGCCGCGAAGGCTATCTGGCCGCGGCGCTGCTCGCCTTTTTTCTCACCTTCGATACGCACTCCGCCGTACTTCCTCTCGCGGCGGATATGCTGCTGGTGGCTCCTCATCTCGCCGCCGTGCTTCTGGCTGTCCGGAAACAACCGCTTTGGAGCGGCGTCGCAGCAGGCGTCGGATTCCTCTTCAACACCAAAGGCGTGTTCGTGCTGGCCGCCTGCGCACTCTTCCTCTGGCCGGGCATCGGCTCGCTCGCCATGCTGGCCGCTGGCTTCGTCATTCCAAACGCGATTGCCCTCGCGTGGCTGGCCGGAACGGGTTCGCTGATTCCCTTCATCGATCAGGTCTGGCGATGGCCCGCCCGCTATGCCGCCAGCCCCGTGGTGTCGGACCCGGTCCGGAATGGCCTGATCCGCACCGTCAACTGGCTGGGCTTCCATGCCGTCCTGCTGATCGGCGCCATGGTTGTGTGGCTCCGCACCCGCTGGCGATTTCTCGCGTGGGCGCTGCTCTGTTACGCCGGCGTGGCCCTCGGCTGGAGATTCTTCCCGCGCTACTTTCTGCTGCTGCTTCCCGTGCTGGCCATCACCGCCGCCCGCGGCCTCGCGGTCCTGCGCAACCGCACAGTCCTCGCCATCGCCGCGCTCACCATGATCGTGCCGCTGGTCCGATTCGCTCCCCGCTACGTGACGCTGAACGGATGGAGCGATCTCGCCATGGATCAGGACAGCAAGAATGCGTCGGCCCTGGCGCTTTCGCTCACCGCCAACAAAGCCGATCCAACCCTCTACGTCTGGGGCTATCGTCCCGAGATGTACATCTATACGCGATTTGCGCCCGCCACGAAATTTCTCGATTCGCAGGCGCTCACCGGAGTCCCCGCCGACCGCCACCTCACGCAGTCCGATGTCGTCCTCACGGCCGGTACTCGCGAAGCCCGCCTGGAACTGGCCGCCTCGCACCCCGACATCCTGATCGACGGGCTCAGCCTTTACAACCCCGCGCTCTCCCCGGACCACTATCCGGAACTGCAGGCATGGCTCAGGAATTATCAGGTGATGGGCCGCACCAACGGTTCTATCGTGTATGTCAGGCGTCCGAATACAATCGTTCAGTGAACATTCTCGTCACCGGCGGAGCCGGATATATAGGCTCCACCACAACTCTGGAACTTCTCGATGCAGGCCATGACGTGGTGGTGGCGGATAACCTTTCGCGCGGGCACCGCGATGCCGTCGATCCGGCCAGGCTGCGCGTAGTCGATCTTCTCGATACCGAAGGGCTGGTTCGCGTCATGAGCCAAAGGCGCTTCGATGCGGTCATCCATTTCGCGGCTTTTATTGCCGTCGGCGAATCGATGAAGGTCCCGGAGCTGTATTTTCACAACAACACTGCGGGCTCGCTTTCCCTGCTGACCGCCATGCATCAGACCGGTATCGACAACATTGTTTTTTCCTCTACCGCAGCCGTGTACGGGATGCCGGAACGGGTGCCCATCTCCGAGTCGGAGCCCTACGCCCCGATCAATGTTTACGGGGAGTCGAAGGTCATGGTTGAGAAGATGCTCGACTGGTTCGACGTGGCTTACGGGCTGCGCAGCGTCTGTCTCCGTTACTTCAATGCCTCCGGCGCCGATCCCAAAGGAAGGGTGGGCGAAAGGCATGAGCCGGAAACCCATCTCATTCCGCTGCTTTTCAACGCCATCCAGTCCGGCAAGCCCGTCACCGTCTTTGGCAGCGACTACCCGACGCCCGACGGCACCTGTATCCGCGATTACATTCATGTCACCGACCTCGCCCGCGCCCACATCGCCGCGCTCGAAGCCCTGTCGCAGGGCGGCCCGTCGAAGAAATACAACGCCGGAACCGGCCGGGGCTATTCGATCAAAGAAGTCATGAACGCTGTCGAAGCGGTGACAGGCAGGAAGATTCCCTTCGTTGCGGGAGCACGCCGCGAAGGCGATCCCGCGATGCTGGTGGCGGATTCCACGCGCCTCCAGCAGGAGCTCGGCTGGAAGCCGCAGTATTCAAGCCTGGAGACGATTGTCGAAACCGCCTGGGCGTGGGCCAATCGCCCATCGCATTAGCTTCGCGCCAGCGCTGCCGCGCCTCCGAATCGCTGGGCCAGCAAGCCGACCCGCTCAA
Source organism: Bryobacteraceae bacterium (assembly GCA_035552315.1). GTDB lineage: Bacteria > Acidobacteriota > Terriglobia > Bryobacterales > Bryobacteraceae > BOG-234. Next base: position 49,552 of record DASZLO010000194.1, read on the forward strand.
TTAGCTCGGGCGGCTCATGCACTTCGAACTCGAATCCGATCAGCGCCAGATAAATCGAAATCGTGTCGAGCGAACATGCCCCCAGACTGAGCAGGCAACTCTTCTCATCGATCGCCTCGATCACTCCCGCGCCCTGCGGCACGCGTTCAGCCGCCATCTCAGCGGAAGCGTGAAGCGTCACCCGCGCGCGCTGCGGGTATGGCGTATAGGCAACGCTCCGCGTGACATACTTTGCGAAATCGCCATCGGGGGCCTCTCGCGGCGTGAAACGCGCACCCGTGGAAACCTTGGCTTCGATCCGGTCGAGGCGAAACGTTCGCCAGTTATTCCTGCCCGTATCCCACGCGGCGAGATACCAGCGCCGCCCCGTGTGCACGAGCCGGTGCGGCTCCACTTCGCGGGTAGTGCCCGCTCCATCGCGGCTGCGGTACTTGAAGTGGATCTTCGCGCAATCCCGGCAGGCCCCCGCGATGGCCGACAGCGTATTCGCATCCACGGTCGGTCCCGAGGCCGTGAGAGGGACAATGAACGCGTGCAGGGCCGTCACACGATGCCGTAATCGCGTGGGGAGCACCTGTTCGAGTTTCGAAAGCGCCCGCAAAGACGCCTCTTCGATCCCGCTGACCGTGCCGCTGGCCGCGGTCCGCAGCCCCACCGCGACGGCCACCGCTTCGTCGTCATCCAGCAGCAGCGGCGGTAACGACGCCCCCGCGCCCAGCTGATACCCGCCCGCCGTCCCCGAAGTCGAATTCACCGGATAACCCAGGCTGCGCAGACGATCGACATCGCGCCGCAGTGTGCGGCCGGTTACTTCCAGACGTTCGGAAAGCTCCGCCCCCGGCCAGTAACGGCGGGCCTGAAACAGCGACAGCAAGCGAAGTAGCCGCGCGGACGTCTCCAGCATTGTTTTTCATTTTCCCACTCATTGAGGACCGAATCTGTCCGCAAAGCCCGGTACAAAAAAGAAGAGGAAAACACAATGCCCTTCAGTGAATCGCTTTTACCTGAGTTCGATGAAGAAATGAAAAACACCCGCAAACTGCTCGAATGTGTCCCCGACGGGAAATTCGATTACCAGCCGCATCCGAAATCAATGAAGCTGGGCCGCCTGGCCAGCCATGTGGCGGAACTGCCCGGATGGACCGATTTCACCCTGGATCTCGAGGTTCTCGAAATGGGATCCGATTACAAACCCGACATCGCCGCCACGAAGGCCGAGTTACTCGAGAGGTTTGACAAAGCCGCCCTCAGCGCGCGCCAAAAGATTGCGGCAGCCTCCGATGACGACTGGAAAAAAATCTGGACTTTCCGCTGGGAGGGAACGACAGTCATGTCGATGCCGCGATCTGCCGTAATGCGTGGCACGATCATGAATCATCTGGTCCATCACCGGGCGCAACTGGGAGTCTACCTGCGCCTCAACGACGTCGCCATTCCGGGAATGTACGGGCCATCCGCCGACGAAACATTCTGACAAAGACAAAAATGGGGCGCGTCCGCTGGCCCGCGGCGCGCCCCGACAACCCTGCTTTAGATTGATCGACTAGAACGGAACGTCGTCGTCCGTAATTCCCTGGCCGAATGAATCGTCCGCGTGCGCCGGAGTCGCCTGGCGCTGCGCGCTTCTGGGCTGCGACACCGGCTGCTGCGAATATTCATCGCCGCCCCGTCCGCCGCCGCCACCACCCTGTCCGCCCTGGCCACCCAGCAGAATCACTTCGTCCGCCACCACTTCCGTGGTGTAAACCTTCTTGCCGTCCTTGTCTTCGTAGCTGCGAGTCTGCAGCCTGCCCTCGACGTAAAGCTGCTTGCCCTTCGTCAGATAGTTGGCCAGGTTTTCACTGCGCCAGAGGACGACGTTCGTCCAGTCGGTCTCCTCTTTCCATTCACCCGACTGCTGGTCCTTCCACCTTCTGTTGGTCGCCACCGAAAATTTGGTGACGGCCGCCCCGCTGGGAGTGAACTTCGTCTCGGCATCCCGCCCGAGATGTCCCACCAGAATCACTTTATTAACACTGCGCGATGCCATATAACCCTGCACTTTACCACAGGGTGGAAATCACGCTTCTATCCCGTCAGGCCCTCATGGCGCAGATCGCTCAACAGCGCGCCGGAGGCGTTCTTCGGGTACCCGCACACCCAGAATGCGTGCGGCGCGTTACTTTCCCACACCGCCTGGCGCGTGTGGATCAGCAGCTTGCGGAAGCGCTCGTCCTCCGCCGTCACCTCGGGACCGAGAGCATTCAATGCGATGAAGCTTCGCCCGTCCAGTTCGTTTCGATAGTCCGTCAGCCCAAGCAGATATCCCGCTTCCACTTGCGCCACGAAGCTTTGCCAGCGCGCGACCTGCCCGCCCTCTGGCTCGCCGATGACTCCTGCGCTTTCGCCGCTGAACTGCTCGCCTGCGCCGCGCGCGCGCCGCTTTCTCGCCACTGCGTTACCGGTGCTCATGATTCACCACCTGCTGTTTTGATGTACCGCGCCGCCCGCGCGACGCGCCTCGGGAATGCTTTAATGCCTGGCAATGATTTGGTCCTCAATCGCTTTGTAAGCGGCATAAGGAAGAATTTTCCGGCTCAGAAGCTGCGTCTTGTTCTTATATGGCCGGTGCTTCGCGATCGCCTGTGCCCACGCATCGCGAATGCCCGGCAGCGTCTTGAGCTCATCGATGCTGGCCCGGTTTATGTCAATCCGGTTGACACCGGGACCGCCCTTCGTCTGCGCGGAAAGGCTTTGCGACGGGCTGCCTGGCCCGGGCTGAAACAGACACACAACTGCGAACGCGGCAGCGGTAAGCATAACCCGATAATTCATCATCCGGGCCGCTTGCATATACTACAAATCATATCCGGAATCGGGACCGCCAAAACGGACGGGTTTGACACAGGGTTTGACCCCGGGTTCGATGCCGGGTTTGACCCTCCCCGGCGGCGCGTCCGGTTTGCGATAATCGAACTACATATGTCTTCAAATATTGGGCTTATCGGCGTCGCATTGCTGGGCACGTTAGTGCCTGCCGGAACTCTGCCCGCGGCGGATCGTACCGATCCTCAGGTGCGTGTGGTCGAAGAAATTGTCGCCAAGGTAAACAGCGACATCGTCACCCGCGGCGAGCTTGCCAAGCAGCGCGCCGAAGTGGAAGCCGCGCTTCGTCAGCAGGGTCTCACCGGGGACGCCCTGCAAACCGCGGTCAACACGCGCTTCGCCGATGTGCTGCGCGATCAGATCGATCAGCTTTTGCTGGTGCAAAAGGGCAAGGAGTTGAACATCAACGTCGATTCCGATGTCAATCGCCGCCTCGCCGAAATTCAGTCCGAAAGCAAAATTGCCGATCCGGAAAAGTTCCACGACTGGGTCCACGAAGGCACCGGCGAAACATTCGAAGACTTCAAGCTCCAGATGCACAACCAGCTCCTCACTCAGCGCGTGCTCAGCGAGGAAGTGTGGCGCAACATTACGATCCCCCGCGCCGAAATGCAAAAGTATTACGACGAGCATAAGAAGGACTTCATCCGCGAAGACGTGGTCCTGCTTCGGGACATTCTTGTCTCCACCGGCGACAACTCGCCCGACAAGGTAGCGGCTGCGGAAAAGAAAGCCCGCGGTCTGGCCGATCGCGCGCGCAAAGGCGAAAAATTCACCGATCTCGCACGGCAGAATTCCGACGGCCCCACCGCCGCAAACGACGGCGAACTGGGTTCCTTCAAGAAAGGCCAGCTCCGCAAGGAAGTGGAAACCGTCGTCTTCACCCACGACAAAGGCTATGTAACCGATCCGATCAAGACGCCGGCGGGTTTTGAGATCTACCGCGTCGAGGAACGGTATTCCGCTGGCCAGGCCACCTTCGATGAAGTGGAGGCCCAGATCAACAGCATCATGGCCGAACCGCGCGGTGGCGTGAAGGTTCGCGATTACCTGACGCAACTGCGGACCAATGCTTTTCTGCAGATCAAGACCGGCTACACCGACAGCGGCGCCGCGAAGGGCAAAGACACCACCTGGAAAGACCCGACGCAGTTGCGTCCCGAAACCACCACGAAAGAAGCCGTCGCCGCAAGCAAGCGCAAGAAGCTGCTGAAAGTGATTCCTTACGGGCACGTCGGCGGGAAATCGCCCGATGTTTCACCGGCTCCGCCGCCGACGGTGACACCGGTTCCCTCGTTGCCGGTTCCCGTGCCTCCTCAATGAAATCGCCTTTCATCAGAGAACTGAAACCGAACGAAACGGCTACGGCCGTATTCCTGGTCCACTCGAAGGAAATTCGCCAGAAGCGCTCCGGCGAACCTTATCTGTCGCTCCTGCTGGGTGATCGCTCCGGCGAAATCGACGCCAAGATGTGGGACAACGTCGCCGAAGTGATGGACAGCTTCGATCGCGACAACTTCATCAAGGTCAAAGGCCTGATGCAGCTGTACAACAACCGTTCGCAGCTCACCATCCACAAATTGCGCCGCGTGGAAGACAGCGAAGTCGACTTCCGTGACTTCTTCCCGGCTTCGCAGCGCGACCCCGAGGAGATGTGGCGCGAGCTGCGCGCCATCGTCACCGGCATCGGCAACGAACCGATCCGCCTGCTTCTCAATGCGTTCCTCGACGATCCGGATATCGCCGCGCGCTACCGCATCGCCCCCGCGGCCAAGACCATTCACCACGCTTTTCGCAGCGGCCTGCTGGAACACGTGCTGTCGCTTTGCAGTCTGGCGAAGGTCACCGGCGCGCATTACGCGAATGTCGATTGCGATCTGTTGCTGGCCGGCTGCGTGCTTCACGACATCGGCAAAATCTACGAGTTGACCTACGAGCGCGGGTTCGGCTACTCCGCCGAAGGCCAGCTGCTGGGCCACATCACCATCGCCATCCGCATGATGGAAGAAAAGCTCCGGGCCTTTCCGCGCTTTCCGGCGCAGCTCAGAAATCTGCTGGAACATATGATTCTGAGCCATCACGGCCAGCTCGATTTCGGGTCGCCCAAAGTGCCCGTTTTCCCCGAAGCCCTGTTGCTTCACTACCTCGACGATATGGATTCCAAGATGGAGTGCATGCGCGCTCTGATTGAAAAGGATCCGCACGCCGACACCGAATTCACCGCCTATAGTTCATCTCTTGCGCGCGTGGCCCTGCGCAAAGAGCGATATCTCGGTCCCGAACTTTGCCCCCCTTCCGCCGGTGCCTCTTCTGCCAGCGCTGATACTACTAGTACTACCGATGCGAACAATCCGGCCACTGATCCGGAACTCGTGGTACATTCACCCAAAAGCGGTTCCGCGGACGATTTCGACGCGGTAACCCGGACTGTCGCACCGCCAGCGAATTCGATTTTTGGCGCTAAGCTTCAGCAAGCTCTGCACCCTGTTGAAAGGACATAGGCTCATGGCCAAAGACCGTGAACTGCCCCCACCGCTGGAAATGATGTGTCTGAACGCGCTTTGGGATATTGGCGAAGGAAATGTAGAAGAGGTGCGGCGGGTTGTCTCGCAAAGCCGTCCGCTGGCTTATACGACCGTGCTCACGCTGCTGGACCGTTTGGCCCGCAGAGGAGCTGTTTCGCGGCGCAAAGAAGGCCGCGGCTTCCGCTATCAGCCCACCGTCGCGCGGGATAAGCTCCGCCGCCTGGCTCTTGGCCAGTTCCTCGAATATCATTTCGACGGATCCGTGGCCAAGCTGAAGATTTTTCTGGAACAGCCGGTGGAACAACTGCAGGTACAGGCTTCGGAAACACCCGCCGCTGGAAGCGCAGGCGCGCCGGACGATTCCGCGTTTGCGGCAGTCGCGGGCGGCGTCGTGGCGCCGCATTCAACTCCCGACGCGTGAAGGTTCTCGTTCGCGCAACGAACTGGATAGGCGACGCGGTGATGTCGCTGCCAGCCATCCGCGCGATCCATTACCGTTTCCCCCAGGCAGCGATTACGGTTCTCGCCAAACCCTGGGTCGCCGCTCTCTATGAAGGAGAGCGCGCGATCTCCGAGGTGATCCCGCTCGACGCCGGAACGCTGGCCGTGGCCCGGCGTCTGCGCCGCGGCCGGTTCGATCTCGCGGTCCTACTGCCGAATTCATTTCACAGCGCGATCGGCGTATGGCTGGGCGGCGCAAAGCGCATCGTCGGTTATGCCCGGGATGGGCGCGGTCTGCTGCTTTCCGATGCCATTGCAATCCCCGCCAAGGGCGAGATCCCGCCTCACGAAAGCTATTACTACCTCGAACTGCTCCGTCGCGCGGGCTTGCTCGATGCGCTGCCCGAGATCCGCGAGATCCGTCTCGACGACATCGCAGGCAAGCAGCAACGGGGCGCGGCGCTTTTCGAATCTCTCGGCGTAAAACTTCCGGTGATCGGTGTTAGCCCAGGAGCCGCTTATGGCAGCGCCAAACGCTGGCTCCCCGCGCGTTTTGCGGAGGCGGCTCGAACCCTGGCGGATCGGATGAAAGCTTCTGTCGCGGTCTTCGGATCAGCGGCGGAAAAGCCTCTGTGCGAGGAAGTCGCGCGCGCCGCCGGAGGAAAAAACTTTGCCGGCGAAACGACTCTGCGCCAGTTCATCGACCTCACTGCCGCCTGCAGCCTGTTTCTCACCAACGATTCCGGCGCCATGCACATCGCTTCGGCGTGCGGCGTCCCTTCGGTCACCGTCTTCGGCCCCACCAGTGAGATCGGGACCGGCCCTCTCGGTCCCTTGGCCCGCATCGTTCGCGAACCGGTGGATTGCGCGCCGTGCCTGCTTCGCGAGTGCCCCATCGACCATCGCTGCATGACGCGCGTTACAGCGGAGCACGTGATCGCGGCAGCCCAGACGGTTCTGCCGGACAAACCATAACCGGTCACCGGCCCTTACGGCTTCAGGTGAATTCCCACCGTTGCGTTCTGAACCCAAACCCGGTAGAGGCGCGCATCGCTCACGCCGGCCGGGAGTTTATCGATAATGCCCGGCTGTTCCGCCCGTGTCTGCGCCAGCATCTCCCGCAGAAACGCCGGATCGGCCGTCCCCTGGTCCGGCACCTTGACGCTGGAACCTCCCGCGGTGAAGTCGCGGCTGTTCAGCACCAGCGCCCGCGCGGCGGGGGAACTGTTGTTGAGCAGGAAACCCGGCAGGTTCAGCCCGCCTTCCAGCCCCATCGCCAGCACTCTCGAATTCGCGCCATCCCCGCCGGTCACGATCCGGTCGTCGAACTGCAGGTTGAGAAATGTCGCGGAACCGTGAAAATCGGTCAGATCCGCGGCCGCCGGCGTGTGACGTGGAGGCAGCGCCACGCGGCTTCCGTGCATCGTGAATTGTCCGTTGCCGGTAAGGCGCAGAAAGCCCGTCGGCGGATTGCTTTCGTACCATATGTCCCGCACCAGCAATCGCCCTCCATTGCTCAGTTCATAGGAAAGGACATTGTTGCTGGACGCTCCGCTGAACAGATTGGTCCGGCCCGTACGGGCATGTCCCGCCGCGGCGAGTTTGCCGCCCACAACTTTTATCGCGGATCCCTTTGCGGTCGACGCATGTCCGATGTTGCGCAGGTCGACATTGGTGTAATCGAGGCCGTCCACCAGCAAGCCCGCCACGGTCGTGCTGCCGATCTGCACCTGCTGCATGTGTACACGTGAAGTCTCCTGATCGATGCCATCGATCACAATTCCGTCCGCCGCTCCCGAACCGGAAATACTCAGCTCCCGGAAAATCACCTTCGTTGGACCCGCCACGTGAATCACGGGCCCTGCGTCACGGCCGACCCAGTTCAGACGCGTGACCGAATTTCCGTCGCCCACCAGTTGCAGATCGCTGTTCGGCGGAACTTCCAGCGTTGCTCTGATCTGGTAACTCCCCTCCGCGAAATGCACCACCGGCCGCGTAGTTTTCGACCGCACGGCGTTGTCGATCGCCGCCTGAATCTCCGCCGCTCCGGCCTTCTTCGGAACTTCGAAAACAGCCCGGTGAAAATTCCGTGGCGTCCCTGGCAGCGCCGGCTCCTTCAAATCCAGGCTGTCGGCAATCCGGTCATCCAGCGTTATATTGCGCCCTTTGACAACCAGCGGATTGTGCGTCGTGAAGACGTTTCCCACGCTCAACATGTCGGTGTCTCCCAGCGCGTCCGCCGCCACCGCCGGCCCCGTGGCATTCGCGGCGCTTTCGACCTGGTTGTCGATCATCGCCACCGGCCCCTGATCCCGCACCAGGATTGCCGGGTGGGAAACATGAATCAGCTTGTTGCCCTGCAGCGTTATCTGCGCCGGAAATGCGAACGCCGGCGAAGTCGTCCAGAACGCGTTCGATCCCACCGAAGTATTGTTCCGGATATTGAAAAGGCCCGTGTTGTGAATCGCTATGTCGGCTTTTACAGACTTGCGGAACACGCTGTTATACACATTGAAATTGCCGGCGCCAGGGTCGTTGGTGACGCCCGTCTGGCAGCGGTCGAAAAGCGAATACCAGATCCAGAGATCCAGCGAGTTGAAGTCTTTCAGAATGACGCAGGGCCCGCTCGACGGTCCGAAGTGCGCGCGCAGCACCGTGGTCTCCGCGAAACCGCGCCGCAGATTTCCTCCGCGGATGTCAGTGGGGCAGTTGCGGAAAACAACGTCGCTGTATTCGTTGCCGGTATCGAAATATCCGTGCAGCCCGTCATACGATTGATCGACCGCCACCGAAGCGCTTCCCGCGCAGTCGAAGGTAAGCCGCCCGATCCGCGAATACGCGATGCCGTTGACGTGCAGCAGAACCCCGCGATCGGCCCCGCAGTATTTCAGCACCGTATTGGCGGGATCTTCCCCCAGTACGCTCACCCCCAGACGCGTCGCGAATTCCAGTTGCTGAACGCAGTAAGTACCCGCCGGAATAAACAGGTTCGCGGGATGACCCGGCTTGCCGACCTCATTCAGCGCGCGCTGCAGCGCCGCGCTGTCGGTCCCGTAATCCCGCCGCAGGTTGGACCAGCTTGGGAAAGGCCCCGTAAATTCCTCGTCTTCTACCTGCCCGAACGCGCCTCCCGGCAGCAACGTCAGCAGCACCGCAAAACCGAAAACGAGTCTCATGGCGAACCTCATGATACAAGTCCGGATGATACAAATCTGGATGATACAAGTCCGGCAGAACCCTTCACAACCGCGCGAATCCCGCTTCCGCGTCCCGCAAAGTGTCGAAAATTCTCTCCGGACCGATCGCTTTCGTGAGGCCATGCCGGTCCAGATCCGGTTTCAGATCCGACTGCACATGCGCCAGAACCAGCTCCACTCCGCGCTCCCGAAGATCCCGCAGCAGTTCGCGCACTACCTGCGCCGCCGTGTAATCCACATTCGTGATTGCTCCCGCGTCCACCACAATCCAGCGCACGTGCGGCTTTCGCGCCAGTTCCCGAATCTCCTCCGCGAACCGGCCCGCATTCGCGTAAAACAGCGTCGCCCCGAAACGGTAAACCACCAGCCCCGGTTCCGTTTCTGCCCCCGAAGCCACCGGACGCAGTTGCCACGCGGGCCCGTCGTGCACCAGCACCGCGGTGTGCGGACGATAGCTGTGCCGCACAATGCGAAGCAGTGACAGCACCATCGCGAAAACGATCCCCTGTTCCACCCCCACCAGCACCACGATCGCCGCCGTCGTCACCGCCAATGCAAATTCCCCGGGACTCTCCTTGCGAATGGCCGCCATTCCGGAAAAATCCATCAGGTGAATCGCGACCACGAATACGATCGCCCCCACCACGCAGCGCGGCAGATACTGCAGCGGCCCCGTCAGAACCAGCAGTGTTAGCCCTACCGCCACGGCCGTTGCGACATGTGCCACCTGGCTCTGTGCGCCGGAGCGTTCCATCATGCCGGTTTGCGTCGGACTCCCGTTCACCACAAAGGTCCCGCTTAGCGCCGCCACGGCATTGGCCGCTGCCAAACCCGCCAGATCTGCATTCTCATCCGCCCGCTCCTGGTGCCTCATCGCATAAAACCGGGCGGTGGCTGCGCTCTGCGCAATAATCATCACCGTGCATGAACCTGCAATCGGGATCAGCGCCTGAATCTCCGCCCACACGGCCCGTGGAATATGCAGGCGCGGCAGACCTCCCGCCACAGGCCCGATCGTCGCGATGCCATGCCCGGCGAAGTCCCACACAGCGCTGGCCGCAATCGCTCCCGCCATCGCGATCAGCGGCCCGGGCACTCTCGGTGCGAGTCGATCAATCGCCAGAATACCGCCCGCCACCAGCAGCGAAATGCCCGCCGTTGGCAGATGCGTCGCGGCCGCATCGCGAAAGATCTCCGCAAGCTGCCCCACCGTGCCGTGTACGCGCACATCGAGCCCGAGCATCTGACCGAGCACCGCGATTCCCACCTGGAATCCCACCCCGGTCAGAAAGCCCGCCAGTACTGTGCGGGATAAAAAGTCAGCCAGAAAACCAAGCTTCAGCAGCCGCGCCAGCATCAGCATTCCCGCGGTCAACAGCGCCACCATACCGGCCAGTTCCACATACTCTGCGCTGCCCGCCGGGGCCATGGGGGCAAGTCCGCCCGCCAGAATAGCGGCGGTGGCGGAGTCGGCCGCGACCACCAGAAATCTGGAAGAACCGAAAGTCGCAAATGCCAGCAGCGGCAGGAAGAGAGTATAAAATCCCGTTACCGAGGGCATTCCCGCGATGCTCGCGTAACCGAGAGTCTGCGGGATGCTCATCGCCGCCACTTCCACTCCCGCGAGGGAATCGCGCGCCACTTTCACCGCGCGGAGTGGCCTCATCCCGCCGAAAAGGCTCAATCCCGTCCCTTCTTGAACGCCCGGATTTTCATCTTCGTTTCCAATACTACCCGTGCGAACGGCCGCCGTGCCAAGCTAATCATTGTGCTCCCGGGAAAAGTAAAGCTCGCCGCCATTGACGACGACCCCGATCTGCTGGCGCTGGTCGCCTCCGCGCTGGACGCCGAAAAAGATCTTGAGCTGCTCACCCTGACCGATCCCGCCGAAGGCCTCGAAGTCTTTCGCCGGCAGCGCCCCCCGATCGTCCTGCTGGATCTGATGATGCCCGGCATCTCCGGCATGGACGTTCTCGACCGCATCGTCGCCATCGATCCCGCCACCGACGTGATCCTGATGACCGCCCATTACACCACTGAATCGGTGCTCGAAGCCATCCGCAAAGGCGCCTGCGATTACATCAACAAGCCGTTCACGCGCGAGCAGCTTCGCGAAAGACTGGCCCCCGTGATCGCGGAAGCCAGACGGCGTTTGCAGGCGCAGCGCATCGAGGAAGAGATGCTCGAAGCCTGCCGGTTCCAGGGCGTCATCGGTCGCTCCCCGCTGATGCGCGAGGTTTTCGCCCGCGCCCGCCGCGTCGCCCCCTACTTCAAAACCGTTCTCATCACCGGCGCAACCGGTAGCGGCAAAGAGGTGCTGGCCCAGGCGATCCACCGCCTCAGCCCCATGTCCGCCGGACCGTTCATCGTCTGCAACTGCGCCGCGATCCCGGAGAATCTGCTGGAAAGCATTCTGTTCGGGCACGTCCGCGGCGCTTTCACCGGCGCGGCGACCGACAGAGCGGGCATGTTCGAAGCCGCCCACGGCGGTACTCTTTTTCTCGACGAGATCGGCGAAGTCCCCGTCTCCGCCCAGGCCAAGCTGCTGCGCGCCCTGCAAACACAGGAGATCCAGCGCGTGGGTTCCACCGCTTCGCGCCGGGTGGACGTCCGCATCGTCTGCGCCACCAATCGCGATCTGCAGCAGGAAATGGCCCTGAAGAACTTCCGCGAAGATCTCTTCTTCCGCATTTCCATGGTCACCGTAAAGCTGCCTTCGCTGGCCGAACGCCGCGAGGATATTCCCCTGCTGGTGCGCCATTTCGTGGACAGCTTCGCCGCCCAGTACCGCAAGAAAATCGACGGCATTACGCGCCGCGGCGAGATTGCTCTGCTCCGCCACGCCTGGCCCGGCAACGTCCGCGAACTGGAAAATGTGATCGGCTACGCCTGCATGATGACTCAGTCCAATCGCGTCGACGCCTGCGATCTCCCCGCGGAACTGGCGGCCGCTTCGGCTCCCGTTTCCCCGGCGGGCATGAATCTGCTTTCGCTCGAAGAAGTGGACCGCCTCCACGCGCACCGTGTAGTCGAGGCTTGCGGCGGCGACAAGATCCGCGCCTGCGAAATTCTGGGCGTCAGCCGCGCCACGCTCTACCGCCTGTTATCGCTGAAGGCCAACAAAGCCAAAGCCTGAGAATCCGTCTCAGCCCTGAGAATTTTCCCCTCTCGATCCAGCTGTCCCGCACGGAGTAACCACCTGACTTAAATGAAGTTACACGGGCGCTGACGATTGGAGCCCGGAATGCTAATTCACGTGCCCAAATGCCCAGCAATCCACCGCACCGAAAAGGAAGTCAGGGCAACCAGGAGGACCATGTGAGTGCAAAACGATCGCTTGAAGACGCCCAGAAGCTCGCCTGCATCTGGGACCCGAATGCCCCGCGCCCGGCAGAGCCGGAACAGCCGCGCGCCGCGAAGATCTCTGAAAAGGACGCCAAGTCCAGAAAGCCACGCTCTCCGAGGCCGCCCAATGTCTGACGCCGCCCGATTGACAGTACTGCGGCGCAAGGTAGCTATCCTCGACGATGCCATTCGGGTCCTCGTGGAATACCAGAATTTCGTCGCAACGTCCGAGTCAAGGCCAGCTCTCCCGGCCCAACTGACCGAGACCCGCGTCGTCGAACTGCTCACGCAGCGCAATCTGTTTTAGGGGGCGGTTACTCAGGCGTGGACAGACGCCGGTATTCTGCCGTTTTCGCCATCATCCAGCGGCGGCACATCACCCGGTAGCGCGCCGTCAGTTCCGGATGCGCGGAAGCCACGTTCTCCCTCTCGTCCGGATCCCGCGACAGATCGTAAAGTTCGGGAAAGTCGTCCCGCATTTCCGAAATGTACTTCCACTTTCCGTCCCGCAGCCCCCATTTTTCCGGACTGGCCATTTTGTAAAAGTAGACCGGCGGCTGTTCCAAAGTCTCAGCCATCAGATCGCGGCCCGGAACCGCGTTCGGCGGGAACTGAACCCCAGCCGCATAATCCAGCAGTGTCGGCATCACGTCGCCGTTCCCGCCCAGCCGGTGCGATGACATTCCGCCCGGCATATTCGCGGGGTCGGAGACGATCAGAAAGTCGCGCACGTTCTCTTCGTAAATGAACTCGCGATGCAGCCGGTTCCTCGCATGCTTATCTCCGAAGGCCTCTCCGTGATCGCCGGTGATCGCAATCACCGTATTCTCCAGCAGCCCCTTTTCCTTCAGGAAAGTCAGCAGTTGCCCGATCGCAGAGTCGGAATAGTGCAGGGCATTCAGGTAATCGTTGTGCGGTTCGCCCGGCGCGGCAAATTCCGGAAACCCCTTCGGCGCGCCGTAAGGATGATGCGTCGCGGCCGTGTAATACTCCACCAGAAAAGGCCCCAGCGGCGCATAGTCCCCGATCCACCGCCGCATAACGTCCATCGTGTAAAGTTCCTGCGCGCCCCAGGAATGAATGGAGTGCTCCCGCCGCACCGCCGACGGCTCGCTGGCAAAGTCGTAAAGATAATCGAACCCGAGTTGTCCCAGAAAAATATCGGCGTACTCGCCATCCAGCCGCTGGCTCGAAATGAATGCCGTCTTGTAGCCGAGCTTGCGGAACTCGCCCGGCAGCGTCTGCCCGTGAAACCGCGCCTTCATTTCCCGCGCTCCCCCCAGCCCCACATCGCGGCCTCCGGTGTGGAGTGAAATCAAAGACCGCACGCTCGCGGGGATCGGAGCATAGATATCGTCGAATACCAATCCGTGCGCCGCCAAACCTGCAATCACCGGCGTCACTGCGGGCGAGATCCTCCCGCCCGCGTCGAACAGGTTCTCTTCGCCCGTCGATTCGAGCACGATCAGAATCACGTTGGGCTTCGTCCCGTGAGCTCTTCGCCCGGCGGCCAGTTCGAGCATCCGCGGATCGCGATCGGCGCCCGCCGTCCCGGGTCCCGCTTCGGCGGGCGCATCGCCCTTGCCGGCCTCCAGCGCCGAAGCCAGATTGCCGCGCTGCCAGTCGCGCACGAATGACCACACCGGATTCTGGTTCAGATTGAAATACTGGGTGGCGGAGAAAGCCGGCATTCCTGCGAGGAACAAGACCGCGCCTCCCGCGACACCCAACCGCACGCGGCGTCCGGATGCGGTCGTTCCGGCAGCAGCTTTTCCCGACAAAGCCCGAAACAGAACGGCGCTTCCCCCCAGCGCAACCGCCGTCGCCGTCCAGAACACGCCATCGCGTTCCCGCGCAAACGAACTCAGCAGCAATTTTGGATTAAATCCCCCGCCGTCCTCGAACAGCGAAAGGTGAATGTGGTCGAGGAAGACTTTGTAGTACACCTGATCGGCGAGGCTGAACAGGGCCAGCGCCGCGAAGAGAAACATAGCCGCCCAGCGCCCCTGGCGTAACCCCGTGCAGAGCCAGGTAAGCGCCGCCAGCAATGCGCATATGGCGATGTTCTGCGATTCAATGAAAGGCAGTGTGAAGAGGTAGCCCGCGGAACTCCACGTCCAAGCGCCCGCCGGCAGAAGATATCCGTAGAAATCGCCCGCCTGGATCGTAACCAGCAGCGCAAGATAACCCGCGCCCGCCGTCATGGCGGCCGCCGCACGCTCCCCGCTGGTCAATCCCGCGTTCTTCAGAAAATCTTTTTGCGCAATACGAACAGACCGGCCATGCCTGACAGCATCAGGATCACCGCCGAAGGTTCCGGCGCAAAGTTCGACAAATCGGCCGCGATCACATCCGCCTGAGTCCCCGGAAGATCGCCAAGTTGGGAAATGAGGCCCAGACCGTCGATCGATGCCAGGCTAGCCCCGGCCGGGCATTCAATCGCCGAACCTGAACCCGACCCCGCTGTATTGCACTCCGCATACAATATTCCGCTGGCGTCTACCGTCAGCAGGCTCGGAAGTTGCAGAAACGCTGGACCGTTGGCGTCCATGAGATACGTGCTCGTCCCACTGGACGGATCGACGCTGAACAACGCCGCCAGAACGCCCTCCTGGGCGCTTCCTGTAGCTGAGCCAATGCCCTCAAACGTGCCGGTAACCGGATTAAATGCAAATCCGGATAAATTCGCCTCACCGGTGGATGTGCTGGTGAAATATCCGGTGCTCGGATCGATTCCGTAGATGGCGTTCCCTCCGTCGCCGGTGAGCGCGGAACTCATAAGATAGAGTCCGCCCGCGCTGTTGAAAGCCAGTTGACCGCTGGTGGCCGACGGCTGAGTCGATCCCGCGCCCGCCGCCAGGGTGCCAATGGAATTTACGTTCCCGCTGCTCGAATCGATCGTATACAAGGACCCAGAGCCGTCATTCGCATAAAGAAGCCCGTTGAGCGGGTCCTGCGCCATCGAAAGCGGCGTGAAAGGCGACAGCAGCGTGACGGTATTCAACACCGCTAAAGTGCTGGAATCGACCGTGTACAGAGTACTGCCTTCGGTCACGAAGATGGAGCCCGCGCTCAAGGGCAATACGAGCGCGAGAACAGCGAGATAACGATAGCGAAACAATTATGAATTCCTCCGGCAGCTTTGGATGCGGCTGCTTCTTTTTGTTAGTTCTACTACATTAGCATTAGTAGTTCCGTTACTACTGGTTCCAGCGGTCACCCCCTTGACTCCCCCAATTCCGGAATGTACCGTTGCCTTTGGATGAACCCGTTCACGACAGGCACCCTGTTTGCGCTGTTAACCATCGCGCCGATCGCCGCATTGGCCCAGCAGCCCGACCTCACCGGCTACTGGACCAACACCACCCTCACACCCCTGCAGCGCCCAGCCGAGCTCAAAAACAAAGCCTTTTTCACCGATGAAAAAGAAGCCGCCGCCTGGGAAAAACGCGTGAAAGCCGCCGTCGATTACGACACTCGCGATCCCGATCCCGAAAAGGACGTCAACCACTCCTACAACGAGCTCTTCCGCGAACGGGGCGACGTCGTGCCCACCAATCGCACCTCGCTCATCATCGATCCCCCCGATGGCCGCTTGCCGCCCCTAACCGCCGAGGGAAAGAAGAAGGCCAAAATTCGCGCCGCCGCCGCGCCCGCCGATTCTTGGGAAGACCGCAATCTCGCTGAACGCTGCATCACGCGCGGCGCGCCCAAGATTCCCGGCGGCTACAACAACAATTTTCAGATTCTGCAAACGCCAAACTATGTGGTAATCCTCCAGGAGATGATCCACGAAGCCCGCATCATTCCTCTCGATCGCAAAACCCATCTCGACCCTTCCGTCCACCTCTGGATGGGCGATTCCATCGGGCACTGGGAAGGCCAGACGCTGGTTGTCGAAACCACCAATTTCGACGACCGCATCGATACCAATTCCTTCGACTGCTGCGGGCTCTCGGGTGAGCACCTTCGCGTCACCGAGCGCTTCACGCGCGTCAGTCCCGGAATGATCGATTACCAGTACACCGCCGACGATCCCGTCATCTACACCAGGCCCTTCACCGTATCGGTGCCGCTGACCGGATTCCCCGGACCGATCTACGAATATGCCTGCCACGAAGGCAACCTCGCCATGGTGGGAATCCTCGCTGGCGCCCGCGCGCAGGAGAAGAAAGCCGCCGCTAAAAATCCCGGCGCGAAGCCCTGATGAAAAAACTCGCGGTACTTGGGGATCGCAATCCGCAGTTCCTCACGCATCGCGAATTTGACGCCGCCCTGGCTCTTCTTCCGGACAACATTGAGGCCACCTGGATCGGCACAGACACTCCCCAGGCCGCCGTACGCACGGCCGCCATGGATGCCGTGTGGGTCGTCTCCGGCAGTCCCTACCGGAACGATGCGGTTGTTTACGAAGCCATCCGGCATGCTCGGCAAACAGGCCAGCCGTTTCTGGGAACCTGCGCCGGCTTTCAGTACGCTGTCGTGGAGTTCGCCCGGAACGTCGCGGACATCGAGGACGCCGCTCATGCCGAAACCACGCCGGGGCAGGGAAGTCTGGTGATCGATCGTCTGAGCTGCAGTCTGCAGGGAGAAATACGCGGCGTGCAAGCGATTCCGGGCACCAGGCTCTATGATCTTGTGGGCGCTGAAACCTTTCCCGGCTATCACGCCTGCAGCTACGGTCTCGCGCCGGAGTATGCCGAGAGGCTCACGCAGCACGGCCTGGTGATTTCAGCCCGCGGCGAAAATGCAGGAGCCAAAGCCATCGAACTCCCCGGTCACACATTTTTCCTGGCCACCCTCTTCCAGCCCCAGGTAGGCAGCCTCGCAGGCCAGCCCCTGAGCCCGATTATCCAAGCCTTCCTCGCTGCTTAAGTCAACCCCACATACTGCACTTCTTCTTCCAGCGGAATGCCCCACCGTCCCGTTACTCGCCGCTTCAGTTCCCCGATCACAGCCACCAGGTCCCGCGCCGTCCCCGCGCCATCGTTATAAATCAGATTCGCGTGGTAAGCCGCGACCTGAATGTCCCCACACCGCATTCCCTTCGCGCCCACTTGTTCCAAAAACCAGGCCGAAGGAACCTTGCCCTCGATGATCACGTTCGCAGGAAGTTCAGCCGCCACTGCCGCCGGCAATTCCGCCAGCAGGTAATTCTTGAAAATGCTCCCCGCGCATTTCATAGTCGGCGGATATTTCTTGTTCCGCGTAGTCAGGATCTTATCCGCAATCTCATGCAGCGAGCCGGCCTCCCCTCGCTCCATCGAAAGCTCAGCCGAAAAAATAATCCAGTCTTTGTTTCGCTTGAAAACGCTCTCGCGATAGCGGAACTCGCAGCCCGCATTGCCGATCTCGCGCACGCCCTCGCCATCGAAAAATCGCACGGAAGAAATCCGCTCCATGATCGAATGTCCGTAAGCGCCGGCGTTCCCGTAAATCGCCGCGCCCACAAAACCTGGAATCCCGGTCATTGTTTCGAGGCCCTTCAACCCGAGCCCAACCGTGAAGTCGACCAGTTCCTGCAAAGACAAACCGCTGTCTACATTCACCGATGTGCCGCTGGCCCGTACCGACCGGTTCGTCAGCTTCAGCACCACCCCTCGAAACCCCTCGTCCGCCACAATCAGATTCGTGCCGCCGCCAATCACGACGCTCGCGAGGCCGCTGCCCGCGGCAATTTTCCGCGCCTCAATGAAAGCCTCGGGATCGCTCGTCTCGACCAGAATATCGGCCGGACCGCCAATGCCAAATCGGGTGTAAGCTGCCAGCGGGACATCGCGGCGGACGGTGACCCCGGGCAGGCCGGAGAGCCGCTCCAGCGTCTCCTGAACGCGATTCATTGTTCTAATTATAGGGAGACAGTCATGAAGAGCACCTTCCCTGGACTCCCGCAGGCTGGCATGGCCTTTCTGCGCTCCCTCAAGAAGAACAACAATCGCGAATGGTTCAACCCGCGCAAAGACGTCTTCGACGACAATGTGCGGCAGCCCATGCTCGCCCTGGTGAGCGCGCTGCACCGCGAGATGCTGCGCTTCGCCCCCGAGTACGTCGGCGATCCGGCGAAATGTATCTATCGCATTTATCGCGACACGCGCTTCTCGAAAAACAAGACGCCCTATAAGACCTATACTTCCGCGCTGCTCTGGCGCAACGGTTTCCCGAAAGACGACTGCGCGTCCTATTACTTCGGCATCTCGCCGGAAGGCATCGATGTCGGCGGCGGCGTTTATTCGCCCGAACCCGAATCGCTGCTCGCCGTGAGACAACACATCGCCGCCGATCCCGCCGCATTCCGCGCCACGTTCGAAAACCGCAAAGTGAAAAAGCTCTTCGGCGAAATCTCCGGATCCACTCTGTCCCGCGTGCCCAAAGGCTTCGATCCCGCCCATCCCGCGGCCGATTTGCTGAAGCACAAGCAATACATCCTCTGGGCCAAACTCGATCCCGCGCTCGCCACCACGCCGAAGCTTTTTGTCGAACTGGCCACACGCTTCGAAGCCATGACTCCCTTCATCGACTACCTCAACCTTCCGCTGCTCAAAGGCCAAACGAAACAAAAGCGCGAGGAGCGATTTATGCGCGACGACTTCCGGTAAGAAGCAGTCCCCTTCGCGCATTCCGGCAAATCGAGCATGATGGATTGAAAATTGCACCACCCGCACCATGAGGAACTCAAAACACGGATCTCTCTCCCGCAACCTGCTCCTCGGCGCCGTCGGCGGCCTGGCCGCCTCCTGGGTAATGACGCAGTTTCAAAGCGCCATGTCCGCCATCGCCAAACCAGCCAACCAAAAATCGCAGCCCTCCGGCGACGATGCCACGGTGAAAACCGCCGATGCCATCTCTCATCAGGTGGCCCATCAGCCTCTCCGGCCGAAAGACAAGGGCTGGGCCGGACCGTTGGTTCACTACGCCTTCGGCACGCTGGTCGGCGCTCTCTATGGCGGGCTTGCCAAAGCTCTCCCGGCAACCCGGGCGGGCCACGGAACGGCCTATGGAACCGCCGTCTGGCTGGCCGCCGATGAAGTGGCTGTGCCCGCTCTCGGCCTCTCGGGTTCGCCCGGCAAGAATCCCCCCAGTACTCACGTCAAAGCTCTGGCATCCCATCTGGTCTACGGTTTGACCACCGATCTGACCATGCGCGCCCTCAACCGAGTGGCGGCCCGGGCCCGTTAAGAGCCGAACCGCACGCGGCAGCTACAAGTACCAACAGAGCCCTTCTGCTAACCTGGAATCTCAGGTACATGGAGCTGCTAAGAGACTGGTACGGCCGCCGCATGAACGCCTGGGAGATGGATCTGGCGACACGATCCACCGACCGGGTGGTGCGTGCCTTCGACTGGGGTGTCGAATGGACCGACGACTGGCCCGTAAAATCTTCCGAACCCGATCCCGAACTTCGCATCCGCGAACTGAACCGTCTGGCGATTGCCGACAGCGCGAGTTTCTTCGGTTACAAACCCCCAGAGGATTTTCAGCTCACCGGTAACGACCTGCGGTTCACCTCCGCGGTGAACTCCCCCTGCGACGAAAACAACACCGTGCACGGACGATTCTTCCCGGCCAACCCTCGGTTCAAACGAGGCCAGAAAGCCGTAGTCGTACTGCCTCACTGGAATGCCAGTCCGCAACAGCACGTCGCTTTGTGCGCCGCCATCGCAAAGACCGGCATTGCCGCGCTCCGCATCAGCCTTCCCTATCACGACAAGCGCATGCCCCCGGAACTGACCCGGGCCGACTACGCCGTGTCCTCAAACGTCGCCCGCACCATCGACGCCACCCGCCAGGCCGTTATCGACGTGCGCTCATGTTACGACTGGCTCCAGCAGCAGGGATACACGGATCTGGGAATCGTCGGCACCAGCCTCGGCTCATGCTACGGATTCCTGGCCTCAGCCCACGATGAGCGCATTCGCGTCAACGTGTTCAATCACTGTTCCACATGGTTTGCCGACGTCGTCTGGACCGGGCTTTCCACCCGTCACATCCGGCAGGGAATCGAAGGAGAGATCGATCTCGAGCGTCTCCGACAAGTGTGGGACTGCACCAGCCCGGTGCATTACATGGATAGTTTTTCGGCCATGCGGAAGCGGTCCTTCTTTCTTTATGCCACCTACGACACCACCTTCCTCCCCGTGTATTCGCGGCAGGTAGTCGACCACCTGCGGCAGCGTCAAATGGACCACAAGCTTGTCGTTATGCCCTGCGGACACTATACGCTGGGTGAGACGCCCTTCAAATTCATCGTCGGTTATCAGATCTGCGCGTTTTTGAAACGTAATCTTTAGGCGAATACCAGCCGAAAATGCCGCTCGCCTTCCCGGTTACCGTGCCCCGGCCGATGCACCTGTGCTTTCAACTCACATTGAGGCGGCGCGCAAAGTCCGCTAGAATAAGAGATTCATCCAAAGCGCGCAAGCGTGCATAAGCGATGGGGCGGGAACGCGAGATTGACCGGGCGCGTCCCTTGAACCTTGCGCCAGATGGAAAGGAACCGGGTTTTCATGAAATCACTCAGGCCCCTGCGCCTGAACAGTGTGGTGGTTTGCGCATGCGGAATTGTTGCCCTCGGCCTCGCTGCCGGGCTCTCCGCCGGTATCGCCAGCGCACAACAAACTCCCGCCGCCGCGCCGGCTTCCCAGCAACCGGCGCCGCCCGCCGCTACCCGGCCTACCCCCAAAACACCGCCGCAGGCGACGCCCCAGGCCCCATCCAATCCCTTCGAAACGATTCCTCAGGCCGAACCGCCCAAGCCGGGGCCGATTCAGCAGCCGCAGTTCGAAGCCCCCAAGGCCGCCGAACCGGGAAAAGAACCGCCTCTGGGCGCGGACATTATCGAATCGATTCAGTTCCGCGGCGCACGCCGCGTCCCCCAGGACACCCTTCGCGCGCTGATCTTCACCAAGGCGGGAGACGTCTATAACGAAGACACCCTCCGGCGCGATTTCATGGCGCTCTGGAATCAGAACCGCTTCGACGACATTCGGATCGAAACCGAAAAGGGCGAGCGCGGCGGAATCGTCGTCACTTTCATCGTCGTGGAACGCCCCGTCATTCGCGACATCAAATATGATGGCGCGAAATCGGTTTCTACCTCCGACATCCTCGATCGCTTCAAAGAACGCAAAGTCGGCCTCACCGTGGAATCGATGTATGACCCCAACGTGGTCAATCACGCGGCAGTTGTTCTAAAGGAACTTCTTGCCGAACACGGTCACCAGTTCGCCACCGTCACGCCGGATCTGAAACGCATTCCGCCCTCGTCTCTCGAAGTTGTCTTCGAGGTTGTGGAAGGCCCCAAGATCAAGGTCGGTGAGATTACGATTCTCGGCAACAAGGCCTTCACCCGCCGCGAAGTGATCCGGGCGATGAAGAATCTGAAGGGAATCGGCATTCCGAACTCGATCTTCTTTGAAAGCATCTTCGCCGCGACTTTCGACGCTGCCAAGCTCGAAGAGGACAAGGAACGGATTCGCGACGCGTACCAGAAGGAAGGTTACTTCACCGCCAAGGCTCTCGATCAGACCCTGAAACTGCGTGACGTCGGCGGCGCCAACGGCGGCTTCCATCTCCCGCTCATTAAGGAAAACAAGCCCGGCAAGGTGGAGGACATCACGCTGCCGGTCGAAGAAGGCCAGCGTTACTACCTCGCCAAAATTGATTTCACCGGCGTCAAGCTGTTCCGCTCCACCCAGTTTCTGGCCGGCACTTTCCAGATGAAGCCGGGCGATCCCTTCTCCACCGAGAAGCTGCGCAACGGTCTGAAGAACCTCACGAAAATTTATAGCCAGTTCGGCTATATCGACTATGTGGCCGAGCCGCAGATCGATATCGTGCCGAATTCGAACAAGATCAATCTGACCCTGAACGCCGACGAAGGCAAGCAGTTCTTCGTCCGCCGCATCGATTTTACGGGCAACACCACCACGCGCGACAAAGTCATCCGCCGCCAGATTCTGATCGACGAAGGCGACGTTTACAATTCGAGCCTCTGGGACGCCAGCATTCTGCGGCTCAATCAGCTGGGCTATTTCGAAGCGCTGAAGGAAAACGAGTCCTACGAACTGAAACGCAACGCCGGTTCCAACACCGTCGATATCACCCTTAAGGTGAAGGAACGCGGCAAGAACACCATCGGTTTGAACGGCGGCGTTTCGGGAATCGCGGGAACCTTCCTCGGCCTCAACTACACCACCAATAATTTCCTCGGCCTGGGCGAAACGCTGTCCCTTCAAACGCAGGTCGGAACCCTGCAGGACAACGTTACGCTCGGCTTCACCGAACCCTATCTTTTCGATACGCCTCTGCAGGCCGGTGTCTCCGTCTACCTGCGCCGCTTCAATTACGATCAGGGGCGCCAGCAGTCGCTGTTGACCGGCCAGGATCTGCAGGCGTTCTACAATTCGCTGGGCAGCGCCAACGTTCTGAACTACATTCAGAACTCAAAAGGCATCTCGCTTTCGGCCAGTTATCCCATTTTGCGCAGCTTCGCGCGGCTGGGCATCGCGATGGGTTATGACGATTCCTCCATCAAGACCGAATCCACCGGCGCCGCGACCTATTTCACTTACATCAATTTCCTCGGCGTCAACGGTCCCAACGCGCTCAACGGCATCAAGACCCTGAGCATCACCCCCTCGTACACGTACAACTCCAAGAACAGCTACTTAAATCCCTCTGCCGGGAAAAGCATTTTCTTTTCGGTCATGGCGGCCTCCAGCGTTCTGGGCGCGAACGTGAACATGATTCAGCCCACTTTCGACGGCCAGTATTATCACGCCAGCCCGCGCTGGCACAAGAACGTGCTCGCCTTCCATCTCCTCGCCGCCACCGTCACCGGGTATGGCGGCAAGAATGTCCCGCCGCAGAACCGCTATTTCATAGGCGGAGAAAATGACGTCCGGGGATACGACTTTTACAGTATTTCCCCCATCGCCTTCATGCCCAGCAGTTCAACGGTTCCGCAGTTGAACCCGGATGGCAATCAGCGCTATCAGCTGGTTCCGGTCAATGGCGTTTTGACTTCCGTGCCGGTGAATCAGCGTATTCCGACTTATCAGATCATCACGCCAGGCGGCGATACCAAGGCGGTCTTTAACTTTGAATACCGCATCCCGGTCTTCGGCCCCGTCACCCTGGTTCCCTTCTTCGATGCCGGCTTCAACCGGGTTCTGTTCAAGCATCAGTTGACCGTGAATCCGGGCCAGATTACCAATCTCGACGCCCAGTTTCCGCAGGCGGCCTATTCAAATACTGTGAACATCATTCCGCAAACCGAGAAGGTTCGCATGTCCACCGGCCTTGAACTCGATGTGGTCCTTCCCATCGTGCAGGCGCCTTTCCGGATATACTATGCCTACAATCCCTCTGTCGTGCGCCAGTATCTCCAGCCTCCGATCGTTTTCGACCGCTCCGCGTTTCCGAATAACGAGACCTTTCTCAATGCGCTCGAGAACTACGGCCAGGCATACCCGTTCTACGAGAAACATGGCACGTTCCGGTTTACCATCGGCAGAACTTTCTAGTGAAGGAGTTTTACAAAATGAAAAACAGATTCATCGTCGCGCCGCTGCTGGCCTTCGCCTGCACCCTGAGCGCGTGGGCTCAGACCCAGAAGATCGCGGTAATCGATATGCAGAGCGCTCTGCTTGGCACCAAAGACGGCCAGAAGGCGGCTGCGGAACTCAAAGCCAAGTTCGCGCCCAAAGAGCAGGAACTGACTAAAAAGCAGCAGGACCTGCAGGGCAAGAGCGACCAACTTCGCAAGACGGAAAACACCATCAGCGAAGAGGCGAAAGCCGCTCTGCAGGCCGAGATTGCGACTTTGCAGCGGAACCTGCAGCGCGACAGCCAGGATGCCAATCAGGACCTGCAGGAAGAACAGCAGCGCATCCTCGGCGATCTCAGCCAGAAGATGAACCAGGTGATGGGGAAGTATGCGCAGGAAAAGCAGCTCACCATGATCTTCGACGTGAGCGGCCAGCCCAACAATGTGCTTTTCGCCTCCAGCACCATCGACATCACGCGTGACATTATTGCGCTCTACGATTCCTCGGCGCCCGTGACGCCGCCCGCCCGGACGCCCGCGGCCGCTCCGCCCGCCAAAGCCCCCGCGACAGCGCCTGCGCCGGCCGCACCGAAGAAGCCCGCTACAGCGCCGCCGCCCGCCGCACACTGAGTTTCCGATGAGTGTTAATCTGAAGGCGAAGGAGCCGGACTGGATGAGGTCTCTCTTCGCCTTCAGATTAGCCGTGGGATTGGCCGTTGCATTTTCGGCATTGCCTGCCCCTGCGCAGATCGGTTCTCAGCACCCCCTCGGCAGTCCCCGCGCCCTCGCCGGACAAAACCGGCCGCTCGGCGGATTTGCTCCTTCCGGCAATCTCAACTATGGGCGTCGCGGGAACAATGGCAGAGCGGGCTACAGTTTGCCTTACGCCTTTTCCTTCTACGTTCCGAATTACTTCGACAGCTTCTGGGGCGCCGACCCCTCGTACTACCCGCCTTCGCCGCCGCCCCAAACTCTCGCTGCGCCCGCGCCGCCCGTAATTATCAACCAGTACTTCAGCGCGCCGCCCCCTCCATACCAGGCCGCAGCGTCAAATCAAGCCCCGCAACAGGAAACCGGTCCCTCCGCCGATTCGCAGCCGCAAACACCCGCGGCCGCCGACAACTATTACCTGATCGCCTATAAAAATCACTCCGTGTACACGGCTCTGGCGTATTGGGTGGAAGACAAGACTCTGAACTACGTCACGGCCGGCAATACGCATAATCAGGCCTCACTCGATCTCATCGATGTCGATCTGACGAAGACGTTGAATCAGGCCCGCGGCGTCCCGTTTGCTATCGCAGGCAAGTAAGAAACTCCGCGTCCCCTTCCAGAAAATCGTATCCTCCCAGCGCTTCCCTTCGTTCCCAAACAAACGTCTGGAAGATCCGGTTCTCAACCTCTCCGGTCCAGGCCGTCACTTCCAGAAAAATCAGCAGAATCGGATTCTTCCCCGGATAGGCGAATTCGTAGCGCATCGTCTCCCGCCCGGCCGTGGATTCGATTCCCAGTTCCTCGCGCAACTCCCGCACCAGCGCCTGCTCAGGCGATTCGCCCGCTTCCAGTTTTCCGCCTGGAAATTCCCACTTCAGCGCGTGCGGCTGATCCGCGCGCCGCTGGCAGATCAGGATGCGGTCATCCCGCCGCAGCACGCCCGCCACCACGGTCGTCATATTCTAGGACCATGAGCCCGGAGCTGATCGAGCACTTCCGGAACCCGCGCAACGTCGGCGAGTTGCCCGCCCCCGCCATCACGGTCGAGGTATCGAACCCGGTCTGCGGCGATATTCTGCGCCTGTCCGCCCTCGTCGAAAACGGGCGCGTGATTCGCAGCGGCTTCAAAGTACGCGGCTGCACCGCATCCATCGCGGCCGGGTCCGCGCTTACCGAATTGATTACAGGACAGGACCGTACAGGACTGGGAAAACTGCGCGCCTCCGACGTCGATGCGGCGGTGGGCGGCTTGTCCAATGAATCCAAACATGCGGCGGCTCTTTGCGAAGACGCGATCCGGGCTCTAATGAGCAAGCTTCCGGCATAGTGCGTCGAGCGCCATCTGGGCCGCAAACGCGCGCACCCGGGGACGATCGCTGGCAGGCCACTGCCGTTCGAAAACGACCGTGCCCTCCGGTCCGCTGAGCGCCACAATGATCATTCCGACCGGTGCTTCATCGCCATCGGTGGTCGGTCCTGCATTCCCGGTCACGCCGATCGCCCAGGTCGCCCCCGTGCGATCGCGAGCCCCCATGGCCATGGCCTCCGCGGTCTCTTTGCTCACCGCTCCGAACCGCTCGATCAGGTCCGCGGGCACGCCCAGCAGTTCGGTCTTCAGCCGTCTTGAGTAAGTAATGAAGCCGCCGAGGAACCATTCGCTGCACCCGGGTACGGTAGAGATGCGCTCAGCCAGTCCGCCGCCGGTTACGCTTTCGGCCACCGCCAGCGTTGCGCCGCGCGCCAGTAGCCGTTTGCCGATCACGGCCTCGAGGGCGTCGCCATTGCGCGAATAGATGCGCTCGCCCAGAATGGCTTCGATCTTTCCGCCGACTTCGGCCAGCAGCGCCATCGTTTCCGCTTCGCTTGCGCACCGCGCGCGCAGGTGGACCTGCATGTCGCCGTTGTGCGCGAGGATCGTGGTCACCGGGTTGTCATACGGCTTGTAAACCGGCGCGATGGACTGGTCGAGCTCCGATTCCGACATGCCGGAGATGCGGAACTCCAGCGTGCGAATCACCGCGGGCGGAACGATTCGCTCCAGCCTCGGCAGACACTCGCTTGTGAACATCGATTTCAGTTCGTGGGGCGGTCCCGGCAGAATGATGACGATTGCGTCGCCGTCCTGAATCCACTGCCCGGGCGCCGTACCGCGGTCGTTCGAAAGCACCTCCGCGCCCTCGATCACCATGGCTTGCCGGCGATTGATTTCCGGCATGGTGCGGTTCATTTTGCGAAAGCGCTGTTCGATGCTCTCGCAGATTTCCTCGTTCAGGAACTGCAGACGATCGAGCGCCAGCGCCACCGCGTCACGCGTCAAATCGTCTTCCGTCGGTCCCAGACCTCCGGAGAGAACCACAAAGTCGGCCGACAGCAGGGCTCGGCGGATTTCGCCGGCCAGACGATCGCGGTCATCTCCGATCACGTGCTTGGCGACGACTTCCACGCCAAGGTTATTGAGATGCTCGGTCAGGAAAAGAGAATTGGTGTCGACCCTCTTATGGGTCAGCATCTCCGAGCCGACCGCGATGATCTCGGCCTGCATGCTACGTAAGCTGCGCGCCCCGAATGCCTGCGTCAACCCGGAAGATGGAACTGGTGGTGGCGATAATCATCGCTCGCGACGGTGAGAACGCAAGGCCCACGATTCCCGGGCCCGAGACTACATGATCGATGGTGCGATCCGGCTTGATGCGCACGATGCCTTTGTGCCCCATATAGGATGCCGCGGAATACAGGTTGCCGTCGATATCGAAGGCCATCCCCTGCGGACGTCCCAGCCCGCGATAGAAGGTTTCCACATCGCCGTTCGAGGCGATCCTGTAGATGCTGTCGAAGCTCGACGTCGTCGGGCCGCTCACGTACAGGTGCTGGTCGGGTCCCCAGGCCAGATGATAGGCCGATATCGACGCCTCCACCGTGGCGAATACGAAGATCTGGCGGGTCGGGCTGATCTTGAAGATCGTGCCGCTGCGATCCCCGACGTAAAGATTATTTTCCTCGTCGAAAGCGAGGCCGGTCGCCACTCCCATTCCTTCCACGAACACCGACATATTGCCGGTAGGGCTGACCTGGTAAACGATACCGTCGAAGCGGCTGGAAATGTAAATGAACCCGTCGCGTCCCACCGCAATCGCCGTCGCGTTCATCATGTCATTCACAAACGGCGTCATCCGGAAATTCAGATCGATCTTATACACCGCGATCGGAACTTTCTGACCCCGCGGGCCGCTGAAAGTCGTATAAATATTGCCCTGCGCATCGACCGCCGGACTGGTCACCGGGTGCAGATTCTCGGCGATCTGAAGCCCGATATCGCAGCTCCACGCCGCGCTTTCCTGCGCGCCGTTCGCAACCACCAGTTCGCCCGCCGAGGCCCCTTCCGGCACGCGCACCACCACCAGCGCGCTCGACCCGATCACGACCGGGGCATCGACGCTGCCGATGGTTACATGCGGCCTGTCGGCGCGGTCATTGCCCGGCTGCGCCACCAGCCTTTCACCCCGAATGTAAAGTTCACCGCCTGTTATCGCGGCTTCTGGCTGAACTTCCAAAATGTGGGGCTTGCCGTTCGGTAAATTCTTGCGGAGAGCCATCGCTGTGCTAATTGAACCATCCCGTCGCGAATAAGACAAGTGCGCCGTAAACACCGGCCATCATGTCGTCTAAAACTATGCCTGCACCGCCCGGTATCCGCTCAATCCGGCGAATGGGCGGCGGCTTCCAGACGTCGAAAAGCCGGAAAAGTGCGAACGCCAGCACGAAAGTCATCCAGTTGAAGTGCCTGGCGCCCGCCAATGTCAGCCATTGCCCTACCAACTCGTCTATAACGACGATCTGCGGGTCTTTCCGTCCCGATTCGGCCGCCACGATTCCGGCCGACACGATAGCCGGATAAAGGAATACAAGAGACAGCCCCAGAAACCAGACGCCGCCCAGGGCTCTTCCGAACCCCGCCTGCCAGAAAAGAAACGCGATCGCCACCGCCGCGAGTGACCCGGCTGTACCGGGCGCGACCGGAGCGTATCCGCAGCCGAACCATGTCGCCAGCCACCAGGCCGGCTTAGTTTTCTTCATCGGTTTCGCGATCTGGGTTCTTGGGGGCGGGCGTGGAAATTACGTACTTTTCCATAGCCCAGTTGCCGAGATCGATTTCTTTGCAGCGCGCGCTGCAGAAAGGCGCGTCAGGGTCTTTCAAATTCACGGGTTTCTGGCAAATCGGGCAGCGCATATTACCAACCGAAAACAATCAGCGCGCAGGCAACGGGCTGGGGGTAATCGTGATGAGCGCGGGCGCCGGCATTTTCGGTATCTTGCTTTCCGCTTCATTGCCGGCAAGCAGCGTGCCAATCAGGTCGTAATCGTGCGCCTCGGTGATGCGGAGCTGGCGCATCTGCCCCGGGGCCGGGTCCGCGCCTTTGAAATCGTTGATCAGAATGTTGCCGTCGATTTCCGGGGCCTGCGTGGACATCCGGCCGGTCCACAGAAGATCCGTATCTGGAGACGTGCCTTCCACCAGCACGGATACCTCACGGCCCACCATCCGTTTATTCTTTGCGCGCGAGATCCTGCGCTGGATCGACATCAGCTTGCGCTTACGATTTGCAATCGTGCGCGCGTCCACCTTGCCGTCGAGCGCATAGCTGCCGCTGGTGTCTTCATCGGAATAGGAGAACACGCCAACATTATCGAGTTGCGCCGCTTCCACGAACTGGCAGAGCGTCTCGAAATCGGCATCGGTCTCGCCGGGAAAGCCCGCGATGAAACTGGTACGAATGGCTACCCCGGGGATAGTCTGCCGAATGCGCTCAATCAGCCGCAGAAAAATGTCACCCGAAGCCCCGCGCTTCATGCGTTTCAGCACCGGAGCGCTGGCATGCTGCAGCGGCATGTCGATGTATTTGACCAGCGACGCATGTTCGGCAATCGTGTCCAGCAGCTTTTGCGTGACCTTGTTCGGATAGGCGTACAGGAAACGGACCCACTTGGGCTGCGCGGTCTCGATTTGCGCCAGCCTGCCGAGAAGCTGTGCCAGCCCGTCCTTCAGTCCGAAGTCTTCGCCGTAGCATGTGGTGTCCTGCCCGATCAGGTTGATCTCGCGCACCCCCTGGCTGAACAGCCGCGTGGCCTCGGACACAACCGATTCGAAGCGGCGGCTGCGGAACTTGCCGCGATACTGCGGAATCACACAGAAGGTACAGGGATGATCGCAGCCCTCCGCGATCTTCATATACGCGAAGTAGCGCGGCGTGGCCAGCACGCGCGGCGTCAGATCGTGATAGAGGTAAAGGTCCGGATTGGGGGCGGGTTCGTCGATTCCTTCGCAGACGGCGACAATGCGGTCGATTTCGTTGGTGCCGATCAGTGCATCGACTTCCGGCATGTCTTTCCTGATATCGCCCCGGTAGCGCTCCACCAGGCAGCCCGCCACGATCAGCCTCTTGGCTCGCCCGACCCGTTTGTATTCAGCCATTTCCAGAATCGTATCGATGGATTCCTGCTTGGCGGGGTCGATGAAGCTGCAGGTATTGACGACCAGCACGTCGGCCTGATCGGGACGCGGCGTAAGCTCATGGCCGCGCTCGGTCAACTGGCCCATCATCACCTCGCTATCGACGAGATTCTTCGGGCATCCAAGACTAATGAAACCGACTTTCAAGGGGATACTCCATGATACCCTTCCAGTGATCGTAAATTAGTCAGGTCGCGATTAATTCCAGCCCCCGCCGAGCGAACTGTAGAGCTGCACAAGAGTGAGCGCTTCGTCCCGCTGCGCAGCCACAAGGTTGAGCTGTGCGCTGAAAAGGTTCGTGTCCGTGGTCAACACTTCCAGGTAGCTCGCTGCGCCTCCCTCATACCGGAGCCGCGCCAGGCGCAACGAATCCTGCGCCGCGGCTACCATGTGCTCCTGTTCCATGCGGGCTTCGCGTTCCTTCTTCACCGCGATCAGAGCGTTCGACACATCGTGCAGCGCCGTATCGATCGTCTTCTGATAATTCAGCAGCATCTCCTCCTTCTGCCTTTCGGAGAGCTGGTATTGGCCGCGCAGTTTTCCACCGGCAAAGATGGGCTGCGTCAGCGAACCGATTCCGTAAATGGTGCGGCTGCCGAGGTCGACCAGACTGCCAAACGTCTCCCCTCCGAGACCGGCCGAAGCGCTGAGACTGACCTGCGGAAAAAACTGTGCGCGCGCCACGCCGATCTGGGCATTCGCGGCCATAAGCTGCGACTCTGCCTGCCGGATGTCCGGGCGGCGTTCGAGCAGCGCGGATGGAAGCCCTGCCGGTAGATCTTCAGGCACCGGCTGCAGCGCGGCCGGGTCCGTATGGGTCAGGGTTCCCGGCCGCTGGCCCAGAAGAAGCTGCATTTCGTTTTCGGTCTGCTGGATCTGCTGTTCGAGCGTTGGAATCTCCGCGGTGGCGGCGTATAAAAGTTGTTCTGACTGCCGAAGATCGGAAAGTGGCACCGATCCGCTGGCTTCCAGGGTGCGGGTCAGGGCTGCCGATTGCGTGCGGCTTTCTACCGTGTGGCGCGCAAGCGCCAGCTGCTGATCGAAGGCCCGGAGCCGGAGATAAGTGGTGACCACCTGCTGGACCAGCGTCATCCGCACCGCGCGTTGGCCCCAGGTCTGCGCCAGAAGCTGATCGCGTGCCGCTTCGGTCTGCCTTCGGTAAAGGCCCCAGAAATCCGGGGTCCATGCGGCAGAGAGATTGATGCTGCCGAACGACAGCGGACTGCTGATCGAGCTCCCGAGCGATGATGCCGGCAGTTCCGCGCCCGCGCCCGTGCCGCCAACGCTCAGAGTTGGAAACTGCTGGGCACGCGTGATCCGCACCTGCGCTTCCTGTTCGAGGATGCGCTGGGCCGCGATCCGGATATCATAGTTCTGCTCCAGCGCGGTGCGGATCAATTCCTGTAGCTCGGGCTCTTTGAAAACCGCGGCCCACTTCTCATCGCCGAGAGATTCCTTCTCGGCACTCGAAACCGGCGTGTTGTCTGCGCCGCGGAAATCAGACGGCATATTCGCCCGCGGACGCGTGTAATTCGGTCCTACGGTGCATCCGCCCAGCAGCAGCAAAAGCAGCAGCAGAACACCCGCGCCGATGAAAATCGTGATGCGCCTCATGCGTGGCCTTCCCGCGGCTGCGGCCCCATGGGCGGTCCATCCTCGCCGGGTCCCGGTTCGGGATCGTGCGTCGAGTCCATCGTGGTAGCGCGGCCGCCTTTTCGCAACCGGTGAGACAGATATTCGACCACCCCGAATGTCACCGGTACCATAAGAATTCCGATCGCCGTCGCGAGCAGCATTCCTCCGATCACGACCGTTCCGAGGATTCTGCGCGACACCGCCCCCGATCCTCCCGCCGTCCACAAAGGAAGACATCCGAAGATGAACGCCAGCGCCGTCATGACGATGGGGCGGAAGCGAAGTCTGGCGGCATCGAGCGCCGCATCGCTGATACTTTTTCCTTTCTGGTAATTCGAGACTGCAAACTCAACGATGAGGATCGCGTTCTTCGCCGAAAGCCCGATCAGCATGATCAGACCGACCGAGGCAAAAATGTCGTTTTCGAGTGACCGCATCCTGAGTGCCAGATAAGCCCCGAGGATTGCCACCGGCGTACTGAGCAGAACGCTGAACGGAAGCGTCCAGCTTTCGTAGAGCGCGGCCAGAATCAGGAACACAAAAAGGAGCGATAGCCCAAAGACCGCCCACGTGGGGATGCCCTGTTCAGCGGCTTGTTCCTGATAGCTCATGCCCTGATACGAGAAGCCCATCTCCTGCGGCATCGTGCTCCGGAAAACTTCCTCGAGAGCGTGGCGCACCTGGCCCGAGCTGTAACCAGGCGCGCCCGTCACATTGAGCTGTGCGGCGTTGTATTCGTTGAAACGCAGGACGAATTCGGGACCCGTGATCTGCTTCACGTGCACCAGCCCGCCGAGCGGAACCTGGCTTCCGTTGGCGCTGCGAACATAAAACCGGCCGATATTCGCAATATCGGTCCTTGACGAGCCTTCGGCTTCCACATACGTCTGCCATTGGCGTCCGAAGCGGTTGAAGTAATTAACCAGATAGCCGCCCATGAACGTCTGCATGGTGTTGTAGATGTTGTCGAGACTCACCTGCTGTTCGGCGGCTTTTTCACGATCGACATCCGCAAAGAGCTGCGGCACCGCCGGCAGGTAGGATGGAATCGCGGCGGCAATTTCCGGTCGCCCCTTCAGCGCTCCCAGATACGCATCCAGATTCTTCGTAAGAAAGCCCGGATCGTCGTTGCCGGAACGATCCTGCAGGAGCATCGTGACACCTCCCGAAGTGCCGATTCCAGGAATGGAAGGCGGTGGAAACTGGAACGCCAAACCATCGCCGATCGAGCCCAGTTTCTGCGTGACGCTCGCCTGAATCGCTTCGATCTGCTGATCGCGCGATTTCCGCTCATCCCACGGTTTCAGAGCGACAAAGAAAAACGCGGTGTTTGTGCTCTGCGTCTGCGTGAGCAGGCTGAATCCATTCACCTGCACGACACCGTCGATTCCCGGCGTTTTGAGCAGCGCTTTTGAAATCTCCAGCGCCGCCGCGTCCGTCCGCTGCAGGCTCGCGGCATCGGGCAGTTGCAACGCCGCGAACAGATAGCCCTGATCCTCCTGCGGAATGAAACCGCCCGGCAATTTGCCGCCGACGAATACCGCGGCCGCAGCGATCCCCGCCAGCACGATCATGGTCACGGCGGACTTATGCAGCAGCACGCCGGACGTGCTGACGTAGCCATTGGTGGTTTTGCCGAAAGCACGGTTGAACCCGTCGAAGAAGCGTCGCAGCAGTCCTGGTTTGCGGTTCTTATCCCGCGGTCTCAGCAGCAGCGCCGAGAGTGCCGGACTGAGCGTCAACGCGTTAAACGCGGAGATCAGCACGGAAATTGCGATCGTCACAGCGAATTGCTGGTACAGCCGCCCCGTGATGCCGGGAATGGCTGCGGTCGGAATAAACACCGCGGCCAGGATCAGCGCAATAGCGATCACCGGTCCGCCCACTTCCTCCATCGCTTTGAACGTGGCGTCGCGCGGGCTCATGCCTTCGTCAATGTGGTGCTCGACAGCTTCGACCACGATGATGGCGTCATCCACCACGAGCCCGATCGCAAGCACGAGACCGAACAGAGACAGCGTGTTGATGGAAAATCCCAGTGCCGGAAAGAAAATAAACGTTCCGATGAGAGATACCGGCACGGCCATCAGCGGAATCAGCGTGGCGCGCCACCCCTGCAGGAAAA
Organism: Bryobacteraceae bacterium; assembly: GCA_035552315.1. Classification (GTDB taxonomy): domain Bacteria; phylum Acidobacteriota; class Terriglobia; order Bryobacterales; family Bryobacteraceae; genus BOG-234. The sequence continues at coordinate 83,456 of DASZLO010000194.1, forward strand.
TGTAGACGACCAGGATCACAAGAGCGAGCGCGATTCCCAGGGTCTTGACGATTTCATGGATACCCGCGGTGACGGCTTTGGTCGTGTCCAGCGGGATGTTGTACTTCATCCCGGAAGGAAAATTCTTCGCCAGCTGATCCATGCGCTCCTGGACCCGGCGGGACACATCGACGGCGTTCGATCCAGGCAACTGATAAACCGCCATGACGCCGGATGGAGCCGTGTTGTAGCGTGCCGTCAGGTTGTAAATCTGCGTGCCCAGTTCGATCCGGGCAACATCGCGCAGGTGCAGCACGGAACCGTCTGGGTTAGCGCGAAGAATGACAGCGCCGAACTCTTCCGGTGTGACCAGACGGCCCTGGGTGCGCACGGTATAGGTGAACTGCTGGCCTCTCGGGACCGGCTCGCCGCCAATCTGGCCGGCGGGGTTGACGTTATTCTGCGTCTGCAGAGCACTGATCACGTCCGTCGCGGTTACGCCGAGTTTCGCCATCTGATCCGGCTTGACCCAGACACGCATCGCATACTGACCGCCAAAGATCTGCACGCGGCTGACGCCCGGCAGACGCGTAATCTCGTCCTGCAGGTTGATGATCTCGTAGTTGGTCAGGAAGTCTGCGCCATATTTTCCGTCGGTTGAATTCAGACTGATGAAGAGAAGAGGCGAGGTGAGCGCCTTCTGGACAATGAGTCCCGCTGTGTTGACCTGCGCCGGAAGCTGCGGCTGCGCCTGCGAGACGCGCAACTGGGAGAGGATCTGATCGGTGTCGGGATTGGTTTTAACGTCGAAATCGACGTAGAGCGACGTTTGGCCGTTGTTGGCGTTCACCGAGTACATGTACAGCATGTTGTCCACGCCGTTCATCTGTTGTTCGAGCGGAGTGGCCACGGCCTGCTGCAGCGTGTGCGCGTCGGCCCCGGGGTAAGTCGCCTGCACCAGAATCTCCGGCGGGACGATGTTCGGGTACTGTGAAGTCGGCAGCGTAAGCATCGAAACCAGTCCGATAATCACGGTGACGATGGCGATGACGATCGCCACGATCGGGCGGCGAATGAAGAATTTCGACATGGCTTATTTCCCCGCCGCCTGCGGATTCACCTGCTCGCCCTCGCGCAGTTTCTGCAGGTTCGTGGTGATCACCCGGGTCCCCGGTTCAAGCCCGCTTTTGATAATCCAGTCCTCGCCGTACTGCGCTCCCAGCGTCACATTCACCACGTGCACTTTGTTGTCCGCCGCTATCGTGTAGACCTGCTTCTGGCCTTGCAGATCGGTGACAGCCGCCTGTGGCACCAGCAGCGCGTCGCGGATCACCTGCGTCGTTGCCGAAACTCTCCCGAACTCCCCGGGCCGCAGCACGTTTCCCGGATTGGCAAAGGTCGCGGCAAGGCGAATCGCCCCCGTCTGCTGGTTCATCTGCCGGTCCACGAAAATGATCCGGCCCGCATGCGGATAGACCGAGCCATCCGCCAGTGTCAGAGTCAACGGCACATTCGCGCGCAGCAGATCCGGTTCCGTTTTCGCCGACTTTTTCGACAACGCCAGGTACTCGTCGTCAGCGATCGAGAAGTAAACCTTGATCGGGTCGAGCTGCGAAACCGAGGTAAGCACCGATTGCGGGCTCACGAGGTTGCCCACCTGTGTGGTGGCCTGACCCGCGACTCCCCCGATCAGCGACCGGACCTCGGTGAAGTCGAGGTTGAGCGCCGCGGCATCTGCATTTGCCTTCGCTGAAGCAATGGAAGCCCGGGCCGCCGCGATGGCGCCCAGGGCCGTCCGGACATTCGCCTCCGTCTGTGCGAGTTGCTGTTTCTCGTTGTCGAGCTGACTCTGTGCAATCGCGCGCTGCGACGCCAGCGGCGTATCCCGCTCCACATTGATCTGCGCCAGTTTCTCCTGCGCCTGAGCCTGCGCGAGCTGACCTTCGGCCTGCGCCCTCTGTCCCTCCGCCTGTCCGATCTGGCCTTTCGTCTGGTCGAGGGCCGCACGGAACGGTCGAGGATCGATCCGGAACAGCACCTCGCCTTTCGTGACGACCTGACCTTCGCGATAATTCTGTTCAATCAGATAACCGCTCACCTGCGGCTGGATCTGCGCGTTAACGTAGCCGTCCATGGTTCCGACCCAATCGTCCCGCAATGCGACTTCGGCGATTCTGGCCTGGACGAATGAAACCGTCATGGGCGGCGGCGGACTCGACGCGGCGGCCGTACGGTTTGGCCCGCATCCTGCGAGAATCGCGCTCGCGATCAGAATCGTTGACAGACCCGCGATGAATCCAAAGGCCTGGGATTGCCGGTATCTACGGCGGTAACTTTCACAATTTTCAGATCTTGGGAAAAACATACATGAATGTCTTTTTTGTGAGATGCTAAGCACAGCATGAAGGATTCGGGCACGGCCAGGGCCGCGGCGATTGCTCCATCCGGGGAACGTACGAAACAGGAACGTTCAGTCCAGACCCGTGCCGATCTTTTACGGGCGGCGCGGAAAGTTTTTGCAAGAGATGGATTCGAGCGAGCCCGGTTGGAGGACATCGCGGAGGAAGCGGGAAAGACGCGCGGCGCTATCTACGCGCATTTCGAAGACAAAGAGGCTGTCTTCTTCGCAATCTTTGAGGAGGACGCGGCGCGCGCCCAGAAGCACCTGGCCCTGGATCTGAATCCGGCCACTTCGGAAGAGGATCGGTTCGAAGCCATGGTCGCGCACTTCAAGTCCATCATTAAGGAAGACGACCGGATGCTTCTGACGCTCGAATTCAAAATGTACGCGCTCCGCAATCCCGATCGCGGACAGCGCCTGACCGCTCTGAAGAATGCACTGTGTCTTGAGAACCCGTACATCGATTTCCGGAAACTGCTGCCGGAGTTTGCCGTTACAAGCCACCATGGGCGCACACAGATGGCAGGAATGAGCGCCCTGATCGATGGACTTGCGCTCAACCGGCTGCTGAATCCCGAAGCACTCGACGACGATGCCCTGGACAATCAGGTCCGCGCGGGAGTCAAAGGGATTCTGTTTTCCCGCGAACCGGCTTAAACTCGTGTCAGTGAACCTAGCTGCTTTCGGCCGCCTCGCTGCCTCGCTTTCGCTCATCGCCTCCCTGGCCGGCGCGGCCGACCTGCCATCCGGCGAAGACCTTCTTGCCATCTTCCTCGAACGCAGCGGAGGCGCCGAGGCTTACGCGCGCGCCAAGACCGTAGAGATGACCGGCACCGTCGAAATCGCCGGACGAAACATCGGCGGCAAAGTTTCCATGATCGAGCAGGGGAAGAAATCCTGGACTTCCATGGACCTGCCTGGTATCGGCCCGATCGAAATCGGATATAACGGCGATACCGCGTGGGAAAACAGCACTCTGCAGGGTCCCCGGATCATCGAGGGCCAGGAGAAAAGCGCCATGGAGCGGTCTTCCAGCTTCGTCGTTGCAACTGAATGGCGCGACCAGTACAAGTCCGTCAAAACTACCGGCGAAGACACCGTGGACGGCAAGCCTGCCTGGAAAGTCGAGATGACCCCGAAGGACGGCAATCCGGAAACGTTCTACTTCGACAAGGACTCAGGGCTGCTGCTGCGAATCGCCACCGTCATGTCGAGTCCGCTTGGCGAAATTGCCACCGACATGACGCTCTCCGATTACCGGCTGGTGGATGGAATCCGTACGCCGTTCACGATGACGCAGAATGCCATGGGGCAAAACATCGTGATGAAGTTCGACAAGGTTATTTACAACGGGCCGCTGGCCCCGGGCCGGTTCGATCCGCCCGAAGCCGTGAAAGCTTTGCTCGCCAAACAGGCGAAGTAATTACCCTTCTCCAAGGAAAGTCTTGAGCCGGTAGCTGCGGCTGGGATGCCTCAATTTCCGCAGGGCCTTGGCTTCGATCTGACGGATGCGCTCCCGCGTCACGTCGAAGTTCTGCCCCACCTCCTCCAGCGTATGCTCGCTGCCGTCCTCCAGGCCGAACCGCAGGCGAATGATTTTTTCCTCGCGCGCCGACAGACTCTTCAGCACCTGCGCGGTCTGCTCATGCAGGTTCAGATTGACGATTTGCTCGGCCGGCGAGGCCGTCGCCTGGTCGATCAGAAAATCGCCGAGGTGCGATTCGTCCTCTTCGCCCACCGGTGTCTCAAGAGAAATTGGCTCCTGCGCGATCCGCATCACGCGCCGGATCTTTGTCACCGGCAGTTCCATCTTTTCGGACAGCTCTTCGCTGGTGGGTTCGCGTCCCAGTTCCTGCACCAGCATGCGCGAAGTACGGATCAGCTTATTGATCGTCTCGATCATGTGGACCGGAATCCGGATGGTGCGCGCCTGATCCGCGATGGCCCTCGTAATAGCCTGCCGGACCCACCATGTGGCGTAAGTGGAAAATTTATAGCCGCGCTTGTATTCGAACTTCTCCACCGCCTTCATCAGGCCGATATTGCCTTCCTGAATCAGGTCGAGAAACTGCAGGCCGCGGTTGTTGTAACGTTTCGCGATGCTTACCACCAGCCGCAGGTTCGCCTCGATCAGTTCCTGGCGTGCCGCCTCGGCGTCTCTGTCGGCACGGTTAACCACGTCCAGAGCGCGCCGCAGATCGGCGGCGGAAGATCCGTAGAGGTCTTCCAGTTCCTGCAGTTCGGCTGACAACTGGCGCTGCTCGCGGCGCAGCGCCCGCAGCTTCTCGGCGCTTCCCGCGGCGGCCTCGACAGCCCTCTGGTTGCGCGCGATTTTCTTTTCCACCGGCCGCACTTCTTCCACCACCGCCCGCAGCTTGCAAATCAAATTCTTGACGATTTGATTCTGCAGCCGGATCCCGCACGCGATGCGCGAAATGGAAACCGCCATCCGGCCCATCTCCCAGCGAAGCCGCCGGTTCTGTTTCGGTTTGGACTGGCGCGGCACCGCGAAGATGCGCTGCTTCAGCTGTGCGAACTTGCGCGCGCGGCGACCGAGCTCGTCGCACGCCTCGATCATCGCCAGCGCGCCGCTCTCGCAGGTTTCTTCGCTCGGTACAGGATCGGTAAACTGCAGAACGTCGCGTGCCGTTAGTACGCCCGTACGCAACTCGTCGGCGATCCGGATGAGCTCCTGAATAATCACCGGGCAGCGGAAAAGCATGCGGCGGGCCCTTGTCTGACCACGCTCGATGCGGCGTGCGATCCCAACTTCGCTGTCGCGGTTCAGCAGACGCACCGCGCCCATTTCGCGCAGGTAAAGCCTCACGGGATCGTGGGTCTTGTCAAAACTTTCCGCGGAGTCTATCGCCTCGGCCTGCGTAAATGCGGGATCGGAATGCGGATCGGAGTTCTGATCGGACGACGGATCTGAATGCCGGTAACTGCCGGAAGGCGGATCGTTTGGCGCGTCTTCGGGGTCGAGCTCGGGAATAAGCTCAAGGGCTTCGTCAAACAGCACGAAACCGCTCTCCTTACTCACCCGCGCAAGTGGATCGACGCACTCGAAACTGTCTTCCGCCACAGCGACTCTCCCCAACTACTGACAACGAATGGTTCCCATTGTACAACGATATTCGGGTGGTCACCCGATGCACAAAGTGACGATTTATTGAGCGTTGTTACAGGTCTTTATAGTTCGTTTAGCAGTTTGATAAGTTCCAGCGCTTCGGCGATCTTGCCTTCACGTTCCGCGCTCTTGATGCGCGTTTTTAAGTCGCGCCGGATGCTTTCGCGATCCTCCTTGCGCAGTGCTTCGAGACACGCGATGCCGTCTTCAATCGAGGCGCTGCCCGCATCCAGCACGATAGCCGCCAGCCGGTTCTGCAACGCCGGTTCGAGTCGCGCATGCAGCGTATTGAAATCGATCGGTTGCCCCGCATTGTTCATCGCCATCAGCGCTTCGTAAATCGGAGCGGTATCCAGAACCCGCAGCGCCGGCAGTTCGTCCAGATGCGGCATTAACTGCGCCCGCGCCTCTTCATCGCCCACCAGGAGCGGCAGCAGAATGCGGTCGGTCATCCTGGCGGGATCGCTTCTGGGCGCTTGCGTACGTTCCGTGCGATCCGCCGCGGCTTTGCGGAAATGCTCCAGCACCAGGCCCGACTCCACCCCGAGATACGACGCCAGATCGTTCGCGACGGCGACGCGCTCCAGTTTGTCGTTGAGACCCTGGATCGAAGGCAGCAGGAACTGGAAAGCATCCACGCGCCCCTGCGGTTCCCGCATATTGAACTTCCCGCGCGCACGGTCGGCGAGCCAGTAGAAATAAGTCTTCGCCCCGGCGATCTTGTGCGCGTAAGCTTCGGCGCCGTGCTCCTTGCAGTACTCGTCCGGGTCGAGCCCGCCTTCCAGTTCGACGATGCGCACCCGCATGTTTTCGTCCAGCAGAAGTTTGATGGAGCGTTCCGCCGCATTCTCGCCCGCCGAATCGGGATCGAAGTTCAAATGCAGATTGAGCGAGTGCCGTTTCATCGCCCGGATCTGTTCCACTGTCAGCGCCGTTCCGCAGGTGGCGACCACTTCGGCGACCCCGGCCTGCGAGGCCCCGATCGTATCCATGTACCCTTCCACCAGCACGATCCGGTCGCTCTTCATCGCCGTTTCTTTCGCGCGATTCAGGTTGTAAAGGACGCTCGACTTCCGGTAAATTTTGGTTTCCGGCGAATTCAGGTACTTGGCCCTTTCATCCGGATCGAGCGCGCGTCCGCCGAATGCGATGGTCTTGCCGGCTTCGCTCTGAATGGGAAACATCAGGCGATTGCGGAAGCGGTCGTAAAAAGATCCGTCGTCGCGCCGGGCGACAAGCCCTGAGACTTCCAGTTGTTCGGGTTTGAAACCGCGCTGTTCCAGAATGCGCAGCAGCGCGCGTCCGGATCGGTCGGAAAGGCCGATGCCGAATTTCTGCGCGGTGCCCGGCGAGACTCCCCGTTTGGCGAGGTACTCGCGGACGGGAGCGCCATTGGGACCCGTGAGATTGGCGCGGAAGTGCTCGGCGGCGATCTCGTGCATTTCATAAAGCGCCGCGCGCAGACGGGTCTCATCGTCACTCACCAGCGACTGCTTCGGCATGGCGATGCCGTGCTGGTCGGCCAGTTTCTTGAGGGCTTCCCAGAAGGTCAGGCCCTCGATCATCATCACGAAATTGAAAACGTCGCCCTTGGCGTCGCAGCCGAAACACTTGAAGAACTGATGCTCGGCGTAGATCGAAAACGACGGCGTCTTCTCGTTGTGAAATGGGCACAGCCCGGAGTACCGGTTGCCGAACTTGCGCAGCCGCACATAGGCGCCCGCCACGCTGGCAATGTCGATCTGTCTTTTGAGATCCTGTGCGAAATCCATCCGGTCAAACTTGTAGGGCGGCACTTCCATTATCGGATGCGATACTGGCTCGTTGGACGATCAGGAAATCTATTCACTCATCGGCGAGGACGGTTTTCACCGCCTGGTGGCCGCCTTCTACCGGCAGGTGCCACAGGACGACATTCTCGGCCCGATGTATCCCGCCGGCGATCTCGAAGGTGCCGAGGACCGGCTGCGCGAATTTCTGATCTTCCGTTTCGGCGGTCCGCAGCGTTATCTGGAAACGCGGGGCCATCCCCGGCTGCGCATGCGGCACGGTCCTTTCGCCATTGACCAGAGCGCCCGCAACCGCTGGATTCAGTTGATGAGCAAAGCTCTAGCCGAAACAGCGCTGCCGGCCCCGGCCGAGGAAACGCTGCGGGCGTTTTTCGATTCCGTAGCCACGTTCATGATCAACCGCGGTTAGATCTCCCGCACGTATCGCTTCCCCGTGGTGTTACCCGTGGTGCTGGTGCAGGCCAGCACCCACCAGATCAGAACCGCCTGCAGAGGCAGGCGCGCCCATAAAATCCAGGAAAATGCCGGCGCGCTGGTCGCCATGTAGACATTCGCCGGAAACACCGCGACCAGCAGCGCCACCAGACCCCATGCGGCTTCCCGGCGCAGCGGGGCCACCAGCAATCCCGCGCCCCCCGCGATCTCCGCCGCGCCGCTGACATAGACCATCCCCAGGTGCCAGGGTATATAGGGCGGCATGATCTTCATATATTGGTCCGGAATCAGGAAGTGCAGCGATCCGGCCGTCATATAGAAGACCGCGGCAATCGCCAGGAGCACTTTCTGCAGGTTGGAAAGCATCTGTAAAGTTTACAGGCTGTGCGGCCGATATAAAGGTTATGCAGCCGATCCGGGCTTTCGCGATTTTACTGTTATGCCTGCAAATATTGTTTCTGCAATCGTTGCGGGCTGACCTGATCCCGGTTACCGTTGCGCTGCAGAACGACGGGTTAGACACGCCCGCCAACCTCGCGGCCTTCGGCAGTCTCGAATACATGCTCGATCCCGGCGCCGGACCGGACTGGACGACGGAACAGAACAACTTTCTGCTGCAGAATCTTCTCGTCCTGGTGACCACGCTGGGGGGCGACACCACTCAAATCGCGGCCCTCTTTGCGCCCGGCGCGGTTTTTGCGGATGTCCTGACGCCGCCCCTTCCGTCATTGACGGGTCCCGTCGTATTCTCCAGTGCCCAGACCCCGGCGGATGTGCCCGAACCCGCTACAATAGGTCTTCTCGGCGGGGCGCTGTTGCTCCTGAGCTTCTACGCAACGCGACGCCTGAGGAACATCTATCTTCATGGGCCGCTACAACGATCTGATTGACCCCAAAGCCATCGACTACGTTCTCAAAAACAGCGTCCGCGAAACGGATTTGCTGGCGCGCCTCCGCAATGAGACCGCCGCGCATCCCAACGCGCGCTTTCAGGTACCGCCCGAGCAGGGGCAGTTCCTTCAGGTGATTGTCCGCATGCTGGGAGCGCGGCGCACCATCGAAGTCGGCGTCTTCACCGGATACAGTTCGCTCGCCGTCGCGATGGCTCTGCCGCCGGACGGCAAAATCGTCGCTTGCGACGTCAGCGACGAGTATACTTCGGTCGCGCGCCGCTATTGGGCGGAAGCGGGGCTTTCAGACAAGATCGATCT